>CAXSFZ010000071.1:0-4288 GCA_964236905.1 uncultured Solirubrobacteraceae bacterium | reverse complement strand
CGACCTCGACCCGCAGGGCAACCTGTCGGACTACTTCGACGTGGCGCCCGACGCGGACCCGACGATCGGCGACGTGCTCGCGGGGCGCGCCCCGGCCAAGCAGGCCGTCCACGACGACCTCATGCCCGCGAACCTCTCGCTGGCCGAGGCCGAGCTCACCCTGGCCGGCAAGATGGGCCGCGAGCTGACCCTCCGCAAGGCGCTCAAGAAGGTCGAGGACCCCTACGACGTCGTCCTGGTGGACTGCCCGCCGGCCCTCGGGCTCCTGACGGTCAACGCGCTCGTGGCCGCCGACTTCGCCCTGCTCTCCTCCGAGGCGCAGTACTTCGCCCTCCAGGGCGTCGAGCAGGCGCTCGAGGTCATCGAGCTCGCCCGCGACGGCCTGAACCCCGACCTCGAGTGGCTGGGGGTCTTCCTCAACATCGCCGACATGCGCACGGTCCACTCGCGCGAGGCCTTCGACGCGCTGCGCGAGCACGTCGGCGACAAGCTCTTCACGCAGACCATCCGGCCCTCGATCGCCTACGCGGGCTCGGCCGAGCGGGCCGTCTCGATCCTGCAGCACCGCCCGGACCTCGGCGAGGACTACCTGCGCCTGGGCGACGAGCTCCTCGGCCGCCTGGGCTTCGCGGCGGCGCGCCGGCAGCTGCGCGCGCACCTGCCGGCCGCGCCCTCGGCCTCCTAGAAGCCGGCGCGCCGCCCTCAGAGGTCCGCCACCCAGGCGCCCGCGCCCTCGAAGGCCACCCGCCGGACCTCGGCCCAGCCCTCGGCCTCCTCCCCCAGCGCCTCCACGAGCCGGCTCGTCTGCTCGTGGTGCACCCAGAACAGGACGGTCGGCCCGGCGCCGGAGATCGTCGCGCCCAGGGCGCCGAGCTCACGCGCACGGCTCACGAGCACGGCGGAGCGAGGGTAGAGGCCGGCGCGCCGCGGCTGGTGGAGGCGGTCCTGCAGGCCGCGGGCGACCAGCTCCCAGTCCCCCCGGACCAGCCCGAGCGTGAGCAGCGCGCCGTGCGCCACGTTGAACACGGCGTCGCGCAGCGGCACCTCGGGCGGCAGCACGGCGCGGGCGTGGACGGTGCGGACCGCCCGGTGGGGGACGAGGAGCACCGCCTCGAGCCCCGCCGGCGGCTCGAAGCGCGTGGCCTCGCCGTCCGCGCAGACCACGAACCCGCCGCGGAGCGCAGCCGCGACGTTGTCGGGGTGGCCCTCGAGGGCGGTCGCGTGCGCGAGCAGGTCCGCGTCGAGCTCGAAGATCGAGTCCGCGGCCAGCAGGCCGGCGACGTAGGCGGCCGCGCTCGTCCCCAGGCCGCCGGTGAGCGGGATGTCCGAGCGGATGCGGAACGTGAACCGGTCGGGAGCGTGGAGCCGCTCGAACCCGCGGACCGCGAGGTTGCGGCGGTCCGTGGCGATCGCGAGCTCGGTCTCGACCCCGAAGCACCCCGTCTCCTCGACCTCGAGCTCCATGTGGAGCGCCAGCGCGGCCGCGAAGCAGTCGAACCCCGGCCCGAGGTTGGCGCTGGAGGCGGGGACGCGGACGGTGCGGCGGCGCTGCATCCCGCGGGAACCTAGACGGCGGGGCCGGCGCGGCGAGCCCCCGGGGGACCGCCGCGGGCCGCCGCGGGCTCCGGCCCCTCAGCCCAGCACGGCGCGCTCGACCGCCGCCATGTCGGGCTCGCAGGGCACGACGGAGCCCGACTGCTCCATCGCGGTCTGCGGGTCCTTCAGGCCGTGGCCGGTGAGCACGCAGGCGATCCGCCGCGCGTCGCCGGCGCCGTACTTGAGCAGGCCGGCGACCGAGGCGGCGCTGGCCGGCTCGCAGAAGACCCCCTCGTGGGCGGCCAGGAAGCGGTAGGCGTCGAGGATCTCGGCGTCGGAGACCGCCTCGATGCGCCCCGCGGACTGGGTCATCGCCGCCATCGCCTCCTCCCAGCGCGCGGGGTTGCCGATGCGGATGGCGCTCGCGACCGTCTCCGGGTGCTCGACGCGGCGGCCGAGCACGAGCGGCGCGGCGCCCTCGGCCTGGAAGCCGAGCAGCGTCGGGCGGTGGCCGACCTCCTCGAAGCCCTTCCAGTAGGCGGTGATGTTGCCCGCGTTGCCGACCGGGATGCCGAGCGCGTCGAGGCCCCCGAGCTCCTCCACGAGCTCGATCGCCGCCGTCTTCTGCCCCTCCAGGCGGTACTGGTTGACCGAGTTGACCAGCGCGATCGGGTGGCGCCGGGTGAGCTCGCGCACGAGCTCCAGCGCCTGGTCGAAGTTCCCCCGCAGCGCGATGACGCGCGCGCCGTGCATCAGCGCCTGCGCGAGCTTGCCCGCCGCGATCTTGCCGTCCGGGACCAGGACGGCGCAGCGCAGGCCGCCGCGCGCCGCGTAGGCGGCGGCGCTCGCGGCGGTGTTGCCCGTGGAGGCGCAGATCACCGTCTCCGCGCCCTCGCGGCGGGCGGCGGTCACCGCGCAGCACATCCCGCGGTCCTTGAAGGAGCCCGTCGGGTTGGCTCCTTCGATCTTGAGGAACACCTCGGCGCCCACGCGCTCGGAGACCCGCTCGGCGAGCACGAGCGGCGTGGAGCCCTCCTGCAGCGTGACGATCGGGTCGCTCGCCTCGAACGGCAGGCGGTCCAGGAAGCGGTGGATGAGCCCGGGGTGGCCGTGGCCGCCCCGGGCCCGGCAGGGCTCCGGCGCGCTCACTGGTACTCCTCCTCGATGACGCGGATCGCCCGGGGGGTGGAGCGGACGAAGTCGAGCCCCGCGATCAGCTCGACCGCGGCGTAGAAGCGCGACTCGAGCAGCGGGTGGACCACCATGACCAGCCGCGCGTTGTCCCCGAGCCCCTTCTGCACCACGGAACGCACGCTCGCGCCCTGGAGGCCGAGGAGCTGGGCCACCTGGGCGAGCACCCCGGGCCGGTCGGCGACCTCGAGGTGCAGGTAGAACGAGCTCTCCACGTCGGCGACCACCGGCAGCGACGCGCTCGGCTCGGGGGTGGAGGCGGGCGGGATCATCGCGCTCACCAGGTCGCCGAGGACGGCGCTCGCGGTCTGCGGGCCGCCCGCGCCGGGCCCGCTCAGGGTGATCTCGGTGATGTCCGGCGACTCGATCGTCACCGCGTTGAAGGGCCCGTTGACCGAGGCGAGCGGGTGGCCGCCGTAGAGGAACGCGGGGTGGACGGAGACCGCGATGCCCTCCCCCACGCGCTCGGCCGTCCCGATGAGCTTCAGCCCGAGGCCGAGGTCGTGCGCGTACTGGAGGTCCTCGGGGGTGATGCGCTCGATGCCCTCGAAGCTCACCTGGTCGATGTGGACCGGGGTGTCGAAGGCCAGGCGGGCGAGGATCGCCATCTTGGCGGCGGCGTCCCGGCCCGTCACGTCGTCGGTCGGGTCGGCCTCGGCGTAGCCCAGCGCCTGCGCCTCGGCCAGCGCCGCGGCGTAGCTCGCGCCGGTCTGCGCCATCTGGCTCAGGATGTAGTTCGTCGTGCCGTTGACGATCCCGGTGACGCGCTCCACGTGCGCGCCGGCCAACGTCTCCTGCAGCACGCGGATGACCGGGACCACGCCCGCCACCGCCGCCTCGAAGCGCAGCTGCACCCCGTGCTCCCGGGCGATGGCCCACAGCTCCTCGCCGTGGTGGGAGAGCAGCTGCTTGTTCGCGGTGACCACGTGGCGGCCGGCCCGCATCGCCTCGATGACCCACTCCCGCGCGGGGTCGAGCCCGCCGATCAGCTCGACGACGAGGTCGGCGCCCGCGAGCACCTCCGCGAAGCTCCCGCGGCTCGTGGTCACCACCCCGGTGAGCTCCGGGCGCAGGCCGGTGAGCAAGGCGATCTGGTCGGCGCGCTGCGGCAGCAGCCGGGCGAAGGCGGCGCCGACCGTGCCGTGGCCGAGCAGGCCGACGCGGAAGGGCGCGGGATCAGACGTCACGGGCGTGGAGCTCCTCGTGGCGCTCGCGCCGCACGGCCAGGCGCGCCTGGCCGCCCGCGACGAGCACCACGGGCGGGCGGGGCTGGCCGTTGTAGGTGTTGGCCATGGAGAAGCCGTAGGCGCCGGTGGCCGGGGTGACGAGCACGTCGCCGACGCGGGGGTCGGCGAGCCGCGCGTCGCGCACCAGCACGTCGCCGGACTCGCAGTGCTTCCCGGTGACGATGCACGGCGTGTCCCCGCCGAAGCGGTCCGCCACCTCGCACTCGTACGCCGCGCCGTAGAGCATGGGCCGCAGGTTGTCGCTCATCCCGCCGTCCACGGCGACCCAGGTCGCGACGTTCCGCTTGACCGACTGGACCGTGTAGAGGGTCACG
>CAXSFZ010000070.1:2727-4524 GCA_964236905.1 uncultured Solirubrobacteraceae bacterium | reverse complement strand
AACGTCATCGCCTGGGAGTCCGCCGGCGGCGCCGGCTTCAAGGGCTCCCGCAAGTCGACGCCGTTCGCCGCGCAGGTCACCGCCGACGCCGCGGCGCGCAAGGGCATCGAGCAGGGCCTCCAGAAGGTGGAGGTCTTCGCCAAGGGCGCCGGCTCGGGCCGCGAGACCGCGATCCGCTCGCTCACCGCCGCCGGGCTCGAGGTCACCGGCGTCAAGGACGTCACCCCGCAGGCCCACAACGGCTGCCGCCCCCGCAAGCGGCGCCGCGTCTAGGAACCCACATGGCACGAGACACCTCCCCCCAGTGCAAGCAGTGCCGCCGTGAGGGCATCAAGCTCTTCCTGAAGGGCGAGCGCTGCCTGACCGACAAGTGCGGCGTCGAGCGCCGCGCGTACCCGCCGGGCGACCACGGCCGCGGCCGCCAGAAGCAGAGCGAGTACCGCGTGCAGCTCCGCGAGAAGCAGAAGGCGCGCCGCTACTACGGCGTGCTCGAGAAGCAGTTCCGCCTGTACTACGACAAGGCGTCGCGCACCGACGGCATCACGGGCGAGAACCTGCTGACGCTGCTCGAGCGCCGCTTCGACAACGTGCTCGTGCGGCTCGGCTTCGCCGCCTCCCGCCGCCAGGCGCGCCAGCTCATCCGCCACGGCCACTGGACGATCAACGGCCGCCGGGTGGACATCCCGAGCTACCAGGTGCGCGAGGCCGACGTCATCGCCGTGAAGGCGGAGACGGCCGCCGAGCAGGTCATCCGCGACGCGACGGAGCTCACCGCCGCCGTCCCGGCGTGGCTGCAGGCCGACCACGACGCGCTGACCGCCAAGGTCCTGCGCAAGCCCGAGCGCCGGGAGATCACGGCTCCGGTGCAGGAGCAGCTCATCGTCGAGCTGTACTCCAAGTAGGCCTCGAAGGACCCGCAGACCCGCCCCGCCACAGACCGAGGAAGGACGCTGCGGCGGGGCCCCCGAACCCCCGCGCTCCCCTCGGCCCGCCCGCGCGGCACACCACGAAGAACTGAGAACACCACATGCTCGACTTCCAGGTTCCCCGGATCACCAGCGAATCCGTCGAGGACAACCGCGGCACGTTCACGATCGAGCCCCTCGACCGCGGGTTCGGCTACACCTTCGGCAACTCGCTGCGCCGCGTGCTGCTCTCCTCGCTGCAGGGGGCCGCGGTCACCAGCGTCCGCATCGAGGGCGTGGCCCACGAGTTCTCCACGATCAAGGGCGTCACCGAGGACGTCACCGACATCGTGCTGAACCTCAAGGACATCGTCTGCAAGATGCACTCCGACGCGACCGAGGTGGAGGCCCCGCTGGTGGTCACCGGCCCGGGCGACATCACCGCGAAGGACATCGACCTGCCCGCCGGCGTCGAGATCCTGAACCCGGACGTGCACATCGCGACGCTCGAGAAGAAGACCAAGCTCGAGCTCTACCTCACCATCGGCCAGGGGCGCGGCTACCGCCCCGCCGACGACAACAAGTCGCCCGACCAGCCCATCGGCGTCATCCCGATCGACTCCATCTTCTCCCCGGTCCGCCGCGTGGCCTACGCGGTCGAGCAGGCCCGCGTCGGCCAGCGCACGGACTACGACAAGCTCACGCTCGACGTGGAGACCGACTCCTCGGTGGAGCCGCAGGCGGCGCTCCGCGAGGCCGCCGAGATCCTCATCCAGCAGCTCGCGATCTTCACCGACCCCGACCGGGTCGAGGAGCTGCGCGCCGGCATGAGCGGCGCGGGCGCCTCGCTCGAGGCAGCCGCCGGGGTGGCCGGGACCAACGGCGGGACGAC
>CAXSFZ010000070.1:0-2717 GCA_964236905.1 uncultured Solirubrobacteraceae bacterium | reverse complement strand
GGGCGGCGGCGCACTCGACCAGGGCGCGAACGGCGCGGCGGCGACCAACGGCGGTGCGGCGGCCGGCGGCCCGATGCACGACATCCTCATCGAGGAGCTCGAGCTCGGCGTCCGCTCCTACAACTGCCTCAAGCGCGCCGGCATCCAGACCGTCGGCGACCTCATCACCAAGTCCGAGGGCGAGCTCAACGCGATCCCGAACTTCGGCAAGAAGTCGATCGACGAGGTCATCGAGACCCTCCACGGCCGCGGGCTCGACCTGCGCGAGGACTAGCACCATGCGCCACGCCAAGACCCGCAACAAGCTCTCCCGCTCGACCGCGCACCGCAAGGCGCTGCTGGCCAACCTCTGCAAGGAGGTCATCGAGCACGAGCGGATCACGACGAGCGAGGCGAAGGCCAAGGCGGTCAAGCCCGAGCTCGAGCAGCTCATCACGCTGGCCAAGCGGGGCGATCTCCACGCCCGCCGCCAGGCGCTGAGCGCGCTGGGCCAGGACAAGGGGATCGTCCACAAGCTCTTCGAGGAGGTCGCTCCGCGGTACGCCGAGCGTCCGGGCGGCTACTCGCGCATCCTGAAGCTCGGGCCGCGGCGCAGCGACGCCACGGAGATGGTCTTCCTCGAGCTGGTCTGACGCGACGCCCGTGGTCTGACGGCGCCCGTGGTCACGCGGCTGGACCTCGAGTACGACGGCACCGACTTCGCCGGCTGGGCCCTCCAGCCCGGTCGCCGCAGCGTGCAGGGGGAGCTCGAGGCAGCGCTCGCGGTGCTGCTGCGCCGGAGCGTCAGCCTGCGTGTCGCGGGGCGCACGGACGCGGGGGTCCACGCGCGCGGGCAGGTCGCCGCCTACGCGGGGCCGCCCGTGGCGGTACGGGCGCTCAACGCCCTCACCGAGCCCGACGTGGCGGTGCTCGCCTGCACCCGGGCGGGGGAGCGCTTCGACCCGCGGCGGGACGCGACCGCGCGCACCTACCGCTACGCCGTCCTCGCGCGCTCGGCGCCGAGCGCGTTCGGGCGCGGGACGAGCCTGCACTGGCCCTACGCCTGCGACCGGGAGCTGCTGCACGCCTGCGCCGCGGCGCTGCGCGGGCCGCACGACTTCACGGCCTTCACGCTCGCGGACACCCAGCACCGCCACTTCGTGCGCACGGTGGAGTCCGCCGCGTGGCGCGAGGACGGCGACCGCCTGGAGTTCTGGATCACCGCCGACGCGTTCCTGCGCCACATGAACCGGGCGCTGGTGGGCACGATGCTCGAGGTCGCGCAGGGCCGTCGCGGCCTCGGCGACTTCCGCGCGCTGCTGGAGGGGCGCCCGCGCGCGCGGGCCGGGCACACCGCGGCGCCCCACGGGCTCACCCTCATGGACGTCCGCTACTGACGACGCCGCCGACCGGCGATCACAGGATGTCGCAGATCCGCCCGGCGAGCCCCGACTACCCTCGAGGCCATGCGCGTGCTCCTCACCAACGACGACGGGATCCGGGCGGAGGGCCTGCAGGCGCTGCGGCGCGCGCTGCTCGCGGTGCCGGGCATGGACCTCGTGACCATCGCCCCCGACGGCAACCGCTCGGCGATCGGGCGCGGGATCACGACGCGCGCGCCGCTGTCGGTCGAGCGCGTCCCCTTCGACGACGGGACCCACGGCTTCCAGACGGACGGGACGCCGGTCGACTGCGTGCGGCTCGCGGCGCTCGGGCTCGTCGAGGGCTGGGAGGCCGAGCTCGTCGTCTCGGGCATCAACCACGGGATGAACCTCGGCGACGACATCACCTACTCCGGCACGGTGGCCGCCGCGATGGAGGGGCTCATGCTCGGCCTGCCCGCCGTCGCGCTGTCGCAGGGCTTCCGCCGGGGCGAGGACACCTGGACGGCCGAGGGCGACGTCCTCGACTACACGCACTCGGCTCGCCTGGGCGCCCGCCTGGTGGAGGGCATCGACGACGTCCCGCTGCCGCCGGGCGTGCTGCTCAACGTGAACGTCCCCGGGGGCGGGGAGCCCGAGGGCGTCGAGGTCTGCCGGCTCGGCAAGCGCGTCTACCGCGACGAGCTGAAGCTCGCCTCCGACGTCGACGGGATCCGCCGCTTCTGGATCTACGGCACCGCGCCGGGAGCCGAGGACGAGCCGGGCACCGACCTCGCCGCCTGCCAGGCCGGTCGCGTGGCCGTGACGCCGATCCACATGGACGTGACCTACCACGACGGCCTCGGCGCGCTCTCCGCCGCGCGCCTCCACGAGCTGCTCGAGCCGGCGGTGCACGAGCTCGAGGGCTAGCGCGGGCGCCGGCACGGGCAGGAGGGAGGCGTGCCCACCCCGCCCGGCGAGGCCGCCGTCGCGCGTGCCGCCGCCCTGCGGGGGCAGCTCGCCCACCACGCGCGCCGCTACCACGAGCTCGACGACCCCGAGATCGGCGACGACGCCTACGACGCCCTGCTCGACGAGCTGCGCGGCCTCGAGGCCGCCCATCCCGCGCTGCGGACGCGGGACTCGCCGACGCAGCTGGTCGGTGGCGCGCCGGTCTCCGACCTCGCCAAGGTGGAGCACCCCCGGCCGATGCTCTCCCTGGCCAACGCCCGGAGCGCGGAGGAGCTGCACGCCTGGGTCGGCCGCATGCGCAACCACCTCGCCCGGGAGGGGATCGAGGCGCCCGCCTTCACCTACGTCTGCGAGCCGAAGATCGACGGCCTGGCGATCTCGCTGCTCTACGTGGACGGCGTGCTG
>CAXSFZ010000069.1:0-5137 GCA_964236905.1 uncultured Solirubrobacteraceae bacterium | reverse complement strand
TCAACCTGCTGACCGGGCAGCGCAACTCGCGCCGCACCCAGAGCAAGACGAGCCCGTACGAATGCGGCCTCCCGTCGGAGATCCAGCAGGGGTTCCGCTTCGGGATCAGCTTCTACCTGATTGCGATGCTCTTCATCCTGTTCGACATCGAGACGATCTTCCTCTACCCCGTGGCCGTCCAGCTGCGGGCGTTCGGGACCTTCGCGCTCGTCGAGCTGGTCGTCTTCATCGCCCTGCTGTTCGTGGCCTTCGTCTACGTGTGGAGGAGGGGGGCCCTCGAATGGAGGTGATCCGTCGTGAGTCCGTGCCGACCGCGCTCTCGGCGCAGTCCAAGCAGGAGTTCCGCTCGCAGCAACTGACCTCGCGCCAGCTGCTCTCCGGGGACCTGGAAGGCCAGGAGCTCGAGGAGTACGTCCAGTCGCGCGTGATCACCACCACGCTCGACAAGGCCGCCTCGTGGGCGCGCGGCAACGCGTTCATGCCCGCGACCTTCGGCCTGGCCTGCTGCGCGATCGAGATGATGTCGATCGTCGCCGGCCGCGCCGACATCGCGCGCTTCGGCTTCGAGGCGTTCCGCGCCTCCCCGCGCCAGGCCGACCTCCTCATCCTCTCGGGCCGTGTCTCGATCAAGATGGCGCCGATCGTCCGGCGCATCTACGACCAGATGCTCGAGCCGAAGTACGCCATCGCGATGGGCGCCTGCTCGAGCTCGATGGGGATCTTCAACAACTACGCGATCGTCCCGGCCGACAAGTTCATGCCGGTGGACGTGCACGTGCCGGGCTGCCCACCGCGCCCCGAGGCGGTCATGCACGGGATCCTCAAGCTGCGCTCCATGGTGCAGCAGGACCCGGCGCGCGGCTGGCGTGAGCGCCACGGGGCCGAGGGGACGGTCGAGGTGCTGCCCGAGGAGGGCGCGCAGCTCATGGCCGAGAACGCGCCGGGGCGCACGGAGCACGGGACGAATGCCTGACGCCACGGGTCTTGAGCTGCTCGCGGGCGAGCTGCGCGACGCGGAGCCGGAGTCGGTCGTCGGGACGCTGCACTTCCGCGGGCAGGCCACCGTGCTCGCCGACCCGCGCCACGTCCGCGCGGTGCTCCAGCGCCTGCGCACGGCGGGGTACACGCACCTCATGAGCCTGCACGGCGTGGACTACTTCCCCGAGGAGCCGCGGCTCGGCGTGATCTACGAGCTGCTCGACCGCACGCGCCGCGACCGCGTGGCGGTGAAGGTGCGCCTGGACACGAGCGCCGCGAGCATCGCGTCGGTCACCCCGGACTGGCCGACCGCCAACCACCAGGAGCGGGAGGTGTTCGACATGTTCGGCGTGCACTTCGAGGGCCACCCCGACCTGCGGCGGATCCTCATGCCCGAGGACTACGAGGGCCACCCCCAGCGCCGCGACTTCCCGATCGGCGGCGAGCCGGTGCTGTTCACTAAGGACGCCGCCATCGGCGCGGACTACACGGACTGAGAGGGACGACCATGAGCGCGATCGACACCCCCCGCACGACGTCGGCGTACCGCGAGATGGAGGCGAGCGTCGACCTCTCGCACCTGCCGGGCGGCCCGCTCGTGGCCGAGGGCGCCGAGCCCGAGAGCGAGCTGCTCACGCTCAACATGGGCCCGCACCACCCCGCCACCCACGGGGTCCTGCGCCTGCTGGTGACCCTCGAGGGCGAGGTGGTCCGCGACCTCAAGCCGATCATCGGCTACGTCCACACGGGCATCGAGAAGACCGCCGAGGACAAGGCGTACTGGAAGGTCATCCCCGTCGTGGAGCGGATGGACTACCTCTCCTACTTCTTCAACGCGTACGCGTTCTGCGGCGCCACGGAGACCCTCCTCGACATCCAGGTCCCCAAGCGCGCCCAGTACCTGCGCGTGATCCACATGGAGCTCAACCGGATCATGAGCCACCTCGTGTGGCTCGGGACGAGCTGCCTGGACCTCGGCGCCATGTCGATGTTCTGGTACGCCTTCCGGGAGCGCGAGGCGATCCTCGACTTGTTCGAGTACTCGACCGGGCAGCGGATGCACACCCGCTACTTCCAGGTCGGCGGCGTCATGGAGGACGTGCCGGCCGGCTGGGTCGAGAAGGTCCGCGCGTTCACGGAGATCATGCCGGGCCGCGTCGACCAGTATGGCGACCTGCTCAACAAGAACGAGATCCTGCTGCAGCGGCTGCGCAACGTCTGCCCGCTCGGCGAGGAGGAGCTCCTCGAGCTCGGCGTCACCGGTCCGCTGCTGCGGGCCGCGGGGAACCCGTGGGACCTCCGCAAGGCCACGCCGTACTGCTCCTACGAGGACTTCGACTTCGCCGTCCCCGTCGGCACGGAGGGCGACAACTACGACCGCTTCGCGGTGCGCATGCAGGAGATGAAGGAGTCCACGAAGATCATCCGGCAGGCGCTCGACGCCCTGCCCGACGGCCCGACCATCGTCGAGGACCGCAAGATCTCCCTGCCGCCCCGGCACGAGCTGGCCACCTCGATGGAGGCGCTGATCCACCACTTCAAGCTCGTGACCGAGGGCTTCCGCGTCCCGCCGGGCGAGATCTACTTCCCGATCGAGAGCCCTCGCGGCGAGCTCGGCTGCTTCGTGCGCTCCGACGGCTCGAGCAAGCCCGCCCGGGTGCACATGCGCGACCCCTCCTTCGTGAACCTCCAGGCGACCAACGCGATGGTCAAGGACTCTTACATCGCCGACCTGATCGCGACGCTCGCGATGATGGACCCGATCCTCGGCGGCATCGACCGGTGAGCCACGAGCTGACCGAGGACGTTGGGACCGACGGGATCCCCACGGGCGACCTCACGCTCGGCCAGCACGTCGGCTCGGGCGAGGTGCCGCGCTACCGCGGCGGCTCGCGCACGCCGGGCTGGGACGACGCGGTCGACCTCACGAAGGACCCGGCGACGATCCCCGAGCCCTCGAGCTGCCCGGTGCCGGAGGACCTGCGGGCGGAGATCGAGGGCCACATGGCCAAGTACCCCGACGCGCGCAGCGCCGCGATCCCCGCGCTGATGGCCGCGCAGAAGCGCCACGTGTGGTGCTCCCCGGAGGCGATCGAGCAGGTCGCCTGCGTCATGCGCCTGACCCCGGGCTACCTCATCGCCGTCGCCGGCTTCTACGACATGCTCGAGACGAACCCGGTCGGTCGCCACCGCGTCTACGTCTGCACGAACATCTCCTGCTCGCTGCGGGGCGCGGACGCGCTGCTCGCGCGGGTGCAGGAGGAGGTCGCCGGCGATCCCGACTTCAACGTCCGCGGCTTCGAGTGCCTCGGGGCGTGTGACATCGCCCCGATGGCCTCCGTGAACGACGAGTACGTCGGCCCGGTGGAGCTCGAGGACGTACCCACCATGATCGACCAGATCCGCGCCGGCGCCGAGGTCCTCCCCGCCAAGCAGATCCTCCGTCGCAAGTCCGTCGACCCGAACGCGGTGAGCACATGAGCAGCGCCATCCTCTTCAAGGACATCGACGAGCCGGGGCTCAGCACCCTCGCCGTCTACCAGCGCCGCGGGGGCTACGGCGACGTCTTCAAGCGCGGGCTGCAGACCCCGCGCGAGGCCCTGGTCAACGAGCTCGTCGAGTCCGGCCTGCGCGGTCGCGGCGGGGCGGGCTTCTCCATGGGCAAGAAGGCGTCCTTCATGCCCAAGGGCACCATGGACAAGTACCTCGTCTGCAACGCGGACGAGTCCGAGCCCGGGACCTTCAAGGACCGCGAGCTCATGACCAAGAGCCCGCACATGCTCATCGAGGGCATGGTCCTCGCCGCCTACGCCGCAGGAGCGACCCGGTCGTTCATCTACATCCGCGGCGAGTACGCCCAGCAGGCCGACATCCTCGACGCCGCGGTGGCCGAGGCCTACCGGGCCGGCTTCCTCGGCGAGCGGATCCTCGGCACGGACCACTCGCTCGAGCTGGTCGTCCACCGCGGTGCCGGCGCCTACATCTGCGGCGAGGAGACGGGGCTGCTCGACTCGCTCGAGGGCAAGCGCGGCAACCCGCGCCTGAAGCCGCCGTTCCCGGCCAACCAGGGCCTCTACCAGGGTCCCACGCTGATCAACAACGTCGAGACGCTCGCGACGATCCCGCACATCCTGGCCATGGGCGGCGCCGAGTACGCGGCGATCGGCGTGGAGAACTCCACGGGGACCAAGCTGATCTCGGTCTCGGGCCACGTCAAGCGCCCGGGCAACTACGAGATCGAGCTCGGCATGCCCTCGCGCGAGATCATCTACGGGCTCTGCGGCGGGATCGAGGGCGACCGCGAGGTCAAGCTCTGGTTCCCCGGCGGCTCCTCCTCGCCCGTGCTGACCCGGGACGACCTCGATCTCCCCTACGACTTCGACTCGCTCGCGAAGGCCGGCTCCATGCTCGGCTCGGGCGCGATCATCGTCGTCGACGACCAGACCTCCGTGGTGGACGTCTGCCTCAAGCTCGCGAAGTTCTACAAGCACGAGTCCTGCGGCAAGTGCACCCCGTGCCGCGAGGGCACGCAGTGGACGGTGAAGATGCTCGAGCGCATCAAGTCCGGCCAGGCGACCCCGATGGACCTCGACATCATGGCCTCGGTCCAGGAGTCGATCACCGGCCACTGCCTGTGCGTGCTCGGCGACGCGATGGCGATGCCGGTGGGCTCGATGATCGCGAAGTTCCGCCCGGAGTTCGAGGCCTACATCGAGGCCGCGCGCCAGACGGCCGAGCGCGAGCTCATCGCCTCGCTCGACGTGGCCGCGGCGGGCTCGGTCGCGCTCGCGGGGGCGCCCGCCTGACATGCCGCGCCCCGAGCCGAAGCTCATCACCTTCTCGATCGACGGCCGCGAGGTGGAGGCGCCCGAGAACACCATGCTCGTCGACGCCGCCAAGTACGGCGACGTCGAGATCCCCGTCTTCTGCTACGAGCCGAAGCTCGGCGCGCCCGTCGGCGCCTGCCGCATGTGCCTCGTGGACATCGAGGGCATCCCCAAGCTGCAGACGGGCTGCTCGACCCCGGTGAAGGACGGCATGGTCGTCCACACCCGGACCGACCGCGTGCAGGCGGCGCAGGAGTCGGTGCTCGAGTTCCTGCTCATCAACCACCCGCTCGACTGCCCGGTCTGCGACAAGGGCGGCGAGTGCCCGCTGC
>CAXSFZ010000068.1:5749-6239 GCA_964236905.1 uncultured Solirubrobacteraceae bacterium | reverse complement strand
GTAGACGTTGATCCACACCTTGCCGCCGCGCTTGATCTTGCGGGTCATGGCGATGCGGGCCGCCTCGATCTGGCGGTTGGTGAGCCAGCCCGCGTCGAGGGACTTCAGGCCGTACTCGCCGAACTGCACCGTCGTCTGGCCACGCGAGAACCCCGCACGGCGGCCGCGGTGCTGCTTGCGGTGCTTGACGCGCTTGGGGGACAGCATCTAGCGCCCACCCCCCTGGTACCCGCCGCCGCCCGGCCGGCCGCCACGAGCGCCGCCGCCCTGGCCACCTCGGCCCCCCGGACCGCCGGTGCCGCCGCGGCCGCCGCCGAAGCCGCCACCGCCGCCCGCGCCGCCCCGGCCGCCGCCGCCCGGGGCACCGCGGCCGCCGCCGGCGCCGCCCGGGCCGCCCGCGCCCCGGCCGCGGCCACGGCCGTCGCGGCCGTCACGGCCGCCGCGGTCGTCGGCGCGCTGCGGGGCGGGTGCGTCGAGCTCGGTGAGGTCG
>CAXSFZ010000068.1:0-5739 GCA_964236905.1 uncultured Solirubrobacteraceae bacterium | reverse complement strand
ACGGCCCGGACGGCTACGACCACCGGCGGCGTTGCGGGCCGCCTTCTGGGCTGCGCGCTCGGAACGGGTGCCCGAGACGTCGCCCTTGTAGATCCAGACCTTCACGCCGATGCGGCCGAAGGTGGTCTTGGCCTCGAAGAAGCCGTAGTCGATGTCCGCGCGCAGGGTGTGCAGCGGCACGCGGCCGTCGGAGTAGGACTCCGTGCGGGCCATCTCGGCGCCGCCCAGGCGGCCGCCGACCTGGACCTTGCAGCCCTTGGCGCCCGAGCGCATGGCGCTCGTGAGTGCGCGCTTCATCGCACGGCGGAAGGCCACGCGGTTGACGAGCTGCTCCGCGATGGACTGCGCGACGAGCTTGGCGTCGAGCTCCGGGCGCTTGATCTCGAGGATGTTGACCTTCACGGACTTGTCCGTGAGCTTGTGCAGGTCGCGGCGGACCTGGTCGACCTCCGAGCCCGACTTGCCGATCACGATGCCGGGGCGCGCGGTGTGGATGTTGACCTCCACCTCGTTGGCGTCCTTGCGGATCGTGATGTCCGAGAGCCCGGCGTGCGCGAGGCGGCCCTGGATGTAGTCACGGATCTGGATGTCCTCGTACAGGTAGTCCGAGAAGTGCTTCTCGTTGAACCAGTTCGACTTCCAGTCGTGGATGTAGCCGACGCGCATCGACTCGGGATGGACCTTTTGCCCCATGACCTCAGGACTCCTTCGGGGTGAGCTGGATCGTCAGGTGGCTCGTCCGCTTGCGGATCTTCGTCGCGCGCCCCATGGCGCGCGGACGGAAGCGCTTGAGCGTCGGGCCCTCGTCGGCGAAGACCGCGTGGATCTTCAGGTCGTCGCCGAGCAGCTCGTGGTTGTGCTCCGCGTTGGCCACCGCGGACTTCAGGAGCTTCTCCCAGTCCTCGGCGACCGCGCGAGGCGTGTGCGCGAGGATCGCGACGGCCTCGTCGACCGACTTGCCGCGGATGTGGTCGCAGACCAGCCGCGCCTTGCGGGCCGAGGTCCGCACGTACTTCGCGTGCGCCTGGACGACCGGGCCGGTGGTGATCGGGTGGCCGTGCTTGTCGCGGGCGACCTTGCCGCCCGGCTTGCGGCTCGGCGCGGGGGCCTCGGGCTGCGCGCCGCGCCGGGCGCGGCGGGCCGGCGGCGCCGGCTCGGCCGTGGGCGCCTCGACGGAGCCGCTGGGCTCGTCGGGCACGTCGTCGATCGCGTCCGTCGCCGAGACGACGTCCTCGTCCGTGCGCTCCACGGGCTTCCCGACGTCGGCCGCCGGTGCGTCCTCGACCACCGTGTCGGGCACGTCCTCGACCGCGTCGGTCGCCTTGACGACGTCCACGTCGGTGTCCGGGGTGCGCTCGACGTCGGCCCCCGGGGCGTCCGGGGTCTCGTTCTCGACGTTCTTGGGGTCCATCTCGTCACCGGTCATCTTCAGCGGCGCTTCCCGGTGTCGGCGTGGCCGCGGTAGGTGCGGGTCGGCGCGAACTCGCCGAGCTTGTGGCCCACCATCGACTCGCTCACGAAGACGGGCACGTGCTTGCGCCCGTCGTGGACGGCGATCGTGTGCCCCACCATCTCGGGGAAGATCGTGGACGCGCGCGACCACGTCTTGACCATCCGCTTGGTGTTGTCGGTGTTCTGCTGGTCGATTCGCGCCATGAGGCGCTCCTCGACCCACGGGCCCTTCTTGCTCGAGCGGCTCATCAGCGCTTGCCCTTCCCACGCCGGCGACCGCGCACGATGTAGCGGTCGGAGGCCTTGTTCTTCTTGCGAGTGCGGTAGCCCAGCGTCGGGACGCCCCAGGGGGTGACGGGGTGGCGGCCGGCGGTGGTGGAGCCCTCGCCGCCGCCGTGCGGGTGGTCGACGGGGTTCATGGCGGTGCCGCGGGTCTGCGGGCGCACGCCCATGTGGCGCTTGCGACCGGCCTTGCCGACCTTCACGTTCTGGTGGTCGGCGTTCCCGATGACGCCCACGGTGGCACGGCATTCCGTGCGCACCAGGCGCATCTCGCCGGAGGGCAGGCGCAGGGTGGCCATGCCGCCGTCCTTGGCCATGAGCTGGATCGACGTGCCCGCCGAGCGGCCGAGCTGGCCGCCGCGACCCGGCTGGAGCTCCACGTTGTGGATGACCGTGCCGATCGGCATGTCCGAGAGCGCCAGGCAGTTGCCCACCTGGATGTCCGAGCCGGGGCCCGAGACGACCGTCATGCCGACCTGCAGGCGCGCCGGGGCGAGGATGTAGGCCTTCACGCCGTCCACGTAGTGCAGCAGCGCGATGTACGAGGTCCGGTTCGGGTCGTACTCGATCGCGGCCACCTTGGCCGGGATGCCGTCACGCCGTCGCTTGAAGTCGATCGTGCGGTAGAGCCGCTTGGCACCGCCGCCGCGGTGGCGGGCGGTCTTGCGGCCGTTGACGTTGCGCCCGCCGGACTTCGTGAGCCCCTCGACGAGGGTCCGCTCGGGGGTCGTCTTCGTGATCTCGGCGAAGTCGGGATAGGAGACGAAGCGCATCCCCGGGCTGGTCGGCTTCGGCTTGCGGATGGCCATGGGTTCAGCCCTCGAGGCCCTGGAGGCCCTGGAAGATCGGGATGGAGTCGCCCGCGCGCACCTGCACGATCGCCTTCTTCCAGGTGCGCGTGCGCCCCTGGTAGAGCCCACGCCGCTTCGGCTTGGACTTGACGGAGATCGTGCGGACCCCGACGACCTTGACCTCGAAGAGCTGCTCGACGGCCTGGCGGATCTGGGTCTTGTGCGCGTTCGGGTGGACGCGGAACGTGTACTTGTCGTTCGTCGCGAGGACGTAGGACTTCTCGCTGACGACGGGACGGATGATGACCTGGCTGGCGTCCATCTCAGGCCTCCTCGGTGGGCTGCTTCGTGGCGTTCGCGCGGGCGGTGAGCTCGTCCACGGCGGCCTGGGAGGCGAGGACGTTCGCGGCGCCGATGAGGTCGGCGACGCCCGTGCCCTCGGCGGGGATGACGCCGCGCACCTGCGCCAGGTTGCGGAACGACAGCGCCGCGTGGTGATCGGCGTCGGTGAGGATCACGAGGACCGAGCCCTTGACGCCCCAGTCGCCGACGAGCTTCGCCGCCGCCTTGGTGGCCGGGGTCGCGAAGGCCGACGCGTCGAAGACCGCGAGGGTCCCGCGGTCGGCGTGGACGGAGAGCGCCGAGCGGAACGCCAGGCGCTTCTCCTTGCGGTTCACCTTGAAGGTGTAGCTGCGGGGCTGCGGCCCGAAGACCGTGCCGCCGCCGGTCCAGATCGGCGACCGGCTCGAGCCCGCGCGCGCACGGCCCGTGCCCTTCTGGCGCCACGGCTTGGCGCCACCGCCACGGACGTTGCCGCGGGTCTTGGTCGAGTGGGTGCCCTGGCGGCGGGCGTTGAGCTCCGCCCGGACCGACTCGTGGACGAGCGGGCCGTGGAAGGCGGTGCCGAAGGCGACCTCGTCGAGCGGGACCTCGGCGGAGGTGGAGATGTTGCGGGCACTAGGCATCCGTGCGCACCTCCAGCAGCCCGCCCCGGCCGCCGGGGACGGCGCCGCGGACCATCAAGAGGTTCTGGCCCGGGTCGACCTGCACGACGGTCAGCCCCTTCTGGGTGATGCGCTTGTTGCCCATCTGGCCCGGGCCGCGGATGCCCTTCATCACGCGCGCCGGCCAGGCGGAGGCGCCGATCGAGCCGGGGGCCCGCACGTTGTGCGAGCCGTGCGACTTCGGCCCGGAGGCGAAGCCGTGGCGCTTGATCGTCCCCTGGAAGCCCTTGCCCTTGGACGTCCCGGCGACCTTCACCTTCTGGCCCGCAGCGAAGACGTCGACCGTCACGGTGTCGCCGATGGAGAAGCCCGCCTCGTCGCGGAACTCGACGAGGTGGCGGTTCGGCCCGGCGTCCGCCTTGCGCAGGTGGCCGAGCTCGGCCTTGGTCAGGTGCTTCTCCTTCGTGGCGCCGAAGGCGAGCTGGACGGCGGTGTAGCCGTCCTTCTCGGCGGTGCGCACGCCGGTGACCGGGCACGGCCCCGCCTCGAGCACCGTGACGCGCTCGACGCGGCCGTCCTCCAGGAAGAGCTGGGTCATGCCCAGCTTCTTGGCGAGGATCCCGGGCATCAGCCGACCAGCTTGATCTCGATGTCGACCCCCGCCGGCAGGTGGTCGAGCCGCTGGAGCGAGTCGACCGTCTTCGGCGTGGGCTGCAGGATGTCGATCAGCCGCTTGTGCGTGCGGATCTCGAAGTGCTCGCGCGAGTCCTTGTCCTTGAACGGCGACCGGATGACGCAGTAGACGTTCTTCTCCGTCGGGAGCGGCACGGGACCGGAGACCGTCGCGCCGGTGCGCGTCGCGGTCTCGACGATCTCCTTGGCGGCCGTCTCGATCGCCGAGTGGTCGTACGCCTTCAGGCGGATGCGGATCTTGTTCTGGGTGGCCGTGGCCATGTGAGGCGCTGCTCTCCGTCGTGGGACTGGTGTGTTGGTCGTGCTGGAGGCCGTGCCTCCGGTCCTGCGGTGCGCGCTCCTCGGGCCGGCCCTCCCGGGCCGCTCCCTCCCGCGCACCGGGGCGGGGCTCGCGCTGAGCCCCACCCCGACACCGTCAGCTCGCCGACGGGTGCTGCGGTCCTGCCGTGCTGCTCTCCAGACTAGGCGATGACCTCGGTCACGACCCCGGAGCCCACGGTGCGGCCACCCTCGCGGATGGCGAAGCGGAGGCCCGCCTCCATGGCGATCGGCTGGATGAGCTCGATCTCCATCTGCACGTTGTCGCCCGGCATGACCATCTCGACGCCCTCGGGGAGGTTGGCGACACCGGTCACGTCGGTGGTGCGGAAGTAGAACTGCGGGCGGTAGCCCGTGAAGAACGGCGTGTGGCGGCCGCCCTCCTCCTTCTTGAGGATGTACACCTCGGCCTTGTACTTCGTGTGGGGCGTGATCGAGCCCGGCTTGCAGAGGACCTGCCCGCGCTCGATCTCCTCGCGCTTGGTGCCGCGCAGGAGGCAGCCGACGTTGTCGCCGGCCTGGCCCTGGTCGAGGATCTTGCGGAACATCTCGACGCCGGTGACCACGGAGGTCGTCGTGGTCTTGATGCCGACGATCTCCACGTTGTCGCCCGTCTTGATGATGCCCGTCTCGATGCGGCCGGTGGCCACCGTCCCGCGGCCCGTGATCGAGAAGACGTCCTCGACCGGCATCAGGAACGGCTTGTCCAGGTCGCGGACCGGCTCGGGGATGTAGGAGTCGAGCGCGTCGGCCAGGTCGTAGATGGCCTGCTTGTACTTCTCCTCGCCCTCGAGCGCGCCCGTCGCGGAGCCCGTGATGAACGGGGTGTCGTCGCCGGGGTAGTCGTACTCGTTGAGCAGGTCGCGGACCTCGACCTCGACGAGCTCGAGGAGCTCCTCGTCGTCGACCATGTCGGCCTTGTTCAGGAACACGACGATGTAGGGGACGCCGACCTGCTTGGCGAGCAGGATGTGCTCGCGCGTCTGCGGCATCGGACCGTCCGCGGCGGAGACGACGAGGATCGCCCCGTCCATCTGGGCCGCGCCCGTGATCATGTTCTTGACGTAGTCCGCGTGCCCCGGGCAGTCGACGTGCGCGTAGTGGCGCGCCTCGGTCTGGTACTCGACGTGCGAGGTCGCGATCGTGATCCCGCGCTCCTTCTCCTCCGGCGCGTTGTCGATCTCGGCGAACGACTTCGCCTCGCCGCCCATCTTCTCCGCGAGGACGGTGGTGATGGCAGCGGTCAGCGTCGTCTTGCC
>CAXSFZ010000067.1:0-6803 GCA_964236905.1 uncultured Solirubrobacteraceae bacterium | reverse complement strand
AGCTGCCGGACCCGGAGCCGATCCCGACCGAGGTCCAGGTCCGGGTCCGCGCCGCCGGCGTCAACCCGGTCGACCTCAAGACCCGCCAGGGCGAAGGGGTTGCCGGCGTCCTCGGCGACCCGCCGTTCACGGTCGGCTGGGACGTCGCCGGCGAGGTCAGCGCGGTCGCGCCGGGCGTCACCCGCTTTCGGGTCGGCGACGAGGTCTTCGGGATGCCCTGGTTCCCGCGCCAGGCCGCCGCCTACGCGGAGCTCGCGGCGGCGGCCGGCGCCGCGGCCCCGGGGTCCTAACCTCGGGGCATGGCCACCGCGTCCACCCCACCGCGCACCGCCCGCCGCCCGCTGCTGACCACCGTCGTCTCCGTGGAGCGGCTCACGCCGCGCATGGTGCGCGTGGTGGTCACCGGCGAGGAGCTCGAGGGCTTCGGCGCGGGGGCGTTCACCGACCACTACGTCAAGCTCCAGCTGCCGCCGCCCGGCGCGCCGTACGCGGCGCCCTTCGACGTCGAGGAGGTCCGCGCCCGGCTCCCGCGCGAGCAGTGGCCGCGCACCCGCACCTACAGCGTCCGCGCCTGGGCGCCCGAGCGCCGGGAGCTCACCGTCGACTTCGTCGTGCACGGCGACACCGGCGTCGCGGGGCCGTGGGCGGCGGCGGCGCGGCCCGGCGACCGGCTTCAGCTCCAGGGCCCGGGCGGCGCCTACGCGCCGCGCGCGGACGCGGCGTGGCACCTGCTGATCGGGGACGCCAGCGTGCTCCCGGCGATCGCGGCCTCGCTGCCGCGCGTCGCCCCCGGGGTGCCGGTTCGCGTCGTGGCGGCCGTGGCCGGTCCCGAGGAGGAGCTGGCCCTGAGCTCGCCCGGCGCCCTCGAGGTCACCTGGGTCCACGACGGCGGCCTCGCCGGGGCGGTCGCCGCGCTCCCCTTCCCCGACGGCGAGCCGCAGGTCTTCCTCCACGGCGAGGCGAGCGACGTGCGCGCCGTCCGCCGCCATCTCGTGGTCGAGCGCGGCCTGCCGGCGGCGGCCCTGTCGGCCTCGGGCTACTGGAAGCAGACGCTGGACGAGGAGGGCTGGCGCGAAGACAAGGCGGCCTGGGCTGCGGCCGTCGCCGAGGACGAGAGGGCGGCCTGACCGCGCTCCCCGGCCGGCCCACGGGCCGCGCCGTGCTCGTGACGGGGGCCTCGCGGGGCATCGGCGCCGCGGTCGCCCGGGCGTTCGCCGGGGCCGGCGAGCGGGTCGCGGTGCACTACGGCGCGAGCCGGGAGCGGGCCGAGGCGCTGGCGGCCGCCCTGCCCGGGAGCGGGCACGTCGTGGTCGGCGCCGACCTGGCGGACCCGGCCGCGGTGCGCACGATGGTCGACGCGGCGGCCGCGGGGCTCGGCGGGCTGGACGTGCTCGTCAACAACGCCGCGGTCTACCTGCCCCACCCGATCACCGAGACGAGCTACGAGGAGTGGCAGGAGGCCTGGAGCGCCACGCTCGCCGTCGACCTGGTCGGCGCCGCGAACGTCACGTGGTGCGCGGTGCAGCACATGCTCGGGCGCGGCGCGGGCCACATCGTCAACGTCTCCTCGCGGGGCGCGTTCCGCGGCGAGCCGAACCAGCCGGCCTACGGCGCGGCGAAGGCCGGGCTCGTGGCCTTCGGGCAGTCGCTGGCCCGGGCGCTCGGGCCCCACGGCATCGCCGTGACCGCCGTGGCGCCGGGGATGACCGACACCGAGATGGCGGCGCCGGCGCTCGCGGGGGAGGGGGCGGCCACGCGCCGCGCGGAGAGCCCGCTCGGCCGCATCGCCACCCCGGAGGAGGTGGCCGCCGCGGTGCTCTGGCTGGCCTCGCCCGACGCGGTGATGGCCAGCGGCTCCGTCCTGGACGTCAACGGCGCCTCCCACCTGCGCCTGTAGCGCGCGGCGCCGGCCGGCGACCGCCCCGGGTCAGTCCGCGCTGCGCACGCGCACGTCGAGGCCGCGGACGACCACGCGGACGCGCGCGGGGCGCGCCGGGGTGGCGAGGGAGAGGAAGTCGCGGACCGCGCCCGCCCGGGCGCAGACCGGGCAGCGCATGGGCTCGGCCGGCCGCAGCGCGCGCCCGCCGGGGCTCACGGGTGCGTCGCAGGACGGGCAGGCCAGCGTGCCCGTGGCGAGGACGGTGGAGCGGGTGGCCCGCCGCTCCTCCGCGGTCCCCGAGGCCCGCCCGACGGGCTCGCCCGGGCCCGAGGGGGTGCCGCCGCCGCTGCCCTCGATCCTCACCTCACCGAGTCTAGGCGCCGAGGCGACGCCCGACGGCGAGCCCCCGCGGCGGTGGCCCAGGCCGGGTGCGGGCTCCTCCGGGGCCGTCGGGGAGGACCTAGGGGGCATCCCCGATGGGCAGGGCGCGGGAAGTTCGCCAGGATGGCCCCATGATCGCCACCGCACGCGCCCTGACCCGCTCCTACGGCGAGGGGGAGGCCACCGTCCACGCCCTGGCCGGGGTCGACGTGTCGTTCCCCGAACGGCACTTCACGGCGATCATGGGCCCCTCGGGCTCGGGCAAGTCGACGCTCATGCACCTGCTCGCCGGCCTGGACCGCCCGACCTCGGGCTCGGTGGTGCTGGCCGGGACCGAGCTCGCCGGCCTCGGGGACAAGGAGCTCACCGCCCTGCGCCGCGACAAGGTGGGCTTCATCTTCCAGTCCTTCAACCTGCTGCCGGTGCTCACCGCCGAGGAGAACATCCTCCTGCCGCTCTCCATCGCCGGCCGGAGGCCCGACCCGGAGTGGTACGGGCGCCTCATCGACCGGATCGGGCTGCGCGACCGCCTCGGCCACCGGCCCGCGGAGCTCTCCGGCGGCCAGCAGCAGCGGGTCGCCGTCGCGCGCGCGCTGGCCTCGCGGCCCGCGGTCGTCTTCGCCGACGAGCCCACGGGCAACCTCGACTCGAAGACCTCGGCGGAGGTGCTCGAGCTGCTGCAGCGCTCGGTCGGCGAGTTCGGCCAGACCATCGTGATGGTCACCCACGACCCGCGTGCGGCCGCCTACGCCGACCGCCTGATCGAGCTCGAGGACGGGCGCATCGTCCGCGACGGCGCCCCGGTGGCCGCCTGATGCTCCGCGTCGCCCTCCGCGGGCTCCTGGCCCGCAAGACCCGCCTGGCCCTCACCGCCCTGGCCGTCGCCCTCGGCGTCACGCTGATCAGCGGCACCTACGTCTTCACCGACACGATCAACTCGTCCTTCGACCGGATCTTCTCCGAGGCCTACAAGGGCACCGACGTCGTGATCACCCCGAACGACGACCTGGAGCTCGACGACAGCGGCGATGTCCCGCCGATCGACGGCGCGGTCCTCGATCGGGTCCGCGGCCTGGAGGGCGTCGGCAACGTCGAGGGCTCGATCTTCGACCAGAACGGCGCCTTCCTCGACAAGCACGGCAAGCCGTTCTCCTCGCAGGGCCCGAAGTTCGTGGCCTCCGCGTTCGAGTCCGATCGCTTCGGCGGGTTCTCCTACGCGGAGGGCCGCAAGCCGCGGACCGCCGACGAGGTCGCGATCGACAAGGCGACCGCGCGCAAGGAGGGCTTCGCGCTCGGCGACCGCTTCGAGATCCAGGCCGAGACGCCGCGCAAGGCCTACACGATCACCGGGCTCACGCAGGTCGCCGGGGTGGACTCCTACGGCGGGGCGGCGGTCGCGCTGCTCACCCTCCCGGAGGCCCAGCGGATCACGGGCAAGCAGGGCGAGTACGACGAGCTCGACCTCACCGTGGCCAAGGGCCGCGACGCCGGCGCGGTGACGAAGGCCCTCAGGGCCGAGCTCCCGCGTGCGGTCGACGTGCGCACGGGCGCGGCCGAGGCGGCCGATCAGTCCTCCGACATCCGTGACGACCTCGGCTTCCTGCGCACCGCGCTGCTGGCGTTCGCCGGCATCTCGCTCTTCGTCGGCGCCTTCATCATCTTCAACACGTTCTCGATCACCGTCGCCCAGCGGGCGCGGGAGTTCGCGCTCCTGCGCACGCTCGGCGCCTCGCGGGCGCAGGTGCTGCGCTCCGTGCTCGGCGAGGGCGTGGTGCTCGGCGTGCTCGGGAGCCTCGCCGGGCTCGCGCTCGGCGTGGGGGTGGCGGCCGGGCTGCGCGCGCTCTTCAAGGCCATCGGCTTCGAGCTCCCCTCGACGGGCACGGTCCTCGCGGCCCGCACGGTGTGGGTGTCGCTCGTCGTCGGGGTCCTCGTGACGCTCGTCTCCTGCGTGGCGCCCGCGCTCAGGGCCACCCGCGTCCCCCCGGTCGCCGCGCTGCGCGAGGGGGTCGCGCTGCCGGCCACCCGCTCCTCCCGGCTCGCCTTCCCGCTGGCGCTCGTGCTGACCGGGCTCGGCGTGGCGGCCATGGCCGTCGGGCTCTTCGCGAGCCTCGAGGACTCGAGCGCGCTGCTGCTGCTCGGCCTCGGCGCGGCGCTGACGTTCCTGGGGGTCGCCCTGCTCTCGCCGCGGCTGGTGCCCCCGATCGCCGCGGTGGTCGGCCTCCCGATCGAGAAGGGCTTCGGCGTGGCGGGACGGCTGGCCCGCGAGAACACGATCCGCCAGCCCGGGCGCACGGCGGTGACCTCCGCCGCGCTGATGGTCGGGGTGGCGCTCGTCGCCTTCGCGTCGATCTTCGCGGCGGGCGCCAAGTCGACGATCGACGAGGCGATCGACGCCGGCCTGAAGGGGCAGGCCGTGCTGCAGAACCAGGACGGCTTCTCGGCCTTCCCGAGCGGGGCGACCCAGCGGGTGGCGCGGCTCGACGGCGTCTCCTCCGTGGCGGCGGTCCGCTTCGTCAAGGCGCGCGTGAACGGCGAGGACCAGGGGGTGACGGGGGTCGACGCCCGGACGTTCCCGGCGCTCTACAAGACCGCGCTGCCGCGCCTGGACGACCGCAGCGTGGCCGTCGGCAAGGACTACGCCAAGGACAAGGGGATCGCGGTCGGCGACAGCGTCACGCTGCGGACGGCGACCGGGCGCACCCTGCACCTGCGGGCGACGGGCATCGTGGACGACAAGGGCCTGCTCCTCGGGGACCTCACGGTCTCCAACGACCTGGTCGCGCGCGACTTCGGGCAGGCGCGCGACTCGCTGGTCATCGTGGGCACCACGGGCGGCGCGGCGACCAAGCGCGCGATCGACGCGGCGATCCGGCGGGACTTCCCGCAGGTCGAGGCGCTCACCGCCCAGCAGTTCAAGGACGACCAGGGCGACCAGGTCGACCAGCTGCTCGTGCTGATCTACGCCCTGCTCGCGCTCACCGTCATCGTGGCGATGTTCGGGATCGTCAACACGCTCGTGCTCTCGGTCACCGAGCGCACGCGCGAACTCGGGATGCTGCGAGCGATCGGGACCTCGCGCCGGCAGGTGCGGCGCATCATCCGCTACGAGGCGGTCATCACGGCGCAGATCGGGGGGGTGCTCGGGATCGTGCTCGGGGTCTTCCTCGCGGTGCTCGTCTCCCGGGCGATCGACGGCTTCTCGCTCGCCATCCCGGTCCGCGTCCTCGTGGTGCTGTTCCTCCTGGCGGGTGTCGCCGGCGTGCTGGCCGCGGTGCTCCCGGCGCGGCGGGCCTCGCGGCTGGACGTGCTCCGGGCCCTGGCCTACGAGTGAGCCGCGGCGGGCGGCGGGGGACGTAGGCTCCGGCGCGTGCGCACGCCGCGGAGCACCGAGGACCAGGAGTGCGCCGGCGGGCGGGCCGCGGCGGAGCTCCGGCTTCCCCGCGGGCCCGGGGCGCTCGGGCGGGCCGCCTGATGCTCCACGCGGCCGCCCACCACGACGGCGTCGAGGACCGCGTGGCGATCGAGGAGCCGCTGGAGATCCGGGTCGGCGGCGCCGCCCTGGCCGTGACCATGCGCACGCCGGGCCACGACGAGGAGCTCGCGGTCGGCTTCCTGGTCAGCGAGGGGCTGATCGCCGCGGGGCCGGCGGAGACCGGGCCGCCGGCCGACCTGGCGGGGAACGTGGTGGAGGTGGCCGCCGCGCTCGTGCGCACGCCGGACGCCCGGCGCTTCTACGCGACCTCCTCCTGCGGCATCTGCGGCAAGGGCGCCCTCGAGGAGGTCGCCGTGGTGGCCGCGCCGCTCCCCCCGCCCCAGAGCGGCCCGTGGGTGGAGCGCGCGCTGCTCGCGGCGCTGCCGGGCCGGCTCGAGCAGCCGGGGTTCGCGGCCACCGGCGGCCTGCACGCCACGGGCCTCTTCACCCCGCAGGGCGAGGCGCTGCTGGTCCGCGAGGACGTCGGGCGCCACAACGCGATGGACAAGGTGATCGGCCGCCGCGCGCTCGACGACGCGCTCCCGCTCCACGGCCTGGTGCTCTGCGTGAGCGGCCGGCTCTCCTTCGAGCTGGTTCAGAAGGCGGCGGTGGCCGGCGCGCCCGTCCTGGTCGGCGCGGGCGCGCCCACCTCGTTGGCCGTCGCCCTCGCCGCCGAGCGCGGCCTGACGCTCGCGGGCTTCGCGCGCGGGGCGCGGGTCAACGTCTACACCGCGCCGGAGCGCGTGCGCTAGCCACTCCGGAGCGGTCGCCCCCGTGTCGGCTCGAGTGGTCGATCCGCCTCCGCCACGGAGGCGGATCGACCACTCGAGTGGCGCGTGGTCTCGGGACGGTGCGACGCGAGGTGCCGCTGGCGGGCCCGGCTCAGCTCGGGCCGGCGGCGATGGCGAGGACCATCGCGGCCAGGGCGAGGACGACGGCGGCGGTCAGGAGCAGGGAGACGGCGCGGCTCGACATGGCCCGGCGCGTACCCGGCGCCCGCCGGGCCTCCGCCGAACCTGGCGCTCTAGGTGTAGTTCCTGAGCGCGTTGTTCATCCGGTCCTCCTTGGAGG
>CAXSFZ010000066.1:0-8443 GCA_964236905.1 uncultured Solirubrobacteraceae bacterium | reverse complement strand
GGCGGCGGGGAGCTCATCTACGCGGTGGCGGACGGTCGCGTGTCCGTCTCCGGCAGCGAGGACGGCGTCAAGCGGGCGCTGCGCGACGGCGACGGCATCGACGGCGCCGATGCGTTCAAGGCGGCGGTCAAGGACCGTCCGGACACGCTGCAGGCGCTAGCCTTCGTGGCTTCAAGCCAGCTCCTGGAGCTCGCTGATGCTGCCGGGCTGGACGCCGTCGCGGCCTACCGCACGCTTCGTCCTGATCTGGCCGCCATCCGCGCGCTCGGCGCCGTCGTGCGCCGCCAGGGGAACGACACGACCGTGGAGCTGAATCTCCTCTTCCCATGACCGAGTACGCCGAGAACGAGTACCTCTTCACCTCCGAGTCCGTCACGGAGGGCCACCCGGACAAGGTCGCCGATCAGATCTCGGACACGATCCTCGACGCGATCCTCGCGGAGGACCCGTACGGCCGCGTGGCCTGCGAGACGCTGGTGAACACCGGGCTCGTCGTCGTCTCGGGGGAGATCACCACGACGACCTACGTCGACATCCCGACGCTCGTGCGGGCCAAGATCGTCGAGATCGGCTACGACCGCGGGGAGCTCGGCTTCGACGGCGAGGCCGTCGCGGTGATGTCGGCGATCGACAAGCAGTCGCCCGACATCGCCCAGGGCGTCGACACCGCGCAGGAGGTCCGCGACCAGAGCGACGAGGACAAGATCAACCTCGCGGGCGCGGGCGACCAGGGGATGATGTTCGGCTACGCCTCGGACGAGACGCCGGAGCTCATGCCGCTCCCGATCTCGCTGGCCCACCGCCTGGCCGAGCGGCTGGCCGCGGTCCGCAAGGACCGGACGCTCGGCTACCTGCGCCCGGACGGCAAGACCCAGGTCACCGTCCGCTACGTCGACGGCCGGCCCGTCGAGGTCGTGAAGCTCCTGATCTCCACGCAGCACGACCCGGGGGTCGAGCGCGACCGGATCCGCGAGGACCTGTGGGAGCACGTCGTGGTCCCGACGATCCCGGATGAGCTCTACGAGGAGTCGCAGCTCAAGACGGTCGAGAACTACTACGTCAACCCGACCGGCATCTTCGTCATCGGCGGCCCGGTCGGCGACGCGGGCCTGACCGGGCGCAAGATCATCGTGGACACCTACGGCGGCATGGCCCGCCACGGCGGGGGCGCCTTCTCGGGCAAGGACCCCTCGAAGGTCGACCGCTCCGCCGCCTACGCCGCGCGCTGGGTGGCCAAGAACCTCGTGGCCGCCGGCCTGGCGCAGCGGTGCGAGGTGCAGGTGGCCTACGCGATCGGCGTCGCGCACCCGGTCTCGGTCATGGTCGAGACGTTCGGGACCGAGACGATCCCGCGCGGCCGGATCGCCGAGCTCGTCTCGGAGCACTTCGACCTGCGCCCCGGCGCGTTCCGGGAGGAGCTCCAGCTCCACCGCCCGATCTACGCCAAGACGGCCGCCTACGGGCACTTCGGCCGCGAGCTGCCCGAGTTCCTCTGGGAGCAGACGAACAAGGCCGACGCCCTCCGGGCCGCCGCGGGCCTCGAGGCCGCCGCCGTCTAGCCTCGCGGCGGCCGGGCCGGCCCCGCGGCTCGCGCTGCGCCCCGAGCCGGACGGGCGCCCGACGCCGGGTCTACAGTCCCCGTCCGAGTGCCGGGCGTGGTCCAAGTGGAGCCGATCACCACGGCCCGCGCGCTGCGCGGGCCGTTCGACTACGTGGCCCCGGAGGGGGCGGTGGTCGGCACCCGGCTCATCGTCCCGTTCGGCCGCCGGGACGTCCCCGGGGTCGTCACCGGCCTGGCGCCGGAGTCCGAGCACGCGCTCGTCGCGCCCCGCCGCGTGCTCGACCCGCCGCTGCCGCGCGAGCTCGTCGAGCTCGCCTTCTGGCTCGCCGAGGAGTACTGCTCCACCCCGGCGCGGGCGCTCGCTCTCGTGGCGCCGCCGCCCGGCGCGCGCGCCAAGACGGCGCTGCACGCCGAGCCCATCGCCGTCGAGGGGGCGATCGACCTCCCTGGGGGAGGTGGATCGCCCGCTCGACGTGGGCGGCTCTCGGAGACGCAGCGGGCGCTGCTCGCCTCGCTGCCGCGCTTCTGCGGCCCCGACACGGCCGCGCTGCGGCGGCTGGAGGCCCGCGGGCTCGTGCGGATCGCGCCGCGGGTGGTGCGCCGGGCGCCCGTCCACCCGCGCGTCGGCGCCGAGCGGCCGCAGCCCGCGCCCACCGCCGCGCAGGCCGCCGCGGTCGCCGCGGTCGCGGCCGCCGCGCCCGGCGAGGCGCTGCTGCTGCACGGCGTGACGGGCTCGGGCAAGACGGAGGTCTACCTCCGCGCCGCGGCCGACGCCCTGGCCCGCGGGCGCTCGGTGCTCGTGCTCGTCCCGGAGATCGGGCTCACGCCGCAGGTCGTCGGCCGCTTCGCCGCCCGCTTCGGCGACACCGTGGCGGTCCTCCACTCGCGGCTGGGCGCCGGGGAGCGCCACGACGAGTGGCTCCGGCTGCGGCGCGGCGAGGCGCGCGTCTGCGTCGGCCCGCGCTCGGCGGTCTTCGCGCCGCTCGTGGAGCTCGGCCTCGTCGTTCTCGACGAGGAGCACGACGGCTCCTACAAGCACGAGGGCGACCCGCGCTACGACGCCCGCCGGGTGGCCGCCTTCCGCGCCCGGCAGGCCGGCGCGGTGCTCGTGGCGGGCTCGGCGACCCCGCGCCCGGAGTCCTTCCGGCGCCTGCGCCGCCTGCGCCTGCCCGAGCGCGTGGACGGCCAGGGCCTGCCGCCGGTCGAGGTCGTGGACATGCGCCGCGCCCCCCGCGCGCTGCACCCGCGCGTGCACGAGGCGCTCGGGGAGGCGCGCAAGGCGATCGTGCTGCTCAACCGGCGCGGCTGGTCGAACTTCCTCACCTGCCGCTCGTGCGGGCGCGCCTGGGAGTGCCCGAACTGCGACGTGACGCTCGTGCTCCACCGCGCCTCGGGCTCCCTCGCCTGCCACCACTGCGGCCACCGCGAGCCGGTCCCCGCCACCTGCCCGGACTGCGGGAGCGTCTCGGTGGCCCGGCACGGGACGGGCACCGAGCGGCTGGCCGACGACCTCGAGCGGGCGCTCCCGCCGGGGCGGGTCCTGCGCCTCGACGCCGACGTGGCCCACGGCGCGGAGGTGCTCCGGGCCTTCGGCGCGGCGCCGCGCGGGATCCTCGTCGGCACCCAGATGGTCGCCAAGGGGCACGACTTCCCGGACGTCGACCTCGCGGTGGTCGTCGACGCGGACGCCACCATGCGCTTCCCGGACTTCCGCGCCGAGGAGCGGACCTTCGCGCTCGTGGCCCAGCTGGCCGGGCGCGCGGGGCGCTCCCGCGCGGGCGGGCGGGTGATGGTGCAGACGCTCGCGCCGGGCGCCGAGGCGATCCGCTTCGCCGCGGCGCACGACGCGGACGGCTTCCTGGCCGGGGAGCTCGCCCGGCGGGAGGCGCTGCGCTACCCGCCCTTCTCGACCCTGATCCGGGTCGTCTGCTCGGCCGGGGAGCCCGGCCCGGCCCACGCGGCGGCCCAGGCCGTGCGCGACCGGCTGGACGGGCAGCCGGTGCTCGGGCCGGCGGCGCTCTTCCGGCTGCGGGGCCGTGAGCGCGCCCAGCTCGTCGTCAAGGCCGCCGACCGGCGCGCGGCCGTCGAGGCGGTCCGCGGCGCGGTGGAGGCGGTGAGCGCCGACCGAGGCCACCGCGCGGCGGCGTTCTCCGTCGACGTCGACCCGCAGTAGCCGGCCGTCCAGTCCCCTGCCGAGCCGCCCGGACGGGGGCTAGGCTGGCTCGCAGCATGAGCGAGCAGGCCGAGGTGATGCAGGAGGAGCCCGTCGAGGTCGCCACCCCGGAGGGGCAGGCGGCCGCCCCGCGCCCGCTCTCCCCCGAGCTCGCCGCCCGTCGCGACGCGGCGCTCAGGCGGCTGCGCCGCTACGGCGACCCCGTGCTCAAGACCAAGGCGATGGCGATCACCCGCTTCGACGAGGGGCTGCGCGAGGAGGTCGCCCGGATGGACCGGCTCATGGACGAGGCGCTCGGCATCGGCCTCGCCGCCCCGCAGGTCGGGAGCTCCCACCGGCTGCTCGTCTACCGCGTGGTGCAGGGCGGCCCCCTCGGGGTGCTCGTCAACCCGGTGATCGAGTGGTCCTCGAAGGAGGACGAGTGGATGGAGGAGGGCTGCCTGTCGCTCCCGGCCGTCCACGTCGAGGTGGAGCGGCCGGTGCACGTCCGCGTCGCCGCCCACGACCAGTTCGGCGCGCGGCAGCTCGTCGAGGCCTCGGGGCTCGAGGCCCGGGTCATCCAGCACGAGATGGACCACCTCGACGGGGTGCTCATCCTGGACCGCACGCCGCGCGCGCAGCGCAAGGAGGCGATGCGCCTCATGCGCGAGGCGCTCGCCGCCGGCGTGGCCTAGGAGCCTGTTGAAGCATCCGGGCCCGGTCATCGAACCACGTCGCGCGCACCAGACGCCACCCGATGACTCATCAATCCGACCAGGATTGATCACGTCATCCCTCGACGCCCGGCACGGGCGATGCGGCCCGCTGACCGCACCCGGCTCTTCCCCAACAGGCCCCTAGGCGTGCGGGTCGCCTACCTGGGCACGAGCGCCTTCGCCGCCGGCATCCTCGCGCGGCTCGCGGACTCGCCCCACCGCCCCGTCCTGGTCGTCACCCGGCCCGACCGCCCCGCGGGGCGCGGGCGCCGCCTGGCGGCGCCGCCCGTCGCCGAGGCGGCCCGCGAGCTCGGCCTCGCGCTCGAACAGCCCGTGTCGGTCAACGCGGAGGAGGCGCGCGCCCGGCTGGCCGCGGCCGCGCCCGACCTCCTCGTGGTCTGCGCGTTCGGCGCGCTGATCACCGAGCCGCTGCTCGCGGCCCACCCGATCCTCAACGTGCACCCCTCGCTCCTGCCGCGCTGGCGCGGAGCCGCCCCCGTCGAGCGGGCGATCATGGCCGGCGACACGGAGACCGGCGTCTGCCTCATGCGCCTCACGGCGGGCCTCGACGAGGGGCCCGTCTGCGCGCGCGGGGTGGAGCCCATCGCTCCCGAGGACACCTACGGCACGCTCGCGCCGCGACTCGAGCGGCTCGGCGGCGACCTGCTCCTCCGCGCGCTCGACGCCGGCCCGAGCGGCTGGGAGTGGGAGGAGCAGCCGGCCGCCGGCGTGAGCTACGCCGAGAAGGTGGGCCCCGAGGACCGCACGCTCGACCCCGCCGCGAGCGCCGCGGCGCGCGCGCGGGTGGTGCGGGCGCTCTCGCCGCACATCGGGGCCCGGCTGCGCCGGGAGGACGGGAGCTACCTCGGGGTGGAGCAGGCCCGGGTCGGCGCCGACGGCGAGCTCGAGCTGCTCCGGGTCAGGCCGCCGGGCGGCCGGTCGATGAGCTGGGAGGAGTACCGCCGCGGCCGCGGCGCCTGAGCGCCCGGCCGCCCGCCCGCTACCGCCGACGGTCGCCCGGCGCCGCTCGCCGCCTCCCGGCCGTCCGCAGCAGGTGCCATCCGGCCAGGCCGCGCCACCCCGCGTAGGGCGCGAAGAACGCGACGACCTCGGGGATCGCCGCCTGGGCGCCGGGGCGCCCGGTGCGGGCCTCGCCGACCAGGGTCCGGTAGGCGTGGTCCCCGGCCGGGAGCGCGTCGAAGCGCCCCTGGCCGTGGAGCGCGAGGACGCTGAGCGTCCAGGGCCCGATGCCCGGGAGCGCCCGCAGGCGCCGCCAGCCCGGGAGCGGGTCGGCGGCCAGCAGGTCGACCCGACCGCTCTGGACCCCGCGCGCCGCCCGGACCAGGGTGGCGGCGTGCGCCGGCGCGAGGCCGCAGGCCTCGAGCTCGGCGGGCGCGAGGCCGGCGACCCGCGCCGCGTCCGGGACGTCGCGGAGCTCGCCCGCCCGCGGGCCGTGGCGGCGGATGATCGCCCGCTTGATCGCCACGGAGCGCTCGTCGTCGATGAGCTGCTCGCAGACCGCGCAGGCCAGCACCTCGAAGGGCATCGGGCGGCGGAACGGCCGCGTCCACGGCGCCTCGCGCACCGACGGCCCGATGAGCGGGTCCTCTGCGAACCGCTCCAGGAAGGGCCCGACGTCGTCGTCGACCCCGGTCCAGAAGCGCAGCCGGGCGAGGCCCGTCGCCGCGGCCTCGGCGTCCGGCGCGTCGGCCTGCAGCGCCAGGGCGCCGCCCGGGGCCAGGGCGGCCTCGAGCAGCACAGGTGCCCCGCCGACGTGGATCAGGCGCCGGACCCGCTCCGGGCCGCCGCGCGTGGTCCCCTCGGCCCCGCGCCGCGGCAGCCGGAGCGGGGAGACCGGGACGACGAGCGCCTCCGCGCGGACGGTGGAGGGCACGGGCGGATCATCCCGCAGGACCGGGCTCCTAGCCTCGGGGCGTGCCCGTGAGCCCCGCCCGCACCGCCGCGCTCTCCGTCGTGCGCCGGGTCTTCGAGTCCGGCGCCTACGCCGACCGGGCGCTGCGCGCCGAGCTCGGGCGGCTCGAGGACCCCCGCGACGTGGCGCTCGCCAAGCGCCTGGCCTTCGGGACGGTCCAGCGCAAGGGCACGCTGGACTGGGTGGTCGCCCGCACGACGAAGGGCCACCTCGAGCACCAGGTGCGGGCCGCGCTGTGGCTCGGCCTCTACGAGCTGCTCTTCTCCGACGCGGGCCACCACGCCGTGGTCAGCGCCGCGGTCGAGCTCGCCAAGCCGAGCCCGGGCCACAAGGTGGTCAACGCCGTGCTGCGGCGGGTCGCGCGGGAAGGCGTGGAGCTCCCCGACGACGTCCACCCGGCCGGCGCCGCGATCCGCCACTCCCACCCCGAGTGGATCGTGCGGCTGTGGTGGGACGCGCTGGGAGCGCAGGACACGCGGGCGCTCCTGGCCGCCGAGAACGAGCCGGCGGAGTCGGTGCTCCGCGTGAACACCCTGGTCGCGACCGATCCCGCGACCCTGCCGCCGGGCCGCCGCGACCAGGACGCCCTCGTGCTCGACGGGCCGTTCGACGTCGCGGGCTCCGAGCTCTTCGCCCGCGGGGCGATCACGCCGCAGTCGCGCGCGGCGCAGCGCGTGGCCCGGGTGGTCGATCCCCAGCCCGGCGAGCGGGTGCTCGACCTCTGCGCCGCCCCGGGCGGCAAGACCACCCACCTCGCGGCGCTCATGGGCGGCGAGGGCACCGTCGTCGCGGTCGAGCGCCACGCCGGCCGGGCCGAGGCGCTCGCCCGCACCGCGGAGCGCATGGCCGCCCGAAACGTCGTGGTGGTCACGGGCGACGCCCGCGCCGAGCTCGAGCACCCGGAGCTGCAGCGTCCCTTCGACCGCGTGCTGGTCGACCCGCCGTGCTCCGGCCTCGGGACCCTGCGCTCCAACCCCGACCTGCGCTGGCGGATGACCCCGGCGATCGTGGAGCGGCTCGTCGAGGAGCAGGACGCGCTCGTGGCCGCGGCGCGGGCCCGGCTGCGGCCGGGCGGCGTGCTCGTGTACTCCACCTGCACGATCAACCCGGGGGAGGAGCGCGTCCGCGGCGCCCTGGCCGAGCAGACGCTCCCGCACCGCGACGGCACGGACGGGTTCTACACTTCGCGGGAGTGAGTGACGCGGTCGACCTGGGGCCCGTCTGCCCGAGCTGCTCGGAGCCCTGGCTGCGGCCCACCGCGCTTCCCGGCCGCTACCGCTGCGTGAACTGCCTGCACCGCTTCGAGCTGCGCTCGGTCTGCCCCGACTGCGGCGAGCACGGCACGATCGTGCGCATGTCGAGCTCGATGGTCATGACCTGCAACCACTGCGGCGGCTCCCTGCTGGCCGAGTCGTAGGCTCTCGGCGTGCCCGCGCCGCGCATCGCCCCGAGCGTCCTGTCCGCCGACTTCGGCCGCCTGCGCGAGCAGGTCGCCGAGGTGGTCGCCGCGGGCGCCTCGGTCGTCCACGTCGACGTCATGGACGGCCACTTCGTCCCGCCGCTCAGCATGGGGCCGCCCGTGGTGAGCGCGCTGCGCGAGCTCGGGGTGCTGCTCGACGTCCACCTCATGGTCGAGCGCCCGGAGCGCCAGGTGGCCGACTTCGCGAGCGCCGGCGCGGGCCAGATCACGATCCACGCGGAGGCTACGCCGCACCTCGACTACGCGCTCTCGGCGATCCGCGAGGCGGGCTGCCGGGCGGGGCTCGCGATCAACCCGGGCACGCCCGTCGGCGCCTACGAGGCGGTGGCGCCGGACTGCGCGCTCGTGATGACGGTGAACCCGGGCTGGGGCGGCCAGGCGTTCATCCCGACCTCGCTCGAGAAGGTGCGCCGGGTGCGGGAGCTCGTGGGGCCCGAGGCCGAGGTGGAGGTCGACGGCGGCATCGACGCGGGCACGGCCGGCCCGTGCGCACGGGCCGGCGCGACGCTCTTCGTCGCGGGCTCGGCGATCTTCGGCCGGCCCGATCCGGCCGCCGCCTACGCGGAGCTCGCGGCGGCGGCCGGCGCCGCGGCCCCGGGGT
>CAXSFZ010000065.1:0-10147 GCA_964236905.1 uncultured Solirubrobacteraceae bacterium | reverse complement strand
CCAAAGCCGCCGGAGCCGCCGCTCAGCCCACCGGCGCTCGCCGCGCCGCCCAGGGCGCCGCGGCCTCGAGCTGCGCGCAGAGCGCGAGCAGCGGCCCCTCGCCCGCGGGCTGGCCGATGAGCTGCACGCCGACCGGCAGGCCGGGCGCCGCGCCGTCCGCCGGCCGGACGTCCAGCGGCAGCGAGACGGCCGGCGAGCCCGTGATGTTCGAGATCGCCGTGTAGGGCGTGAAGCGCCCGGAGCGAGCGAAGGTCGCCATGGGGTCCGGCAGCGTGGGGTCGAGCACCCCGATCGGGACGGGCGCCTCCGCGAGCGCCGGGGTGAGCACCGCGTCGTACTGCGCCGTCCAGGCCACCACCTGCCGTGCGAAGCCCTGGAGCTGCGCGGCGGCGAGCTGCGCCTGCACGGAGCTGATGCCTTGGCACACCCGCCAGATCGCCCAGCTCAGGGCCTCCATGTCCTCCTCCTCCGGCTCGCGCCCGGCCAGCAGCGCGCCGAAGGCGATCTGGGTCGCGACCGCCGGGCCGAAGGAGGCGGTGAAGAGCTCGAGCATCCCGGGCACGGTCCACGGCGGGTCGGTCACCTCCACCACCTCGTGCCCCAGCGTGGCGAGTAGGGCGCCCGCGTCGCGCGCGGCCTGCTCGCAGACGGCGTCGAGCGGGGCGTCGGCCAGCGGCGGCGCGGTCGCGAGGGCGATCCGCAGGCGCCCGGGGCTCCGGGCGGCCGCGACGGCGAACGGCTCCGCCGGCGGCGGAGCCCAGGACGCGTCGCCGAGCTCGTAGCCCTCGAGCAGGTCGAGCACCCGTGCGGTCTCGGCCACCGTGCGGGTGAGCACGCCGTCCTGGACCAGGAAGCTCTCGCCCTGCGCCGGCCCCACGGAGACCCGGCCGCGCTGCGGCTTCAGGCCCACCAGGCCGCAGCAGGCGGCGGGGATCCGGATGGAGCCGCCGCCGTCGTTGGCGTGGGCGATCGGGACCATGCCGCCGGCCACCGCCGCCGCCGAGCCGCCGCTCGAGCCGCCGGGGGTGCGTTCGAGGTCCCACGGGTTGCGGGTGACGCCGAAGCGCGCGGTCTCCGTCGAGGGCAGGATCCCGTACTCCGGGAGGGTCGTCGTGCCGACCACGACGAAGCCCGCGCGCTTCAGGCGCGCCACGACGTGGTCGTCGTGCGGGGCGAGGAAGTCGCCGAGGAACGCGGCCCCGAAGGTCAGCCGCCGGCCGGCGACGGCCCGGTTGTTCTTGATCGCGATCGGCACGCCGGCGAAGGGCCGCGGGTCGCCGGGGCCGATGGCGCCGGCCTCGGCCAGCGCGTCCTCGGCGAAGACGTCGACGAACGCGTTCAGCTGCGGGTCGAGCGCCGCGATGCGGTCGAGCGAGGCCTGCACGAGCTCGCGGGCCGAGAGCCCGCCGGAGCGCACCAGCTCCGCGAGCTCGGTGACGGGGCGGAAGAGCAGCTCGGCGGTGTCGGGGGAGGCCACGGGGGCGACCCTAACGAGCGGGCGGCCGACCGCCGCCCGGGGACTGACGCCCGCGGTCGCTCAGCCGGCGAGCTTGCGCAGCAGGGCCGCGAGGCGGCGCTGCTCGTCGGGAGTGAGGTTTTGAAAGCCGGGCGGCGGCTCGTTCATCCGCGCCGCGACCTGCTCGCGGACCTCCGTGCCCGCGTCGGTGACCACGAGGTGCTTCACGCGCCGGTCGTGCTCGGCCGGGCGGCGCTCGACGAGCCCGCGGCTCTCGAGCCGGTCGACGATCCCGGTGACGTTCGAGTTGTCGCAGTGCAGGAGCTCGGCGAGCGCGCTCATCGGCAGCGGCCGGCCGGGCTCGAGGTGGCGCAGGGCCCACATCTGCGGCGGCGAGAGCTCGAAGGCCGCCGCGGTCTCGAGCATGTGCCCCTTCCGGGACATCATGATCCGGCTGAGGAGCGTCCAGGCCTCGGTCGCCGCGTCAATCGTGGTCTCGGTGGCCATCTCGCCCCATGGTACTTCCCTATTGTTGCCGACCTCAAGCATCGCGAGAGGCGACTTCGAGCGCTCGGGCTAGTCGACCCGCACGATCGCCCCGGGCTTCGGCACGACCGTCACGTGCGTCATCGCCTGCGGCTCGTCGGCCGGGTCGGGTGCGGAGAGCGCGACCTCCTGCAGGACCGTGCGCAGGACCACGGCCATCTCGGTGGTGGCGAACGTCGCGCCCAGGCAGCGCCGGGTCCCGCCGCCGAACGGGATCCACGCGTAGCTCGCGCCCGGGGCGTCCTCGCCGAGCCAGCGCTCGGGGGAGAACGCCGCGGCGTCGGGGTGGAGCCGCTCGTCGGCGTGCAGCAGCCCGATGGAGGGGAGCACCACCGCACCGCGGGGCAGCCGCCAGGCGCCGAGCTGCAGCGGCTCGGTCAGCCGCCGCGCCACGTCGTGGATCACCGGCCGCACGCGTAGCGACTCCTTGACCACGGCGTCGCGGTAGGGGTCGCGCTCCTCGTCGAGGCCGGCCCGCACCCGTTCGAGCTGCGCGGGGTGGCGCAGCAGCCGCTCGAAGGTCCAGGCGAGCCCCGAGGCCGTCGTCTCGTGGCCGGCCAGCAGCAGCGTCATGAGCTGGTCGCGAGCGGCGGAGGCGTCGCCGTCGGCGGCGAGCAGGAGCATCGAGAGCACATCGTCGCGCTCCTCGAGGCCGCCCTCGGCCCGGTGGCGCTCCACCTCGGCGGCGATCAGCCGGTCGGCGTGGGCGCGCCGTCGGCGGAGCACCCGCCACGGCGGCGCGGCGGCCACCCGCGGGCTCACGAAGGCGGGCAGGTGCCACGGGGAGACGTCGGTGACGGCGGAGAGCGCCGCGGCGAGCTCCCGCGCGCGCTGCCGGTCGGTGACGCCGAAGACGACCCGGACGATGATCTCCAGGGTGAGCGCCTGCATCCGCGGGTGGAGGGCGAACCGCTCCCCGCGCGGCCAGCGGGCGACCTCCTCGCGCGTGAGCTCGGCCATGAGCGCGACGGTGCGCGCCACGCGCTCGCCGTGGAAGGCGGGCAGCATCCGCTTGCGCTCGGCGAGGTGCTCGTCCTCGTCGAGCAGCAGCACGGAGCGGGGACCGAGGATCGCGCCCAGCACCTGGTTGCCCTCGCCGGCGTGCAGCACGCGGGTCGAGCCCTGGAAGACCTGCTTGACGAGCTCCGGGTCGGCGACGTAGACCGCGGTGCCGACCGGAGCGATGTTCAGCGTGAAGACGTCGCCGTACCGGCGCCGCATCGCCGGCAGGAAGCGGTAGCGGTAGAGCCAGAGCAGCGGCGTCTGCGCCGCGACCGGCAGGGGCGGGCCGGGTGGGAGCGGGCTGGCAGCCGGACCGTCACGGAGGAGCACACGGGAAGTGTGCCCGACGCGGCAGCGGCCGGGCGTGCGTCCTCGCACACCGTGTCAGGCGAGCGTGACGGGGTCGCCGAGGGCGACCCGCGCCGGGCCGAGCGCCCGCGCGTTCATCCCGAACAGCCCGCCGTGCCGGCGGGAGAGGTGGCGGAGGAGCTCGGGGGCCTTCTCCTGCGTGTCGGGGTCGCGGGTGGGGATGACGCAGCGCGCGCAGGGGTGCAGGAGCTCGAACCGGGCCGCGCCGATCTGCAGCGTGCGCCCCTCCCAGCCCTCCTCGGCGTAGGCCTCCGCGTCGAGCTCGACGTGCACGTTGGTCCGCCAGCGGCGCGGGTCCAGCGTGCGGCCGAGCTCGCGCTCGAGCGCCTCGTGGGTGGCCCGCGTGGTCACGAGGACGGACTGGAGGAGGTCGGGCTCGCCGCGCGGATGGCGGCGCAGCGCCACGTCGCGGCCGAGGTCGGCCGCCAGCGCGGCGGGGAGCGCCGGGTCGCCCCAGGCGTAGCGCGCGCCGTCGGGGGCGACGAGCGTCGGGGCGGGCATCCCCGCCGCCGGCCCGCTCCAGTCGCCGTAGCTCGCGCGCCAGGCGAGCAGCCGCGGCGCCTGCCGGGCCGTGAGCTGGCGCGGCTCCCCCTTGAAGGTGTCGTAGACGACGTGGGCGCGGTCGCCGGCCACCCCGTCGCGGGTGAGCGCGAAGCCCTGGACCGCCTCGCCGCCCATCGACTTCACGGGCCAGCGCTCGAGCCCCAGGACCGTGCCCGACGCCCTCACCACAGCGTCGTCCGGTAGCCGTCCTCGAGCTGCGCCGCGACCTCCTCGACCGGGCCCGGCTCCTCGCGTGCCGCCTTGAGCAGCGCGGCGGGGGACGGCAGCTCCTCGCGTGCGGGCCAGCTGGCGGGCTCCCAGAGCCGCGAGCGGATGAGCGCCTTGCCGCACTGCAGGAAGGCGACGCGCACGTGGATCCCGAGGGCCAGGTCCGCGGTGCGATCCGGCACGTCCACCGCGCGCAGCACCTCCGGGTCGCGGGTGAGGTAGGCGGTGCCGTCGACCCGGAGCGTCTCGCGGAGCCCGGGGATGAGGAAGACGAGCCCGACCTGCGGGTTGCGCAGGATGTGGCGGAACGCGTCGATGCGGCGGTTGCCGGCGAGGTCGGCCCAGGCGATGCGCGTCGGGTCGAGCACCCGCGCGAAGCCGGGCGGCCCGCCGCGGGGCGTCACCGTCGTGCGGCCGTCGGGATCGCTCGTGGCCAGCATGGCCAGGGGCGAGCGAGCGAGCCAGGCCACGCAGTGCTCGTCGAGCGCGGCCACCTCCTTCTCCCAGGCCCGGGCCGGGGGCGCGGGGTAGTCGCTCGCGCGCAGCTCCTCCTCGGTGGTGACCAGGTGGGTGAAGGGCGCGCCGTCCACCCGCGACAGGCTACGGCCGGCCCCCGCGCGATGATGCCCGCGTGCCCGCCCCGACCGTGCTCGTCGTGCAGCACCAGGCCGGCGCCGGGCCCGGCCTGCTCGCGCCGGCGCTGGCCGCCCGTGGCCTGGCCGCCGACGTGTGGCGGGTGGAGCAGGGCCGGGCGCTGCCGGGCGTCGCGGCGCTCGCGGGGCTCGTGGTGCTCGGCGGCGACATGGACGCCGTGGACGGCGCCGGCTTCCCGCACCTCCTGACGGTCCGAGAGCGCATCCGCGAGGCGGCGGAGGCCGGGCTGCCGGTGCTCGGGCTCTGCCTCGGCGCCCAGCTCGCGGCGCTCGCGCTCGGGGGCGCGGTGGCCCGCCGCCCCGACGGCGTCTGCCTCGGCTGGCGCGCCGCCCGCCCGGTCGGCGGCGACGCCGTCACCGCCGGGCTCGAGCCCGGGGCGCGCCTCTTCCACTGGCACCGCGACGGCTTCACGCCGCCGCCCGGCGCCACGCGGATCCTCGACGACTGCGGCGCCTTCCGGCTCGGCTCGGTGCGTGCCCTGCAGGCCCACCCGGAGGCGAGCACGGCGATCCTCGCCGGGTGGACGCAGGAGCCGGGCGCGGCGGGGGAGCTCGCGCGGGCCCGGGTCGACGTCGCGGGGCTGCTCGCCGCCGCGCCGGCGCGGGAGCGCCACGGCCGCGCGGTGCTCGGCGCGTGGGCGGCGGAGGTCGCCGCGGGAGCAGCGGCCCGAGCTGCCCGATCCCGGCCGTCCCGGGCGCCCGCGGAGCTACCGTGAGGAGATGCGTCACCGCCTGCTCGCGCTCTCCGTCACGCTGCTCCTGCTGCTGCCGGCGGACGCGCTCGCGCGGGCCGGGGGCGGCTCGGCGCGGTTCCGCGCGCCGAGCGGCGGCGGTCGCGGCTTCGGCACCGGGAGCGGTCGCGGCTTCGGCGGTGGCCACTTCCTCTTCTTCGGGGGCGGCGGCGGCAGCGTCGTGTTCCTCGTGCTGATCGTCCTGCTGTTCCTCTTCCTCGCCTCGCGCGGCGGCCGCGGGCGCCGCACCTGAGGCGTGGGACTGCTCGACCGGCTGCGCGGCCGGCGGCCGTCGCTGGCCGACCGAGAGGCGGCGGTGCGCCGCGCGGCGCTGGAGGCGGCGCAGGACGACCCGGCCTTCGCGCCCGAGCGGGTCGAGGCCCGGGCCCGGGCGCTCTACCTCGGCGTCCAGCGCGCGTGGAGCGCGGACGACCTCGGCGCGCTGCGCGGGCTCGTCGGCCCGGAGCTCCTGGTGGAGTGGGAGGCGCGGCTGGCCGACTACCGCCGCCGCGGGTGGCGGAACCTCGTCGAGGTGCTCGACGGGCCCGAGGTGCGCTACGTCGGCCTGACCAACCGCGCGGGCACCGGCGAGGACCGCGTGGTGGTGCGGGTGGCCGCGCGCCTGCGCGACGTCGCGGTGGACCGATCCGGCCGGGTCATGGTCACCGACGAGGGCGAGGTCGCGCGCATCGCCGAGTTCTGGACCCTGGCCCCGGGACGCGGAAGCTGGCAGGTCGTCTCGGTGGAGCAGGAGCGCGAGGGCGCGCACCAGCTGCGGGCGCCGCTCGTCGCCGCGCCGGAGGGCGACGACGCGCGGCTGCGCGCGGACGCCGTCATGGAGCTCGCCGCGGCGGACGGCGTCGCCGCCGGAGCGGTGGGCGAGCTGCTCTCGCCCGCGTTCTCCGGCCCGGCCCGCGCGGCGGCGCTCGACCTCTCGCTCGTCGACGGCCGCTTCGCCCCCGACGTGCTCGCGACGGCGGTCGGCGAGGTCGTGGAGGCCTGGGCGGAGGCCGTCGACGGGCCGGACGCGCGGCTCGCGGCCCGGACGACCCCCGAGGCGCTCGACGCACTGCTGCACCCGACGGGCGCGCGCGAGCGCATGGTCATCCGCGGGCTCGAGGTCCGCGGGACGACGATCGTGGCGGTGCAGGGCGGCGCGGCGCCGGAGGTGGCGCTCGAGCTCGAGGTGAGCGCCGTCCAGTACGTCGAGGACCGCGAGACCGCCGCGGTCCGTGCCGGCGACCCGCGCCGGCGCACGCGCACCCGCCAGCGGTGGCGCCTGCGGCTCCGCGACGATCCCCGGCGGCCGTGGGTCGTCGTGGCCGCCACGGGCGTCGTCCCCGGCTGAGCGCCCGGCACGAGCGTGCGCGCTCCGCACCCGCGTGAGCCCACGGTGGCCGCGCCGGCCCCTCCCGTCAGCGGATCGGCGCGGCGCCACCGCGTGGTGAGCGCCTCCGGAACCGCCCCGCTCGGCGTCTCCTCGGCCTCCTGCGGCCCGGTCGGCGGGCCGGGGCTGGCGGCCGGGCCGCGGGCGCGCCCGGCAGGGGTCCGGACGTGAGGCGGCCGCCCTACGCGGCGGACGCGCTCGGGATCGGCGTGGCCACCGGCGTGTACGGCGTCTCCTTCGGCGTGCTCGCCGTCGGGGCCGGGCTGTCGGTCGCCCAGGCCTGCGCGATGTCGCTGCTCGTCTTCACCGGCGGCTCGCAGTTCGCCGCGGTCGGCGTCGTCGGAGCGGGCGGCGGAGCCGTCGCCGCCGTGGGCGGGGTGCTGCTCCTGGCCGTGCGGAACGCCGCCTACGGGCTCTCGCTGGCCACGCTCCTGCGCGGCAGTCGCCTGCGGCGCGCGCTGGCCAGCCACCTCGTCATCGACGAGTCCACCGCGATGGCTCGCGCGGAGGCGGGTCCCGACGCCGCCCGCGGCGCCTTCTGGCTCACGGGGCTCAGCGTCTTAGCACTGTGGAACCTCGGGACGCTGGCCGGAGCGCTGGCCGGCGGCGGGCTCGGCGATCCGGCCCGATACGGGCTCGACGCGATGTTCCCGGCCGCGTTCCTGGCGCTGCTGGCGCCGCAGCTGCGCCAGCGTGACGCGCCCGCCGTGGCCCTGGCGGGTGCGCTCATCGCCGTTGCGCTCGTGCCGCTCGCGCCCGCGGGCGTACCGGTGCTGGCGGCCGCGCTCGGCCTGCTCGTCGCCCTGCGCCCGCGCGGGGGCAGCGGTCCGGCCTCGAGGCCCGGGGCCCGCCGGTGAGCTGGGTCGCGCTCCTCGCGCTCGCCGCGGGCAGCTACGCCCTGAAGGCGCTCGGCCCGCTGCTGCTCGGCGCGCGGGAGCCGTCGCCGGGTGCGGCGCGGCTCCTCGCGCTCGTCGCCGTCCCGCTGCTCGCCGCGCTCATCGTCGTGCAGACGCTCGGGGACGGTCGCGCGCTGGTGCTCGACGCGCGGCTCCCCGCGCTCGGCGTGGCGGCGGCGTGCGTCGCCCGCCGGGCCCCGTTCCTCGTCACGGTGCTCGCCGCGGCGGCGACCGCGGCCGGCCTGCGCGCGCTCTGAGCGCGCCCCGCCCGCCGAGTGCCGTCTGACCCCCACGGGGTGGGGGTCAGACGGCACTCAGCGCTGGGAGGCGGCGGCGCGCGCCTCCGGGAGGCGGCTGCGCGCCACGCCGCGTGCGGAGCTACTTGCGGGTGAAGCGGTCGGTCACCCGGCCGACCTTCTCCGCGGTCTTCTGCAGCGGCTCGATGGTGTCGGCGACGGTCTCGATCGACGCCTCGAGCTCCTCGACGGTGTCGAGGGCGCCGAGCAGCTGCGGCAGCGCGGCGCGGAAGAGCCGCAGGGTGCCGTCGATGCTGGCCGCCAGCTCGTTGAGCGTCGCGGCGTTCCCGTCGAGCTCCTTGGCGGTGTCCGTCAGGTCCTGGCCGCCGCCGACGAGCTCCGCGGCGTGACCGTCGAGCGACTGGGCGGTCGCCGTGAGCTCGCGTCCCCCGGTGACGAGTTCGGTGGCGGTGCCGTCCAGGCCGGCCGCGGTGGCGTCGAGCGCGCCGGCCCCGGACGTCAGCGCCTTCGCCGACCCGTCGAGGACCTGGGCGGTCGCGGTCAGCTCGCCCCCGCCCGCGATGAGCTCCCGCGCCGTCGCGATCAGCGCGTTGACCTCGTGGAGGAGCGTGAGCGCGTGCTCGTCGAGGCGGGCCACGTGGCCGTCGAGCGCGTCGGCCTTCTTCGCCAGCGCGTCGAGGTCCTCGAGGCCGTCCTCGATCGCCGTGCGCAGGCGCGAGAAGGGGTCCTCGCCGGCGCGCAGGCTCTCGGTGAGCTCGTGCAGGCCGGCGACGGTCTGCACCACCAGCCGCGTCGCGCGGTACGGGGCGAGGACGACGTCGGTCAGCAGCATCCTGCTGGTCTACCCGAATTCCGACCGCCGCGTCGCGGGCGCGCCGTCCCGTTCGGCGGCCGAGGTCCGCCGCGGAGGCAGCGAGGGCCCGGCGTGCGCCGGGCCCTCGGGGTGCTGCGGGACTGCAGGGTGGCCGGCGCACGGGGCGCCGGCCGGCCCCTACATCATGCCGCCCATGCCGCCCATGTCGGGCATGCCGCCGCCCGCACCGTCGGCCTTGTCCGGGATCTCCGCGACGATGGCCTCCGTCGTGAGGATGTTCTTCGCGATCGACGCCGCGTTCTGCAGCGCGGAGCGCGTGACCATGGCCGGGTCGATGACGCCGGCCGCGACCAGGTCGACGGTCTCGCCCGTCGCGGCGTTCAGGCCGAAGCCCGCCTCGGCGTTGCGGACCTCGTTGACCACGACCGAGCCCTCCAGGCCGCCGTTCTCGGCGATCTGGCGCAGCGGCTCCTCGAGCGCGCGGATGATGATCCGGGCGCCCGTCTTCTCGTCGTCGTCGCTGATCCCGTCGGTGTTGATCGACTTGATCGCCTGCAGCAGCGCGACGCCGCCGCCGGGCACGATGCCCTCCTCGAGGGCGGCGCGCGTGGCCTGCAGCGCGTCCTCGACGCGGTGCTTCTTCTCCTTCATCTCCGTCTCGGTGGCCGCGCCGACCTTGACGACGGCGACGCCGCCGGAGAGCTTCGCGAGGCGCTCCTGGAGCTTCTCGCGGTCGAAGTCCGAGTCGGTGTTCTCGACCTCGGCCTTGATCTGGTTGATGCGGCCCTTGATGGCCTCGACGTCGCCGTTGCCGTCGACGATCGTGGTCGTGTCCTTGGCGACCACGACGCGGCGCGCGCGGCCGAGCTGGGTCAGCTGGGTGTTCTCCAGCTTGAGGCCCATCTCCTCGGTGATGACCTCGCCGCCCGTGAGGATCGCGATGTCCTCGAGCATGCGCTTGCGGCGGTCGCCGAAGCCCGGCGCCTTGACCGCGACGCCCGTGAACGTGCCACGGAGCTTGTTGACCACCAGGGTCGCGAGGGCCTCGCCCTCGACGTCCTCGGCGATGATCATCAGCGGCTTGCCCGACTGGATGACGGCCTCGAGGACCGGCAGCACGTCGCGGACGGAGCCGATCTTCTGGTTGGCGATCAGGATGAAGGGATCCTCGAGGGTCGCCTCCATGCGCTCCTGGTCGGTGACCATGTACGGCGAGATGTAGCCCTTGTCGAACTGCATGCCCTCGGTGAACTCGAGGTCCATGC
>CAXSFZ010000064.1:0-10580 GCA_964236905.1 uncultured Solirubrobacteraceae bacterium | reverse complement strand
CTCGCCGCCTGAACAGCACCCGACCAGCAACTACACCACTACACGCGACTTGACTCGCGCGCACGGCGGGGAGTCGAGGTTGGCCAGGCGTTCGAGGCATCCGGGCGCATCGAAGCGTCCTCCCGTCCGTTCGGATCGCGGCCCGCTCAGCGGGCTCGAATCCGAACGACCCGTCGGAGCGCTCTCGGACGGAGCCACGTGGGCCGGCGTCCGCGGAGCGTGGCCAAGCGTTCGGATCGCAGCGCGCCACGCGGGCTGACATACGAACGACGTGGCGAGACGCCCGCCGGCGCCCCGCCCCGCCGCCGGCCCGCGCCTCGCGTCCGCGCGCCCGGCCAGACGGTCCGAGCGCTGGGGTCGCTAGGCGAGCTCGGGCTTCTCGGGAAGGTCCAGCGCGCGCGACTCGGCGCCGGCGAGGCCCGGGCGCGGGAGGCCGCGCGGCACCTCGCGCTCAGGGCGCTCGACCGGGGCCGGGGTCCCGGGCAGCGGCGCGTCGGCGACGGGCTCGGCCTCGTCGGGACCGAAGACCTCGAGCTCGGAGCGGCCCGCGACGAGCGCCTCGAACTCCTCCTTCTCGATCGTCTCGCGCTTCAGCAGGAGCAGGGAGATCGAGTCGAGCAGCGCGCGGTTGTCCTCGAGGATTTGCTTCGCCCGCTGATGGGCGGACTCGACGATGCGGCGGATCTCCTCGTCGATGTCCCGGGCGATCTCGTCGGAGTAGTCCGGCTCGGTCTGGAACTCGCGGCCCAGGAACGGCTGGCCGTGGTCGTGCCCGAAGACGCGCAGGCCGAGCTTGTCGCTCATCCCGAAGCGCATGACCATCTGCTTCGCCGTGCCGGTGACCTTCTCGAGGTCGTTCGAGGCGCCCGTGGTGATCTCGTTGAAGACGATCTCCTCGGCCGCGCGACCGCCCAGGGTCATGGCGATGGAGTCCTGGAGCTCGGCGCGGGTGGTGAGGAACTTGTCCTCCTGCGGCATCGAGATCGTGTAGCCGAGCGCCTGCCCGCGGGAGACGACGGAGATCTTGTGCACCGGGTCGGAGTGCTCGAGGTAGTGGCCGACGATCGCGTGGCCCATCTCGTGGTAGGCGGTGATCAGGCGCTCCTTCTCGCCCATCACGCGCGTCTTCTTCTCGGGGCCGGCGATCACGCGCATGATCCCCTCCTCGAGCTCGTTCTGGCCGATCTCGCGCTTGCCGGTGCGCGCCGAGAGCAGCGCAGCCTCGTTGACGAGGTTCGCGAGGTCGGCACCCGTGAAGCCCGGGGTCTGCCCGGCCAGCGTGTCGTGGTCGATCTCCTTGGCCAGCGGCTTGCCACGCGTGTGGACCTCGAGGATCCTCGCGCGGCCCTTGCGATCCGGGCGGTCCACGGCGATCTGGCGGTCGAAGCGGCCCGGGCGCAGCAGCGCGGGATCGAGGATGTCGGGCCGGTTGGTGGCCGCGATCATGATGATGTTGTCCGTCGAGGTGAAGCCGTCCATCTCGACCAGCAGCTGGTTGAGCGTCTGCTCGCGCTCGTCGTGCCCGCCGCCCATGCCGGCGCCGCGGTGGCGCCCGACTGCGTCGATCTCGTCCATGAAGATGATGCAGGGCGAGTTCTGCTTGGCCTGCTCGAAGAGGTCGCGCACGCGGGAGGCGCCGACCCCCACGAACATCTCGACGAAGTCCGAGCCCGAGATCGAGAAGAAGGGCACGCCCGCCTCACCGGCGACGGCCCGCGCGAGCAGCGTCTTGCCGGTGCCGGGCGGGCCGTAGAGCAGCACGCCCTTCGGGATGCGTGCCCCGAGCGCCTGGAACTTCTTCGGGTTCTCGAGGAACTCCTTGATCTCGTGGAGCTCCTCCACGGCCTCGTCGGCGCCCGCGACGTCGCGGAAGGTGATCTTTGGCGAGTCGGCCGAGAGCCGCTTGGCCTTCGACTTGCCGAACTGCATGACCTTCGACCCGCTGCCCTGGACGGAGTTCATCAGGAAGATCCACAGGCCGATGAAGAGCACGAACGGCAGCAGGTAGGTCAGCGCCGCGACCCACCCGTTCGTCTTGGTGCCCTTGATGTCGAAGTTCTGGAGCTTGCCCTGGTCCTTCGCCGCCTGCAGCTGGCCCTCGAGCTTGTCGGCCGACTCGCCGCTCAGGAAGCCGACCTCGTACTCCTTGCCGTCGACCGTGGTGACGTGGGCCGTGTTGTCCTTCTGGCGCAGCTCCACGTCCTTGACCCGACGCTGGTCGAGCTGGGCCGTGAAGTCCGAGTAGGTGGCGTCCTTGACGTCCGTTCCCGGGGAGATGAGCCGCGAGGCGAAGTACGCCAGCACCACGACGATGAGCAGCGGGAACGCGGCGCTCTTGACGAAGCGGCTCATGGACGGACCAGCGTAGCAGCGGGTTTTGGCGCGGAACCCCGCTCAGGACGCGGCCTCGGCGGCGGCGATGGCCTCGTCGGTCAGCACCGCCATCATCACTACGTGGCGGCCTCGGCGGCGGCGATGGCCTCGTCGGTCAAGACCGCCATCATCACTACGTGGCGGCCTCGGCGGCGGCGATGGCCTCGTCGGTCAAGACCGCCACGTAGGGCAGGTTGCGGTACTTCTCGGCGTGGTCGAGGCCGTAGCCGATGACGAAGCGATCGGGGATCTCGAAGCCCACGTAGCGCGCGTCGAGCTGCACCTTGCGGCGCTCCGGCTTGGTCAGCAGCGCGCAGACCTCGAGCGACGCCGGGTTGCGGGCGCCGAGGTTGCGCAGGAGGTACTGGAGGGTCAGCCCGGAGTCCACGATGTCCTCGACGATGAGGACGTGGCGGCCCTCGAGCGGCGCGTCGAGGTCCTTCAGGATGCGGACCACGCCGCTCGAGTCGGTGGCCGAGCCGTAGCTCGAGACGGCCATAAAGTCGAGGTCGCAGGGCACGTCGATGTGGCGCATGACGTCGGCCAGGAAGAAGACCGCGCCCTTCAGCACCCCGACCAGGAGCAGGTCGCGCCCCCGGTAGTCGCGGGTGATCTGCTGGCCGAGCTCCTCGACCCGGCGCCGCAGCGCATCGGGCTGGACGAGGATCTCACCGATCGCCGAGTCGCGCATCTGGCGCGCAGGCTACTCACCTGGCGCGACAGGGCTCCGGCCCGTCGAGCGGCGGCGTGGGGACGACGCGCAGGACGCCGTCGCGGACCTCCACGCGGGCGCCGTCCCCCACGTCGAGCGCGCCGTCGCCCAGGGCGAGCACGTCGTCGAGCCGACCGGCCGCGCGGGAGCAGAGGCCGCCCGTCGCCTCCTCGGCCAGCCGGCGCACCACCAGCCGCGCGAGCGCACGCGGGAGCACCCGGAGGTGGGAGATCGCGATGGAGCGCCGGCCGGCCAGCGCGGTGTCCACCACCACGTCGAGCACCTCCGCCTCGTCGCGCAGGAGCTCCACGGTGCGCAGCACGTTCGCCTCCGCCCGGGCGTCCACCGCCCGCAGCGCCGGCACCAGGCCCGCGCGCACGCGGCCCCGCGCGTACGTCGCCGAGTCGTTGCTCGCGTCCTCGCGCCACTGCAGCCCCTGCTCCACGCACCAGGCCGCGGTCTCCTCGCGCGTGAGCCCGAGGAGCGGGCGCACGAGCCGCCCCGAGCGCGCCGGCATCCCGAGCAGCGCGCGGCGCCCGGGCGAGGCGGCCAGGCGGTAGAGCACCGTCTCGGCCTGGTCGGTGGCCGTGTGGCCGGCCGCGAGGAGCGCGTCGGCCGCCCCGGCGCGCCGCGCCCCCGCGGCGTAGCGCACGTCGCGTGCCCAGGCCTGGAGGTTCCCGGGCGCGTCGCGCGGGCGCGAGACCCGCTCCACCGCGAGCACCACCCCCAGCCGGTCGCAGAGCTCTGAGCAGTGGCGCTCGTCCGCGTCGGCGGCCTCGCCCCGCAGCCCGTAGTTGACGTGGACCGCCTCGACCCCGGCGCAGAGCGCGACCGCCATCCCGAGCAGGCAGACCGAGTCGCGGCCGCCCGACAGGAGCACCACCGCGTGCGAGCCCGCCGGGAGCAGGCCGGTGGCCCGGACGCGCTCGAGCACTACGCCCCCACGGGTCGCGTTCGGCTTCCGGCCCGCTCAGCGGGCTCCGATCCGAACGCCGCCCCGGGGGAGCGGCGCGCGAGCGGGCTCACTCGCCCTTCTTGTACGGCACGCCGTCGGCGGCCGGCGGCACGGAGCGCCCGACCACCCCGGCCACCGCGATGAGCGTCAGCACGTACGGCAGCGCCTGCAGCAGGGTGGCCGTCGAGGCGTTGAAGGCCGGCAGCCGCTGGGCGAGCGCGCTCGAGGCGCCGAAGAGCAGCGTCGCGGCCAGGAGCCCGCCGGGCCGCCAGCGCCCGAAGATGAGCGCCGCCAGCGCGATGAAGCCGCGCCCCGCGCTCATGTTCTGCGTGAAGGAGTTCACGAACCCGATCGAGAGGAACGCGCCCCCCGCGGCGGCCAGCGCCCCCGAGACGACCACGGCGCGGTAGCGCGTCGCGTAGACCGAGATGCCGACGGTCTCGGCCGCGCGCGGGTTCTCGCCGACCGAGCGCAGCCGCAGGCCGAGCCCCGTCTTGAAGACCACCACGTAGACCGCGATGACCGACAGGAGCCCGAGCCAGACCATGAGGTTCTGGCTCCCGATGGCGTCGCCGAAGAACGGGACCGACTTGATCGGCAGCGACACGTCGGGGATCTGCGGCAGGTCGTCCGGGGTGCCCTGGTCGCCGTAGGTGTCGATGTAGAGGTATCCGGTCAGCCCCAGGGCCACGAAGTTCAGGGCGGTCCCGGTCACGATCTGGTCGGCCCGCAGGGTCACGCAGAAGATCGCGTGGACGAGCCCGAGCACAGCGCCGGCGGCGACGCCGATGACGAGCCCGAGGACCCAGGAGCCCGTCTTGTCGGCCCCGAGCGCACCGAAGAACGCGCCCATGAGGATCGCGCCCTCCAGGCCGATGTTCACGACCCCGGAGCGCTCGGAGACCAGGCCGCCGAGCGCCGCGAAGGTCAGCGGGGTGGCGTAGCGGAGCATCGCCGCGGCGATCGCGCCCCAGGAGACGACGGTCTCGAGGTTCCCCACCCCGGAGCGCGTCGCGCCGTAGGCGCCGAGCGCGGCCACGGCGGCCGCGACCAGCGCGCCGCAGCCGGCCCGGCGCGCACCCCCGCGCACCGCCGCCGCGCCGAGCCCGGCGGCGGCCGCGCACAGCAGCCAGGAGGGGAGCGCCGTGCGCAGCGTCACGGGAGGGATCGCGACGAAGAACGCGACGAGCGCGACCACGATCCCGCCGACCCCGAGCCAGGTCGCCGCGGAGGGGGTGCCCCGGCCGCTCGCGGCGGGGCCGCGCGGCGCCCGCAGCCGGTCGGCCACCACCGTGCTCACGCGTGGGCTCCGGCCGGGCGGCTCACACCGGCGCCCCGGCGGCGGTGGCGGGGGGATCGGCCGGGGCGGTGGGCGCGACCGCACGCCGCTTCCCGCGGCGCAGCCGGTAGAGGTAGACGACCAGCACGTCGGCCGAGACGAAGAGCACCACGAGCCCCTGGATGATCGTCGTGAGGTTCCCCGCGAGCGCGGGCTCGAAGACCGACGGGTCGAGGTTGCGCACGCTCGTGCCCTGGAGCAGGGCGCCGAAGAGCAGCGCCGAGAGCATCGTGCCGAGCGCCGTGTTGCGCCCGAGCAGCGCCACGGCGATCCCCAGGAACCCGATCTGGGAGCCCGAGATGTCGTTGGTCGCGATCCGGAACTGCCAGCCGAGCACGTCGATCGCGCCGGCCAGCCCGGCGAAGGTCCCGCAGGTGAGCATCACCGTCACGTAGGTGCGAGCGACGTCGATGCCCCCGTAGGCGGCGGCCTCGGGCGAGAAGCCCACGGCGCGCGCCTCGTACCCCTTCACCGAGCGGTTGAGCACCACCCAGAAGACCAGGCCGGCGGCGAGGGCGAGGAAGAGCCCGACGTGCAGGCCCTGCAGCTCGGGGTCGCCCCAGAAGACGGGCAGGCGGGCGGAGCGCACGATGTCGTCGGAGACCGGGAGCGACCGGTCGCTGCCGTTCTGCAGCGGCCCGCCGAGCCCGAACAGGTACACGCCGATCCACAGCGCGATGTAGTTGAGCATGATCGTCGAGATCACCTCGTTGGCGCCGACGGTCGCCCGCAGGAGCCCGGCGATCCCCGCCCACACGCCGCCGGCCAGCGCTCCGAGCACCAGCGCGAGCACGATGTGCAGGACGCCCGGCAGCCCGCTCAGCGAGGAGCCGAGGTAGACCGCGACGATCGCCCCGACGGAGTACTGGCCCTGGCCGCCGATGTTGAAGAGCCCCGCCCGGAACGCGAAGGCGACCGCGAAGCCGACGAGGATGAGCGGCGTGGTGAGGATCAGCGTCTGCTGGAGGTTCAGCGCGGAGGTCTCGCGGTCGCCGCTCCAGGGCAGCAGCCAGCTCAGGCCGGTGCCTTCGTAGAACGCCTGGTAGGTCGTGAGCGGATTCTTGCCCGTGAGCGCGACCACGAGCCCGCCGACCAGGAACGCGAAGAGCGCGGTGGTCACCGGGATGAGGACGCCGCCCGTGCGGAAGTAGCCCGAGACCCGCCCCGCGAGCGTCGGCCCCGCGGCCGCGGCCGGGAGCCCCGCGCCGCCGCCCGGCGTCGGCGCGCCGTCCGAGGCCCCGCCGGGTCCCGAGCTCACGCCGCCGCCCCGCGGCGCGCGCCGCCGCCGGTCATCCGCAGGCCGATCTCCTCCTCGGTCGCGGTCGGCGCGAGCTCATCGACGATCCGGCCCTCGAAGAGGACGAGGATCCGGTCGGCGAGCCCGCGCACCTCCTCGAGCTCGAGCGAGACGAGCAGCACCGCCCGGCCCGCGTCGCGCTCGGCGACCAGGCGGCGGTGGACGAACTCGATCGCGCCGACGTCCAGGCCGCGCGTCGGCTGGGCCGCCACGAGGACCGCGGGGTTGCCGTCGATCTCCCGCGCGATGACGACCTTCTGCTGGTTGCCCCCGCTCAGCGAGCGCGCCGGCGTCTCCGGCGAGCCGCCGCGCACGTCGTACTCGCCGAGGAGCTTGCGCGCCCGCGCGCGGAAGCGGGCGGGCGAGAGCAGGCCGAAGCGCGCCTCGCGGCGGTACTCCCGCAGCGCGAGGTTCTCCGCACAGGTGAAGTCGAGCACGAGCCCGCGCCGCTGGCGGTCCTCGGCGATGTGGGCGACGCCCGCGTCGAGCATCTCGCGCGCCCCGGCGCCGGTGACGTCGCGCCCGTGGATCCGGATGGTCCCCGAGCGCACCGGCCGCAGCCCGGTGATCGCCTCGATCAGCTCGCTCTGGCCGTTCCCGTCGACGCCGGCCAGGGCCACGATCTCGCCCCCGCGGACGGTGAACGAGGCGTGGTCGACCGCGGGCAGCCCGCGGTCGTCGGCCACCACGAGCTCGCTGACCTCCAGGCCGTCGGCGCCGGGCGCCGGGGCCCGCGCCTCCTTCTCCACGCGCAGGAGCACCTCGCGGCCGACCATGAGCGTCGCCAGGCGCGCCTCGTCCACCTCGCCGGTGACCACCGTCCCCACGCTCCGCCCGCGGCGCAGCACCGTGACGCGGTCGGAGATCTCCAGCAGCTCCTTGAGCTTGTGGGAGATGAAGACGATCGAGGTGCCCCGGGCGCGCAGCTCGCGGAGCACCTTGAAGAGCTCGCCCGTCTCCTGGGCGGTGAGCACCGCGGTCGGCTCGTCGAGCACGAGCACCCTCGCGCCGCGGTCGAGGGCGCGCAGGATCTCCACGCGCTGCTGCTGGCCCACGGTGATGTCCGCCACGCGGGCGTGCGGGTCCACGGCGAGGCCGTAGCGCTCGGAGAGCTCGGTGAGCCGCGCGACCGCGGCGCGCTCGTCGAGGAGCCCGGGCCCGCGGCGCGGCTCGGCGCCGAGCACGAAGTTCTCGGCCACCGTCATCACGGGGACGAGCATGAAGTGCTGGAAGACCATGCCGATGCCGGCGTCCATCGCCTCGCGCGGGCCCTTGGGCGCCACCCGCACGCCGTCCACGAGCATCTCGCCCGCGTCGGGCTGCAGCAGCCCGTAGACGACGTTCATCAGCGTCGACTTCCCCGCGCCGTTCTCGCCGAGCAGCGCGTGGACCTCCCCCCGGCGCAGCTGGAAGTCGATGGCGTCGTTGGCGACCAGGGCGCCGAAGCGCTTGGTGATGCCGCGGAGCTCGAGCGCGAGCTCCGCGGCCTCACCGTCGGGGCGGGGGTCCGCCACGGGGCTGCTACTTGACCTCGGTGGGGATGTCGATCTCCCCGGCCGCGATCTTCTGCTTCACGGCGTCCACGGCGGCCTGGTACTTCGTGCCGTCGGCGGACACCTTGCCGAGCGCCACGCCGTTGGACTTCGCGTCGAAGGTCTGGTCCTCGTCGCCCTTGAAGGTGCCGGCCTGGACCGTCTTGATCGTGTCCACCACCGCGACGTCGATCCTCTTCTGCGCCGAGGTCAGGATGTGGCTGCCGAGGTAGCCCTGATCGGCGTCGACGCCGATGCCGAGCTTGCCCTTCTCCTTGGCGGCGTCGAGCGAGCCGAGGCCGCACTGGCCCGCGACCTGGAAGACGATCCCCGAGCCGCGGTCGATCTGGTCGAGCGCGATCTCCTTGCACTTCGCCTGGTCGACGAAGTCCTGGGAGTAGGCGTTGAGCGTCTTGATCCCGGGGTCGGCCGCCTTGGCGCCGGCCTGGTAGCCCGCGATGTAGCCGTCGACCGGCGGGATCTTCTGGCCGCCGACCGAGGAGATCGTCGAGAGCTTGTGGTCCTTGGCGTAGGAGCCGGCGAGGTAGCCGGCCAGGTAGCCCGCCTCGTTCTCCTTGAACAGCAGGCCGCGGACGTTGGTCGGCTTGCCCTTGAGCCCCGCGCCCGTGTTGTCGATGATCGCGAACTTCACGTTCGGGAACTTCTTGGCCACCGTCCCCATCGCGTCGGCCATGAGGAAGCCGACGCCGATCACGAGGTCGTACTTCTGCTGGGCGAGGGTCGAGAGGTTCGGCACGTAGTCCGAGTTCGACTTGGAGGTGAGGACGCGGCCCTCGACCCCGAGCGAGCCCTTCGCGTCCTGGAGGCCCTTGTTGGCCAGGGCGTTGAACGAGCGGTCGTTGAGGCCGCCGATGTCGGTGACGAGGCCGACCTTGATCTTCTTGGGCGTGGGGGCCGCGGCGGCACCCGTGCCGCTGGCGGAGCTCGAGCTGGTCGACGAGCTGTCGTCGGAGCCGCAGCCCGCGACGCCGACGGCGCTCAGGGCGAGCCCCAGCGCGATGACGCGCCTGGAGGAGGTGAGCAAGCGAAGTCCCTCTTTCGTGGTGGTGGAGCTGGCGATCGCGGCGACCCGACCGGCCGTGCAGCGCGGGCAGCCTACCGCGCGCGCCGCCCGGAACGGACCCCTTCGAGCAGCCGTCGCTTCAGCCCGTCGTCGGCGAAGGACGCACGGAGCGCGGTCTCGGTCACCTCGAGCAGCGCGGCGTCGTCCAGCCCGAAGTGCTCGGCGGCCACCGCGTACTCCCCGCCGATGCTCGCCCCGAAGTAGGGCGGGTCGTCGGAGCCGAGCGTCACCGGCACCCCGGCGGCGCGCAGCGCGGGGAAGGGATGGGCGGCGTAGTCGGGGTAGAGCCCGAGCGCCACGTTGGAGGTCGGGCAGAGCTCGAGGACGATCCCGCGCTCGGCGAGCTCGGCCACGAGCGCCGGATCCTCGATCGCCCGCACGCCGTGCGAGAGGCGGCTCACCCCGGGGAGCGCGAGCGCCTGGCGGACCGACTCGGGCCCGGCGTGCTCGCCCGCGTGGGCGCTGCAGCCGAGCCCCGCGGCGTGGGCGACGTGGAAGGCGCGGGCGAAGGGCGGCGCGGGGTGGCCGGCCTCGTCCCCGGCGATGTTGAAGCCCACGACGTAGGGATGGGGGCGCGCGGCGGCCTCGGCCGCGGTGCGCTCGGCGGCCTCCACCCCGCGGTCGCGGACCACGGAGACCACGATGCGGCCCTCGATCCCGTGGGCCGCGCGGGCGTCGTCGATGCCCTGGAAGAGCCCCGCGCGGTGCTCCTCCTCGGGCAGCCCGACGGCGCGGGCGTGCTCGGGCGAGGCGATGAGCTCCACGTACACGGCGCCCTGGGCCGCGCAGGCCGTCAGGTACGCGAAGACGACGTCGCGGTAGTCCGCGGCCGTGCGGATGACGCTCGCGGCCCGGTCGTAGGTGGCCAGGAAGTCGAGGAAGTCGCGCCAGGCGAACCTCTCCTCGTCGGCGAGCAGCCCGGGCGGGAGCGCGAGCCCGTTGCGCCGCGCGAGCCTCCGGACGAGCTCCGGGGTGGCGGTCCCCTCCAGGTGGACGTGCAGCTCGGCCTTCGGGATCACCCGAGCACCTCCGTGACCACGGGCCGCGGCTCGCCCGCCGCCTCCCCCACGCGGACGGCGGCCCGGACGGCCGCGGCCCCGGCCTCCCAGCCCGCCTCGTCCCGCGCGTGCACCACCGCGAGCGGGCGCCCGGGCCCGACCTCGGCCCCCACCGGCGCGACGGCGGCCAGCCCGACGGCGTGGTCGATGCGGTCCGACTCGACCCGGCGTCCGCCGCCGAGGGCCATCACGGCGACCCCGAGCTCGCGCGTCGCGTGCCCGACGACGTG
>CAXSFZ010000063.1:10962-12330 GCA_964236905.1 uncultured Solirubrobacteraceae bacterium | reverse complement strand
CATGACGATCGGGTTCCCGCGGGCGAGGATGGTGTGGGCGGAGACGAAGGCCTCCTCGTCGTTGACGCCGCGGCGGACGGGGAAGACGCCGCCGTGCGTGTAGATGTGCTGCAGGAAGCCCTTGAACATCTGTGACTTGGCCATGAACTGGACGCGGCGCCGGACGCCTGCCGCCGCGAAGAAGTGGTCCATGAACGAGAAGTGGTTCGGCGCGAGGATGACCGGGCCGCTGAGGGGCACGTTGTCGCTCGAGATGCAGCGCGTCCGGAAGAAGACGTAGGCGTACAGGGTGGTGATCACCCGCACGACCTCGTAGACCCAGCTCGGCTCCCGGGTCTGGGAGCGCTCGTAGAACGGGTCGAAGAACACCTCGGGCCGCTCGTCGAGGTACACCTGCGCCTTCATGGGCGCGAGCTTCTGGGCGGTCATGCGCGGTCCTCCACGGTGGGGCGATGCTACCCGGCCCCGCCCCCACCACGCCCGCCGCGTGCCGGCGACGGCACTCGGGTGCGGCGGGGTCGGCGACGCCGTCGGGTCCGGGTGCTCCCCTCAGACCACCCGTCCCGACGGCGCCCCGACCGGGCTGCGGTGCGCCGGGGCCGGACCCGGGTTCGAAGCTGTCCCGTCCTCGAACCCGGGCCCCTGGCCCCGGCTGTGCTCGCCCCCGCTGGGTCAGGGCCGGGGCGAGCGTAGATCTGAGGGCACGAGCCACCGGTCGTCGCAGGAGGAGACGGTGGTGGTGGCTCGCTTCGCGCCGCTCAGAACATGCACGGAAGGTACGGACGGGTGCACGGGCGCACAGTGGACACCCGGTCGGCAATCACCCCGGCGCTCTTCGCCCCGCGGTCGAGGGCCCCGGCGCCGTCGGGGCCCTCGCGTACTGTGGGCGCCATGGCCAACGTCGAGGCGCACATCACGGGCACGGTCTGGAAGGTCGAGTGCCAGGTGGGCGACGTGGTCGCCGAGGGGGACACCGTCGTCACGCTCGAGTCGATGAAGATGGAGATGCCGGTGGAGGCCGAGGACGCGGGCACGGTGACGGCGGTCCTCTGCGCCGAGGGCCAGGCCGTCAAGCAGGGCGACGCCCTCGTCGTGCTCGAGTAGCCGCCCACCGGGGCCGCGCGCGCGCCGCCGGGAGGGCGCCGGGAGCCCCTAGTGTGCGCGCGATGCCCGGCCAGCTGCTGAGGGACGAGCCGGCCGACGGGGTGCTCCGGCTCACCATCTCGAACCCGGCGAAGCGCAACGCGCTCGACCACCCGCTGCTCGACGCGATCGCCCGCGCCGTGGCCGAGGCGCCCGCGCGCGGCGCCCGCGTGCTCCTGCTCACGGGCGAGGAGGGCATGTTCTCCTCGGGCTACGACCTCGGCC
>CAXSFZ010000063.1:0-10952 GCA_964236905.1 uncultured Solirubrobacteraceae bacterium | reverse complement strand
GAGGGCTTCGCGGCCCGGGCGGAGGCGCTCGTCGCCCATCCGCACACCAGCGCCATCGACGCGCTGGAGGCCTGCGACCTGCCGGTGCTCGCCGCGCTCACCGGCCACACGATCGGCGGCGGCCTCGAGCTCGCGCTGGCCTGCGACCTGCGCCTGGCCGCCGACGGCATCCGGCTCGGGATGCCGCCCGCGCGGCTCGGGCTGGTCTACTCCCACACCGGGCTGCGCCGCTTCCTCGACGCGGTCGGCGCGCCGCGCACCCGCGAGCTCTTCCTTCTCGGCCGCCACCTGAGCGCCGCCGACGCGCTCGGCTGGGGCCTCGTGAACGCGGTGGTCCCCGAGCGCGACCTCGAGGACGTCGCGCTGGCCTGGGCGGTGGAGCTGGCCGGCAACGCCCCGCTCTCCCTGCAGGGGACCAAGCGCGTGCTCCGCGCGCTGCTGGCCGCCGAGGGCGCGCTGGCGCCCGCGGTCGAGGAGGAGCTCCTGGCGCTGCGGCGCGCCGCCTTCGCCACGGAGGACTTCCGCGAGGGCGTCCGCGCCTTCGGCGAGAAGCGCGCGCCCCGCTGGCAGGCGCGCTGAGCGGGCCGCCTCCCGCGCCGGGTCAGGGCGCGAGGGCCAGCACGTGCTCCGCGGGGGCGGGCCGGCCGAGGTGGAAGCCCTGCGCCAGGTCGATGCGCTCGGCCCGCAGGTAGTCGAGCGTCTCCTGGTCGGCGCAGTACTCCCCGATGACCTGGCGGCCGAGCCCGTGGGCCATGTCGCGCAGGGCGGCGACGATCAGCGCGTCGGCGCGGGAGGTCCGCGCGTGGGTGACGAACTCGCCGTCGATCTTGAGGAAGTCGAACGGGAGGTGCTTCAGGTAGTAGAAGGAGCCGAAGCCCGCCCCGAAGTCGTCGATGGCCAGGCGGCAGCCCATCCGCCGCAGGTCCCGGGCGAAGACGCGGGCGTGGTTGATCTGGCTGACGGCGGCCGTCTCGGTCACCTCCACGACCAGGCGCGAGGGGTCCACCCCCGTGCGGTCCAGGGCGGCCGCGATGTGGGCCAGCAGCCGGTCGGGGTCGTTGATCGACTTCCCCGACGCGTTGATCGTGAGGGCGCTCCCGTCCGGGTTGCCCGCCAGCAGGCCGCAGGCGCGGTCGACCACCCAGCGGTCGATCTCCTGGATGAGGTCGAAGCGCTCGGCGATGAACAGGAAGGTCCCCGGCGGGATGACGTCCCCGTCCTCGCCGCGCATGCGCAGCAGCAGCTCGTGCATCGCCACCTCCCCGGCGGCGATGTCGTGGATCGGCTGGGCGAAGAGCAGGAAGCGGTCCCCCTCGAGCGCGGCGTGGATGCGCTCCATCCAGGTGCTGCGCGAGCGGGCGCGGGGCTCCTGGTAGCGGCCCGTCGCGTAGTCGGCGACCTGGTCGCGCCCCTCCTCCTTCGCGTCGTACATCGCGAGGTCGGCGTTCACCATGAGCTCGTCCGCGGTGAGCGTCGGGTCCTCGAGCGTCGCGACGCCCACGGAGGCGGTCAGCTTGAAGCGCCCGAGGGTCGGCAGGTCGCCCTGGCGCTCGCGCAGCGCGCTGAGCACCGCCTCCGCGGCGGCGTTCGCCTGCTCCCGCGTGCCCCGCGGCAGGAGCACCGCGAACTCGTCGCCGCCGAGCCGGGCGATGACGTCCGTCTTGCGCAGCCGCGTGCGCAGGAGGTCGGCGACGGCGACGATGAGCTCGTCGCCCGCCTTGTGCCCGAGCGTGTCGTTGACGTACTTGAAGTGGTCGAGGTCGAGCACCATGAGCGCGCCCGTCGTCCCGTAGCGCTCCGCCTGCACCACGTGGCGCTCGAGCTCGGCCTGGAAGCTGCGGCGGTTGAGCAGCCCGGTCAGCCCGTCGTGGTCGGCCAGGTGGCGCAGCTGCTCGTCGTGGTGGCGGCGCTCGGAGATGTCCTGGACGTGCCCGATGGTCGCCGTCGGGCGGCCGTCGGCGTCCCGCAGCACGGTCACGTCGACCTGCGCCCAGACGGCGTGCCCCGCGGCGTGCAGGAAGCGCTGCTCGAGCCGGGAGGTCGCGACCTCGCCGGCCAGCAGCCGCCGGCGCCCCTCCCGCTCGGCGTCGCGGTCGTCGGGATGGGTGAGCTCCTCGGCCCGCCGCCCCACCAGGTCCTCGGCCGCCGCCCCGAGCAGGTCGGCGAACGCCTTGTTCGCCTCGAGGCACGTGCCGTCGAGCGCCGCGACCCGCATCCCGACCGGCGCGGCGTCGAAGGTCGAGCGGACCCGCTGCTCGGCCTCGGCCAGCGCCCGCTCGCGGTGGAGGCGCTCGGTGATGTCCGTGAAGGAGGAGACCACCGGCCAGGGCCCCTCCGGGCGCTCGGCGGCCCCGAGCGGCGAGGTGTTGACGCTGACCCAGCGGAGGGGCTGCCCGGCGCGCCGGAAGCCCATGACGAAGCCGGTCAGCGCACGGCCCGAGCGGTGGACGGCGACCGCGGGCCAGGCCTCGGGCGGCAGCGGCCGGCCGTCCTCCCCGAGCACCTCGAGCTGGCTCGAGCCGACGGAGCGGTCCACCCAGCCGTCGGCGCCGATGCCGAGCATCGCCTGGCCGGCGGCGTTCACGCCCTGGCGCACGAGCTCCTCGTCGTAGTAGACGACGCCCTCGGTGAGCCCCTCGAGCGTCGCGCTCACCCGGGCGGCCATCGTCCGCGCGGACTCCGCGGCGGCGGTGCGCTCGGTCACGTCCACGAAGGAGACCACGACCCGGTGCGGCGCGCGGGCGTCGAGCGGCCGCACGCTGAGCGAGAGCAGACGCCGTCCGCCGTCGGGCGCGGCGAGCTCGGTCGTCACGTCGTCGGCGCCCTCGCCCGTCCGGCGCGCGCGCTCCACCACCCCCTCCCCCGCCGCCGACGCCGCTTCCCGGAGCCACGAGGCGTCGACCCCCGCGCGGGCCAGCAGCACGGCGGCCGAGGGGTTGACCTCCTCGACGGCCCCGTCGCGCCCCAGGACCACGACGCCCTCGCGCAGCTCGCGCAGCACCTCGTGGAGCTGCTCGCCCGCGGCGCGCTCGAGCTCGCCGCGGGACCTCCCCGCCCCGGCGGCCAGGAGTGCGCGGCCGGCGGCGGCGACGCGGGCCGCTGCCGCGCGCCGCCGACTCACCACGCGCGCTCGGCGTCGGGACGGCTCACGCCTGATGTGTCGGCCGGGGAGCCGGGAGCTTGAGCGGCGCCGGGTACGCTGGCCCGATGGACGGGGGCGGCGTGATCCGGGCGGCGCGGGAGCGCCACGGCGTGTCCCAGCGCCGGCTCGCCGTCCGGGCCCAGACCAGCCAGGGCTACGTCTCGCAGGTGGAGCGCGGCGAGGTCTCGCCGAGCGTGGAGGCGGTCGCGCGGCTCCTGGCCTGCCTCGGCGAGGCGGGGCGGATCGAGACCTCGCCGCTGCCGCCGCTCGCCGCGCCCGAGGGCGGGGACGCGGAGGACCTGCGGCCCGGGGCGCTGCTCGCCGCGCTGGCCGGTCGCGACGTCGAGCTCGTGGTGGTCGGCGCGCTCGCCGCCCGCGCGCACGGCGCCCTCCTGCCGGCGACGGCCGTGGAGGTGACCCTCGCGCCCGACCCGGCGAACCAGCAGCGCCTGACCCGCGCGCTCGGCGACCTCCAGGGCCGTATGACGGGCATGCTCCCCGCCGCCGACGGCTCCCGCGCGCTCGCCGCCGGCGCCGCCTTCACCTTCGCCACGAGCGAGGGCACGCTGGCGCTCGGCCCGAGCGGCGTGCGCTACCTCAGCCTGGCCCGCCGCGCGACCACGACGAAGCTCGCCGGCGTCGCGGTGCCGTGCGCGAGCCGCGACGACCTCATCGGGCGCAGCCGTCCCGGCGGCGTCGCGGAGGACCCGCTGCTGCTCGGCGCGCTGACCGCACCGCGCCCCCGATGAGCCCGCGGCAGCAGTTCGCCCGCATGCCGGGCTCGTCGATCGCGGCACCGGGCGCCGCGCCGTGGCTGACCGACTTCCTCAACGCCGCCTTCTACGCGCGGCAGCCCGAGGAGCGCGCCGTCGAGGACCTGCGCCTGGCGCTCGGGGTGCTGACCACGGCGTGGCAGCGCGCGGGCCGCCGCCTCGGCGCGCGCGACCTGCCGGCCTTCGCGCGGGCCTACACCGCCCTGCGCCTGGGCGGCGGGCTGCGGCTGGACCACGCCGCGCTGCGCGACGGCGCCGAGCGGCTGCTCGGCCCGTGGTTCTGCGAGGCCTGGGAGGACCCGGCCCGGCGGCGGCACGGCATCGCCTTCGAGACGGTGCGCGAGGCGGAGCGCTTCGTCCCCGCGCAGCGGATGCAGGACGCGGCGCTCGGGGCGCTCACGCCGCCGAGCTCCGCCCAGGACCGCCGGCAGCGGGCGAGCTACCCGCCCGTCGACCTGCCCGACCCGGCCCGGGCCCTCGCCCTGCTCGAGGACCCCGCCCGCTGGCCGGACATGGGCTGCGCGGCCGGGCGCTTCACCGCGCTGCGCCCGGGCGGGCTCGACGGCCAGACCTTCGAGATCGAGGTGGCGCTCGAGGCGGTGCCGCGCGCGCCCCTCTTCACCCGCGGCTACGTGACCGCGACCGCGGTGTGGCGCGCGGAGGATCCGGTGCTCGAGCGCTCGGTGGCGGCGCTCGAGCAGCTGAGCGGCCATCCCGTGGTGCCCGCCGGGGGGCGTGCCCTGGCCCATCTCGAGCTCACGACGCACGAGGGGCACTTCCTCGCCGCGGCGATCTCCCACCTCGTGCTGGGCGCCCACGCCGACGGGTCGGGCTGGATCCGCGACGTGGGCGAGTGGGATCCCCTCCCGGCCGCGCAGGCGGCCGCCTACCGCGGGGGCGGGGCGGCGGCCCAGCACCTCTTCTGGGGTCCGGAGGACCCGGAGCGCTCCATGCTCGTGCAGCTCGGCCTGGTGGCCTGAGGCGCGCCGCGTAGCCTGCCCTGCGTCCGCTTGGCCACCTGGAACGTCAACTCGCTCCGGGTGCGCCTGCCGCGGGTGCTCGAGTTCCTCGCCGAGCACGCGCCCGACGTGCTCTGCCTGCAGGAGACCAAGCTCGAGGCGGCGTCGTTCCCCACCGCCGAGCTGGCCGCCGCGGGCTACGCGGCCGCGCACCACTCCGGCGGGCGCTGGGCGGGGGTGGCGGTGCTCGCGCGCGCGGGGCTCGAGCTCACCGACGTGGTGGCCGGCCTGCCCGGCGAGGCGCGCGCGGACCAGGCGCGGTGGGTGGAGGCGAGCGTCGCCGGCCTGCGCGTGGCGAGCGTCTACGTCGTCAACGGCCAGGCGGTCGGGTCCGAGCCGTGGGCCGAGAAGCTCCGGTTCCTCCACGCGATGGCCGCGCGGGCCGCGGAGCTGCGGCCGGGCCCGTCGGCGGTGATGGGCGACTTCAACATCGCTCCGGAGGACGCCGACGTCTACGACCCCGCGGCCTTCGCGGGCTCCACCCACGTGACCTTCGAGGAGCGCGAGGCCCTGGCCGCGCTCTGTGCCGCCGGCGACCTCGTCGACGCCTACCGCGCGCTCCACCCGGTCGGCGCGCCCGATCCGAACCGCACGCACCACACCTGGTGGGACTACCGCCAGGGCCACTTCCACCGCGGCCTGGGGCTGCGGATCGATCTCGCCCTCCTCAGCCGGCCGCTCGTGCCGCGCCTCGCCCGCGCCGGGATCGAGCGCGAGTACCGCAAGGGCGCGAAGCCCTCCGACCACGCGCCGCTCGTGGTCGAGCTCGCGGACTGACGGGGCCTCAGCCGGCCCCGGGGGCGGGACGGGCGACGTCGCGCACCGTCCGGGCGATCTCGTCGAGGTCGGCGCCCTTCTCGAGGTAGGCGACCGCTCCCTGGGCCTGCGCGGTGGCCGCCATGCGGTCCGCGGTGAAGCCCGAGAGGCCGATGATCCGCGAGCCCGGGGAGGCGTCGAGCATGAGCGGGATCGCCTCGAGGCCGTCGAGGACCGGCATGGAGAGGTCCAGCAGCACGACGTCCGGCTGCTCGCGCGCCACCCCGTCGACCCCGGCCTGCCCGTCGCCCGCCTCGCCGACCACCCGGATCGCCGGGTCCTCCTCCAGGACGTGGCGCATGAGCGACCGGAAGGCCTTGACGTCGTCGCAGAGGAAGACACGGATGGGAGGGGTGCCGGTCATGGTCGTCGTCGGGTGCGTGGGGATGCCGTGCCCCGGATGCGCCGACCGGAAGCCCCGTGGACGCACGTACGGCCGTGGCCCCAGAAGTGGTGACCCGTCCTGCCGGCCCCCGCGCCGCAGGCGTCCGTCCGCCCGCCTAGGCTTCGCCGATGCCACCGCTCGTCACCCGCGAGGAGGCCCGCCGGCTCGGCGAGCTCGAGGATCACGCCGAGATCGAGGCGCTGGTCGAGCGGGCCTGGCGGGCCCGCCGGGAGCAGTTCGGCGACGCGACGGACCTCTGCTCCCTGGTCAACGCGAAGTCCGGGGGCTGCGCCGAGGACTGCGGCTTCTGCGCGCAGTCGCGCTTCGCGGAGGCCGAGACGCCGCTGCACGCGATGATGGAGCCCGCGCAGATCCTCGAGCACGCCCGGGCGGCGGAGGCGGCCGGCGCCCACCGCTTCTGCCTGGTCACGCAGGGCCAGGGGCTCTCGAAGCGGGACTTCGAGAAGGTCCTGGAGGGCGCGCGGCTCGTCGCCTCGGAGACCAACCTCAAGCGCTGCGCGTCGGTCGGCCACATGAGCGTCGCGCGGGCCAAGCAGCTGAAGGACGCGGGCATCCAGCGCGTCCACCACAACGTGGAGACCGCGGAGAGCTACTACCCCGAGGTCTCCTCCACCGTGCGCTACGAGGGCCGGCTGCGCACGATCCAGGCCGTCGAGGAGGCCGGGCTGGAGACCTGCGTCGGGGGGATCCTCAACCTCGGCGAGTCGCGCGAGCAGCGCGTCGAGATGGCCTTCGAGCTCGCGCGGATCAACCCGACCTCGGTGCCGATCAACCTGCTCAACCCGCGCCCCGGGACGAAGTTCGGCGACCGCGACCACATGGACCCGTGGGAGGCCGTGAAGTGGATCGCGATCTTCCGCCTGATCCTGCCGGAGGCGCTGTTCCGGCTCTGCGGCGGGCGGGTGGAGAACATCGGCGAGCTGCAGGGGCTGGCGGTGAAGGCGGGGCTCAACGGCGTGATGATGGGCAACTTCCTCACGACCCTGGGCTCCACCCCCGAGCAGGACCGCCGGATGTTCACCGACCTCGGGCTGAACGTCGCCCGCCAGGCCGACAACGGCGCCGACCCGCGGCCCGACAACCGCTCGGGCTGGCTGGAGGGCGAGACCCCCGACGTCGTGGAGGCGTTCCTCGACACGCGCGAGGAGGCGGTCGCCGCGGGCTTCGAGGTCAGGCTGTGGGATCCCGCCGGGCAGCTCCGCTTCGTCAAGAAGGGCGCCGTGCCGCCGCGGCCCGACGGGGCGCCGAACGCCTGGCCGGACCCCGGCGAGCTCGCCGCCTCCGGCCTCCCGCACGGCCTGTAGGGGCGGCGGGGTGCAGGCCGAGCTCGAGCAGCGGCTGGCCGAGCTGGAGGCCGCCGGGCTGCGGCGGCGCACGCGCCTGGTCAGCGGGCCGCAGGGTGCCCGCGTGGTCCTCGACGGCGCGCCGGTCCTGCTGCTCTGCTCGAACAACTACCTGGGGCTGGCCGACCACCCGCGGGTGCGCGAGGCGGCGGCCGACGCGGCGCTGCGCTGGGGCGCCGGATCGGGCGGCTCGCGGCTCGTGAGCGGCACGATGACGATCCACCAGCGCCTCGAGGAGCGCCTCGCGGCGTTCAAGGGGACCGAGCGGGCGCTGCTGCTCGGCTCGGGCTACCTCGCGAACCTCGGGGTGCTCGGCGCGCTCGGCACGGCCGGCACCCTCGTCTGCTCCGACGAGCTGAACCACGCCTCGATCGTCGACGGCTGCCGGCTGGCCCGGGGCCGCACGGCGGTCTACGCCCACAACGACGTCGAGCACCTGGCCTGGCTGCTCGCGCAGGCGCCCGAGGAGCGCGCGGTGGTGGTGACGGACTCGGTCTTCTCGATGGACGGCGACGTGGCGCCGCTCGAGGAGCTCGGGGCGCTCACCCGCCGGCGCGGCGCCTGGCTCGTGGTCGACGAGGCGCACGCGACGGGCTGCGTCGGCCCCGGCGGGCGCGGCGCGGTGGCCGAGGCGGGGCTCGACGGCGCCGAGCACGTCGTGGTGGTCGGCACGCTCGGCAAGGCGCTCGGCGCCTACGGCGCCTTCGTGGCCGCGACGGAGCTCGTCCGCGAGCTGCTGCTCAACACCGCGCGGCCGTTCATCTTCTCCACCGCGCCGCCGCCGCCCGCGGTGGCGGGGGCGCTCGCCGCCCTCGAGCTGCTCGAGGAGGATCCGGGCCGCGCCCGTGGGCTGCAGGCCCGCGCGGCCACGCTCCGCCACGAGCTCGCGCGGGAGGGCTTCGACGTCGCGGGCTCCTCGACGCAGATCGTGCCGCTCGTGATCGGCGGCGCGGCGCAGGCGATGGCGATGTGCGAGGCGGCGCTCGAGCGCGGGCTCTTCGCCCAGGCGATCCGGCCGCCGACGGTGCCCGAGGGCACCTCGCGGCTGCGGCTGGCGGTCATGGCCTCGCACGGCAAGGAGGAGCTCCGCGAGGCGGCTCGGACCCTCGGGCGCGCGGCGCTGCAGGCCGGGTTCCGGCCCGGGGACGGCATGCCGGTGGCCGCGGCGGCCCGTGCCCCGGTGGCGAGCGCGGCCGGGCCCGCGCGCGCCGCCTGAGCGACCGTGCGCGGGCTGCTCGTCAGCGCCACCGACACGGGCGTCGGGAAGACGGTGCTCGCCGCCGCGATCTGCGCGGCGCTGGCCGCCCGGGGCGCGAGGGTCGCGGCCTGGAAGCCGGTGGTCACCGGGCTCGACGCGGCGGAGCCGGGCGTGCCGCCCGACCACGTGCTGCTGGCCGCCTGCACCGGGCAGCGGCCCGAGGAGGTGTGCGCGCACACGTTCGGCCCGGCCGTCTCGCCGCACCTCGCGGCCGCCGCCGACCCCCTCGACCCGGCGGCGCTCGTGGCCGAGGCGCGCGCGGCGGCGCCGGCCGACGGGGTGCTGATCGCCGAGGGCGTCGGCGGGCTGCTCGTCCCGCTCACCGACGCCGGCGACGACGTGCGGGGGCTCGCGGCCGCCCTCGGGCTGCCCGTGGTGCTCGCCGCCCGCCCGGGGCTCGGGACGATCAACCACACGCTGCTCACCCTGGAGGCGGCCCGCGCCGGCGGCCTCGAGGTCCGGGGGGTGGTGCTCACGCCGTGGCCCGCGGAGCCGGGGGCGATGGAGCGCTCGAACGCCGCGACGATCGCGGCGCGGGGGGAGGTCGTCGTGTCGCTCCTCCCCCGCGCGGCGTCCCTGACCCCGGCGGCGCTGGCCGCGGCCGCCGCGGCGCTGCCGCTCGAGGAGTGGCTCGCCGACCGGCCCTAGCGCGAGCCCTTGGCCGCCACGTCGACGATGGAGGCGTCCACGAGCCACTCCACCGGTGCGACGTCGTCGGTGTAGACCCGGCCGCCGCGCAGCCCGGGCCGCAGCTGCGACGCGGTCGCGGTGGCGATGCCCCGCAGCTCGTCGGGCAGCCCGCCCGCCGCCGCGAGCAGCCGCTGGGCGCTCACGGGGGCGTCCGAGCCGATGAGCATGGAGTTCTCGGGCCTGGCGGGATCGCGGACGACGTGGGAGAACGCGGTGCCCATCGTCGCGCTCAGCACCCGCTCGAGGGCGTCGGAGCCCTTGGGGTGGCCCACGTTGACGACCACCAGGCCGCCCGGCGCGAGCCGGGCGGCGACCAGGCGGAAGAACTCGCGGGTCGAGAGGTAGAACGGGATGTACGGCTGGCGGTAGGCGTCGACGAAGATCGCGTCGTAGCGCTTGGTGCTCCGGCGCAGGAACGGCCGCGCGTCCGCCGTGTGGGTGCTGAGCCGCGGACCGCGCATCCCGAAGAAGCGCCGGCCGGCCTTCGTGATCTCCTTGTCGATCTCCACCGCGTCGATGCTCGTCCCCGGGAAGTAGTGCCCGTAGGCCGTAGCCATCGTGCCGCCCGCGTTGCCGAGGATCGCCAGCGAGCGGGGCGGGCGCTGCAGCGCGGCCAGCGGGAGGACGAGGAACTCGTCCCAGTAGTTGCCGGTCAGCACCGTGCCGGGCCGGGCCAGGGAGTGGATCGCCTGGCCCTCGTTGAGCTCGAGGGTCCGCGTCCCGCCCGGCGACTCCACCACCCGGGCGTACTGGTACCCCGTCTCCTTCTCCCAGAGCACCCTGCCGCCGCCCGTCGCCTTCAGCGTCCCGGTCGGGACGAGCAGGAGCGCCGCGATCGCCGCCGGCACGAGGACCAGCGCCGGGGAGCGACGGAGCTGGACCACGGCGACGACGGCCAGGGCCAGCGCGAAGGCGATGAACGTCCGCTTGGAGCCCGCGAAGGGGACGAGCACGAGCGCCGCCGCGAAGACGCCGGCCAGCGAGCCGACCGTCGAGATCGCGTAGAGGCGCCCGGCCGTGCGCCCCGCCTCCTCGACCGAGCCCACCGCGAGGCGGATCGCGTAGGGCGCGACCATGCCGAGCAGGAGCACGGGCGCGGCGATCAGCACGCTCACCGCCAGCAGGGAGCCGACGAAGGCGCCGGCGCTCACCGAGTCGAGCGCCTCGACCGACGCGCGCAGGAACGGCGTGGAGACGAACGGGACGACCGCGAGCAGCACCGCGGCGGCGAGGACCACACGGGCGAGCCCCCGCGGCGACGGGTCGCGGTCGGCGAGCCGGCCGCCGAGCGCGTAGCCGACGCTGAGCGCCACGAGGACCGTGGCGATGGTGTTCGCCCAGATGACGGTGGAGGCGCCGAACCACGGCGCCATGAGCCGCGCCGCGGCGATCTCGGCGCCGAGGCTGGCCGCCCCGACGACGAAGACGGTCAGCTCGAGCGGGCGCCGATTCACCCGGCCGAGGCTACGGCCTGGATGGACTCCTACGCGCCGACCGACGCGCGG
>CAXSFZ010000062.1:2023-12688 GCA_964236905.1 uncultured Solirubrobacteraceae bacterium | reverse complement strand
AGCGCATCTTCGGTCCCACCAAGGACTGGGAGTGCTACTGCGGCAAGTACAAGCGGGTCCGCTACAAGGGGATCGTCTGCGAGCGCTGCGGCGTGGAGGTCACCCGCTCGAAGGTCCGCCGCGAGCGCATGGGCCACATCGACCTGGCCGCCCCGGTCAGCCACATCTGGTTCTTCAAGGGCGTCCCGAGCCGCATCGGCTACCTGCTCGACATGGCGCCGAAGGAGCTCGAGAAGATCCTGTACTTCGCCGCGTCCATCGTGACGTCGGTCGACCAGGAGGCCCGCTGGCGCGACGTGCCCAAGCTCCGCGAGGAGATGCAGGCGGAGATCACCCGCCTGCGTGCCGAAGAGGACGAGCGCGTCGGCGAGCTGCGCACCTCGCGCGAAGCCCGCCTGAGCTTCCTGGCCGGCGAGGGCGAGAAGGACTTCATCGACGAGGACCACCTCTGGGCCGAGTCGCTGGACGTCAACGTCAAGAAGCTCTCCGAGGACGAGCGCAAGAAGCTCGAGAACGAGACGAAGAAGACGTTCGCCACCGACATCGACGACACCCAGGCCTACTACGAGGACGCCCGCGAGCGCCTCAAGGACGTCTGGAAGCTCTTCTCCAACGCCGACGAGCCGGCCGCCGAGCCGCCCGCCGAGGGGGAGGACTGGCCGCTGTCGGAGTACGTCGAGAAGGCCATCGAGAAGGACCAGTTCAAGCCCAAGCTGATCATCGCGGACGAGACGTTCTTCCGCGAGCTCAAGCACCGCTTCGGCTCCCCGTTCGGCTTCGGGGAGTACTTCGAGGGCGGCATGGGCGCCGAGCACATCCGCGAGCTCCTGCGCGACAACCCGGAGTACGACCGCGACGCCACCCCGCGCGAGGTCGACCCCGACCGCCAGCCCGGCGACGACGTGCGCCCGCAGGATCGCCCCGGCATCGTGATGGAGCACGAGCGGGTCGACCTGGAGGATCTCGTCAAGAACGGCAAGGGCCAGAAGCAGGCCCGTGCGGTCAAGCGCCTCAAGGTGCTCTCGGCGTTCCTCAACTCGAACAACAAGCCCGAGATGATGGTCCTCGAGGCCGTGCCGGTCATCCCGCCGGAGCTGCGCCCGATGGTGCAGCTCGACGGCGGCCGCTTCGCCACGTCCGACCTGAACGACCTCTACCGCCGCGTCATCAACCGGAACAACCGCCTCAAGCGGCTCCTGGACCTGGGCGCGCCCGAGATCATCGTCAACAACGAGAAGCGGATGCTGCAGGAGGCCGTCGACGCGCTGTTCGACAACGGCCGCCGCGGCCGTCCCGTCACGGGCCCGGGCAACCGCCCGCTGAAGTCGCTCAGCGACATGCTCAAGGGCAAGCAGGGGCGCTTCCGCCAGAACCTGCTCGGCAAGCGGGTGGACTACTCGGGCCGCTCGGTCATCGTGGCCGGCCCGAGCCTGCGCCTGCACCAGTGCGGGCTGCCGAAGCTCATGGCCCTCGAGCTGTTCAAGCCGTTCATCATGGCCCAGCTCGTCGACCGCAAGGACGCGCAGAACATCAAGGCGGCCAAGAAGATGGTCGACTCGATGATCCCGCAGGTCTGGGACGTCCTCGAGCAGGTCATCCACGAGCACCCCGTGCTGCTCAACCGCGCGCCGACGCTCCACCGCCTGGGCATCCAGGCCTTCGAGCCGGTGCTCGTGGAGGGCAAGGCCATCCAGGTCCACCCGCTCGTCTGCTCCGCCTTCAACGCGGACTTCGACGGCGACCAGATGGCGGTCCACCTGCCGCTGAGCGCGGAGGCGCAGGCCGAGGCCCGCATCCTCATGCTCTCGAGCAACAACATCCTGTCCCCGGCCCACGGCGCCCCGCTGGCCGTGCCGTCGCAGGACATGGTGCTCGGCGCCTACTACCTGACCTACGGGCCGGAGGCCGCCGAGCTCTCCGACCTGCAGGCCAAGCTCGCCGCGGGCGAGTGGCCGGCCGACCAGAAGCGCCCGGACGTGTTCCGGACCGCGCAGGAGGCCGAGCTCAAGTACGAGCTCAAGGGCATCGGCCTGCACGACCTGGCCGAGTACCGGCCCAAGGGCGCGCAGGGCGGCCACACGCTCACCACGGTCGGGCGGATCATCTACAACGACACGATCGAGCGCTCGATCGAGGCGGCGATGGGCGCCGCGTTCGACCCCTCGCTCTACTCCTTCGTCAACCAGTCGATGAAGAAGCGCGACACGGTCAAGCTCGTCGACGCCCTCGTGCAGGCCTACGGCGCCTCGGCCATCTCGCAGGTTCTCGACGCATTCAAGGACCTGGGCTTCAAATACTCCACCAAGGCCGGCATCACGATCTCCAAGAACGACGTGGTGATCCCGCCGGAGAAGGCCGAGATCCTGAAGGGCTACGAGGACCAGGTGGCCGAGATCACCGGCAACTACGACATGGGCCTCATCACCCAGGAGGAGCGCCACGAAGCCGTCGTGGACAAGTGGAACGAGTGCACCGACGTCGTCGCCCAGGCGATGGAGAAGCACTTCGACGAGCTGAACCCGATCTTCATGATGGCCGACTCGGGCGCCCGTGGCTCGTTCAAGCAGATCCGCCAGCTCGCGGGCATGCGCGGCCTCATGGCCAACCCGAAGGGCGAGATCATCGAGCGGCCCGTGAAGGCGAACTTCATGGAGGGCCTCGACGTGATCGAGTACTTCACCTCGACCCACGGCGCCCGCAAGGGCCTCGCGGACACCGCCCTGCGCACGGCCGACTCCGGGTATCTCACCCGGCGCCTGGTCGACGTCGCGCAGGACGTCATCATCCGCGAGCCCGACTGCGGCACGGACGAGCTCATCCAGATGGAGGTCTTCAAGCCCCAGGGCAACCGGGCCACGGAGGAGCCGAACGACAACCTGATCGGCCGCATCGCCGCGAAGGACATCCAGGGCCCCGACGGCGGCAAGAAGCTCGTGCACAAGGGCGGCGAGATCGACCGCGAGGAGCTCGTGGTGATCGCGGCCGCCTACGTCGGGCGCGTCGAGGCCGGGGAGGTGCCGCGGGTGCCGGTGCGCTCCACGCTGAAGTGCAAGGCCGTCACCGGCGTCTGCCAGGCCTGCTACGGCCGGGCGATGGCGACGGGCAACACCGCTCAGATCGGCGACGCGGTCGGCATCGTTGCCGCGCAGTCGATCGGCGAGCCCGGCACGCAGCTGACGATGCGCACGTTCCACACCGGCGGCGTCGCCGGCGCGGACATCACGCACGGCCTGCCGCGCGTCGTGGAGCTCTTCGAGGCGCGGAAGCCGAAGGGGCTCGCGAAGATCTCCGAGCAGGACGGCGTCGCGACGCTCGAGGAGACCGACAAGGCGCTCACGGTCGTGGTGACCGACGACGCCGGGGAGGAGCACCGCTACGCCTTCCCGCGCCGCACGCGCCTCTTCGTCGAGAACGGCGAGACGATCGAGGCGGGCCGCCAGCTCAACGAGGGCTCGCTCTACCCGCACGAGCTGCTCGCGCTCCGCGGCCGCACCGAGACCGAGCGCTACCTCGTCCGCGAGGTGCAGGAGGTCTACAAGTCGCAGGGCGTCGACATCAACGACAAGCACATCGAGCTGATCGTGCGCCAGATGCTCAAGAAGGTCCGTGTCGACCAGAAGGGCGACACCGGCTACCTCCCGGGGCAGTTCGTGGACCGCTACGACTTCGCGAAGGTCAACGCGGACATGAAGAAGGCCAAGGGCGAGGAGGCCCAAGCCGAGGAGATCATCCTCGGGATCACGAAGGCCTCGCTGAACACGGACTCGTTCCTCTCGGCGGCGTCGTTCCAGGAGACCACCAAGGTGCTCACGGACGCCGCGCTCGAGGGCAAGAAGGACACCCTCAACGGCCTGAAGGAGAACGTGATCATCGGCAAGCTGATCCCGGCCGCGACGGGGCTCAAGCGCTACCGCCGCATCGAGATCGAGCCGTCCGAGCCGCTGCCGCGCATGGCCGACGAGGTCGGGCTGCTCGACTCCGACGAGCTCGCGTCCGAGCTCGGCCTGGGGGACGGTGACGGGTTCGGCGGGTTCGGCTCCGCGCTCACCTCGGACATCTCGGAGCTCGAGTCGATCGGCGCGGGCGGGACGGACCCCGGCTTCGCCGAGGAGCTCGCCGACCTCGACGTCCCGAGCGACGACAAGTAGCCGCGGCCCCCGGCCGCGCAGCACCCGAGGGCCCGCCGTCGTGCGGGCCCTCGGTGCGTCGGGCGCCGGGGGCGGCGGACGGTGGCGCGCGGCGGCGAGGCGATGGCGGGCGACGCCGGAGGGCGGCGGGGCGGCGATGGTGGGCGGCGCCGGAGGGCAGCGGCGCGGCCCTCGGGCGGCGGGGCGGCGGCGGGGCGGCGGGTGGTGGCGGCACGGCGGGCGGCGGCGGGCGCTGGCGGCGGACGGCGGCCGCGGCGGGCGGCGGCGGGCCGGCGGGCGGTGTGGGCGCGGGGCGGCGGAGACGGCGGGCGGCAGCGGCCTGGCGAAGCGGCGGCGGCGGGCGCCTGGCGGCGGCGGCGCGGCGGGTGTGGAGCCTCGCGGGAGAGGCCACATTCCACGCCAGGAGCGCGCGGCGCCGACAGCCGGCGTGGAGCGTCGCGGGAGACGCCACGTTCCAGCCGAGAGTGTCCGGTGCGGACAGCCGGCGTGGAGCGTCGCCAGTGGAGGCGACGGTGGACGCCGGGAGGCGCGGTGGTGCCGCAGGGCGAGGCGGCGTCGGCCGGGGGTGGCCGGGCGCGGGACCGGGAACGATGTGGTGATGAGCGACGAGCAGCAGCGCGACGTGCCCACCGGCCTTCCCGATCCGGCTCCGGGCGAGGACCCGCGGCGCGGGGAGCACAACGAGCTCGGCTTCTTCTCCCAGGATGAGAACCGGGCCGCCGACGAGACGAGTGGGCACGAGGAGCAGGCGGAGGGTGCAGAGCGCGGGGTCGCGGCCGGCGAGCCGGCGCCGCTCGACCCGGACGACACCGAGCACTAGCGTCGCGGGCCCGTCGCCCACGCTCAGTCGCCCACGCCCAGAGCCGCGCGATGCGGTCGCGGTGGCGCCGGATCGTCCTCGAGCAAAGCCTTCGGCTCGAGTCGGCCCGTCGCTCAAGTGCGACAGACAGCGTCAACGCGCCGTCGACCCAGGCGAGGGCCGACGGGCTGTCGCCGGGGCGTCGATGGCCGCGAGCGTTCAGTGGGCCGGCGGACGCACCGCGTGGCCGGCGGACGCAGCGCGCGGCCGACGGACTGCACCGCGTGGCCGGCGGACGCACCGCGTGGCCGGCGGACTGCCCCGCGTGACCGGCGGCCGCAGAAGACGACCGGAACGGCCGGCGCCCCCAGGACAGCCGGAACGGCCGGGGTCGACGAGCGCGGGAAGGTGGTCGTCGGTCCGCCCCTCAGCCCGCGCAGCGCGCGGGCTCGCACCGCGCCGGCGAGGCGCCGCTCCGGCGCCGACCGGCATGGGAGGTGCGGCTCCCGTCCACGAGCGTCCAATCGCCGGCTGGACGGATCCCTCCCGCCGCCGGCCCACGTGGACGACACCGTCGATGTCACCTGACAGCCGCGAAATGTGCAGCATCTGCGCGTTTTCTGTGGATCGCGTGCGCGTCACCGTGCCAGCTGGCGAACCTCAGCATGCCTTTAGCTAGATCTCGCTACCGTTCGCCCCGCGACGTCGACGGCTCAGCCCTGCGGAGGGTTCTGCCGACGAATGAGGAAGGCCACCCCACCAGACCACCGGCTCTCTGCAGCGTCGCCCCACCTCCTCCATGACCCTTGAACTCGGCATCCTGCTCGCGCTCCTGTGCGCGATCGTCACCAACCTCGGCTTCTTCCTGAAGCACAAGGGCGCCTGCGAGGCCTGCCCGGTGGACGTGCGCCACCCGCTGCGGAGCGGCAAGTCGCTCTTCTCGCAGACGTGGTTCGCGGTGGGGATGGCCGTCGCGGGGAGCGCCTTCATCTTCCATGTCGCCGCGCTCGCGCTGGCGCCGATGAGCACCGTCCAGGTCGTGCTGGCCGGCGGGGTCGTCCTCATCGCGGTCATGGCCGACCGGATCTTCGGGATCCAGGTCGGCGGGAAGCAGTGGCTCGGCCTCGCGCTCACCGCCACGGGGCTCGTCCTGCTGGTCGTCACGATGCCGCAGACCACGGGCGCCCACTCGTCCTTCTCGCTCGCCGCCATGATCGCCTTCGAGGCCGGCCTCTTCGGGCTCGGCGGGCTCCTGATCCTCGGGCCCCAGGCGGGCCTCGGCGGTCATCAGCACCACGGGATCATGCTCGGCGCCGCGAGCGGCGTGCTCTTCGGCGTCTCCGACGTCGCGATCAAGGCGCTCACCGGGCTGGTCGGCAGCTCCGGGGCGCTGGGGCTCGTCTCGCCCTGGCTCCTCGTCTGCGTCGCCGCGTCGGTGGTCGCCTTCTACGCCTCGGCCAAGGGCCTGCAGGACGGCGAGGCCGTCTCGGTCATCGCCATCACCGGCACGGCGGCCAACATCTCGTGCATCGCAGGCGGGATCATCGTCTTCGGCGATCCCATGGCCGGCGACGCGCTCGGCATCGTCGTTCAGGCCGTCGCCTTCGTGATGGTCGTCGCCGCCGCGGCGCTCATGCCGGCGCCGATCTCCTCCGTCGAGGGCGCCCGTGGTAGCGCCGTCGCGCCCCTGGCCGCCTGAGGTCGCCCTCGCCCGGATCGCCTCGGCCGTGGGCGACTCTGCTGAGCAGCAGAGCATCGCGCCCCCCCCAGGGCGACCCCGAGCGTCACGCCGCATGGCGCGTCGGGGTGGCGGGATGGGCGCTCGCGGGAGCGCACGCGGCGTGAGGCGGAGTCGACGCGCGTCGGTGGCCGCCACGGTCGCGCGGCGCCGAGCCGCCACGGTCGCGCGGCGCCGAGCCGCCGCGGTCGCGCGGCGCCGAGCCGCCACAGGTCGGCGCCGACCCGGTCGAGGGAGCAGCGTACGGCTGGCTCGGCGGCGGCGGCGAGCGCGGGCGAGCCGGCTCCGGTCCGGCGCAGCGCGCACGCGAGGAGCTGACGCGCCACCCGTGCGGCGTCCTCGCGTCGGTCCCGGACCTGGCGGCGGTCAGCCACGCGACGAGCAGCACGAGCGGCGGTGCCGAGCGGAGCGGTCGAAGCGGAGCCGATGGCGGCGGGGCCAACCCGGCTTTCAGCACGCGCCGCAGCGGCAGATCGCCCGCCACTACGCTCGCGGGTGACTCGCGTTCGTCCCCTTCGGTGATCCGCTCGACAGAGCGGACAAAGGAGCACTGCCTCATGGCCACCTCGACCACCTCGACTGCCTCATCCGCGAGCACCCTGCAGGAGCAGGCCAAGCGCCACCTGTGGATGCACTTCTCGCGGATGGGCGCCTACGCCGACGGCGCCGAGATCCCCATCATCGTCAAGGGGGACGGCTGCTACGTCTGGGACGAGCACGGCAAGCGGTACTTCGACGGGCTCTCGAGCCTCTTCTGCGTGAACATCGGCCACGGCCGCGCCGACGTCGCCCAGGCGGGCGCCGACCAGGCCCGGGAGCTCGGCTTCTTCACCACCTGGTCCTACGCGCATCCGCGGGCGATCGAGCTGGCCACGCGGATCGCCGGCCTCGCGCCCGGCGACCTCAACCGGGTCTTCTTCACGAGCGGGGGCGGGGAGAGCGTCGAGTCGGCGATCAAGCTCGTGCGCCAGTACCACAAGCTGAGCGGCAAGCCGAACAAGACGAAGATCGTCGCGCGCGAGACCGCCTACCACGGCACCACGATGGGCGCCCTGGCCGCCACCGGCATCACGAACCTCCGCCAGCCCTACGAGCCGCTCATGCCGGGTGGCTGCCACGTCCCGAACACGAACCTCTACCGGCTGCCCCCGGGCTACGGCGCGGAGAACCTCGCGGAGGCCGTCGCCAAGCGCATCGAGTTCGAGGGCCCTGACACGGTGGCCGCGGTGATCCTCGAGCCCGTGCAGAACGCCGGCGGCTGCTTCGTGCCCCCCGAGGGGTATTTCCAGCGGGTCCGCGAGATCGGCGACGAGCACGACGTGCTCCTGATCTCCGACGAGGTGATCTGCTCGTGGGGGCGGCTCGGGCACTACTTCGGGGCCGACCGCTACGGCTACCAGCCCGACATCATCACGACGGCGAAGGGCCTCACCTCCTCCTACGCGCCGATGGGCGCGGTCATCGCCTCCGATCGGATCATGGAGCCGTTCCTGGAGCCGAACGCGAGCTTCACCCACGGCTTCACCTGGGGCGGGCACCCGATGTGCGCGGCCGTGGCCCTGGCCAACCTCGACGTCTTCGAGCAGGAGCACATCAACGACGGCGTCCTCGAGAACGAGCCGCACTTCCGTGCGATGCTCGACTCGCTGCGCGACATCCCGATCGTCGGCGACGTCCGCGGCGCGGGCTACTTCCAGGCGATCGAGCTCGTGAAGGACCGCGACACGCGGCTCAGCTTCACCAGGGCGGAGTCCGAGACGCTGCTGCGGGGCTACCTCTCCGGCGCCCTCTTCGAGCGCGGCCTCATCTGCCGCGCGGACGATCGCGGCGACCCGGTCATCCAGCTCTCGCCTCCGCTGATCGCCGGCCCGGAGCACTTCGAGGAGATCGAGTCCATCCTGCGCCCCGTGCTCGAGGAGGCCGGTCGCAGGATGCTCGCGTGAGCGCGCCGCGCTGAGCGTGGGCGCCTGCTGCGCGAGGCGGCGCGCGACTGCTCGGCGCACGCGTCCGGGGCCTCAGCGCGGCGGATCGACCAGGCCGGACCGGGCCACGCGCATGACGATGCGCGTCTCGGTCGCCGCCGCGCCGCCGTGCTGGCGCAGCGCGCGGACCGTGTGGTCGAGGTCGTCGGCGTCGGCGCACGCGACGCGCAGCTGGTAGTCAGAGCGGCCGGTGACGAACGCGATCTCGCGGACGGCGGGCAGCCGCGCGGCGGCGCGCTCGAACGCCTCGGGCAGCGTCTCGGGGCGCAGGCGCACGTCGATGAGCGCGTCGAGGCTGCGGCCGAGCTGCTCGGGATCGACGCGCGCGGTGAAGCCGGTGATCACGCCCCGCTCGAGCAGGCGGCGCACGCGGCCGGCCACCGCGTGCGGGCTGAGGCCCACCTCCGCCCCGAGGCTCGCGAAGGAGGCTCGACCGTTTCGGACGAGCGCGTTGAGGATCTGGTCGTCGAGGGCGTCCACAGGGGCGCATTCCACACGATCGCCGCGGCGCCGTCGCCGGGGCGGACGCCATGAGGCACGCTCAGTGCCCACATCCACGAGAGGACCAGCCATGCGCATCGGCGTGCCGACGGAGATCAAGACGGACGAGTACCGCGTCGGGATGACGCCGGCCGGCGTGCGCGAGCTCGTCGAGCACGGCCACGAGGTGCTGGTGCAGGCGGGAGCGGGCCTCGGGTCGGCCATCGCCGACGAGCACTACGCCGCCCAGGGCGCCCGGTTGGTCGCCGACGCGGACGCGCTCTTCGACGGCGCCGAGATGGTCGTCAAGGTCAAGGAGCCGCAGCCCGTCGAGGTCGCGCGGCTGCGCCCCGGGCAGACGCTCTTCACCTACCTCCACCTCGCGCCCGATCCCGCGCTCACGCGCGGGCTGCTCGATTCGGGCGCGACCTGCATCGCCTACGAGACGGTCACGGACGCGCGCGGGCGGCTGCCGCTGCTGGCGCCGATGAGCGAGGTCGCGGGCAAGATCGCCACGCAGGCCGGCGCGTTCATGCTCGAGAAGCCGCTCGGCGGGCGCGGACTGCTGCTCGGGGGCGTGCCCGGCGTCGCGGCGGGCAAGGTGATGGTCATCGGCGGCGGCGTGGTCGGCCAGAACGCCGCGGAGATCGCGATCGGGATGGGCGCGGAGACCTACGTGTTCGACCGCTCGATCGACCGCCTGCGCGAGCTCGACACCCTGCTCGGCGGTCGGGCGTCCACCGTCTACGCCTCCACGCTGGCCATCGAGGAGCTCCTGCCCGAGGTCGACCTCGTGATCGGCGCGGTGCTCGTCCACGGCGCCAAGGCGCCGCACGTCGTGACCCGCAAGCAGCTCGGCCTGATGAAGCGCAACGCGGTGCTCGTCGACGTGTCGATCGACCAGGGCGGCTGCTTCGAGACCTCGCGGGCGACCACCCACACCGACCCGACCTACGAGGTCGACGGCATCACGCACTACTGCGTCGCGAACATGCCGGGGGCGGTGCCGATCACGAGCACCTACGCGCTGACGAACGCGACGATGCCCTACGTCGTCCGCCTCGCCGACGAGGGGGTCCACGGGGCGCTCGGCTCCGACCCGGGCTTCATGGACGGCCTCAACGTCGCCGACGGCAAGCTCACCTACGAGCCCGTGGCCCGTGACCAGGACCTCGACGTCACCCGCCCGCAGGACGCACTGGCCGCCGTCGCGGCCTGACGCCGGCGGGCCACGGCGGCGGCCGGAGCGCTTCGGCGCTTCAGCGCCGGGTCGCCCAGACCACCCAGAGGGGATCGCGCCGCGCCTCGGGCCGGCGCGCCGCCGTGGCGGGCGCGAAGGCACCGGAGGTCGCGAAGTAGGCCTGCACGATGCCCGGGCGCTCCGCCTCCGCGGCCTCGAGCCAGCCCCGGACCGCCTTCGTCGGGAAGCAGCGGTTGGAGAACGTGCAGACGAAGCGCCCTCCGGGCCGGAGCACCCGCGCGACCTCCCGCATGACCTCGACCGGGCGGGTGAGGTAG
>CAXSFZ010000062.1:0-2013 GCA_964236905.1 uncultured Solirubrobacteraceae bacterium | reverse complement strand
GGCTGGCGTGTCCTCGATCAGGACGAACACGCCGCCGGGCCGCAACACGCGGGCGACCTCCGCGAAGACCTCGACGGGGCGGGTGAGGTAGTCGACCGAGACGCAGCAGACCGCGTCGTCGAAGCTCGCGTCCGCGAAGGGCAGCGCCGGGTCGGCGTTGAGGTCGGCGACCACGCGCTCCGCCGCCGCCGGGTTCGCGTCGAGCTCCGCCCGGTTCATCCCGAGCACCGTCAGCCGGCGCGGCGGCGTGCGGAAGTGGGAGATCCACGAGGACATGAGGTCGAGCACCTCGCCGTCGATCCCGAGCTCGGCGTAGGTGGCGCCCACGGCGGCGACCGCGCCCTCGTCGATGTGGGTGACCAGCCGCGGCGGCCCGTAGAACAACGGGTCGGGGCTCGGGTCGTACCGGTCGAAGAAGCCGGGCGGGAACGGGGCGGGGGGAGGCACGTCGGGGAGTACGGTCCGCGGGGCCCGGCCGACGACCGCGCCGCCCGGCTCGGCCCGGACGGCCACTGCTACGCTCCCCGCCGCATGCCTACGACCTCCCAGCTCATCCGCAAGGGCCGCAAGCCCAAGGGGAAGAAGCTCCTCACGCCCGGCCTGAAGTCCGGCAAGGGCCGCAAGAAGAAGACCGCCGCTCCCCAGCGCCGCGGTGTGTGCACCCGTGTGTACACCACGACGCCGAAGAAGCCGAACTCCGCGCTGCGCAAGGTCGCGCGCGTGCGCATCTCCGGCGGCATCGAGGTCACGGCCTACATCCCGGGCGAGGGCCACAACCTGCAGGAGCACTCCGTGGTGCTCGTCCGCGGCGGCCGCGTCAAGGACCTGCCGGGCGTTCGCTACAAGGTGGTCCGCGGGACGCTCGACGCCGCCGGCGTCAGCGACCGCAAGAAGGCCCGCTCCCAGTACGGCGTCAAGAAGAAGTAGAGGAGCCGCATGCCCCGTCGCGCAGCCGCCACCATCCGCGTCGTCGAGCCCGACGCCGTCCACCGTTCCCGCATGGTCCAGCAGGTCATCAACAAGGTGATGCTGCACGGGAAGAAGTCGACGGCCGAGCAGATCGTCTACGACGCCCTCGCCATCATCGCCGAGCGGACCGGCAAGGACCCGATCGAGCAGCTCGACCTCGCCATCAAGGCGCTCACGCCGGCCCTCGAGGTCCGTTCCCGCCGCGTCGGCGGCGCCACCTATCAGGTCCCGGTCGAGGTGCCCGCCCGGCGGTCGAAGACGCTGGCCGTCCGCTGGCTCGTCGAGTTCGCTCGCCAGCGCCGCGAGAAGACGATGGCCCAGCGCCTCGCCAACGAGCTCATGGACGCGGTCAACTCCCAGGGCGGCGCCTACAAGCGCAAGGACGACATCTACCGCATGGCCCAGGCCAACAAGGCCTTCGCGCACTACCGCTGGTAGCCCCCCGCTGCCCTCGCAGCGCTGTTCGCGAGCCGCCCACGGGGCGGCTCGCGCCGTTCGGGCCGGCTGCGTGAGCAGGGGGAGCCGGCTCCCGTCGGCCCGCCGGCGCGACGGCCGGGAAGGGGGCGTCGGGCGCCCGCCGTTCCGCCCGTTTCGGGGCTTGCGCCCCGTCCGGAAGGGCACCGGGGCGCTGCTATAGTCCTGCGTCGCTCGAGAGGTGTCCGCGGTCATCCGCGCGGGCGCCAGGGCGAAGCACTGCGATGGGATGCAGACCACGGGCACGTGGCGCGCGGGCCGAGCACAGCCACGGTCGTCCGCCCGAAGCCCGCGGCGCCGCCTGCACCAGGTGGGACCGGCGGTCGAGCAGCTCGCCGCGCCGTACCACATCGCCCAGCCGGACCGCAGCACCGCAGGACCATTCAGTACGTTCAGCTGCGCGAGAAGCCGGCGACCCAACGATCACCCCAAGAGGAGCAACGCAAGTGGCGAAGGAGAAGTTCGAGCGGGACAAGCCGCACGTCAACGTCGGGACCATCGGTCACATCGACCACGGCAAGACGACGCTGACCGCTGCCATCACCACCGTCCTCGCGGAGAAGATGGGCG
>CAXSFZ010000061.1:417-12836 GCA_964236905.1 uncultured Solirubrobacteraceae bacterium | reverse complement strand
CGAGGCGGAGGGCCGAGCGGCGCAGGGACGCCGACGAGACGGAGGGGGCTCACGACGAATGCGGCCGACGTCTGCGCAGGCAAACCAGGGCGCCTTGCCGGTTCACACGCGACAGTCCACACCCACGTTCACGCGAACGAACAACGGGCGTCCCGAGTCGCCCCCCACGCGACGATCCACACCGACGTTCACCCAAGCGAACAACGGGCGTGCCGAGTCGCTCCCCACGCGACGATCCACACCGACGTTCGCCCAAGCGAACAACGGGCGTGCCACGTCGCACCCAACGCGACGATCCACACCGACGTTCGCCCAAGCGAACACCGGGCGTGCTGTGTCGGTCCGCCGTCGACGAGTCACGATGTCGACCACACGAGGGGTCGGCGGGACCCGTTCGAGCCGCTCCGTCGGTCACGTGTGTGTGGTCGAATGCCGCCATGCGAGGACTTTGCGCGTCGTCGGCGTTCGTGGCGTTGGTCGCACTGGTCACGTCTCCGGCCGCGGGCGGCGCCGGCCTGCAGGCGTTCCAGTCGCCGTCGGGGAACATCGGCTGCTATCTCAGCGCGGCGGGGGCACGCTGCGACATCCGCGAGCGCGACTGGCGGGCGCCGGTGGCGCCCCGGAGCTGCCGACTCGACTACGGCCAAGGGCTTCAGGTGCAGCGGCGCAGCCTTCGCGGGTCCTTCGTGTGCGCAGGAGACACGGCCCTGGGCAGCGGCGCGAAGCTCGCCTACGGCCGCTCGATCGCGCGCGGCGGCATCCGCTGCACGTCGCGCACCTCGGGGATCACCTGCCGCAACGCCCGGGGTCGCGGCTTCCGGATCAGCCGCCAGTCCTACCGCCGCTTCTAGCGCCTCTCGGTCTGCGCCGACACGGGCGCTGCTCGTGGACGTTCGGATCGGCCCTCGCCACCGGGCCGGAATCCGAACGGCCATCGGCGTCCCTTCACGGCGTTCGGAACAGAGCCCGCCGATCGGGCCGGAATCCGAACGCCTCTCGCATTCCCGCCGCCCCGCCGCGCCCTCGCCCCGCGGCACCCGCCCTGCCCCGCCGCGCCCGCCCCGCCCGCGGCACCCGCCCTGCCCTGCGGCGGCCGCCGCGCCCACCGCCGCGGCCGCCCCGCCGCGCCGCCCCCGGGCGCCGCGCCCAGGCCGGCGTCCGCCCCGGCCCCCCGCCCTCACGCCCCCGCCGCCGCCGCCCCGCCGGAAGGCCGCGTGACGCGGGCGCTACTCGATCCCGAGGCGGTCGAGGGCGCGCTCGTCGCCGCGCCAGCCCTTGCGCACCCGGACGGAGAGGTCGAGGTGGACCTGGACGCCGAGCTCGCGCTGGAGCTCCTTGCGGGCGGCGATCCCGATCTGCTTGATCATCTTGCCGTGGGCGCCGATGAGGATCCCCTTCTGGGACTCCGCCTCGACCCACACCAGGCCGTGGACGCGGGTCATGCCCTCGCGCAGGACGGTGATCTCGTCCACGACGACCTCGACCGAATGCGGGACCTCCTGGAAGGTCCGGCGCAGCACCTGCTCGCGGATGAGCTCGGCCAGGAGCTGCTCGTCGGACTGGTCGGAGCCGTCCTCGGCCGGGAAGAAGAACGGGCTCTCGGGCACCAGGCCGCCGAGGTGGACGCGGAGCTCGAGCACGCCGTCGCCCGTGCGGGCGCTCACCGGGAAGACGTCGTCGGCGATGCCGAGCGCGGCCGCCGCGCTGAGGACGGCGATGAGCTGCGGCGGGCTCAGGCGGTCGATCTTGTTGACCGCGATGACCACCGGGACGGGCGCGGCGGCGAGGACGGCGGCGATCCAGCGGTCCCCGGGGCCGACACCCTCCTCCCCGTTGAGCACCATGAGCGCGGCGTCGGCGTCCTTGAGCTCGCGCTCCACCCGGCGCTGCATGCGCTCGGTGAGCGCGTCGCGCGGGCGCTGGACGCCGGGGAGGTCGACGAGCACGAGCTGCACGTCGGCCCCGGTCGCCACGCCGCGGATCGCGCGGCGGGTGGTCTGCGGCTTGTCGGAGACGATCGCGACCTTGCGCCCGACCATGGCGTTGACCAGGGTCGACTTGCCGACGTTCGGCCGGCCCGCGAGCGCGACGAAGCCGGCGTGCGGGAGCGCCCGGGCGGCGCCGCCGGGCAGCGCCTCCGGTCCTCCCCGGGGCGGCGGCTCGCCGTGGGGCTGGCTCACCACGACAGGATCTCGGCCTGCAGCGCGAGCATCTCGCCGTGATCGCTCTCGTGGTCCATGCCCGTCAAGTGGAGCACACCGTGCACCACCGCCTCGCTGAGGTCCCGCGTCCACGCCGCGCAGATGATCACGTCGCCGAGCTCCCGCGGGCCGACGGGCGCGGCCGCCTCGTCGATCGGGAAGGAGAGCACGTCGGTCGGGGCGTCCTTGCCGCGGTGCTCGCGGTTGAGCTCGGTGATGCGCGCCTCGTCGACCCAGGCGATCGCGACGTGGCCGTCCTCGATCCCGGCGCTGGCCAGCGCGATGCCGACCAGCCGCTCGACCTCCGCCGCGGGGGGCGCGCCCTCGGCGCTGCCGATGACCTCGACGTCGAGCACGGCGGACGGGCGGGCGCTAGCCCCGGCGGCCGGCCGCCGGGCGGCCCGCGGCGGGGCGCAGCTCGGGGGCGGCGCGCTCCGCGTGCTCCCCGTAGGCCTCCACGATGCGCTGGACGAGCCGGTGGCGCACGACGTCGTCGCCCGAGAAGCGCACGAAGTCGATGCCCTCGACGTCCCGGAGGATGTCCCCGACGACCACGAGCCCGGACTGCTGCTCGCGCGGCAGGTCGACCTGGGTGATGTCCCCCGTCACGACCATCCGCGAGTTGAAGCCCAGGCGGGTGAGGAACATCTTCATCTGCTCGGGGGTCGTGTTCTGCGCCTCGTCGAGGATGACGAAGGAGTCGTTGAGCGTCCGCCCGCGCATGAAGGCGAGCGGGGCGACCTCGATGATCCCCTTCTCCATCATCTGGGCGACCTTCTCGGCCTCGAACATGCTCTGCAGCGCGTCGAAGAGCGGGCGCAGGTAGGGGTCGATCTTCGCCATGAGGTCGCCCGGCAGGAACCCCAGGCGCTCCCCCGCCTCCACCGCCGGGCGCGTGAGGATGATCCGGCTGACCTCCTTACGCGAGAGGGCCGCCGCGGCCATCGCGACGGCCAGGAACGTCTTGCCCGTGCCCGCCGGCCCGATCCCGAAGGTGACGGTGGAGCGCTTGATCGCGTCCGTGTAGCGCTTCTGGTTCACCGTCTTGGGAGCCACGCGCGTGGCCCGGTGGCGCCAGATCACGTCGTCGAGGACCTCCGTGGCCGGTACGGCCCCGTCGATCGCCGAGGTGACCGACTGCATGGTCCCCGGGTCGATCTCGTGGCCGCCCTCGACGAGCTGCACCAGCTCGTGGACGACGACCTGGGCGGCGCCCACCGCCTCCGCGTCGCCGTCGAGGGTGACGACGTTGCCGCGCAGGTACAGGTCGCAGCCGACCTGGCCCTCCAGCGTGCGCAGCATCGCGTCCCCGGCACCGCACAACGCGGCCGCGACCACGTTGCTCACCTCGATCTGCCTTCTCACGCGCTCAGGATCTCCTTTGCCATGGCCTGGACCCGCTTGCCGTCGGCCCGCCCGTCGACCTCCGCCATCGCGGCCTGCATCACCCGTCCCAGGTCCCGCGGGCCACGCGCCCCGCTGGACGCGACGGCCCGCGCGACGAGCTCCCGCAGCGTGGCGTCCTCGAGCTCGGCCGGCAGGTAGGCGCCGATCAGCGCCGCCTCGGCGTCCTCGGCCGCCGCGAGCTCGGCGCGGTCGCCCGCCCGGAAGGCCTGCGCGGCCTCCAGGCGGCGCTTGCGCTCCCGCCGCAGCACGGCGAGCTCGTCGGCGTCACCCGCCTTGGCCGCCTTCTGCAGCTCGGAGAGCACGAGGCGCAGCGCCGCCACCCGCTCCCGCTCCCCCGCCCGCATGGCGGTGGTCACGTCGGACTTCACCCGGTCGGCAAGCGTCACTGGGGAACATGGTAGGGCGGCGCCGGACGGCACCGGCCACCGGCCTGCCACCATCGGGGCGTGACGCGCCGCACCGCCTGCCTCACCGCGCTGGCCCTCGCCGGGACCGCCGCGCCCGCCGCCGCGCGATCCACCGCGACCGACCCGGCGGGATGGGACCGCGCGGAGCAGCGCGCCGTGGCCCGGACCGGCCTGCTCCCCGTGCTCGCCGACCGCGCCTTCCACGCCGAGCGCGACGTGACGGGGACCCAGGCGCGCGACGCCCTCGCGGTGCTCGCGGCACGGCTCGGGACCGAGCCGGCTCCCGGCGTCCCCGCCGGCCGCCTCTCCATCCGCAGCTTCGACCGCGACGTGGTGGCCCAGCTCGGGCTCGGGGACGTGGCCGTCGCGGTGCAGGCGGAGGCCCGGCGCGCCGGGCTGCGGCCGCCTCCGAGCTTCGGTGACGAGGTCGTCGCGCGGCTCCTGCGGCTGCGACCGGACCACCCCTACGGCGCCGACCAGCTCGAGCGCTACCCGTGGCAGGCGATCACGCGGGGCGAGGCGGCCTGGACGCTCGCCGCCGCCCAAGCCTTGGCCGCAGATCCCGCCGCCGTAGAGGACGTGCGGGAGCAGCTCGCGCGCTTCACGCTGCCCCGCTACACCGCCCGCCAGCTGCGGCTCGCGGTCGCGAAGATCGGGATGCCCTACGTGTGGGGCGGCGAGACGGACACCGCCTCGGGCGGCCAGGTCCACGGCGGCTACGACTGCTCGGGCTTCGCCTGGCGGGTCTTCAAGCTCAGCGGCGCGCCGCAGGGTCCGCAGCTGCGCGGGCGCACCGCCGCGCAGCAGGCCGGCGAGATCCCGCGCGGGGAGCGCATCCGGCTCGCGGACGTCGAGCCCGCCGACCTCCTCTTCTTCGGCGCGGGCCGCTTCTGGCAGGCCGCGACGGAGCGCAGGATCACCCACATGGGCATCGCGCTCTCGGCGGACTGGATGGTCCAGGCCAGCGGGAGCACCGGCGGCGTGTCGGTCGCGCCGCTCTTCACCCCGCGCCGCGCGCGCTCCTTCAGCTGGGCCCGGCGGCTGCGGTAGGCCGGGTCGGGCGACCGCCGTCGCGCGACGCGGGCACGCGCCCTGCGCCGCCGAGCAGCTCGCCCGTGTCGCGACGGCGCTCAGGCCGAGGTCGTCGCCGGGTCCTGCGCCGGCGCCTCGTCTCCGGAGCCCGCTCCCACCGTCCCCGCGGACGGGGTCCCGCCGGCCGAGGCCTCCGCCAGCGCCGGCGGATGGCCGAGGCGACCGAGCTCGGAGCCGTCGCGGCCGAAGATGAGCTGGACGTTCCAGTCGGCCAGCAGGCGCAGCTTTCGCTTCGTGCCCGGCATGAGGGCGATGTGGTAGGTCCGGGCCAGGAACCAGGCCGGCCGGCCCCGCCACTTGAGGCCCATGGTGGAGGCGACAGCCTCGCGCTGCCCCATGTCGACGAAGACGCCGAGGGTCTTGTACTTGAAGGGCTTCACCTTGCCGCGCCCGAGGCTCGCGGCGATGTTGCGGGCCACCAGGCGGCCCTGGCGGATCGCGTGCTGCGCGGTCGGCGGGCAGGGCTCCCGGTAGTCCTTGGCGGCGTCGGGCACGGCCGCCGCGTCGCCGATCGCCCAGACGTGCTGCTGGCCGGCGACCTTCATCGTCCGGTCGGTCACGATGCGTCCCTGGTCGTTGCGCTCGAGCCCGAGGTCGGCCACCACCGGGTGCGGCTTCACGCCGGCCGTCCAGACGACGGTGCGGCTCGGAACCACCTCCCCGGTGGAGAGGGTGACCGTCGCGGCGGTCAGCTCCTCCACCGTGGTGCTGGTGAGGATCTCGATGCCGCGGGAGCGCAGCTCGCGCGTGCCGAACTCGGCGAGGTCGGGCTGGATCTCGGTCATCACGCGGTCCTTGGCCTCGACCAGGATCCAGCGCATGCCCTGGGTGCGGCACCTGGGGTAGAGCTCGATGCGGTCCGCGGCGAAGTCCTGCAGCTCGGCGAGGCCCTCGAGCCCCGCGTAGCCCGCGCCCACGAAGACGAAGGTCAGCCACGGCGCGCGGGCGACGGGATCGTCGAGCGCCTCCGCCGTCTCGAGGCTCCGCAGGAGCCGGTTGCGCAGCTCGATCGCCTCCGGGAGCGCCTTGAAGCCGATCGCGTGCTCGGCCAGGCCCGGGACGGGCAGCGTCCGGGAGACCGAGCCCACGGCCACCACGAGCTCGTCGTAGGGCAGGTCGGAGCGGCTGCCGTCGAGGTTCTCCACGGCCAGGGTCCTCGCCGCGGGATCCGCGCCGACGACGGTCCCGAGCCGCAGCTGGGTGTGCGCGAGCTCCTCGCGCAGCGGCACCACGACGTGGCGCGGCTCGAGCGCCCCACCCGCCGCGCCGGGCAACAGCGGCGTGTAGAGCATGAAGTTCACGTCGTTGACGAGCGTGACGTTGGCGGCGTTCTGCGGAAGGACCTTCTCTAGCGTGCGAGCGGCGTAGAAGCCCCCGAAGCCGCCCCCGGCGATGACGATGTTCCAGGCCATGGCGGTGGGGGTTTCCACAACCGCGACGGCTGAACCCGGTCAGCGCGCGGCGCGGGCCGGTGCCCCGAGGAGGTGCCGGGCCAGGAAGGCGACCTGGTCGCCCCGCGGGCGGGGGTCGGCGTACACGTCGAAGTGGCCGTAGGGGTAGCGGACGAGCTCGCCCCGCGGCGCCCGCTCGGCGACCCGCGCCGCGGGAGCGGGCGGGGTCACCTCGTCGCCGTCGCAGACGCCCACGAGCACGGGCATGCGCAGGCCGGCGGCCCGCCGGCCGGGGCGGTAGGCGGCGATCCGGAGCATGACGCGGGCGGCCACCCGGTTCTCCCAGCGCGACCCGTGGGGGACGATGGCCGCGAACCCCGGCTCGGCCTCGGGCTGGGTCATCGCGGCGAAGGAGCCGGGCGGGCCGACGGCCGGCAGGCTCCGGGGCGCGCGGCCCAGGAGCGCGCCGACGGCGTCGAGCAGCCCCTCGAGGGCGCCCCGCAGGACGGTGCGCGGCGGCGTCCCGCGGAGCACGGCGATCCCGTCGACGAACGGCGCCTGGGCGACGACGGCGGCGATCCGAGGATCCTCGGCGGCGACCGCGAGCACGTGCCCGCCGGAGAAGCTCGAGCCCCAGAGGGCGATCCGCCCGGGGTCGACGCCGGCCAGGCCGCGCGCGTGGGCCACCGCGGCGCGGTAGTCGGCCTGCTGGCGGCCGATGTCCAGGAGCTGGCGCGGCTCCCCCGAGGAGGAGCCGAAGTGCCGGTAGTCGAAGAGCAGCACCGCGAGCCCGGCCTGGGCGAAGGCGGTGGCGTAGGCCGGCAGCCCGTCGTCGCGGGTCGCCGAGAAGCCGTGGGCCATCACGACGCACGGCGCCGGCGCGGCCGGGTCGAGCCCGCCGGCCGGCGGGTAGAGGTAGGCGGCGCAGCGCTCACCGGCGGACGGGAAGGTGACGTCGCTCCGCGTTCCCATGAGCCCGAGCGTAGACGGCGGCGGGACGCCGCGCACCACCTGGCGCCCGGGGCGGTTGGGAGCGCCCGACCCGCGGGTAGGGCCCGGCGCATGGAGCTCTCCGGGAAGGTCGTGCTCGTCACCGGCGCCTCGCGCGGCATCGGCCGGGCGACCGCCCTGGCGCTCGTCTCCCGCGGCGCCGTCGTCGCCGTGGCGGCGCGAGGCACGGATGCCCTGGAGGCGCTCGGCGCCGCCTCCGTCCACGCCGCCGACCTCGCCGATCCGGCCAACGCGCTGGCCCTCGCCGAGGAGGTCGAGCAGGCGCACGGCCGCGTCGACGTGCTGGTCAACAACGCGGGCACGCGCGTCGACCAGCTCGTGACCCACGTGGAGCTCGAGGCGCTCGACCGCTCCTTCCAGGTCAACGCCCTCTCGCCCTACGTCCTCGCGGGCCGGCTCGCCGCGGGGATGGCCGAGCGCGGCGAGGCGGTGGTGGCGAACCTGGTCGCCCCCGCGGTCTCCCCCGGCCGCCGCGGCCTCGGCCTCTACGCCGCCTCGAAGGCCTCGCTCGAGTCCCTCACCAACACGCTGCGCCAGGAGGTCGGGGGCAAGGGCGTCGCCGTCTTCGGCTTCGACCCGGGCTGGGTGCGCACCGAGCTCGCCCCGGACGGCAGCGAGGAGCCCGAGCCGGTCGCCGAGCGGCTCGTCGCCCACATCGAGGCGGCCAAGGGCTCGAAGCTGCCGCTCACCTGAGCGCTCGGCTGCGGCGCCGCGCCCGGCACGACACCATCCCCGAACCCAAGGAGCGCCAGCATGTTCGCCACCACCGAGGCCTTCAGCGGCTTCGCCGTCCCCGACATCGCCGCCGCGCACGCCTTCTACGCGGGCACGCTCGGCCTCGAGACCAGCCTGGAGCACGGCATCCTGACGCTCCACCTGGCGGGCGGCAGGCCGACCATCGTCTACCCCAAGCCCGACCACGAGCCGGCCGGCTTCACCCTCCTGAACTTCCGGGTCGCCGACATCGAGGCGGCCGTCGACGGGCTCCTCGCCCACGGCGTCGAGCCGCTGCGCTATGACGGCATGGAGCAGGACGAGCGCGGCATCATGCGCCAGGGCGGCCCGCTCATCGCCTGGTTCACCGATCCCGCGGGCAACGTGCTCGCCGTCCTGCAGGACCGCTGAAGCCCCGCGCTACGGGGCCTGCAGCAGGAGCGCGACCCAGCCGCCGTCCTCGCGGCGGTCGACCTCCTCGAGCCCCAGCCGCTCGAAGGCGGCGGCGACCTCGTCGCCCTCCTCGGCGAGCAGCCCGGAGGCGATGAGCGTGTGCGGCACGCCGCCGCCCGCGAAGCCGTCCTGCGCGAGGCGCAGGAGCAGCGGCTGCAGCAGGTTGGCGAGGACCGTGCGGGCCGCGCCGACGCGCCCGTCACTGAGCAGGTCGTGGCGCAGCACGCCGAACATCACCTCGTTGACCTCGGCGTTGGCCGCGGTCGCGGCGACGGAGGCCGCCTCGTGGTCGACGCCGCGCACGGGCCCGAAGCCGAGCTTCGCGGCGGCGATGCCGAGCACCCCGGAGCCGCAGCCGACGTCCATGACGGCGCCCGCGGGCTCGAGCTCGGCGAGCAGCTCGAGGCAGAGCCGCGTGGTCGGGTGGGCGCCCGTGCCGAAGGCCTGCCCGGGATCGATGACGACGTCGAGCCGGCCGGGCCCCGGCGCCGGATGCCAGGGCGCGCGCACGTGGAGCTCGCCCACGTCGAGCGGCCGGTGGAAGTCGCGCCAGCGCTCCGCCCAGTCGTCGGCGACCTCCGTGGTGACCACCTCGACGAGCGAGGCGCCCACGGCGGCCTCCAGGTCGGGGAGCAGGGGGAGCTCGCCCGACGCGCCGTAGAGGGCGTACTCGACGTGGTCGCCGAGCGGGACCTCCTCGACGCCCTGGGGCGCCAGGGCGAGCAGCTCCGCCAGGGCGAGCTCGGCGTCCTCGGCCCGGACGCGGACGGCCAGGCGGATCACGGGGAGAAGAGCCGGCGCAGCTTCCCGACGACCGACTCGTCCGTGCGCAGGTTCTCGGGGGTCATCGAGTCGGCGAGCTGCTCCAGCAGCTGCCGCTGCTGCTTGGTGAGCTTGCGGGGGATCTGGACGTTGACCACCACGCGCAGGTCCCCCGACCTGCCGTGGCGGCGCAGGGTGGGCATGCCGGCGTCGCGGACGCGCAGCACGGTGCCGGGCTGCGTGCCCGCGGGGACCTCGAGCTCGCGGGTGCCCTCGAGCGTCTCCACGGTGCGGGTGACGCCGAGCGCGGCGAGCGGCGCCGGGACGTCGAGCACGGTCACGAGGTCGTCGCCGTCGCGCACGAAGCGCTCGTCGCTCTCGACGTGGACGAGGACGTAGAGGTCGCCCGGCGCCCCGCCGTGCTCTCCCGCGTGCCCCCGGCCCGAGACGCGGATCCGCTGCCCGTCGGCGATGCCGGCCGGCACGTCGACGCTCACCTGGCGGCGGCCGACCTCGCGGCCCCGGCCCTCGCAGCGCGTGCACGGCGTCTCGGCCACCCGGCCGTCGCCGTGGCAGACGTCGCACTCGACCGTGCGGACCACCTGGCCGAACGGCGTCCGCTGGACCCCCTGCAGGCGGCCCTGCCCGCCGCAGCGCTCGCAGGTGGTGATCGGGGTGCCGGGCTCCGCGCCGTTGCCGTGGCACTTCGCGCAGCGGTCCACGGCCTCGAACTCGAGCGCGACCGCCTCGCCACGAGCGGCCTGGGCGAGCGTGATGTCGGCCTGGACGCCGACGTCGGCGCCCTGGGCCGGGCCCGCCGGCCCCCCGCGCCCGCCGCCGCCCCCGAAGAAGGCGTCGAAGAGGTCGGAGATCGAGCCGAAGCCGTCGAAGTTCGGGGCGCTCCCGCCCGTCCGCAGCCCCTCGTGGCCGTAGCGGTCGAAGGTGGCGCGGCGATCGGCGTCGCTCAGGATCTCGTAGGCCTCCGCCGCCTCCTTGAACTTGTCCTCGGCGTCGGGGTCGTGGGCGTTGACGTCCGGGTGCAGCTCCCGGGCGAGCCGGCGGAACGCCTTCTTGATGGTGGTCTCGTCGGCGTCGCGGCCGACGCCGAGCACCACGTAGGGATCGCGCTTGGCGGTCGAGCTCATCCTCAGGCCGCCTCGTACACGTCTTGGATGAAGCGGGAGAGCTGGAGGGCGGCCTCGCGCACCGCGCGGATCGACGTCGCGTAGTCCATCCGCACCGGCCCGATGACCGAGACGGTGCCGAGCTTGCGGGAGGGCAGGCCGTAGCCCGCGGCGATGACCGACAGCCCGCGCAGCGCGGGCACCGTGTTCTCCGAGCCGATGCGCACGTGGACGTCGCGCTCGCCCAGCGCCGCCTGCAGGACGCCGAGCAGCGTCACCCGCCGCTCGAGCATCTCCATCAGCTCGTTGATCTGCGTGACGTCCTGCAGGCGGTGCTCGGTGAGCAGGCGCGCGGCGCCGTCCACGTAGAGCGAGTCCTCGGCCGTCGCCGCGAGGTCGGTGAACGCGGGGCTCAGCGCCTCGAGGAACGCCCCCTCGGTCGCGCCACGGAACGGGTCGGAGAGCCGCGAGCGCAGGGTGCGCGCGCCGAGCCCGACGCCCGTCAGGCGCCCGTTGAGCTCCTCGGCCGCCCAGGCGACGAGGCCGGGGTCGACGGGCGAGCCGAAGCCGACGACCCGCTTGCTCACCCCGCCGGTGGAGGTGATGATCACGACCATCAGCACCTGCGGCTGCAGGGCGAGCACCTCGACGTGGCGGATCGTGGCCGTGTCGATGGGCGGCGCGGAGACGATCGCCAGGAGGTTCGTGACCTGCGAGAGCGTCTCGGTGGTCACGCGCATCGCCTCGTCGACCTCGCGGCGGATGAGCTGGAGCTCGAGCGGCCGGGCCACCGGGTGGCCGGGCTCGAGGGCGATCGGCAGCAGCCGGTCGACGTAGTAGCGATGCCCCGCGTCGGTCGGCACACGGCCCGCGCTCGTGTGGGGGTGGGCGAGCAGCCCGTGCTCCTCGAGCATCGCGAGCTCGTGGCGGATGGTGGACGGCCCGCAGTCGAGCTCGGGATCGGCCGCGAGGACCTTGGAGCCCACGGGCAGCCCACCCACCTGGAAGGCGTGGACGACCTTGCGCAGCACGAGCTCCTGGCGCGGACTGAGGATCACCGCGCCCATGGTACGAAGCGCCGCGGCCGGCGCGGGGGCTACAGGCGCAGCTCCGCCCGGGCGTGGCGGATGATCGCGTTGCCGGCCTGCACGGCCTCGGCCTCGACGACCGCCACGCCGTCGGCGACCGAGGCCACGCGGCCGCGCACCACGAGCTCCTGCTCCGGCACGCCCATGCCGCGGAGCTCGACCGCGAGGCGCTGCAGCGCGGCCGGGCCGCCGCCCGCCTCGGTGGCCGCCCGCGCCACGAGCGCCATGGAGTAGAGCCCGTGCAGGATGCGGCCCGGCAGGCCGACCGCCTTGGCGAACTCCTCGTCGATGTGGATCGGGTTGTAATCCCCCGAGGCGCCCGCGTAGCGGACGGTCAGGTACTTGTCGGGGGTGACGGAGAGCTCCGGGAGCTCGTCGCCCGCCTCGAGCGCCACGCTCAGGCCCCTCGCACGACGTTGGTCCAAGTCCCGACGCTCACGACGTGGCCGGCCTGGCTGGTGGACACCGTCTCGAAGGTGTAGACGCCGCCCCCCGCGCGCTCCTCGATCGCCAGGACGCGCACCGCGGTGGCGACCTCGTCCCCCGCGACGACGAGCGGCCCCCAGGCGAACTCCTGCGCGGCGTGAACCATGAGCGCGAAGTCGATGCCGACCTCCGGGTCGAAGAGCGCGGGCCCGATCGCCGGCGCGGCGTAGACGGCGGCGAACATCGGCGGAGCGACGAGGTCGGCGTGGCCCGCGGCCCGCGCGGCCGCCACGTCGAGATGCAGCGGGTCGCGCGCCCCGACGGCCAACGCGTACGCGCGCAC
>CAXSFZ010000061.1:0-407 GCA_964236905.1 uncultured Solirubrobacteraceae bacterium | reverse complement strand
AGGAGGCGTCGACGACGTCGATCGGCAGCTCGAAGGTCTCCTCGAAGCGCTTCCAGGTCGCGAGCGTCTCGGGGAACAGCACCCCGGTGTCGATCGCGAACGCGCGCACCCCCTCGCGCCCGACGGCATAGCTCACCGGCGGGTACGCCTTCCCGACGGCGTCGGTGCGCAGGGCCATGGCGGCGCATGCTACGTCGGGGGGCGGGTGGGGGCGCGGGGGCGCGGGGGCGCGAGGGCGCGGGGGGCGCGGAGGCGCGGGGGGCGCGGTGGGGCGCGGTGGCGCCTGGGGAGCGGGGGGCGCGGGAGGCTGGGGGCGGGGGGCGCGGGGCACGGGGGCGTGTTGTCCCGCTATCGCCCGCCGCCACCCTTGGCGTGCAACGTCGCTGCAACGCAACGCAACGCTGCAC
>CAXSFZ010000060.1:0-14681 GCA_964236905.1 uncultured Solirubrobacteraceae bacterium | reverse complement strand
CGCCCTGCCCGCCGCCCGAGCAGATCGCGGCCACGCCGAGGCCGCCGCCGCGGCGGCGCAGCTGCTGGACGAGCGCGCCGATGATGCGCGCGCCCGAGGCGCCGATCGGGTGCCCGAGCGCGACGGCACCGCCGTTGACGTTCACGCGGTCCTCGTCGAGGCCGAGCATGCGCAGGGACTGGAGGGTCACCGAGGCGAAGGCCTCGTTGATCTCCCACAGGTCGATGTCGGAGGGCTGCAGGCCGGCCTTGTCGAGCGCCTTCATCGCGCTGAGGGCCGGCGTGGTCTGCAGCACCGCGGTGTCCCCGGCCGTCTGGGCGTGGGCCACGACCTCGGCCAGCACGGCCTTCCCGTGGGCCTCCGCCCAGGCGTCGGAGGCGAGCACGACCGCACCGGCGCCGTCGTTGACCCCCGGCGAGTTGCCCGCGGTGTGCGAGCCGTCCCTGCCGTGGAGCCCGGGCAGCTTCGCGAGCGCCTCGAGGCTCGAGCCGCGGCGCGGACCCTCATCGACCTCCACGACGGTGTCCCCCTTGCGGCCCTTCACGGTGACCGGGACGATCTCCTCGCTCATCGTTCCGTCGTCGATGGCGGCCAGGGCGCGCTCGTGGGAGCGGAGCGCCCAGCGGTCGAGGTCGGGGCGGGTGAGCTCGAACTGCGGGGAGACCTCGGTGGCCTCCACGAACATCTGCTTGCCGCTGAACGGGTTGCGCAGGCCGTCCTGGACCATCGCGTCGAGCGTCTGCGCGTCCCCCATCCGGTAGCCGAAGCGGGCCTGGGGCAGGAGGTAGGGCGCGCCCGACATCGACTCCATGCCGCCGCCCACGCCGACCTCGACGTCGCCGCCGCGGATCGCCTGGTCGAGGAGGACCGTGGCGCGCAGGCCGGAGGCGCAGACCTTGTTGACGGTCTCGGAGGTCGTCTCGCGCGGGATGCCGGCGGCGATCGCGGCCTGGCGGCTCGGGATCTGCCCCTGACCCGCCTGGAGCACCTGGCCCATGACGACGTGCTCGACCTGCTCGGGCGCGACGTCGGCGCGCTCGAGCGCCGCGGCGATCGCGACGCCGCCGAGCTCGGTCGCCTTCAGGGTCGACAGGCCGCCGCCGAGCTTGCCGATGGGCGTGCGGGCGGTGCCGAGGATCACGGTCTTGGGCATGGGCCGAGGGTAGTCGGCGGCTCGCCGGGGCGGGGCCGGGGCGGCCGGTAGCGTGGGCGCGATGAACCTCGCCGCCACGACCGCCGCCCCCGTGGCCCTCGTGGGCGGCACGGGCTGGGGCGTCCGGCCGCCGGCCGAGCAGGCCGGCGCCCAGGCGGCCGGGCCCGCCGCCTAGCGCCGGTGGGCCCGTCGGAGCGCGGCCCGGTGCGGCGCGGGGCGCTGCTCTGGCTCGTGCTGCTGGGCGCCTACGCGACGACGCTCGGCCTCGACGCCAACCCGGGCCAGCGCACCTCGGTGGCGGAGGCGCACCGGCTGCTCAGCATCGCGTCGGTGGCCGAGGACCGCAGCCTCGAGCTGAGCGACGAGTACGCCGCGCGCGACTGGGGGCGCTTCTCCGACCGGGCGCTGCACCCCACGGTGCCGCGCCGCGACGGCCGCCTCGTGGAGCCGCAGGGCCTCGGCTACGTCGCGCTCGCGGCGCCCGCCTACGCGCTCGCCGGGCCGCGCGGCGTCGAGCTCGAGGGCGCCGCGCTCCTCGCGCTCGCCTTCGTGCTGGCCGCCGCGCTGGCCCGGCGGCTCGTGCCCGATCCCTGGGCGACCCGGGCGGCGCTGCTCACCGGCCTGAGCCCCCCGGCGCTGGTGGGCGCCACCACGATCTCCCCCGCCCCGGCGGCCGCCGCCCTGCTGGCCGGCGCCGCGCTCACGGCGCTGCGGGCGCGCGAGCACCCGCGCCTCGGGGGCGCCAGCCGCGCCGCCGGCCTGGTCGCGCTGCTCCCGTGGCTCGGCGTGCGCTTCCTCGCGCCGGGCGCGGTGGTGGCGCTCGCGCTGGCCCGGTGGCTGCCGCGCCGGGGACGGGGGCTCACGCGGCTCGTCGCGCTCGAGGTGCTGCTCACGAGCCTCGTCGCGCTCGCGACGGTCACCGAGCGGCTCTTCGGCGGCCTCGTGCCGGCCGCCGCCGAGCCGGGCGACCGGGTCGCGGCCGGCGGGCTCGACGGCCCGGGAGCGCTCGTGGACCGCCTGCCGGCCCTGCTCGGCGCGCTCGTCGACCGCGACGCGGGGGCGCTGCGCTGGGCCCCGATCCTGGCGCTGGCCGGCGTCGCCGTGGGCCTGCTCGCGCGCTCGCGCCGCGACCGCGTCGCGCAGGCGCTGCCCGAGCGCGAGGGCGTCGAGGTCGCCGCGGCGCTGCTGGCGCTCGTCGCGGCGGCGGGCCTCGCCGCCGCCGCGCTGCTCCTGCCGTCGGTGCGCGGCGCCTGGCTCGTGCCCGGCGACGTCCTGGCCGTCCTCCCCGTCGCCGCGGCCCTGAGCGCCTGGGGCCTGCGCCACGCGCCCCGGACGGGGCTCGCGCTGGGAGCGCTCACCCTCGCCGGCTCGGCCTGGCTCGTGCTCGGCGCCCGGCTCGGGCAGGGCGGCCTCGCCCCGCCGTCGGGGCCGCTGCCGTGGGGTGGGCTGGAGGCGCTGCTGCCGCGGTGGTGAGGGGACCCGATCCCATCTTTCACCGCATGGCCACGGATTGACCACACGATGGACATGTCCGAGCTCTCGGTGCCCGGTGGGATGGCCTCGCCCCCAAGCACCGAGGAGACCACGTTGCACCCCACCCCGCACGCAGGCGCGCCCCGTCGCCTGCGCCGCATCGCCACCGGCCTGCTGGCCACCGTCAGCCTCACCGCGCTGGCCCCGCCCGTCGTCGGCGGTCTCGCCTTCGCCGCGAGCAAGCCGTCGGCGGCCGCGAAGAGGAAGGCCGCCGTCAAGGCGCGGAAGGCGAGGGCACGCCAGGTCCGGTGCGCGAAGGGCTCGAGGAAGCCGCGGGTGACCTACAGCCAGTACGCCGCCTGTCTGCGCGACGGCAAGGTCCGCAAGGCGGCGAAGGTCAAGGTGGTCAGGAAGACCGTCGTGAAGACCGTTCCCGGCCCCACGACGACGGTGACCGGGCCGGGCGCCACCCCGCCGCCGGCGAAGCGGGCGAAGAACATCATCCTCATGATCGGCGACGGCATGGGCGTGACCCACATCGACGCCGCCCGCCAGCGCTACTACGGCGCCGCGGGCCAGCTCAACATGGAGAAGTTCCCGACGCTCGGCACGGTCTCCACCTACGCCGTCGAGCCGAACAGCACGAAGCCGAACTACGTGACGGACTCCGCCTCGGCGGCGACCGCGTGGTCCTCGGGCGTGAAGACCTACAACGCGGCGCTGGGCAAGGACGCGAAGGGCAACGTGGTCCCCACGATCATGGAGCAGGCCAAGGCGGCCGGCATGCGGACGGGCAACGTCACGAACGCGGAGATCACCGACGCGACCCCGGCCGGGGAGTTCTCCCACGTCTCGCTGCGCGGCTGCCAGGGCCCGACCTTCACGACCAGCGCCTGCGTGCAGCCCGTGACGAGCCCGCTCGCCGGGCAGGGCGCGACGGACACCACGGTCGCCGACCAGATCGCGACGAACGGCACCGCCGACGTGATCCTGGGCGGCGGCCTGGCGCGCTTCGAGCCCGCCAACCAGACCCGGATGCAGAGCGCGGGCTACCAGGTGCTCGGGAGCTTCGGCGACCCGGCGCTCTCCGTGCAGACGCCGGGCTCGCAGGCCGTGCCCACCAAGGCCGACCTGAACGGCGTGAACGGCGCCAACAAGCGGGTCATCGGCCTGTTCAACCGGGCCAACCTGACCGTCGAGAAGTTCAAGCGCGAGAACCCGGGCGCGCCCCAGGCCCAGGAGCCGTCGGTCGGCGACATGACCACGAAGGCGATCGACCTGCTCAAGAACTCAGACCAGGGAGCCTCGAAGGGCTTCTTCCTCCAGGTGGAGGGCGCCCTGATCGACAAGCGCTCCCACGCCAACGACGCGGCGCAGACGCTCGAGGAGGTCAAGGCCTTCGACGACGCGGTGAAGAAGGCGCGCGACTTCGCCGAAGCCGACGGCAACACGCTCGTCATCGTCACCGCCGACCACGAGTGCGCCGGCTTCAACATCATCGAGAAGTCGACCTTCACGAACGCGGAGGCCAACCAGCCCCCGCTGAACAAGGACACGACGGGCCTCGGGGGCGCGACGGGCGACGGCCGCGGGCCGGCCGACTTCACGAACGGCGCCAACGACTCGACCCCGGCCCGGACGGGCAACAACGCCCGCGACACCACGCGCTCGCCGGGCACGGGGACCACGGGGCCGGTCGTGCCGTTCAACGCGACGGGCGCCACCGCGAACACCTTCGCCCCGGCGACGTTCCGGACCCCGGACGACCCCGCGGGCGTCGTGGACGGCTCGAACGAGGCGAGCCTGTGGCTCAGCTACCTGTCGGGCAACCACACGGGCGCCGACGTGAAGATCTTCGCCTACGGCCCGCAGGCCGACCGGTTCGACCAGCACATCGAGAACACCGACATCTTCGGCAAGATGAAGGCGTCGCTGGTCGCCCTCGGGTGAGCCGGAGCGACCACAGGACCGGCCGGCGGCGCGTCCCCTCGGGGCGCGCCGCCGCCGTCGGCGGGGCACTCGCGGTGCTGGCGCTCGGCCTCGCCGGGTGCGGTGGCGCGGCCCATCGGGCCGACCCCGCGAAGGACGCCGCCGCGGCGGCCGGGCCGCAGACCGGCCGGCCGGCGCTGCGCGAGCCCGCGCCGGCCAAGGCGGGGGTGGACGGGCGCTACGCCCCGGCTCGGCTCCAGCCCCCGGGCCGGCCCGGCCAGGTGCTGCTCGAGGACGGGCCGTTCGTCGATCGGCTGCGCTTCGAGCAGCTCTCCCTGCGGCCCGGCCCGCGCCCCCGGGCGTCGGGCACGGTCAGGACGGGCTTCGAGAACTCGACGCTCATCTCGATGGAGCTCGAGGTCGACTTCTACGACGAGGACGGCCGGCTCGTCGGGAAGGGCACCCGCGTCTACGGGCGCGGCCCGGTGCTCTCGCGCAAGCCGCTGCAGTTCTCGGTGCGCTCGCGGACGCCCGCACCCGAAGCGGTGACCGCCCTTCTCGCCGTCCCCGACCTCGTCAACGAATAGCGCGTGGCCGTCGCCGTCGAGCGGGCGCGGGCCGGCGGCCGCCCACGACCGGCCGTCGGCGGGCGGCGGGCCGCGGGCGTGCTCGGCGTGGGCGCCGCGACGGCGGTCTCGCCGTACCTGTGGGCCGTCAACTGGGGCGGCAGCGACGTGGGCCCGGCGACCGTCGCGCTCGACGCGGTGCAGCTCGTGCCCTTCGCCGTGCTGGCGCTGCTCGCGGGCCGGCACCGCCCGCGGCTCTCCACGCGCTGGGCCCTCGTCGCGCTGGCCGGGCTCGTGGTCGGGACCCTCGCGGCGCAGCGGCTGGCCTCCGCGGGCGCGCAGGCCTCCGACGCCGACGCGGTCCTGTGGGGCCCGCTCCTGCTCGCGGTGGCGCTCGGCCCGATCTGGGCGCTCGACGCGGGCTGGCAGCGGGCCGGCGGCGGCCTCGCGGCACTGCGCCCCCGGCCGGAGCGCCCGGCCTCCCCCGAGCTGGTGGTCGGGGCCGGCTCCGCGCTCGTCCTCGCCGTCGCCTGGGCCCGCCTCGGCGGGGCGGGCACGGCGCCGGCGCTCGAGAACTTCGTCGTCGTCTTCGCGTCGATCGTCGTCGAGGCGCTCCCGTTCGTGCTCGTCGGCGGCCTGATCAGCGCGCTGATCGAGGTGCTGGTCCCCGACCAGGTCTTCGCACGGCTGGCGCGGCTGCCCCTGGCGGTGCAGGTCCCGGGCGCGGTGCTCGGCGGCTTCGCCTTCCCGGTCTGCGAGTGCGGCTCCGTGCCCGTCGCCCGGCGGCTCATCCTGCGCGGGCTCCACCCGGCGGCCGCGCTGTCGTTCATGCTCGGCTCGCCGATCCTGAACCCGATCGTGCTCGGCTCGACCTACGTGGCCTACCAGGGCCGCGGGCCGTGGACCATGGTCGCCGAACGGGCGGGCCTCGGGCTCCTGGCCGCGGTCCTCGCGGCGGTCCTGCTGGCCCGGGCCGGTGCGGCGGACAAGCTGCTCGGCGTCGGGGCGCACGCCCACCCGGCGGGTCACGCGCCCGGCGGAGCCCACCACCACGCGGGCGAGCACGGCCACGCGCACCATCACCATGACGCGGGGGCGTTCTGCTTCGCCCCGGGCCCCGCGGTCGGTCGCGGGCGGCTGGGCGCGGTGGCGGGCCACCTGGCCACCGACGCGCTGCTCATGGGCCGCTTCGTCGTGGCCGGCGGGGCGCTGGCGGCGCTGCTGCAGACCCTGGTCTCCCAGTCGGTCTTCGCCGAGATCTCCACCGCGCCCGTGCTCGGCGTCCTCGTGCTGATGGTGGCGGCCTTCGTGCTGTCGCTCTGCTCGGAGGCCGACGCGTTCGTCGCGGTCTCCTTCGCCGGCTTCGGGCTGCCGGCCCAGCTCGCGTTCCTCGTCTTCGGCCCGGTCCTCGACCTCAAGCTCTCGCTCCTCTACGGCGCCACCTTCGGCTGGCGCTTCGTCGCCCGGATCGTGCTGCTCACCGCCCCGCTCGTCCTCGCGGGCGCCCTCCTGTTCGGGGCGCTGAGCTAGATGCGGGTGAGCGCCACGGGCTGCCGGGTCGTGGCGCTGGGCGCCTGGGCGGCGTTCTTCGCCTACCTGTGGCTGGGCGGCTCGGCCCGTGACTTCGTCGGCGCGCGGACGGCCTGGGTGGTGCCGTTCGGCGCCGTGGTGCTGGGCGGGGCGGCGCTCGCGCTCGCCGTCGGCGCCCGCGGCGGCGGCGCACGGCGCGCCTCCGTGCGCGAGTGCGTCGCGGTCGCGCTCGTCCTGAGCCCGGTGCTCGCCGTCGCGGCGGCTCCGGGCGCGTCGCTCGGCGCGTTCGCCGTCGGTCGCAAGGGCTCCTCGCGCGCGGTCGCGGCGCTGCCCCTGCCCCTGCCCCACGGGCCGGAGCAGCCCCCGAACCTCTTCGACGTCGTCGTCGCCGGCCAGCGCCCCGACGTGGCCCGTGCGCTCGGGATCGTCGCCGGGCGCCAGGTCCGCCTGACCGGCCTGGTGAGCCGGATGGACGGCAGCGCGATCGACCTCAGTCGGCTCATCACGAACTGCTGCGCGGCCGACGCGCTCGCCTACACCGTGCCCGTGGACGCGAAGGGCAGCGTGGACGCCGACGCGCCATTCCCGCTCGACACCTGGCTCGCGGTCACGGGCACCCTCCGCCGCGACGCCGACGGCTTCACCGTCGCGGCCTCGAGCGTCGAGGAGGTCGACGCGCCGGACAACCCCTACGCCGCCGGCGCGTAGAAGCGCGCGCGGACGCTCCCCGGCGATCCCGGCGCCGCGGCCCCGGGTCGCCGCCGCCTCACCCCCGCTTCAGCGTCCGGGCGCCCTGGGGGTCGCGCACGCTGGCCTGGCCGAAGGCGGCGAGGCCCTCGGGGCGCGAGAAGACGCTGTAGGCGCCGCCCGGCCCGACGAGCGCGACGCGGACCTGCGCGGTCTGGCTCGGCCACCCACGTCGCCGGATGTCCGCCGACGAACATCCCGCCGAGCGGACTCGCAGCGTGCCGGGCCGGCGTCCTCCCGCCCGGGTCGTCCGGCTCCCGCGGGCGGCGCCTACCGCGTCGTGGTGCTGCAGGCGCCGCAGGAGCCGTGGAGCACGATGTCGTGCTCGGCCACGTCGAAGGCGACCCGCCGGGCCACCCGGGCGATCGTGCGCTCGAGCTCGTCGTCCTCGAACGGGATCACCTCGCCGCAGTCGTCGCAGACGAGGTGGTGGTGGTGATGGGCGCCGTGGGGGTGGAGCGCCTCGTAGCGCGAGATGCCCTGCCCGACCTCGATGCGGGCGAGGAGCTTGAGCTGCTCGAGCTCGTCGAGCACGCGGTAGACGCTGGCCCGCGCCACGCGCCGGCTCCCGGTCCGCAGCGCCTCCTCGATCTCGAGCGCGGAGAGGGCGCAGGGCTGGGCGGCGAGGAGCTCGATCACCGCCTGCCGCGCCCCGCCCCGCCGGTAGCCCGCGTCGGCCAGGCGCCCCGAGGCCTGCGCGGCCCACCCCGGGGCCGGGGGATCCACGACGCTCGGCGACGGTGGGTGCGGCATGGGGTGATGCTAGCCCCGCCGGCTGTCCGTGCGACCGCCGCTCCGGGGTCAGCCCGGCGTGGGCGTGGAGCCGCCGATGGCCACGGTGGAGGCCACGAGCGCCGCGGCGAGCAGCAGGAAGGTGATGCGCCGGAGCCGCAGCGGCGTGAGCCACGCCCACCGGCGGGTCGCCAGCCAGGAGCGGGCGCCGGACGCGCCGGCCCCCGCCGACATCGCTCCCATCATGCACTGCATGCACATGGGGCCGAGTGTGGCAGCTCCTCTAGTGGTGGTGATGCGCATGGGCGCCGCCCTCCGGGAGCGCCCCGGCCGGGATGCGGGTGATGAGCAGTGCCGCGAGGCCGGTGGTCAGCGGCACGCTCGCGAGCAGGGCGACCGAGCCGACCAGCGTGGCGATCACCGGCTCGGCGATGTCCTCGGAGTTGAGCGCGTCGACGGTCGGCACGCCCGCCTGGGTGAGCACCAGGATGAGCGGCAGCGACGCGCCGACGTAGGCGAGCACGAGCGTGTGGATCGTCGCGGTGAGGTGGTCGCGGCCGACGGCGAACGCCTCCCGGTAGACCGCGCCCGCGCCGAGGCCCGGGTTGGCCCGGCGCAGCGCGAGCACCGCGGAGGCCTGGGTGACGCCGGTGTCGGCCAGCACCCCGAGCGCGCCGATGACCATGCCGGCCAGGACGATGCCCTGCAGCGAGAGGCCGCTGCCGCGCTGGACCAGGAGGGCGCCGAGCTCGGAGGAGCGCCCGTCGAGGTGCGCGAGCCCCACCCACAGCCGGCTGAGCCCGGCGCCGAGCGCCAGCGCGGCGGTGATCCCGAGCGCCGCGGCCAGCGAGGCGGGCGCCACGCCGTAGGTCAGCCCGAGCGTGACGAACATGACCGCGAGGGAGCCGGTCAGCGCCACGAGGACGGGCGAGGAGCCGTCGAGCATGGCCGGGACGAGGAACCGGGTGACGAGCCCGAGCGAGACCGCGAAGCCGATCAGCGCGAGGAGCCCGCGCCAGCGGGCGAAGAGGAGCACGAGGAGCACGAAGGCGCCGAGCAGCCAGGCGATGGCGCCGCGTCGCTCGACCCCGGCCAGGCCGTAGCGCTCCACGCCCGCGCCCGCCGCGCCGGCGGGGACGGCGGTGCGGCTCACGCGGACGCGGTCCCCGGTCCCCAGGCGGGTCGTCTGGCCGACGGGTCCGAGCGTGATCCGCGAGCTGCGGCCGCGGTCGGGCCCCTCCCCGAGCCGCACGACGATGCTCGCGCACCGCTGGGCCGCCGGCCCCGGGCAGGGCGCGGTGCGCAGCACGGTGACCTCGGCCGCGAGCGTGCGGGGCGAGGCGGGCGGGGCGCCCGGGCGGTCCGCGGCGTCCCCGGGCCACAGGAGCACGAGGCCGGCGAGGGTGGCGAGCAGCAGGCCGGCCGCCAGGGCGACGAGCGTCCGGCCCGAGCGCGAGCCGAGCAGCGGCGCGAGCGTCGCGCCCGGGAGGCGGAGGGGCCGGGCGCTTCGCAGGCGGGAGGAGCGGGTCCGAGGGCGCCGGCCCCGGGCGTCCGTGCCGGCGCGGGGCGGGCGGTCGGCGGCCGTGGCGGCCTGCCGCGCCCGCCGGCGTTCCGCCCGCTCGCGGGCCGCCCGGTCGGAGCGGGCGTGGAGCAGCTCCGGGTCGAGCGCGTCGAGCGGATCGCGAGCGGCGGGCACGGACCCCCGACCTTCGCCGCCGCGGCGCCGGGTCCTCCCCCGCCCGGCGGGCGTTTGGGTCGGCGCCGGCGCCTGGGGCACGGGGCGGCATCTCGCCCGCCGCGAAGCGGGCGAGGTCGTCTCGGGCTTCACGGGCGGCAGCCCATCGTGCACGATCGTGGGCTGTGAGCCTCGGCGTTCGAGATCTGGCGGTCGGCTACGGCGGCCGAGCGGTCCTCCGCGACGTGTCGTTCGACGCCGCGGCGGGCGAGCGCATCGCCGTGCTCGGACCCAACGGCGGCGGGAAGACCACGCTCTTCAAGGCGCTCCTCGGCCAGCTCGTCGTGCTGGCCGGCACGATCGACGCGGGCGGCCGCTGCGCCGTGGTCCCCCAGACGGAGCGCTCGCGGCTGGACTTCCCCGTCTCGGCGACCGACGTGGCGGTCATGGGCGCGGTCTCGCGGCTGCCCTGGTGGCGGCCGCCCGGCAGGGCGGAGCGCCAGCGGGCCCGCGCGGCGCTCGAGCAGGTCGGGCTCGGGGAGCTGGCCGAGCGCACGTTCGGCGACCTGTCGGGCGGGCAGCGCCAGCGGGTGCTCGTGGCCCGCGCGCTGGTGCAGGACGCCCCGGTGATGCTGCTCGACGAGCCGTTCCGCGGGTTGGACAAGCAGAGCGCCGACCGGCTCGAGGCGCTGCTCGGCGACCTCGCGGCCGCGGGCCGTTGCCTGCTCGTGGCCACCCATGACGTCGAGCAGGCGCGGCGCTTCGACCGCGTCCTCTGCCTGAACGGGCGCCAGATCGCCTTCGGCCCGCCGGGCCCGACGCTCACCCTCCGCGTGCTCGAGGCGACCTACGGCGGGGAGATCGTCCCCCTCGGCACGGATCCCGCCACCCGCGCCGTCCTCCCCGCGCACCACCACGCTCCCCACTGACGACGTGCGCCGGCGTTCCTGCAGCGGCTGACCGGGCCCTGAGCGTCGAGGTCGGGCTCGTCGACTCGCCGGCCGCCGCCGCGCACGAGCGCGGCGGGGTCACCGCGCGCTCAGCCGTCGAGGCGCCCGAGGATGCGGGAGGCCGCGCTTGCGGGATCGAGCCGACGGGCGACCACCTCTTCGAGGAGATTGCGGAACCCCGCGTCGGCGTCGAGCCGGGCCTCCAGGTCGCGCCGCAGGCGGGCGGCGCAGATCGCCAGGACCTCGCTGCGCAGGTTGCGCCGCCGTCGCGAGCTCAGCGTCCCCTCGGCGAGGATGAAGGCGCGGTGGGCGTCGAGCTGCTCGGCGAGCGCTTCGACCCCCTCCCCGCGCGCGGCCTCGGTCGTGAGGATCGGCACCCGCCAGGCCCCCTTCACCGCGGGCGCCAGCGCGAGGACGCCCCGGATCTCGCGGACCATGGTCTCGGTGAGCGGGTGGTCGGCCTTGTTGACGACGATGACGTCCGGGATCTCCATGATCCCCGCCTTGAGCGCCTGGATCGAGTCGCCCGAGCCGGGCATGAGGACCAGGACCACCGTGTCCGCGTGGTCGATGACGTCGATCTCCGCCTGCCCGACCCCGACGGTCTCGAGCACCACGTCGTCGTTGCCGGCGGCGTCCATGAGCAGCGCGGCCTGGAGCGCGGCCTCGCTGAGCCCGCCGAGCGCGCCGCGGTTGGCCATGGAGCGGATGAAGACGCCCGGGTCGAGGAAGTGCTCGGCCAGCCTGATGCGGTCGCCGAGCAGCGCGCCGTGGGTGAACGGGCTGGACGGGTCGATCGAGAGCACGGCGACCCGGCGGCCCGCCGCCCGACGCAGGCGCGTGAGCGCGGAGATGAGCGTCGACTTGCCCGCGCCGGGCGCGCCGGTGACCCCGACGATGGCCGCGCGGCCCGTCCGCGGGAAGAGCTCGCGCACGAGCTCCCAGCCCGCCGGGTCGTCGCTCTCGACCAGCGTGATCGCCCGCGCGAGCGCCCGCGGGTCGCCGACGATGAGGCGGGCGGCGAGCCCCTCGGCGGCGGTCGGCATCCGGCAGCGCACATTACCCTTGCCCGCGTGGAGCCCGTCCTCTCCCCGCCGCTCGCCCGCCCCGCGCCCGAGCCCGTGCTGCGGGGCGCGCCGCCGCCCCGGACCGGCGGGCCGCTCGCGCTCTGGCGCTTCCTGCGGCGCAACGGCATGCTCTCGCGCACCTACCTGCCGCTGCTGGCCCGCTTCGCCTGGCTCAAGCTGCGCTGGCGGGGGCGGCTGCGCACGGACGGGATCGCGTTCGTGTGCCCCGGGGTGCGCTTCGAGATCGGCCGGGGCGCGACCGTCCACCTCGGGCGCTGGAGCTGGCTCGGGGACGGGACGAAGGTCCGCGTGCACGAGGGCGAGGTCCGCATCGGCGCCAAGACGGTGATCGGCCAGGAGTGCACGATCTCCGCCTTCCAGCACGTGTCCATCGGCCGGGAGTGCGTGATCGCCGACCGGGTCATGCTCATCGACTTCGACCACGGCGTCGTCGAGGCCGAGCGGCCCATCCGCGAGCAGGGGATCTACAAGCGCGACGTGCGCGTGGGGCACAACGTGTGGGTCGGCTACGGCGCCTGCTTCCTGCGGGGCGTGCGGGTCGGGGACAACGCCGTGGTCGGCACGAGCACCGTGGTCACCCGCGACGTCCCGGCCGACGCCGTCGTCGGCGGCGTCCCCGCGCGCGTCCTGCGCATGCGCGAGACACCGCGCACGCTGCGCTGGGCCTGAGCCCCCGCGGGCCAAAGGTGCCAGGCACGGTTGGCCCGCGGGCCAAAGGTGCCAGGCACGGTTGGCCCGCGGGTGAAAGGTGCCTGGCACGGTTGGCCCTGGGCTCGTGGCCCTCGCGCTCGACGACCGCTTCCCGCCGGGCGCGGGCCTCGACGCGACCTGGCACGCGCTGACGGACGCCTTCACCCGACCCTAGGCTGCGCACGATGTCCCGCAACGCCGACATCGAGAGCGCCATCGCGACGCTCCTGGCCGCCCGGGGCGCGGGCCGGACCATCTGCCCCTCCGAGGCGGCCCGGGCCGTGTTCGGCGACGGGGCCTTCCGGCCGCACATGGCGGCGGTGCGGGAGGTCGCGTTCGGGCTCGCCGACGCGGGGGCGATCGAGGTCACCCAGCGCGGCGCGGTCGTCGACGGCCGCAGCGCCCGCGGCCCGATCCGGCTGCGGCGCGCGGGCTGAGCCACCCCGCGGGCCGGCGGAGCGCCCGCTCGCGGGGCGCGTGTGCCGCACGGTCGCGGGCGGCCTCAGAGCGCCTTGGCCAGCCGGACCTCGCGCGCCGCCTCGGGGACGCCGAGCGCCTCGAGCGCCGAGTCGGCATCGGGCAGTCCGAGCACCGTCCCGTCGTGGAGAACCATGAGGAAGCGGTCCAGGCGGCGCAGGAAGGCGCGGTCGTGCGAGACCGCGACGACTGTCCCCTCGAAGCTCTCGAGCGCCTGCTCGAGCGCCTCGCACGAATCGATGTCGAGGTTGTCGGTCGGCTCGTCGAGCAGCAGGAGGTTGTGGCCTTCGAGCTCGAGGCAGAGGATCTCCAGCCGCGCCTTCTGGCCTCCGCTCAGGGTGTCGTACGTGCGCCGGGCGGCGTCCTGCAGGCTGTAGCGCGCGAGGGCCGCCATGCTCGGCTGGAGCGCTCCGAGGCGCTCCTCGACGATCTCGAGCACGCCACGGCCCGCGAGGTCCGCGCGGGCGTTGAGCTGGGTGAAGAGCCCCGGCGAGACGCGCGGACCCATCACGAGCCCGCCCGCGCCGGGCGGCTCGTCCCCCGCGAGCAGGCGCATCAGGTGCGTCTTGCCGCCGCCGTTGGGACCGACGATCCCGACCCGCTCGCCGAAGTGGACCTCGTCGGAGAACGGCTTGACCAGTCCGGGAACCGCGACCCCCCGGAGGTCCAGCACCCGCCGCGCGGAGTCCGCTCCGCGCAGGCGCACCCTGATCTGCTGCTCGCTCACGGGAGGCGGCGGCGGACCGCTCGCCTTGAACCGCTCCCAGCGCGTCTCGAACGCGTCGGCGCGCTTGGCGAGCTCCGGGGAGTAGCGGGCCCGCTCCTTGAAGGTGCGCACCAGCTCGCGCAGGCGCTTCTCCTCCTCGTGCCAGCGCGCGACCGCGTCGCCGAGCCGGCGCTGGCGCTCCCGCCGCGCCGCCGGGTAGGTCGCGTAGGAGCCGTGGTGGAGCCAGGCGCCGTTGCCCTCGAGGGTCAGGATGACGCCGACGGCCTCGCTCAGAAAATCGCGGTCGTGGGAGATCACGAGCACCGTCTTCCGCGTCGCCCGGAGCTGCGCGGCGAGCTCGATCTTGGCCGGGACGTCGAGGAAGTTGTCGGGCTCGTCGAGCAGGAGGACCTCCGCGTCGGAGCGCAGCAGCACGTCGAGCACGAGGCGCTTGCGCTCGCCGCCGCTCAGCGTGATGGCCGGGCGGTCGGCGAGCTCGGCGAAGCTCGCCCGCACGATCCGCCGGCAGGCGCCGTCCCACTGCGCCTCGAGCTCATAGCCCCCGAGCTCCGACCAGTCGCCGATCGCGGTGCCGAGCGCCATGCCGGCCGCGTCGTCGCCTGCGGCCAGTGCGCGCTCCGCCGCGCCCATGCGCTCCCCCGGGTCGCGCAGGGCGCCCGCGGTCAGCCCGAGCAGCAGCTCCCGGACGGTCCGCGGATCGCCGGCGACGCCGACGTCCTGCGGCATGTGCGCGACGCGTCCACCCGCGCTCGCGTCCCCCTCGTCGGCCGGGAGCGTCCCCGTGATCACGCCGAAGAGCGTGCTCTTGCCCACGCCGTTGACCCCGACCACCCCGACGTGCGCCCCCGGTGCCACCTTGAAGGAGACGCCCTCGAAGAGCAGGTTGCCGCCCGGGTGGGCGTAGGCGAGGTACGCACACGCACCCGAGAGAACCAGGTAGACCG
>CAXSFZ010000059.1:13386-16010 GCA_964236905.1 uncultured Solirubrobacteraceae bacterium | reverse complement strand
GACCCGGGGCGACGGGGTGGTCGGGGAGGACGTGACCGACAACGTCCGCGGCGTCCGGGGCGTGCCGGCCCGCATCGACGACGCCCCGCCGCGGCTGGAGGTGCGCGGCGAGGTCTACATGTCGCGCAGCGACTTCGCGGCGCTCAACGAGCGCCGGGCGCAGGCGGGGCAGGGGACGTTCATGAACCCGCGCAACGCGGCGGCGGGCACCATCCGCCATGCTCGAGGACATCGCGGTGCTCACCGACCCGGAGGCCGTCGTCGAGCGCTGCCGGGCCTGGGAGGCGCGCCGCGGCGAGCTCGACTTCGAGATCGACGGCGTGGTGGTCAAGGAGGACGACCTCGAGCTGCAGCGGCGGCTCGGCGTCGTCGGCCGCGACCCGCGCTGGGCGATCGCCTGGAAGTTCCCGCCGACCACCAAGGTCACGCGGCTGCTCGACATCGCCTGGAACGTCGGGAAGTTCGGGGACCTGCACCCGTTCGCGAACCTCGAGCCGGTCGGCGTCGGCGGGGTGATGGTGAAGATGGCCACCCTGCACAACGAGGAGGACCTCGCCCGCAAGGACGTCCGGCCCGGGGACGACGTGATCGTCCTGCGGGCGGGCGACGTGATCCCGCAGGTGCTCTCGCCCGCGCCCCACGCGGCGGAGAACCCGCATCGCGCGCCGCCGCCGCGTCCGCCGGCGCACTGCCCGTCGTGCGGGACGCCGACCGTGAAGGCGCCGGACGCCGTCTTCACGCGCTGCCCCAATCGCCTGTGCCCGGCGCGGCAGTGGCAGCTGCTGACGCACTTCGTCGGGCGCGGGGCGATGGACATCGACGGGCTCGGCGAGAAGCAGGTCGCGGCGCTGCAGGCCGCCGGGCTCGTCCGCACGGCCCCGGACTTCTACGCGCTCAGGGCCGAGCAGCTCGAGGCGCTCGAGCGCTTCGGGCCGGTGAGCGCCCGGCGCGCCGTGGAGCGCATCGCGGCCTCGCGCGAGCGGCCCTTCGCCCGCGTGCTCTACGCCTCCGGGCTCGAGGAGGTGGGGGAGGTGACGGCGCGGAGCCTCGCGCAGCACTTCCGCTCGCTCGAGGCGCTGCTGGCCGCGGACGCCGAGCAGATCGCGGCGACCCCGGGCGTCGGGCCGAAGATGGCCGAGCGGATCGCCGCGCAGCTGGCCGACCCGCGGACGCGCGAGCTCCTCGGCGGCCTGCAGGCGGCCGGGCTCCGGCTCGAGCTCGGCGGCCCGCCGCCGGGGGAGGGCGCCCTGGCCGGCCTCACCCTCGTGCTCACCGGGACGCTCCCCGACCTGACGCGCGAGGAGGCCACCGAGCGCGTCAGCGCCGCCGGGGGGCGCGTCACCGCGTCGGTGTCGCGGAAGACGGACTACCTGGTGGCGGGCGCGGGCGCGGGCGCCTCCAAGCTCGAGAAGGCCGAGCGCCTCGGCGTCCGCGTGGTCGACGAGGCGAGGCTCCTCGCGCTGCTCGCCGGTGACGCGCCGCGCGACGACGACCACGCGGCCTAGCCGCGCCGCCGGTGCGGCGGACGGCCGCCCGTCAGGTGCGCTCAGCCCTCGTACCGCGCGATCGCGGCGACCATGCGGTCCTCGACCGCCTTCGCCCCGGCGCCGACGCCGTTCTCGAGGAACGAGAAGACGACCTCCCGGCCGCCCGTGGTCGAGCAGTAGCCCGAGAGCGCGGAGACGCCGCGCAGCGTCCCCGTCTTGCCCCGGCAGCGGCCGGCCGCGGCCGTCCCGCGCATCCGCCGGGCCAGCGTGCCGTTCCGGCCGGCGACCGTGAGCGAGCTGAGCCAGGCGGTCGCCGTGGGCCCCTGGCGCATCGTGGTGAGGAGCGCCACCAGCTGGCGCGCCGTGGTCCGGTCCTGACGCGAGAGGCCGGAGCCGTCGGCGATCGTCGGCCTGACGCCGATCGCGGCCAGGGTGGCCCGGGCGACCTTCGCGCCGGCCAGCGTGGTCCCGCCCGTGCCCTCCTCGGCGCCGAGGAGCTTGAGCAGCAGCTCGGCGTAGAAGTTGTCCGAGGGCTGGTTCGTGGCGCGGACGATCTCGCTGAGCGGCGGCGAGGCGTCGCTGGCCAGCAGCTCGTCCGCGGTGGCCGGCGCGCGCCCCGTCCGCGCCGGGTGCGAGAAGTGCAGCCCCCGCGCGCGCAGGAGCGCCTGGAGGCGCGCCGCGGCAAGGTGGGCCGGCCCGCGGGCGTCCGTGGCGCCGTGGTCGACCACGAGCGCGCCGAGCTGGCCCCCGAGGTCGAGGTCGGCCTTGAAGCCCGAGTCCACCGAGCCGCGCTTGCGGTCCAGGAGCGACTCGTCCCCCACCACCCCGCCGAGGACGCGGCCGGGGCCGGTGCGGCTCGCGATGGCGTCGGCCAGCGTGGCGAGATCGGCCGTCCCGAGGGTCGGGTCGCCGCCGCCCACCAGGAAGAGGTCGCCCGGCCGCTCGCCCGCCGCGAACGGCTCGGCCGAGACGCGGGTCTCGCGCACCGCGTCCGGCCCCTGGGTCAGCAGCGCGGTCGCCGTGGTGAAGAGCTTCTCGTTGGAGGCCGGCACCAGCGGGAGGTCGGCGCGCCGGGTGAAGAGCGCGTCGCCCGTCCCGAGGTCGACCACCTGGGCGCCGGCCGCGCCGCCGAGCCGC
>CAXSFZ010000059.1:0-13376 GCA_964236905.1 uncultured Solirubrobacteraceae bacterium | reverse complement strand
GGTGAGCTTCGCGTTGAGCTCCGAGGCGTCGAGCGCGTGCGCCGGAGCGGCGGCGACCAGCGCGACCCAGGCCAGCACGAGGCCGGGCAGCGTTCTGTGCGGCAGCATCACCGCTGGATACCACGCCGGTCGGCGGGGTTGCGGTGGCGCACTAGGCTCCTGGGCGATGGGCAAGGTCGTCGAGCTGGATCCTCCGCGCGCTCCCGGAGCCACGCGGTCGCGCCGGCGGCGAGCGCGGCGGGCACCCCGCTCGCGGACCGCGCTGGTGCTCGGCGGGGGCGGGTTCACCGGCGGGGTGTACGAGATCGGCGCCCTCCGCGCGCTCGACCTGCTGACGGTCAACCGGACGGTCAACCAGTTCGACGTCTACGTCGGCACGAGCGCCGGGAGCCTCGTCGCCGCGCTCGCCGCCAACGGGGTGACCCCCGAGGAGATGATGCGGGTCGTCAACCAGCAGGCGCCGACGCCGTTCCGCGACATCGACCTCGGCCAGCTGCTGCGGCCCAACCTGCTCGAGCTCGTGACGAAGGGCGCCCTGATGCCGCTGCGTGCGGCCCGACTGGCGCGGGAGCTCGCGGGCCGGCGCGGCCGGGTCTCGGCCGTGGACGTCGCGCTCGGCCTGGCCGCGGGGCTCCCGAGCGGCTTCTACTCCGGCCGGGGGATCGAGCGGTACGTGCGCACCGTGCTCTCCGAGGACCCGGGCCGCTCCGACGACTTCCGGATGCTGGCCCGGGAGCTCTACCTCACCGCGACGGACCTCGACACCTGCGAGCGGATCGTCTTCGGCGCCGAGGGGTGGGACGACGTGCCGATCGCCACCGCGGTCGCCGCCTCGACCGCGCTGCCGATGGTCTACTCGCCGGTCAGGGTCCGCGGGCGGGAGCTGGTCGATGGCGGCGTGGTCTCCACCACGAACCTCGATCTCGCCGTGGAGGCGGGCGCGAAGCTGATCGTCGTCGTCAACCCGCTGGTCCCCTACGTCAACCCGCTGACCGCCCGGCGGCGGACGCTCCGGGGGACGCGGACGCGGCACGTGAGCGACATGGGCTTCCCGCAGATCGGCCTGCAGGCCTTCAAGCTCCTGGCCTACCAGCGCCTGCACGAGATGGCCAAGCAGTGGGAGGCGCGCTACCCCGGGGTCGACATCGTGCTCATCGAGCCCGAGCCCGACGACGAGCTCATGTTCGAGACCTCGATCATGGACTTCACCGCGCGCACGGCCATCGCCCGGCACGGCTTCGAGTCGGTCACCCTCCGGCTCGCGCAGCGCTACGAGCAGTTCCAGGCGATCTGCGACCGCCACGGCCTCGAGATCTCGCCGACCCGGGTCCGGCGGGTGGTCGAGCACTTCGGGGCCGCGGAGCCGCCCACCCGCGCGTGGCGGAAGATCCTCGAGCAGACCACGGGCGCGCTGCTGCGCCAGTCCGCCGCGGACTGACGCCGGGTCGTAGGGCGGGCGCGGCCGAGCGTCGCCCTCGTCGGCGGGAGCGATGCGCTACGGTTCCGCGGCGTCTATTAGGCTACCCTAACCACTCGAGGACGACCCGTGACCGAGCTCGCATCGACGACCCACGCTCCCGCCGAGCGCCCCGCGGGACCGCTCCGCGGCGGCTCGTGGCGGCTGACGGCGCTGCTGCTGCACGCGGCGAGCGTTGGGCGCGTCGGGAGGAGCGACGGGCAGCGAAGCGAGCCGGGCCTCTTCGGGCGGACCCCGCTGCTCCTGGCGGTCACGGGCTTCTCCACGTGGCGGTGGAAGCGCGGGAGGCGGCGGGAGGCCAGGCGACGGCGGGCGACCGCGATCGCCGCAGGATGAGCGCCCACCTCGCCACGACCCTCGCGCTCTACGCCCTCGGACTCGGCGGCTGGGCGGCGCTCACGGCGCTCGGCGCTCCGCGCACGCCGGCGCTGCTGGCGAGCCTCGTGCTGCTCGAGGCCGGGGCGCTGGTCCAGGCCGGGCTCGACCTGGCCGGCCTCGCCGGCGGCCACCACCCGGCCGAGCGGGCGACCCACCTGGGCTACGTGGCCGCGTCGGTGCTGCTCCTGCCGATCGTGCTCTCGAGCGCTTCGCCGGAGCGGGTGTTCGGGCGCTGGGACGCGGCGATCGCGTGCGTGGGCTGCCTGGGCATGGCGGTGGTGGCGCTGCGGCTGCGCGCGACCTGGGCCGCGGCCGGTGGCTGAGATCGGCGGGCCCGGCCGCGCGCTCGCCGCCGCCTACGCGCTGTTCGCGGTGGCGGCCGGAAGCCGCAGCGCGGTGCAGCTCGCCACCCACGCCGGGCGCGCGCCGGTGGCCTACGGGCTTTCGGCGCTCGCCGCGGCGCTCTACCTCGCCGGGACCCTCGCGCTGCGCCGCCCGGGCACCCGGGCGCAGCGGGTGGCACTCGCCGTCTGCGGGGTGGAGCTCGCCGGGGTCCTGGTGGTGGGCGGGCTCTCGCTGGCGGAGCCCGCCGTCTTCCCCGACGAGACGGTCTGGTCCGGCTTCGGTGCCGGCTACGGGCACGTGCCGGTCGTGCTCCCCGTCCTCGGCCTCGCCTGGCTGTGGTGCGCGCGGGAGCGGGCCGCGGTGGTGAGCCCTAGCCGCTCGGCGCGGTGAGGGCGGCCAGCCCGTCCGCCTCGGTGAGGCCCGAGGCCTCGAGCACCCGGGCGGCGGCCTGCGGCACGGTGGCCCGGTCTCCGGCCACCTCGGCGCGGGCCCGCGCGAGCGCCTCCTCCACGCCGGGACGGGCGCGGAAGGCCTGGAGGACCGCCTCGTCGAGCAGCGCGTGGAGCCAGCGCAGCTGCTGGGCGGCGCGGCGCTCGTCGAGCTGGCCCGAGGCCTCGAGGTGGGCGCGGTGCTCCTGCACCGCCCGCCACAGCTCGGGAAGGCCCGTGCCCTCCAGGGCGCTGGCGCTCAGGACCTGCGTCGTCCAGCCCGGGGTCGCGGGCGGGAGCAGCCGCAGCGCGTGGCGGTAGTCGCCGGCCGCGCGGCGGGCGAGCTTCACCCGGTCGCCGTCGGCCTTGTTGACCACCACGACGTCGGCGAGCTCGACGATCCCGCGCTTGATGCCCTGCAGCTCGTCGCCGGCGCCGGGCACCAGCATGAGCACGAAGCAGTCGACGAGCCGGGCCAGCTCGGCCTCCGACTGGCCGACCCCGACGCTCTCGACCACCACCACGTCGAAGCCCGCCGCCTCGCAGAGCAGCATCGCCTCCCGGGTGCGCCGGGCCACGCCGCCGAGCACGCCGGCCGACGGGCTCGGGCGGATGTAGGCGCGAGGGTGCATCGAGAGCTTCTGCATCCGCGTCTTGTCGCCGAGGATGGAGCCGCCGGTGCGGGCGCTCGAGGGGTCGATGGAGAGCACCGCGACCTGGTGCTCGCGCGCGACGAGCCACAGCCCGAGCGCCTCGAGCATCGTGCTCTTGCCCGCGCCGGGCACCCCGGTCAGGCCGATCCGCCGGGCGCCGCCGGTGTGCGGCAGCAGCCGGGCGATGAGCTCCTGCGAGCGCTCCTGGTGGTCGGCGCGCCGGCTCTCGGCCAGGGTGATCGCCCGCGCCAGCACCGTGCGGTTGCCGCCGCGGACGCCGTCCTCGAGCTCCTCGACCCCCGGGAGCGCGCGGGCCATCAGGCCGGCTGCGGGGCCGGCGCCTCGTGCTCGAGCCGCTCGCCGAGGAGCTCGAGCAGCCCCGCCGCGGCCTCGCCGATGACGGTGCCGGGCGGGAAGATCGCGTCGGCGCCCGCGGCGCGCAGCGCCGCGAAGTCGGCGGGCGGGATCACGCCCCCGACGACCACCGCGACGTCGGGACGGCCGAGCTCGTCGAGCGCCGCGCGCAGCTGCGGGACGAGCGTGAGGTGGCCCGCGGCCAGCGAGGAGACCCCGACGATGTGCACGTCGGCCTCCACGGCCTGGCGGGCGACCTCCTCCGGGGTCTGGAAGAGGGGGCCGACGTCCACGTCGAAGCCCAGGTCGGCGAAGGCGGTGGCGATGACCTTCTGCCCGCGGTCGTGGCCGTCCTGGCCCATCTTGGCCACGAGGATGCGCGGGCGGCGGCCCTCCTGCTCCTCGAAGTGCGCGACGAGGCGCGTGGTCTGCTCGAACTCCTCGCTCCCGGTGCCCATCTCGGAGACGTAGATGCCCGCGATCGAGCGGATCTCAGCACGGTGGCGGTCGTAGACGCGCTCGAGGGCCAGGGAGATCTCCCCGACCGTGGCGTGCGCCCGGCCCGCCCGGACCGCGAGGTCGAGCAGGTTGCCGTCCGCGCCCCGCGCGGCGTTCGTCAGGTGCTCGAGCGCCTCGTCGACCTGCACCTGGTCGCGCTCGGCCTTGAGCCGCTCGAGCTTCGCGAGCTGCTGCGCGCGCACGTCGGCGTTGTCGATCTTCAGGACGTCGACCATCGTGTCCTCGTCGGGGCGGAAGCGGTTGACCCCGACGACGACCTGGCGGCCCGCGTCGATGCGCGCCTGCACCCGGGCGGCCGACTCCTCGATGCGCAGCTTCGGGATCCCCTCGTCGATCGCCCGGGTCATCCCCCCGAGCTCCTCGACCTCGCCGATGTGCGCCAGCGCGCGCGTGGCGAGGTCGGCCGTGAGCCGCTCGACGTAGTAGGAGCCGCCCCACGGGTCGATGACGCGGGTGGTCCCCGACTCCTGCTGCAGGAAGAGCTGCGTGTTCCGGGCGATCCGGGCCGAGAAGTCGCTCGGGAGGCCGAGCGCCTCGTCCAGCGCGTTGGTGTGCAGCGACTGGGTGTGGCCCTGGGTGGCGGCCATCGCCTCGACGCAGGTGCGCACGACGTTGTTGTAGGCGTCCTGGGCGGCGAGGCTCCAGCCCGAGGTCTGGCAGTGGGTGCGCAGGGAGAGCGAGCGCTGGTCCTGCGGGGCGAACTGGCGCATGAGCCGCGCCCAGAGCAGCCGCGCGGCGCGGAGCTTGGCGACCTCCATGAAGAAGTTCATGCCGATCGCCCAGAAGAACGAGAGCCGCGGGGCGAACGTGTCGACGTCGAGCCCCGCCGCAAGGCCGGCGCGCACGTACTCCACGCCGTCGGCGAGCGTGTAGGCCAGCTCGAGGTCGGCGCTCGCCCCGGCCTCCTGCATGTGGTAGCCGGAGATCGAGATCGAGTTGAAGCGCGGCATCTCGCGCGAGGTGAAGCCGAAGATGTCCGAGACGATCCGCATGCTCGGCCCGGGCGGGTAGATGTAGGTGTTGCGGACCATGAACTCCTTGAGGATGTCGTTCTGGATCGTCCCCGAGAGCTGCTCGTGATCCACCCCCTGCTCCTCGCCGGCGACGATGAAGAGCGCGAGGACCGGGAGCACCGCGCCGTTCATCGTCATCGAGACGCTCATGTCCTGCAGCGGGATGCCGTCGAACAGCGTCCGCATGTCGTAGATCGAGTCGATCGCGACCCCCGCCATGCCCACGTCGCCGGCCACGCGCGGGTGGTCGGAGTCGTAGCCCCGGTGGGTCGCGAGGTCGAAGGCGACCGACAGCCCCTTCTGGCCCGCGGCGAGGTTGCGCCGGTAGAACGCGTTGGACTCCTCGGCGGTGGAGTAGCCCGCGTACTGGCGGATGGTCCACGGCTGGGTGACGTACATCGTCGGGTAGGGCCCGCGGAGGTACGGCGCGATCCCGGGGAGGCCGCCCAGGTGGGCCAGTCCGGCGAGGTGCGCCGAGGCGTAGGCCGGCTGGACCTCGATCCCCTCCGGGGTCTCCCAGACGGGCTCCTCGGGGATGCCCGTGGCCTCGGCGGCCACGGCGGCCGCGAGCTCCTCCGGCCCGACGGGCCCGGGCTCGACGTCGCCGAGCGGGACCGTGGAGAGGTCGGGGACCGGGCTCATCGGGGCTCCTCGGGCGCGACGCCGAGCCGGTCGTGCAGGGCGTGCAGCAGGGCGACCGCGTCCTGGCCGTCGCGGGCGCCGCGGTCCGCACCCACCGCGCGGGCCCGCTCGTCCCCGGCCTGGGCGAGGAGCACGAGCTCCGCGCCCGCGTCGTGGAGCGCGGACGCGGCGGCGGCGAGCACGTCGTCGTCCTCGTCGCGGTGGGCGCAGAGGACGGCCAGGCGCGCCCCGTCCTCGCGGAGGGCCGCCCCGAGCGCCGCGGCGTCCGGGCGCGGGCCGCTGTCGACCCCGCGCAGGCCGCCGGCCGCGAAGAACGCGCGCGCCCACAGCGCCGCCGGTCCGGAGCGCGCGAGGGGGCCGACGCAGGCCAGGAGGAGCCGCGGCGCGTCGCCCGTGCGGGCCTCGTGGGCGGCCGCGGCAGCGCGCAGCGCCTCGAAGGCGTGCGCGGCGAGGACCGGCCGGAGCGGGGCGGCGCGCACGAGCGCCGGCCCCGCGGCGGCGAGCTCGTCGAGGCGGGCGCCCTCCCGGGCGAGCGCGGCCGCGGCGGCCAGCCGCCCGCCGGGCGGCGCCGCGCGCAGCGCGGCCACGTCGGTGCCCGGGCCCGCGAGGCGCGCCGCGTCCAGGCGGGCCAGCGCGCCGAGGTCGGGCCCGGCCTCGGGGCGCAGGCCGTCGTCGCCGAGCAGCGGGAAGGTGTTCACCCCGGTCAGGCGCCGGACCCGGCGCGCGACCTCCTCGTCCTGGCGGCCCGCGCTGGCCGCGAGCAGCTCCGCGAGCCGTCCGGAGCGCAGCGCCGCGAGCATGCCGCCGTCGCGCTCGAGCTCCTGCACGAGCTCCCAGGCGCGCCGGGCGAGCTGGTCGGTCAGGGACTCCACGTACCACGAGCCGCCGGCCGGGTCGGCGACCCGGCCGAGGCCCGGCGCGTCGTGGAGGACGTGCTGGGTGTTGCGGGCGACCCGGCGGCCGAGGCGCCCCGGCAGCCCGCGGCGCACGTCGAAGCTCGTGACGCTCAGGCCGTCGGCCCCGCCTGTGGCCGCCGCGAAGGCTCCGGTGGTGCCGCGCAGCACGTTCACCCAGGGGTCCACCGCCGAGAGCGTCCGCGCCGAGGTCCGTGCGTGCAGCGGGGACCAGCGTCGCTCCGCGGGCACGCCCGCGACCTCGAGCACCCGGGCCCACAGGCGCCGGGCGGCGCGCAGCTTGGCGATCTCGACGAACTGGTCGGCGCCGACCTGGAGGGTGAACTCGATGCGGGCCGCCGCGCGGGCGGGAGCCAGCCCCGCGGCCTCGCAGGCGCGGAGGTACGCCGCGCCGGTGGCCACGGCGATGGCGAGCTCCTGCGCCGCCGTGGCGCCCGCGGCCACGTGCGCGCGGGTGTCCACCGCCAGCGAGGTGGCCGCGGGGAGCAGCGCGTCGGCCTCGGCCGCGAGCGCCCCCGCGGCGGCGAGCGCCTCTGCCGGGGAGCCGGCGGAGAGCCCCTCCGCGGCCAGGGCGCCGAGCGGGTCGCAGCGCAGCGCGCCGCGGACCCCGGCCCGGTCGAGCTCCCGCCGCTCCCACAGCGCCACGAGGAGCGCGGCCGCCGGGAGCGCCTGGGCGCCGGCGTCCAGGGCGACGGGCGCCAGGTCGAGCAGCACCTCGGCGAGCACCTCGTCGAGGTCGTCGAGGGTGGAGAGGGCGATCCCGTCCACGCCGCGGGCGCCGGCGAACGGGCCGTCGGTGCCTGGCACCTTTCGCCCGGCGAACGGGCCGTCGGTGCCTGGCACCTCTTGCCCCTCCTGCGGGAAGGCCGCCGCGCCCGGGGCGATCCCCTCCCGCGCGGCGCGGTCGAGCCGCAGGGTGACGGCGGTGGCGCCGCCCACGAGGTCCTCGAGGACCTGGGCGGCCGCGGTCGCGCGCTCCGGGTGGGCGTGCTCCTGGCGGATCTCCCACGCCCGCCCGGTCCGCACCCCACGGGTGAAGGGCGCGCGGGCCGGGACCCCGCCGGGGTCGGGGGCGAGCGCGTCGGCCGCGGTGAACAGCCACGGGATCGTGACGCCGTCGTCGAGCGTGTGCTCCAGGGCGGTCCCCGCGGGGAGCTTGGCGAGCGCGAGCTCCCGCCAGGCCTCGAGCGTCGGCGGGGGGAAGGTGCCGCCGTCGAGCGGCTCGGCCGTGGCGCTCACCTCCGCGATCCTACCCGCGCTGTGGCAGGGTCGACAGGGTGGACGACGCCCGCTCGGCCAGGGAGGCATCGTGGCGCTCGGCGTCGTCGCGCTGATCTTCGCCGCCGCGCTGCTCGGCCCGGCGGTGTCGCTGCTCTCGCGCGGCGTGGTGCCCATCGTGGTGGGCCAGCTCCTCGCGGGGGTCGTCCTCGGCCGCACGGGGCTCGAGCTGGTGGACCCGAACCGGAGCGACCTCGCGCTGCTCTACCAGCTCGGCTTCGCCACGCTGATGTTCACCGTCGGGATGTACGTCCCGCTGCGGGACCGGCGCCTGCGTGCGGCGCTGCGCCCGGGGCTCGCGGCGGTGGCCGTCGCGCTCCCGCTCGCACTCGGCGCCGGCTTCGCCGCCCACGCGCTGGCCGGGGGGCCCGCGCTGCTCTACGGCGTCGTGCTCGTCTCCTCCTCGGCCGCGATCGCGCTGCCGATCATCGACGAGAGCGGGCTGGAGGGCGCGCCCGTGCTCGCCGCGCTCACCTGGATCACCATCGCCGACGTCCTCGCCACGGTGGCGATCCCGCTGGCGCTCGAGCCGGGGCGAGCGCCGCGGGCCGCGCTCGCCGCCCTCGGGGTCATGGCGCTCGTCGCGGCCACCTTCCTGCTCGCGGGCCGGCTGCGGCACGCCGCCTGGGTGCGGCACGCGCGCCGGGAGAGCAAGCGGCGCGAGTGGGCGCTCGACCTGCGGGTCGCGGTGCTCGTGCTCGTGACGCTCTCCTACGTCGCGGAGGAGATCGGCGCGAGCCTCCTGGTCGCGGGGTTCGGGACCGGCCTGGTGGTCGGCGCGCTCGGCGGGCCCCGGCGGCTCTCGCGCGAGGTCCTCGGCCTGGGCCAGGGCTTCCTGGTGCCGGTGTTCTTCGTGCTGCTCGGGGCCAAGCTCGACCTCCGCGCGCTCGACGCCGACGCCGTCGGCCTGGCCGGCCTGCTCGCCGGCCTGGCCCTCGCGGTCCACGTCGCGGTGGCGCTCGTGATCCGGGTCCCGCGGGCGGTCGGGCTGCTGGCCAGCGCCCAGGTGGGCGTGCCGGCGGCGGTGATCGCCCTCGGCCTGCCGGCGCACGCCATCGACCAGGCGCAGGCCTCGGCCATCTTCTGCGCGGCGCTCGTCTGCATCGGGGCGAGCGCCACGGGCGCCGCGCTGCTGCGCCGCGGGCAGGCGCGCGACCTAGGATCACCGGGTGCCGCCGCTGCCCCTGACCTGGCTCCCGCTGCCCGAGCACCACGACTACCGGGCGGCTGAGGAGTACCTGCGGCTGGTGCTCGACCCCAAGCGGGCCGAGCACGCCGCGCACGGCCTGCGCCACGCCGGGCGCACGCGCGCCTGGAAGGCCAAGGACATCCTGCGGGCGGCCGGGCTCCCGGCGCTCCCGGCGGGCAACGAGGGCGTCGCCGCCAAGCTCGCCAAGCTGCGCAGCGGCGAGCCGCTGGCGCCCGTGCTGCTCGTGCAGCGCGACGACGGCCCGCTCATCCTCGCCGACGGCTACCACCGCGTGAGCGCCGCGCACCTGCAGGACGAGAGCGCCGAGGTCCCCGCGCTCGAGGCCCACGCGCGCTGAGGGGAGCGCTCAGGCCGGGGCGAGCGCCCGGTCGAGCGCGCGGAGCAGCCGCGCCCGGTGCTCCGGGAGGTGCGGGACCTGCACCCGGACCCGGTCGGGGTCGCCCAGCGGGCCGCCGCCGGCCACGACCACCCCCGCGCGCTCGAGCCGCGCGGCGAGCTCGGCCCCGGGCAGGCCGTCGGCCCGCAGCCACAGGACGTTGGCCTGGGACGGGCTGGCCGCCAGCCCCGGCCGCTCCCGCACGCCGGCGACGAGCTCCGCGCGCGCCGCCGCGACCACCGCGCCACGCCGGCGGGCGAGGTCGCCGGCGGCCCGGAGCGCCCCGAGCGTCCCGGCCTGCGCGAGCTCGTCGAGGCCGAGCTCGGGCTCGAGCTGCTCGAGCAGCGGCTCGCTCCCGACGCCGCCCGCCGCCCAGCCGACGCGCAGGCCCGCGAGGCCCCAGGCCTTGGAGAACGTGCGGACCACGAGCAGGCGCGGGTGGGCGTCCAGGAGCCGCAGCGCCGCGTCGAGCGGCTCGGCGTCGGCGAAGTCGCGCAGGGCCTCGTCGAGCAGGACCACCACGCGCTCGGGCAGCGCCGCGAGCAGGCGCGCGAGCTCTCCCACGGGCAGGAGCTCGCCCGTCGGGTCGTTCGGGTTGGCCAGGGCGACGAGCCGGGTGCGCGGGGTGACCGCGGCGAGGACGGCGTCCACCGAGAAGCCGGGCACGGGGACCGCGCGGGCGCGGACGCGGCGGGCCATGAGCGGGTAGAGCGCGTAGGTCGGCCACGGGCAGAGCAGCTCGTCCTCGGCCCGGAGCAAAGCCCGGGCGGCCGCCGAGAGCAGCTGCGCCGCGCCGTCGCCGACCACCAGGCGCGTCGCCGGAAGGCCGTGCCGGTGCGCGAGCTCGGCGCGCAGCTCGCCCGCGTGGCGGTCGACGTAGCGGTGCAGCCCGCGGCGGGCGGCGTAGGTGATCGCGTCGACGACGACGGATGGGGGGTACTCGGGCCACGTGGTGCGCGCGAGGTCGAGCGGCGCGACCCGCGCCAGCTCCCGCGCCCGGCGCTCCTCCGCGAGCGCGCGCTTCTCCGCGTTGACCTCCTCCTCGCTGAGCGCCTCGAACTGCCGGTAGTGCCCGAAGCGCGGCACTCAGCCGGTCGGCGCGACCGTCGGGCCCAGCCCGGCGAAGCCCAGCAGCCAGATCGTGAAGCAGAGCGCGCCGATCGCGCAGGTGACCGCGAAGACGGGCGTGAGCGCGCCCCGGCGCTGGTCGTGCCCCGCGGCGCGGCGGATCAGGATCCAGGTCCGGTCGATCCGCTTGAGCAGCGCCAGCCCGCCGAAGAGCAGGGCCAGGATCACCGCGAAGCTCGCCAGGAGGGAGAGGCCGACGTTGCCCGTCGCGCCCTGGAGGCGGCCGCCGACCCACAGTCCCGCCGCCGGGATCGGGCCCCAGAACAGCAGGTTGAGCAGCACCATGCAGGCCAGCACGACGGCCGCGAGGGCGCCGTCGACGCGCTGCCGGAACGGGCTCCCGGGCCGGATCAGCGTGCGGTAGCGGACGGGTGCGGTCCCTGGCCGCCGGCCGACGAACAGGCCGCCGTTGTCGGTGGGGTCCGTGCGCACGCGCCAAGCGTAGCCCGCGCCGCGCCTCGCTCCCGCCGCTTCGGGCTGGCGTAGGCTCGCTGCGTGCACCTCGAGCACGTGGCGCTGATCGTCGAGGAGTACGACGCCGCCCTCGCGTTCTACGTCGGCGTGCTCGGCTTCGAGCTCGTGGAGGACTCCCCGTCGCTGACGAACGACGGGCGGGCGAAGCGCTGGGTGGTGGTGCGCCCGCCCGGCGCCCGCACGGGCCTGCTCCTGGCCCGGGCGGACGGGCCGGCGCAGGAGGCGGCGATCGGGGCGCAGTTCGCCGGGCGGGTCGGGCTGTTCCTGCGCGTGGAGGACTTCGAGGCCACGCGGGCGCGCCTCGTCGCGGCGGGCGTCCGGTTCTGCACCGCCCCGCGCGAGGAGCCCTACGGGCGCGTGGTGGTCTTCGAGGATCCCGCCGGCAACCGCTGGGACCTGCTCGGGCCCCGCCCGGCGGCCTGAGGCCGCGCCTGCCTCAGCCGCCGTAGAGCGCGTCGAAGCGCTCGGCGTACTTCTCGTTGACCACGCCCCGCTTGACCTTCAGGGTCGGGGTGAGCTCGCCCGTCTCCTGCGAGAGGTCGTGGTCGAGGATGAAGAACCGCTTGACCTGCTCGACCCCGGCGTACTTCGCGTTGGCCGCGTCGAGGGTCTCCTGCACGAGCGCGTGCACCGCGGGATGCCGGGCCAGCGCGCTGACCGAGCGGTCCTCGATCCCCTCCGCCTCGGCCCACGGGCCGATCTCCTCCTCGTCGAGCGTGATGAGCATCACGGGGTAGGGCCGGCGGTCGCCGTACATCATGGCCTGAGAGATCCAGCGCGACTGCTTCATGTCGTTCTCGAGGTTCGCGGGGGTGAGGTTCTTCCCGCCGGCCGTGATGATGATGTCCTTCTTGCGGCCGGTGATCGAGAGGTAGCCGTCCTCGTCCAGCGATCCCAGGTCCCCCGTGTGGAGCCAGCCGTCGACGACGGCGCCGAAGGAGGCGTCGGCGTTGTGGTGGTAGCCCGCGAAGATGTTGCCGCCCCGGAGCAGCACCTCGCCGTCCTCGCCGACGCGGACCTCCGTGCCCGGCAGCGCGCGGCCGACGGTCCCGAAGCGGTGGCCGCCCGGGACCTGCGAGGTGGCGACCGTGGAGGTCTCCGTCATCCCGTAGCCCTCCATCACCGGCACGCCGCAGGCCCAGAAGAACTCGAGGATCTCGTGGGCGATCGGCGCGGCACCGGTGCTCGCCTGCTTGAGCCGCCCGCCGAACGCGCCCCGCACGTTGACGAAGAGCTGCTCGTCGAACTGGTCGTAGGCGGCCTGGAGCTCGGCCGGGACGGCCGCGCCGGCGTGGCGCAGGTCCTGCACCTCGCGCCCGACGGCCACCGCCCGGCTCAGGACCTCGGGCTCGAGGGTGCCGGTGACGAGCGTGTAGATCTTCTCGAAGATCCGCGGCACCGACGGCAGGTAGGTCGGGCGGGTGGCCATGAGCTCGGCGACGATCTGCTTCGTGTCGCCGCCGAAGTAGGCGATGGTCCCGCCCAGGTCGACCGTCAGGAGCTGGATCAGCAGCGCGTAGGAGTGGGCGAGGGGCAGGTAGAGGTAGGTCACCTCCTGCTCCTCGCGGCCCAGGACGCCGAGCTCGAGGCACTGGTCGAGGACCGAGCGGTAGTTGCCGTGGGTCAGCACGCAGCCCTTGGGCGGCCCCGTGGTCCCGGAGGTGTAGATGAACGTGAACGGATCCTCCGCGCCGACCGCGGCGGTCCGGGCCTCGAGCTCGGCCACCGCGCGCCCGCGCCCCCGCTCGCGCAGCGCCTCGAGGGTCAGGATCGCGTCGTCGGCGCCGCCGGAGTCCATGACCACGAGCCGCTCGAGGGAGGGCAGCTGGTCGCGGACGGCCGTGATCTTCGCCACCTGGGCCGCCCCAGGGATGTGCCACCCCGACGACCCGGCACCGCGCCTGTCGGGCACCCCGACCCAGACCCACGCCGTCGCAGACCCAGGTCGACGCCGACCACCGCACCCTCGGCCAACGCCAACACGACGCCCTCGTGGCGGTGGGGCGCCACGTGCTAGCAGCGGGGACCTCGGCCAGCACAACGGGCTGCCCGCCACGCTCATCATCCGCACCACCCAGCAAGACCTGCAGAGCCGCGCCGGGGTCGGCGTCACCGGTGGGGGCACCGTCATCCCCATCGCCGAGGTGATCCGCCTGAACCTCGCGCGGGCGGGCTTCGGCGTGCACC
>CAXSFZ010000058.1:3132-17609 GCA_964236905.1 uncultured Solirubrobacteraceae bacterium | reverse complement strand
TCCGACGCGCAGGCCATTGCCACGCCGAGGGATCGGGCGACCCGTCGTCAGGCCTCCGACACCCAGCGCCGGGGGCCGACGGACAGGATGAAGCGGCCCGAGAGGGGGGTGCCGGTGGCGGCGTCGGCCAGGGGGACGACGGGCACCGGGCGGGCCGAGCGGGCGGTCAGCCGGGGGCGGACGCTGGCGACGCGGTAGACGTCGGACGCCTTCAGGGCCTCGGCGGGCAGGAGGGTCACGGTGGAGGTCGCGGTGAGGGCCCGGCCCGGCTCGTCGACCACGCGCTTGCCCGGGCCGCACACCTCGCGGACCATCCCGGCCTTGGCCGCGGCGTAGGCCTCGATGCTCGGCGGCTCGTCGCCCGGCCCGTAGGCGGCGCCGAGGCCCCCGCCGAGGTTGAAGGTGCGGAAGTCGGTGCCGAGCGCCGCGGTGACCCGCTCCAGCGCCGTGCGGAACGGCCCGAGCTCCATGATCTGCGAGCCGATGTGGAAGTGCAGCCCCTCCACGTCGACCCGGTCGCTCGCGCCGAGGAGCGCGAGGGCGCGCTGCGCGTCCTCGAGGTTGAGCCCGAACTTCGTGTTGGGGCCGCCCGTGGAGATCGAGGGGTGGGTGGCGGGCGAGACGCCCGGGGCGACGCGCAGCTGCACCCGCTGGACGGCCCCGCGCCCCTCGAGCAGCGTCAGGAGCCGCTCCACCTCGTCGAGGTTGTCGACCACGATGGTCCCGACGCCGGCGTCCAGCGCCTGCTCGAGCTCCGCCACGGTCTTCGCGTTGCCGTGGAGCTCGATCGCCTCGGGGGCGAAGCCGGCCCGGAGCGCGAGCGCGAGCTCCCCGCCGCTGGCCACGTCGACGCCCAGGCCCTCCTCCCGGAGGATCCTCAGCACCGCCGTGCAGGCGAACGCCTTGGAGGCGAAGTGGATCCGGTGGTCGTCCGCGTGCTCCGCGAAGGCCTGCGCGAAGGCCCGGGCCCGGGCGCGCAGATCGTCCTCCGCGACGACGTAGGCGGGGGTGCCGAACTCCCGGGCGAGCTCGAGGGCGTCGCAGCCGCCGAGCTCGAGGCGGCCGCGCGCGTCGAGCCGGCTCCCGAGCGGGTAGGCGTCGGAGAGCTGTTGGACGGCGGCCACGCGGAGGCGCATGATGCCAGCCCGTGCGCCTCGTCCCTCTCGACCCGCCCGAACCGGGGGGCCGCGACGGCCTCTCCTACGCCCGGTTCGGGCCGGCCGGAGCGCCGGCGGCCCGCGTCGTGGTGCTCCACGGCGCCGGCTCGGCGAAGGAGAGCCACTACGCCTGGGGATGCGTTGGACGACGTCGCGGCGATGGCCGAGGTGGCGGGCCCGCCGGACGTGCCGCTCGTGTTCCGCGGCTCGTCGGCCGCTCAGGCGGGCTGGACGGGCGCGGCGAGGGGCGGCGAGCGACGCTCCCGGCCCTCCCCGCGCAGTCCACCGGGCCGCCGGGCGTCGGCGGCGAGCCACAGCACGCCGGCCACGAAGAGCCCGACACTCGTGAGCTGCGCCGCGGTGAGGCCGAGCGCCACGGCCTCGTTGCGCCGCAGGAACTCGACGAGGAAGCGCTCGGTCCCCGCCGCGACCAGGTAGAGGCCGAAGATCGCGCCGGGTCGCAGCGCGTCGCGCCCGCGCCACAGCGCCCAGGCCACCAGGCCCATGGTCAACGTCTCGTAGAGGGGCGTCGGGTGGACCGGGACGTCGGTCGGGACCGTGCCGTGCGGGTAGGCCATCGCCCACAGCCCGTTCCACGGCTTGCCGTAGTCGCCGTCGCCCGCCAGCTGGCAGCCGATGCGGCCGATCCCGTAGCCCAGCGCGAGCGGGATCGCGCAGACGTCGAGCAGCGTGCGCTCGAGCATGCCCCGCCACCGCGCCCACCCGAGGACGGCCAGCGCCCCGCCCAGCGCCCCGCCGTACCAGACGAGGCCGGAGCCGCCGAAGAGCACCCCGAGCGGGTCGTCGACGAGGTCGCCCGTGTGGGTCACGACGTAGTAGAGCCGCGCGCCGACGAGCCCTCCCACCAGCGCCGAGAAGGAGATCTCATAGGCCCAGTCGACCGGTCGGCCGAGCTCACGCAGCCGGCGCTGGATGATCGCCCCCGCGGCGACGAAGCCGAGCGCGAAGCACAGCCCGAACGTCTTCAGCGGCAGGCCGAACAGGTCGATCTCGGGACGCATCGGCTCCCGAGGCTACGCCCTGGGCCGCGCGCGGAGACCCGCTCCACGCGCGCGGACCCGCTCCAGCGCGCGCGGAGACCCGCTACAGGTAGTTCAGCGGCTGGACCGGCACGCCGTTGACGCGCGCCTCGAAGTGGAGATGGGGTCCAAAGGTGTGGCCGGTCATCCCGACGTACCCGATCACCTCGCCCTGCTTGACGGTCTGCCCGGGCGAGACCGCGAAGCTCGCCTGGTGCGCGTAGCAGCTGGCGAGCGTGGCGGTGTGCTGGATGCAGGTGTAGTTCCCGTAGCCGCCCGAGGCGGCGGTGGGCTGCGTGAAGGCCACGCGCCCGTTCGCGGCGGCGCGGATCGGCGTCCCGACCGGCACGGCGATGTCGATCCCGGCGTGGATGTGGCCGGGCCGCTGCTCCCCGAAGGCGCCCGTGATCGGTCCGGAGACCGGGAAGATCCACGGACCGCCGCCGCCCTTGATGGCCTGCGCGGGAAGCGTGCTGACGCCCGCGGCCGCGTTGGCCAGCTGCGAGCGGATCTTGGCCTGCTGGCTCGCGGCCACCTCGACGTCCTGCTCGAGGTCCTTGCGCTGCGCCCGGACGGTCCCGAGCGCCCGCGCCTTGCTCGAGCGGGTCGTGGCGAACCCCGTGCGGGTGTCGACGAGCCCCTGCTTGATGGTCGCGATCTCGTCCCGGTGCTGCTGCACGACGCGGGTGATCGCGTCCTGGCGCGCCTCGAGCGTGTCGAGCCGCGCCTCGGTGCTCGTCGCGTCGGCCTTGGCGTCGCGCACGAACCGCAGGATCCGCTGGTCCTGCTCCCCCACGCGGCTCAGGAACTCGCCGCGCTCGAGCAGGTCGGCGAAGCCGTCCGCGTTGAGGACGACGGTGACCAGATCCGGCGCGTCGGCCTGGTAGAGCTCGACGAGCCGGTGGGCGAGGGCCTGCTTGGCGACGCCCAGGCGTGCCTTCAGCCGGGTGAGCCGGGCGCGCTCGCTGCGCAGCGCGGTCTGCAGCCGGGTGAGCTCGGCCTGCTTGGCGTCGAGGTCGGTCTGGATGCTCTGCTCGCGCGTCTGCAGCCCGCCGATCCGGGTCTGCAGCCGGGCGATCCGCCGGTTGTAGCCGTCGATGTCGCGCGTGAGGACGCGCTCGCGGCCCTTGCGGAAGCCGATCTTGCGACGGTCGCGGTCGATCTTGCGTTGCAGCTGCGCTGGGGAGGCCGCCGGACTCGACGCCCCCTGCGAGAAGACCGGCAGGGAGAGCCACAGCAGCAGCGGGACCAGCGCACCGGCGATGAGCAGGCGGAGGCGCATCCGGCGGCGACCGTAGCGGCCCGGCGGCCCCGCTCCTGCTGCTGCAACGGCCGTTGCGCAGCCGTTGCGCAGGGCATGCGCAGATCCGTCGCAGAGCGCGCGCTCCCGTTCAGGAAGCGTGAAGGTCGCCCGCCTAGAGTGCTTCGGACCATGGCGCGCTCCACCTCCTTCGGCAGGGACACCGGGCTCCAGACGCGGATGCTCGTGACGATGTTCCTGCTCGGCCTCGTCTACGTCGTCTTCATCGCGGCCCTGGTGGGCTCGGGCGCCTTCCCGGTCGCGGTGGTCATCCCGGGCGTGGCGATCCTCTTCGCGATCCAGTACTTCTCCTCCGAGGCGCTCGGCCTGCGGGCCATGGGCGCGCGCGAGGTGAGCCCGCAGGAGGCGCCCGAGCTCCACGCGATGATCGAGCGCCTCTGCATCCAGGGCGACATCCCGAAGCCGAAGGTCGCCGTGGCGCAGAGCCGCATGCCGAACGCGTTCGCGCTCGGCCGCTCGCCCAAGCACGCGACGGTCTGCGCCACCACCGGCCTCATGGAGCTGCTCTCCCCCGCCGAGCTCGAGGGCGTGATGGCCCACGAGCTCACCCACGTGGCCAACCGCGACGTCGCGATCATGACCCTGGCGAGCTTCTTCGCCTCCCTGGCCTCGATGATCATCCAGTTCGGCTTCTTCTTCGGCGGCGGGGGCAACTCCTACGGCGACGACGACGACTCGCCCGGGATCCTGCCCCTGATCCTCGTCTCCGTGCTCGTCTACGTCGTGTCGTTCTTCCTCATGCAGGCCCTCTCGCGCTACCGCGAGTTCGCCGCCGACCGGGGCTCGGCGGTGCTCACGGGCCGGCCGAGCGCGCTCTCCAGCGCGCTGCTCAAGATCTCCGGCGGCATGCAGCGGATCCCGCAGCAGGACCTCCGCTCGAGCGAGCTCGCCGCCTTCTACATCTTCCCGCCCGGCCTCAAGAGCGGCCTCGGGAACCTGTTCTCGACCCACCCCCCGCTCGATCAGCGGCTGGCGGCGCTCGACCGCCTCGAGACCCAGCTGCAGGTCGGGCGCTGACGTGGGGTTCTTCGATGCGCTGCTCGGGAGGCGCAAGGTCGCCGGCCCGGCGAAGACGGACCGGCTCTTCGCGATGACGACCGCGGCCATCGAGCTCGACACGGCCGACGGCATCCGCACCAACGGGCAGGCCGCGATCGTCTTCCAGCCGCTCGGCACGGGCGACTTCCAGCAGATCGTCACCGAGATGGAGGAGCTCGTGCGCTCGACGGGCGAGGAGACGGGCACGAGGCTCCGGACGGCCGACGACACCTACGGCTACCGCTGGATGGTCTTCGAGGACCCCGACATCGAGGATCTCGTCGTCGGGGTGAACGCCGTGAGCGACGCCCTGGCCGTCGGGGGCTACGCCGACCGGACGCTCTGCGCCGTCTTCGCCTTCGACGAGACGCCGAAGGGCCGGATCTACTTCATCTACAGCTACAAGCGGGGCCAGTGGTACCCGTTCGTCCCGGCGGGCGGGACCCAGCAGCGCAACACCGAGAAGGAGCTGCAGCTCAAGGCCAAGATGTCGGGCGAGCTGCCGATCGAGCCGGAGCTCGAGCGCTGGTTCCCGCTCTGGGGCATCCCGATCTGAGGCCGTGTTCGGGGGTGCGCCCGCTGTGCGGGTTCACGTTCGCGCGCTGCGCCGCATGCTCTGGTGGGGGCCGTGCTCGGGATGCGCCCACCGCGGCCCGACGGGCTCGTAGCCCGCGCGGGCGTACAGGTCGATGGCCGGGACGCGCGCGTTGCACCACAGCCGGCCGCCCCGTGCGTCCACGTGGGCGTTGACCGCGGCGACGACCGCCGTCCCGTACCCGTGCCGACGGGCGTCCGGGGCACTCGCCATGCCCTTCAGGTGCCACCAGTCCGCGCCCTGCGGGTCCCAGGGAGGCGGCTCGGGGCGGACGTTCACGCAGGAGAGCACCCGGCCGGGGGGGTGCGACGACGGCGAAGTAGGCGATCCCGGGCGGCTCGTCGACCGCGAAGGCGGCGATCGCCTCCGGGTCGCCGTGCCGGAGCACCAGGCCCCGCAGCGCCGCGGTCGCGGCGGCGGTGCTCCGGACGACCCGTGCGGCAGCGTGACCCCCCTGGAGCCGTGACGGCTCCTGCCGGGTCACGCTTGGGTCCGCTCAGGCCACCGCGGGAGGATCGGGGATGAGGCCCTCGCCGGTGAACTCGTTGCCGGCCTCCGCGAAGGAGAGGTCGGCGGGCGGGAGCATGAAGTCCGAGCCCTCGAGGTCGTCCGGGCCGAGTGCGTCGCCGTGGTCGCGGACGAAGGAGAGGAGCGCGGAGAACGCCGTGGCGTAGCCCGGCTCGTCCCCCGCCTCGACGCGCGCGACCACCAGGTCGTCGAGCTCGTCGAGCCGTGCGTGGTGGCCCTCGTCGAGCCGGTACTGGCCCTCGGCCATCACCCGGACGATCATGCCGCGCCCTCGGTGCCGCGCTCGATCTGGGGCGCCGAGGGGGGCGGCGCGCCCTGGCCGAGCTCGGCGCGGAGCTTCGCGAGGTCGTCGTCGACCGCGCTCTGCGAGGAGAGCTGGTGGAGCTGGCGATCGATGTCGTCCTGGCCCGAGCCGAGCGCGGTGAGGTCCTCGAAGGTGCCGGCCTCCTCGAGCTCGCCGACCGCGTCGGCGCGGGCGCGCATCTGCTCGGTCTTGTCGACCGCGCGCTGCATCGCCAGGCCGACGTCGGCCATCTCCTCGCCCACGCCCGTGGCGGCCTCGGAGATCCGGACCTGGGCCTCCGCGGCGTTGTACTGCGCCTTGATGACCTCCTTCTTGGTCCGGAAGGACTCGATCTTCGTGCGCAGCTTCTGCTCGGAGTCGATGAGCTTCTGCTGCTGGCCCTCGAGCTCGGTGACCTGCACGTCGAGGCTCTGGAGCTCGGTCTGGGCGACGTTCTTGCGCTCCAGGGCGACCCTCGCGAGGTCCTCGTTGCCCTGGGCGAGCGCCTGGCGCGCCTGGGTGTCGAGCTTGACCACCGACTGCTCGAGCTTCGAGGACTGCATCTGCAGGCGCTTCTTGGCCGTGACGACGTCGGCGATGCCCTTCTTCACGCCCTGAAGCGACTCGAGCTGCTTGGTGTAGCTGTAGTCCAGCGTCTCGCCCGGATCCTCTGCCTTGTCGAGCAGCTTGTTGATCTTGGCCTTGATGACGGTGGTGAAACGCCCGGAGGTCCCGGCCATCAGCGCTCCTTCGAAGAGAGGTCGGTGTGCCACCCCAGCCTACCCGCGGCGCCGCTCCCGCCTCGCAGCACGGTGCCCCGCGCCGCGCGCCGGGGCGCGAGCCCGGCGGCGCGGTCGGGCCGCGGGCGCGGGTACGCTCCGGGCGATGCCCCACCACGCCGCCCGCCGTGCGCTGGCCCTCCTGGCGCTGTGCGGTGCGCTGCTCGGCGCGGGCTGCGGGCGCGGAGGGGGCACGGGCGACGGCGGCCGCGCCGCCGCGCCCGCCGCGCCGGGCACCGCGGCCGGCTCCACGCGCACCGACGCGCCCGCCGGCACCGCGCCGACGCCGCTGCTGCTGGCGACGAAGAACACCACGCGCGTCGGCGGCGCCGACCCCGTGGCGCTCGCCGCGGGCGCGGCGCAGGCGGTCTTCCCGGGCCTGACCCGTGCGAGCCGCCCGGCGGCGGTCGCGCTCGTCGACCGGCGCGACTGGCGCACCGCGCTGGCCGCCTCGGTGCTCATGGCCCCGCCTCTCGGCGCGCCGCTGCTGCTCGCCGACGGCCCGGATGCGCTCCCGGCGGCGAGCGCCCGGGCGCTCTCGGCGCTCGCGCCCACGGGCGCGGACGCCGCCGGCGGCGCCGCGGTGATCCGCGTGGGCGACGTGCCGCACCCGCGGGGGCTGCCCACCACCGACGTGGCCGGGCGGGACCCCTTCGCGCTCGCCCAGGCGCTCGACGCGTTCGCCGCGGCCGCGCGCGGGCGCACGAGCGACCGCGTGATCATCGCCCCGGCGGAGGATCCCGCCTTCGCCGCCCCGGCCGCGGCCTACGCAGCCAAGTCGGGCGACCCGATCCTCTTCGCGCGGCGCGGCTCGGTGCCCGCCGCGACGCTGGCCGCGCTGCGGACCCACGCGCGGCCCGGGATCTTCGTGGTCGGGCCCCCGAGCGCGGTCGGCCCCGCAGCGATGCGGCAGCTCCGCGGGCTCGGGACCGTCACGCGCATCGGCGCCGCCGACCCCGTCCGCAGCGCGATCGCGTTCGCCTCCTACGCCGGGCGGGGCTTCGGCTGGGGCGTCGTCGACCCCGGCCACGGCCTGGTGCTCGCGCGCGCGGACGCCGACCCGGCGACCGCGGCCGCCGTCGCGCCGCTCTCGGCGCGGGGCACCTACGGGCCGCTCCTGCTGACCCCCTCCGCCGCCGGGCTCGGCGCCCCGCTGACCACCTACCTGCGAAGCATCCAGCCCGGATACCGCACCGACCCGGTGCGGGGCGTCTACAACCACGGCTGGCTGGCCGGCGATGCGCGCGCCATCTCCCCGACGCTGCAGGCCCGGCTGGATACGCTGCTGGAGATCATGCCGGCCTCCCCGAGCCAGACCCCATGAGCGAAGCCGAGCTGCCCGCCCGGCGCGACCCGCGCCACGAGGTCACGGTGGACGACGTCCGCCAGCTCATGGGCGCCTCCACCCCGCACTTCGCGCTCCAGCTGCGCAACCGGATCGGCCGGCTCGTGCAGCACCTCCCGGCCGACCACCCCGCCCGGCGCCTCGGCGAGCTCGAGATCGCCCGCCTGACGCGCCTCGGGTTCTCCGGCGAGGTCCGCGGCACCGACGCGCAGCCCGGCATGAAGACGCTGGCCGCCGTCGACGAGACGGGCTAGCCGCCGCCCTCCGCGCCGCGCAGGCCGGAGCGCACGAGGGCGGCGCTCAGCCGCGCCACCTCCTCCGGCTCGACGAGCCGCGCGAGCCGGGCCGCGTCGGCGGGCAGCCCGGCGCCGGCCGCGGCGGCGACGGCGCGGCCGCCCACGAACGGACCGAGCTCCCCCCAGGCCACCTGCACCTCGCGGAGGAAGACCTCGGCGCCGGTGTCGCCGATGCCCTTGAACTCCCGCAGGAGCTCCGACGCCCGCGTGCGGGAGCCGTCGGCGTCGGCCCGCAGCCGGCGCAGGTCGCCGCCCCAGCGCTCCACGCCGTGGGCGGCGGCGTCCTGCAGGAGGCCCGTGGTGCGCTCCTTGCGCAGGTAGTCGCCGCGATCGAGCGCCGCCCAGACCTCGTGGGCGTCGGCCCCGGCCAGGCGCCGGGCGGAGGTCAGCCGCGCGCGGCGGAGCTCGACGGCCGCCTGCACGGCGAGCTGCGCCTGGATGCGCGAGGCGAGCAGCAGCGAGAGCACGAGCAGGCCGAAGAGCGGCTGCGGCGTGCCGCGGGCGACGGCGATCCCCGCCTCCTCGGCGAACGTCGTGCCGTGCTCGGCCACGAGCGCCGCGGCCCGCTCGCGCTGGGTCATCGTCGGCTCCGGGGCACGGCCATGGCGGCGGAGGTACCCGCGCCCCGGGCGGCCGAACGGCCGGCGGCGGGGCGCCGGGGGCGCCGGTACCGTGGGCGGGGCGTGAGCGCGCAAGCCACCCGACCCGAGGGCATCGCCGGCTCCGCGCTGCCCGGGCCGTTCCCCGTCGGCGCCTACGCGCGCAAGCTCCAGGACGAGCTGCGCAAGCGCGCGCGGCTCCAGCTGGTCGGGGAGGCGTGGAACGTCAAGCGCTCCAAGGCGCGCGTCTACTTCGAGCTGCGCGACGGCGACGGCGCGCTGCCCTGCGCGATGTGGAACGACGCGTTCGGCCGCTGCGGGGTCCCCGAGGCGGCCTTCGTCGACGGCGCGCAGGTCGTCGTCGCCGGCGGCCCGGACTACTACCCCGGCTCGCGGACCTCCTCCCCGGGCTTCTCCTTCGACGTCACGGGCCTGCGCATCGCGGGGGAGGGCGACCTCCTCGCCCAGGTCGACCGCCTGCGCCGCAAGCTCGACGCCGAGGGGCTGCTCACGCCCCAGGCCCGCCTGCCGCGACCCGCGCTCCCCCGCACGATCGGCGTGGTGACCGGCGAGGGGGGCAAGGCGCGCGACGACGTGCTCGCAGGCCTCGCCCGGCGCGGCTGGGCGGGCACGCTCGTCTGGGCCTTCGCCCCGGTGCAGGACCGCCACGCCGCGCGGAAGGTCACCCAGGCGGTGCAGGACCTGGCCGCCACGGGAGCGGTGGAGGTCATCGTCGTGGCCCGCGGCGGCGGCTCCCTGGCCGACCTCCTCGCCTTCTGCGACGAGACGCTCTGCCGCACCATCGCGCTGCTGCCGGTTCCCGTGATCGCCTCGGTCGGGCACCACACCGACCGGACGCTGATCGACGACGTGGCCGCCGTCGCCTGCTCCACGCCCACCCACGCGGCCGAGGCCGCCGTGCCGCTCCACTGCGGCCAGGCGCGGGAGGCGCTCGCCGGGAGCGCCCGCCGGCTGGCCGACCACGGCCGCCGCGCGGTGCTCGCCCGCGCGCGCCACCTCGCCCAGCTCTCCCGCGCGCCCGCGCAGGAGCTCGCGCGCCAGCGCGGATGGCTCGAGCAGAAGCTCCGGGAGCTCCGCGCGAGCACCCGGCGCCGTGGCGTCGAGGATCCCGCGCGGGCGCTGCGGCGGACCGCGGGCGCGCTCGAGCGGCGCTCCGCCGCCGCGCTGGACGCGGGCGGAGCGGCCCGCCGGGCCAAGCTCGACGCGCTCGCCTCGGCGCTCGGCGCGCACGACCCGGAGCGCGTGGTGGCCCGGGGCTACGCCGTGGTGGACGACGGCGCCGGCGGCGTGCTCACGAGCGCGGCCGAGGCGCGGGCCGCCGGGAGCGTGCGGCTCTTCTTCGCCGACGCGGCGCTGCGTGCGAGGATCGAGGGCGCGATGCCCGACGCCCAGGAGCCGACGCCGTGAGCGCCCCCGAGCAGACCTACGAGACGGCCACGGGCCGCCTGGAGGAGATCATCCGCCGCCTGGACACCGGCCAGGCCGAGCTGCGCGAGACGCTCGCGCTCTGCAAGGAGGGGCGCGGGCTCGTCGAGTTCTGCGCGGCCGAGCTCGACGCGGTCGGGCAGGGGCTCGAGGAGCTGCGGCTCGACGAGCTCGTCGCGCGCCTCGAGGCCGGGGCCGCGGCGCCGGCGGGCGCCCGTCCGGGCGGCGGGGCATGAGCGCCCACTGGGACCGCCTCGCGGGTCTCGAGCTGCAGGTGGAGCGGTACGCGCTGGAGCCCCTCGCGCTCGAGGTCTCGAGTGGCTTCACCCGCGTGAGCACGGTGATCCGCCTGCAGGGCGGGGGCACGGACGGGGTCGGGGAGGAGGTCTCCTACGACGCCCCGGACCACGAGCGCCTGGTCGCCGCGGGCCCCGTGCTCCCGCTGGCGGGCCGCTGGACGCTCGCGGACTTCTGCGACCATCTCGAGGCGCTCGAGCTGTGGCCGGCGCCGCCCGAGCGCGAGGCCTCGGTCCTCTACCGGCTGTGGGCCTACGAGTCCGCCGCCCTCGACCTCGCGCTGCGCCAGGCGGGCGTCTCGCTCCACGAGCGGCTGGAGCTCACCCCGCGGCCCGTGCGCTTCGTCGTCTCGCTGCGGCTCGGCGAGCCGCCGAGCACGGCGCCGCTGCGCACCCGGCTGGACCGTTACCCCGAGCTGCGCTTCAAGCTCGATCCCACGAACGACTGGACCCCGGCGCTGGCCGCAGAGGTCGCCGCCACCGGCGCGGTGGAGTCGCTCGACCTCAAGGGCCAGTACAAGGGGTCCATCGTGGACGTCGCCCCCGACCCGGAGCTCTACGCGCTGCTGCTCGCGACCTTCCCGGGCGCCTGGCTGGAGGATCCGCACACCGGCCAGGCGGAGATCGACGCGCTCCTTGCGCCCGTGCGCGACCGCGTGACCTGGGACGCCGTGATCCACGGCGTCGAGGACCTCGAGGCGCTGCCCTCCCCGCCGAGGATGGTGAACCTCAAGCCCTCGCGCCTCGGCGGCCTGCGCTCCGTGCTGGCGACCTACGCGTACTGCGAGGCCCGGGGCATCGCCATGTACGGCGGAGGGCAGTTCGAGCTCGGCCCGGGCCGCGGGCAGATCCAGTACCTGGCGTCGCTCTTCCACCCCGACGGCCCGAACGACGTGGCCCCGGGCGGCTACAACGCGCCGGAGCCCGCGGCCGGGCTGGCCGGCTCGCCGCTGCCGCCCGCCCTGGCGCCGACCGGGTTCCGCTGGGCCCCGGAGGGCGGGGCGTGAGCACCGCGGTGCGGGCCGCCGTGGCCGCCGGCCTCGCGCGCGCGCAGGCCGACCTCGAGGCGCTCGTGCGGATCCCGTCGGTCGCCTTCGAGGGGTTCCCGGAGGAGCCGAACCGCGCGGCCGCGGAGCTCACCGCCGAGCTGCTGCGCGAGGTGCTCCCCGAGGTCGAGGTCGTCGAGGTGGAGGGCGCGCCCCCGACCGTGCTCGGCCGCCGGCCCGCGCCCGCGGGTGCGCCCACCGTCCTGCTCTACGCCCACTACGACGTCCAGCCCGCGGGGCCGGAGGGGGCGTGGACCGCCCCGGCCTTCACGCCCACGCTGCGCGACGGGCGGCTCCACGGTCGCGGCGCGGCCGACGACAAGTCAGGGGTGGTCATGCACGTCGCGGCGCTGCGGGCGCTCGGCCCGGAGCCCGGCGTCGGGGTGACCGTGGTCGTCGAGGGCGACGAGGAGACGGGCCGCGGGACGTTCGACGGCTACCTGGCCGCCCACCGCGACGAGCTCGCCGCCGAGGTCATCGTCGTCGCCGACAGCGGCAACTGGCAGCTCGGCGAGCCGACCCTCTGCGCCTCGCTGCGCGGCCTCACCGAGCTCCTGGTCGAGGTCTCCACGCTGGAGCGGCCCGCGCACTCCGGGCTCGTCGGCGGCGCGGCGCCCGACGCGCTGCTCGCCCTGATCCGCATGCTCGACACGCTGACCGACGCCGCGGGCGACACGGCCGTGGACGGCCTCGTCCGGCGCACGTGGGACGGCCTGGCGATGCCCGAGGAGGCGCTGCGCGCGACCGCGAGCGTCCTCGACGGCGTCGAGCTGGTCGGCACCGGCAGCGTCGCCGAGCGCCTCTACATGCGGCCGGCCGTCACGGTCATCGGGCTCGACGCGCCCGCGGTCGCCACCGCCGCCAACGCGATCGTGCCGCGGGCCCGGGCGAAGGTCTCCGTGCGCCTGGCCCCCGGGGACGACCCCGACCGCGCCTTCGGCCTGGTGCGTGACCACCTGCTCGCCGCGGTCCCCTGGGGCGCGCGCGCCGACATCACGCCCGGCGCGGGAGCGCCCGGCTTCGCGGCCGCCGGGAACGGCCCGGGGCTCCAGGCGGCCCGCCGTGCGATGGCGGAGGCCTACGGCAGGGCCGCCGTGGACGTCGGCTCGGGTGGGTCGATCCCGCTGGTCACGGTGCTCGCGGCGACCTACCCCGAGGCCGACATCGTGGTCTGGGGCGCCCAGGACGACGGCGCGCGCATCCACGCCGGCGACGAGGGGGTCGTCCTGGAGGAGCTCGGCCGGGCGATCCTCGCCGAGGCGCTCCTGCTCCACGACCTGGCGGGCGGCGGGCCGGCTGAGCCCGTCGCGCGACCCCGCTAGGGCAGCCGCCAGTCGACGGGCTCGCCGCCCTGCTCGACCAGCAGTGTGTTAGCCCGGCTGAACGGGCGCGAGCCGAAGAAGCCGCCCCGGGCGGAGAGCGGGCTCGGATGGGCCGACTCGACGGTGGGCACAGCGCCCAGGAGCGGCGTGAGGCCGCGCGCGTTGCGGCCCCAGAGGATCGCGACGAGCGGGCCGCCGCGGGCGGCCAGCGCGCGGATCGCCTGCTCGCTCACCGCCTCCCAGCCCCGGCCCTGGTGCGCGTTCGGCTGCCCGGGCGCGACGCTCAGCGAGCGGTTGAGCAGCAGCACCCCGCGTTGGGCCCACGGCGCCAAATCGCCCGAGGAGGGCGGCGGGAGCCCGAGGTCGTCGACGTACTCCTTGAAGATGTTGACGAGGCTCGGCGGCAGCGGGCGCACCTCGGGCCCGACGGAGAAGCTGAGGCCGACCGCGTGGCCCGGCGTCGGGTACGGGTCCTGCCCGACGACGAGCACCCGGACCGCCGCCAGGGGCTGCTCGAAGGCGCGCAGCACCCGGGGGCCGGGCGGCAGGTAGCTGCGGCCCGCCGCCACCTCGGCCCGCAGGAAGTCGCCCATCGCCGCGATGCGGTCGGCCACGGGCGCGAGCGCCGCGGCCCAGCCGGGATCGATGAGCTCCTCGAGCGGCCGCGCGGTCACTCGGCCGATCATGGCAGCGGCAGCGGTCAGCAGGCACCCTCGGGGACGCCGGCCGCGACCCGCTCAGTAGGGTTCCGCGCCGTGATCGAGCGCATCGGCATCGCCGGAAGCGGCGCCATCGCCTGCGGCCTGGCGGCGACGGCCGCCCGCCACGGCGAGGTGCTGCTGTGGGCCCGCTCCGCGGACTCCGCCGGCCGGGCCCGCGAGACCGTCGCGAAGGTCTGCGGCCGCCTGAGCGGCGAGGTGAACGCCCGGCAGGTCACCGTGGTGACCGAGCTCGAGGAGCTCGCGGCGGCGCGCGTGCTCGTCGAGGCGATCCGGGAGGACCACGGCGCGAAGGTCGCGCTGCTGCGCCAGCTGGCCGGGCTCGGCGACGGAGACGCCCTCCTGGCCACCACCACCTCCTCGCTGAGCGTCGAGACGCTCGCGCGGGAGACCGGCCCGGGCGCGGCAGGGCGCTTCGTCGGCTTCCACGTCTTCAACCCGGTGCCGGCGATGGAGCTCGTCGAGCTCGTCTTCCCGGCGGCGGCCGCCCCGGTGATCCGCGCGCGGGCCCGCGCGCTCTGCGAGGCGCTCGGCAAGACCGCCGTCGAGGTCCCCGACACCCCGGGCTTCGTGGTCAACCGGCTGCTGTTCCCCTACCTCTTCGACGCCGTGCGGTTCGCGGAGGAGTCCGGCATGGACCCCACGGACGTCGACCTGTGCATGACGC
>CAXSFZ010000058.1:0-3122 GCA_964236905.1 uncultured Solirubrobacteraceae bacterium | reverse complement strand
CACCCGGATGAGTCCCGGGGAGATCGACTCCTGCATGACCCTCGGGGCCGGGCACCCGATGGGCCCGCTGGCCCTGCTCGACTTCGTCGGCCTCGACGTGGCCGCGGCGATCGGCGACGAGCTCGGCGTCGAGGTCCCCGAGCGGGTGCGCAGCCTCGTCGCCGACGGCGCGCTCGGCCGCAAGTCGCGGCGCGGCCTGCTGAGCTACGCGTGAGCCTGGCGCAGCCCGTCCGCCTCGGCCGGGAGGCCTGGCGCGCGCTGCGCGACGGGCTGCTGGAGCCCGCCCGCGCCGCGGCGACGCCCGACGGCCTGGTCCCGCTCGCCCGGCTGGGCGCCGCCTGGGCGGCCGCCACGCCCGAGGGCGACCGCGTGACGGTCTTCCTCACGCCGCAGGACGCCGCGACCCTCGCCGCGCTCCTCGACGCCCACCCCGAGCTCGCCGGGCTCCTGGGCGGCTGAGGCCCAGGCGCTCAGGACCATGCCGCGGGGACCAGGACTCCCGCGTAGCCGTCGTGGTCCTCGAAGCCGCCGAGCTCCTCGAGCCCGAGCCCGTCGCGGTAGAAGGCGGCCAGCGCCGCCAGGCGGCCCGTGTGGCGGGCGACCCGCAGCTCGATCCTCGGCGGTTCCACCGGGTGATTGGAGCACAGGCGGCCGCGGCCTCAGGGCGGGGAGCGGTGGACGTAGCCGTGGGAGCGGGTGAAGCCGGCACGCGCGTAGAGGCCCTGGGCCGGCCGGTTGGCCGCGAGGACCTGCAGGTAGAGCGTGTGGGCGCCCGCCTCGCGCGCCCACCCGGCCAGCCCGGCGAGCACGTCCGCGGCGAGCCCACGGCGGCGCGCATCGTGCCGGGTGGCCATGCAGAAGAGGCCGCAGGCGCCGCCGGGCGTGGCGACCGCGAGTCCGACCGACGCGCCGCCGGAGGCCACGGCGTAGGCGGCCCGCCCCGGGGTCAGCAGCGCGAAGACGCGCTCGGCGTGCGCGGCGGTGTCGGCGCGCTCCTCCGCGCGGGCCCACGCGTCGAGCCAGCGCGGCACGGGCCGCGGGAGCAGCGCCACGGGGCGCGCGGGCCCGGCCAGCTCGGCGGCGGGCGCCGTGAGCACGTCGACGCGCATCCGCTCGCGCCAGCCCGCGGCGACCAGCGCGGCCTCGAGCCTGCCGCGCTCCTCGAGCGGCGCGACCTGGACGAGCGCCGGTCGCCCGCGGGCGGCGTACCAGCGCTCGACGACGGCGACGTCGCCCGCGTCGCGGAGCGGCAGCGCGGCGTTCGAGCGCAGGCGGTCGAGGCCCGGCGTCGCGCGCAGGAGCCACCCCTCGCGCTCCTCGGCCTCCGCGGCGGGCCAGGCCGCGGCGGCCGCGCGCTCGATCGCCCCGGGCTCCACCGCGCCCATGCTCGCAGGCGGGGTGCCGCTAGCGTCCACGCCGCCGATGGAGTCCCTCACCGCCCCGACCACGCAGCTGAGCCCCATGTGGTCGGAGATCGGGGAGCTCCGGCGGGTGCTGGTCCACCGGCCCGGGCGCGAGCTCGAGCGCATCACGCCGCGCAACCGCGCCGAGCTGCTCTTCGACGACATCCTGTGGGTCGATCGTGCCCAGGAGGAGCACGACGCCTTCACCGAGGTGCTGGAGGACCGCGGCGTCCACGTCGAGGAGCTCCAGGTGCTCCTGGGCGAGGCGCTCGACGTGCCCGCGGCGCGCGAGGCGGTGCTCCGGGCCACGCTCCGCGCCGCCACGCTCGGGCCGCGGCTGGAGTGGGAGGTCGGCGCGTGGCTCGAGTCGCTGCCGGGCGCCGAGCTCGCGCGCTGGTGCATCGGGGGCGTGGCCTTCGCCGACCTGCCCTTCGCGAGCTCCTCCTTCACCGCGCACACGGCGGGGCTCGACGACCTCGTCATCCCGCCGCTGCCGAACTCCTACTCCACCCGCGACCCGTCCACCTGGGTCGGGCCGGGCGTCGTGCTGAGCGCCATGGCCCACCGCGTGCGGCGCCGCGAGGTCCTCCACCTCGAGACCATCTACCGCCACCATCCGCGCTTCCTGGCCGACTCGCCGCGCGACGGCGGAACCGGCCCGAAGATCTTCGGCGAGGACCGTCCGGGCACGGCGGGCGTCGAGGGCGGCGACCTCCTGGCCCTCGCTCCCGGCGTGCTCGTGGCGGCCTGCGGCGGGCGGACGCGCCCGGGCACCGTCGAGGCCCTGGCGGCGGAGCTGTTCGCGGCCGGTGCGGCGAAGGAGGTGCTCGCGGTGCAGCTGCCGGGGCGCGGCGGCGAGGTGCATCTCGACACGGTCTTCTCCCAGATCGACCACGACGCCTTCGTCGTCTACGCGGACCTCGTCGAGCGGCTCCCGACCTACGCGCTGCGGCCGGGTCCGGGCGGGCGCATCGAGGTCGACCACGAGGAGCACCTGTTCTCCGCGGTCGCCCGCGCCCTCGGCGTCGACGGGCTGCGGCTCTACGACACGGGCGACGACGCGCTCAGCTCCGAGCGCGAGCAGTGGAGCGGCGGCTCGAACGTGCTGGCGCTCGCGCCGGGCGTGGTCGTCGCCTACGATCGCAACGTCCGCTCCATCGCCCGGCTGCGCGAGGCGGGGGTCGAGGTCCTCGCAGTCCCGGGCTCCGAGCTCGGCCGCGGGCGCGGCGGCCCGCGCTGCATGTGCTGCCCGCTGGCTCGCGTCGCGCTCTGAGCTCCGCCGGCTCGCCGGCCGCGCCGCCGGCGCCTCAGACGTTCAGGGAAGACTAAGCTGACATTTAGTTCAGGTTGAGCTGGGCGCGCGAAGGTGCCCCGTGCACGAACGGACCAGAGCGCAAGTGCACCTCCTCCCAGAAGCACTGAGGGCCCGCCGCGAGGCGGGCCCTTCGTGTGCCCGGGCCTCGGCTCCCGCCTGACGCACGGCACGGCGGCGAGCCCGCCCGCGCGCCACGCCCGACCCGCTCGCACACGCCGGCTCGCGCACCGGCCGCCTGGCCGGCGGCACAGCGGTCCAGGCGCAGGCGATGCCGCACCGCAGCCGTTCGGATCGCAGCCCGCTCAGCGGGCCCGACTCCGAACGCCCGCGCACCTCGCCGCCGGGCCGCCTAGCTGTAGGTCCCGAGGAGGTTGTTGAGGCGGTCGGCGGGGGTCTGTCGGCCG
>CAXSFZ010000057.1:0-19602 GCA_964236905.1 uncultured Solirubrobacteraceae bacterium | reverse complement strand
TCCTCGGTCTCTCCGCGCTCCTCTACGCCGTCCGCGCCGGACGGGCCTCGCGGCGGCGTGGGCCCAGCGCGAGCGGCCCCGGAGCGGCCTGATGCCGCGGCTGGAGGTCGGGAGCGCCCTCCCGGAGCTCGAGCTGCGCGATCACGCCGGCAATCCCCGCGTGCTCTCGCAGCTCGTGGGCGGCGACCCCACCGTGCTCCACGTCTTCCGCGGCTGGTGGTGTCCGAAGGAGCAGGCGTTCGCCCGCAAGCTGGTCGCCTTCCAGGACGAGGTGGAGGTCGCCTACACGAACGTCATCTCGCTCTCGGTCGACGCGCCGGCCGTGAGCTCCGCCTTCCGGGCCGGGCTCGGGGCGCGGTGGACCTTCCTCTGCGACGACGAGCGCACCTACCTCGACGCGCTGGGCCTGCGCGAGACCACGGACACCGTGAACCACCCCTACCTGCCGACGGTCGCGGTGCTGCGGCCGGACCTCACCGTCGCCGCCGCGTGGGACGGCTACTGGTTCTGGGGCCGGCCCTCGCTGGAGGAGCTGCGCGGCGCGCTCCGGTCGCTCACGCGCGAGCTGCGCGCCGACTTCGAGCCGCCGCGCGCGTGAGCCGCGCGTGGCTGGCGCGGCTGCCGGAGCCGGGCGGGGAGGCGTGCGCCCCGCTCGCCACGTGCGCCGGGCAGCCCGCGGGGGTGCTCGCGCTGTGGCTCGGCGCGTCGAAGCCCGTGCGCTCCGCCCGCCGCGTGGACGCACGCGTGCTCGATCCCGACGGGCCCGCCGGATGGATCTCGCTCGTGCTCCCGGAGCGCGGGGCGCGGCCGCTGTTCGACGACCCGGCGGTCCAGCACGCGCGGCGGCGCGTGCTCGCCGAGCGCCCGGCCGATCTCGTCTCGACGCTCCTGGCCGACGACTCCCACTTCGCCGGAGCGCTCACCCTCCGCCGCGGACCCGACGCGCTCGCGCTGCTCCGGGACGACCCGTTCGCGCGCATCGCGCCGGCGGAGCTGCTGCACGTCGGCGCCGGGCTCCTCGGGGCCGTCCCCGCGCCGACCGGCCCGACGATCGAGCGCCACGGCAGCGCGCAGCCGTGGCCCTGGGACCGGTTCTGACAACGAGAGGACGCGCGCGGCTCGTCCGGCACTGGACGGGGCGCAGCCGGGGTACGGGGCCGCCATGCGACAGACCAACCTGCACCGGATCGCCCTCGAGGAGCTCGCGGCCCACCCCGCGGCGTTCAGGGCCCGCGAGGCCGACCTGACCTCCGCGGTCGGTGGCGAGCATCTCGCCGCGGGCCTGCTCGAGCTCCCGCCGGGGCAGCGCGCCTGGCCCTACCACTGGGAGTCCGCCCAGGAGGAGTGGGTGATCGTGCTCTCCGGGCGCCCGCTCCTCCGCACGCCCGCGGGCGAGGAGGAGCTGGCCCCCGGGGACGTCGTCTGCTTCCCGCCCGGCCCCGACGGCGCCCACCAGCTGCGGGGCTCGGCGGAGCCCTGCCGCGTGATCATGCTCTCCGACGTCGCCCGGACCAACGTCATCGTCTACCCCGACAGCGACAAGGTCGCCGCGGACACGCCGTGGTGGGGCGGGACCTTCCGCGCCGGCGCCGGCGCGGACTACTGGGAGGGCGAATGAGGCGCTTCAACCTCTTCGACGACGCGCTGCTGCACGTCGACGAGGACGAGCCCGACGGCTACCGCGCGCCGTACGCCAAGCTCGCCGATCACCTCGACGCCGCGCAGCTCGGCGCGAGCGTGGTGCTGCTGCACGAGGGGCAGGCGGTCTGCCCGTACCACTACGAGCTCGCGGAGGAGGAGTGGCTCCTCGTGCTCTCCGGCACCCCGACGCTGCGGGTCCCGGAGGGCGAGCGCGTCCTCGAACCGGGTGACCTCGTCTGCTTCCCGCGCGGCCCCGCCGGCGCCCACCAGATCGTAAGCGCCGCCCGGGAGCCGGCGCGAGTGCTCATCGTCTCCGAGCACCGGGAGCTCGCCGCCACGGTCTACGAGGACAGCGACAAGCTCGGCGTCTACGGCCCGGGGCTCCGCCTGCTCTTCCGCCGCGGCGACGCGCGCGACTACTGGGACGGCGAGCCGCCGCGAGCCTGAGGCGCTCACTCCCGCGTGAGCCCGACGAGCCCCGCGGTCGCGAGCTCGGCGTCCTCCTCCACGAACCCCTCCTCGCGCGGGCCGGTGGCGCCGGCCCGGGCGGGCAGGACCCAGGCCAGCGCGGCGGCCGCGACGCAGATCCCCACCGCGACCCAGAGCACGAGGGTGTAGCCGCCCTCGGTGGGCAGGTGCTGCCCGGCGCGGGTGCGCCCCTCGAGGATCGAGGCGGCGAGGGCGCTGCCCAGCGAGAAGCCGACGTAGCGGACCACCTGGTAGAAGCCCATCGCGCTGCCGGTCTCGCTCTCGGGGACGGCGGCCACCACGAGCCCCGGAATGGCCGCGAAGGTCGAGCCGAGGCCCAGCCCCACGATCCCCATCATCACGAAGGCCTGCCACAGCGCGGTGTGGAAGAGCGCGAAGAACGCCCCCGCGAAGGCCACCACCAGGCAGCCCGCCGGCAGCAGCCCCCGCCGGCCGACCATCCGGGTGCTCCAGGGCAGGGCGCGGCTGGCCACCAGGCTCGTGAGGGAGAACGGGACGAGGCAGAGCCCGGCGACCACCACCGAGGCCGAGAACCCGTATCCCGCCGCGCGCGGCGTCTGCACGTACTCCGTGACGCCCGAGAGGTCCATGTACATCGCCACCCCGAGCACCGTCGCGCAGGCGTCGCCGGTCAGCACCGCCGGATGGCGCAGGAGGCGGAGCTCGACGAGCGGGGAGGCGACCCGCAGCTGCTGGCGCGTCCAGGCGATGAGCACCACCGCGGCACCCGCGAGCAGCCCGAGCACCTCCGCCGAGCTCCACCCCCACGCGGTCCCCTCCGCGATGGCCAGCAGCAGCGCGCCGAGCCCGACCGTGAGCAGCACGACGCCGCGGACGTCGAGGCTCGTCGCCTCGAGGTGCCGGCTCGAGGGCACGACCAGGGCGACGCCGAGCAGCGCGGTGCCGCTGACGATCGCCCCGAACCAGAAGGCGGCCGAGAGCCCCAGGCCGTCGGCGATCAGGCCGCTGAGCGGGTAGCCGGCCCCCACGCCGGCGGCGGCGCAGACCGAGAGGAGCGCGATGGTCTGCGGCACCCGCGCCGCCGGGAGGTGGTCGCGGGCCGCGGCCATGGTGAGCGGCACGAGCCCGAGGCCGATGCCCTGCAGGGCCCGGCCGGCGACCAGGACGGCGAGGCCCGGCGCCAGCGCCGAGACGATCCCGCCGAGGGTGACCAGGGCGAGCCCCGAGAGGAGCGCCACACGGCGACGCGGGCCGTCCCCGAGGCGGCCCATGACGGGCGCGCTCACCGCGCCGACGAGCAGGGTCGCGGTCAGCGACCACTGCGCCGAGCCGAGGGAGACGCCGAAGTCGTCGGAGACGCTCGGGATCAGCGGCGCTCCCAGCGAGGAGATGATCGCCACGACCATCGTCGTGACCACCAGGACCGGGGCGAGCGCCGCCTCGCGCCGCGCCGGGCTCACGCCCCGCCGCCCCGCTGCCGGAGCGTCTCGGTGAGGCGCCCGAGCGTCTCGCTCGCCGCCGCGAGCCCGGAGAGCTCCTCGTCGCTGAGCTCCGCCGCGAGCTCGCGCAGCAGCGCTCGGATCTGCGCCCGGGTGGCCGCGAGCTGGGCGCGCCCGGCGGTGGAGAGGGTGACGAGCACCACCCGCCCGTCCTCCGCGCTCCGCGCGCGCTCCACGAGCCCCCGGGCCTGGAGCCGGTCGACCAGCTGCGTCACGGTGGGCTGCGCGAGCGCCTCGGTCTCGGCCAGCTCCGTGATGCGCCGGGGCCCGTCGGCGAGCGTCCCCAGCAGCCCCGCCTCCGTCCGCGACAGCTCCCGGGTCCCGGAGCGGAGCAGCAGCCGCGTCAGCCGCGAGGCACGGGAGACGAGGGTCGTGGCGACGACCTCGAGGGCGTCGGTGCGCGTGAACTCCGACGTGGGCACCCGCCGATTGTATTGCTCGACTATGCATCTGCCCGGCTCGGGGGCGCCGAGGGCAGCTCCGGGCCGGTGGCCCGCCCCCACGGGCGGGCCACCGGCCGACGGCGGAGCGGCTAGGCCGCGCCGCCCACGAAGGCGCGGTCGCCCTCGGCGACCGCCACGCGCTCGTTCGGCACGCAGTGCGTCATCACGAGCCCCTCGACGCTGCGCGGGCCGTTGTGGCCGAGGTTGTCGAGGCGGTCCTGCTCGTCCGGGCCCCAGCCCTGGGTGGCCAACGGCTTCAGGTGGCGGACGTCGTCGGCGGTGATGCCGATGCCCTCGCCGACGCGCGTCCCGAGCTCGTCGTCGCAGAGCAGCAGGTGCCAGATCATCCGCTCCTGGATGTGCCGGTCGCACTGCTCGAAGAGCCCGGTGAGGTTCGTCACCAGGTCGTCCTGCTCCCACGGCTCGGAGAGCTGGTAGCGCTGGCCGGGCTGCTCGTAGTCGTTCGTGCGCTCGATCTTCTCGCGGGTGAGCTGCGCGTTGTAGACCGGGCCCTGCCGGCGGGTGCCGGGCGCCTCGGCCTCGCGCAGCCCGCCGAGGGTCGTGGGCTCGTAGTTGACCGTGAGGTCCTCGTGCCCCTCGTCGACGGCATAGCTCATCTGGCCGTCGCGCTGGTTCGTGCGGACCTCCGTGCCCTTCGGGGCGTTGACCGGCAGCTGCAGGTAGTTCGAGCCCACGCGGTAGCGCTGGGTGTCGGAGTAGGAGAACGTGCGCCCGACGAGCATCTTGTCGTCGGAGAAGTCGAGGCCCTCGACCAGCACGCCGGTCCCGAAGGCGATCTGCTCGTTCTCCGCGAAGAAGTTCCGCGGGGCCCGGTTGAGCTGGAGGGTCCCGATGTGGTGCAGCGGGAAGTCGTTCTCCGGCCAGGTCTTCGTGTCGTCGAGGACGTCGAAGTTCAAGTCCGGGTGGTCGTGGTCGTCGGCGATCTGGACGAAGAAGTCCCACTCGGGGAACTCGCCGCGCTCGATCGCGCCGTACAGGTCCTTCGTGTGGGCGCCCGTCTCCTCGGCCTGCACCGCGGCGGCGTCCTCGGCGGTCATCGACTTCACGCCCTGCTTCGGGATCCAGTGGTACTTGACGAGCTTCGTGTCCTCGGCGGCGTTGACCCACTTGTAGGTGTTCACGCCGAAGCCCTGCTGGGTGCGGTAGCTCGCCGGGATGCCCCGCGGGCCGAAGACCATGGTGCACATGTGCAGCGACTCGGGCGTCTGCGAGATGAAGTCGAAGACGCGGTTCGGGATCTGCCGCTCGAAGGTGACCGGATCGGGCTTCTGGGAGTGGATGAAGTCCGGGAACTTGATCGCGTCGCGCAGGAAGAAGACCGCCATGTTGTTCCCGACCAGGTCCCAGTTGCCGGCCTCGGTGTAGAACTTCACCGCGAAGCCGCGCGGGTCGCGCACCGCCTCGGAGGAGTCACGGCCGCCCGCGACGGTGGAGAAGCGCACCGCGACCTCGCACTCCTTGCCCGGGGTGTCGAAGAGCCTCGCGCGGGTGAGGTCGCTCAGCGGGGTGCCGGTGTCGCCGAGCTTCCCCGTCGTGGTGAACGTGCCGAAGGCCGTGGCGCCGCGCGCGTGGACGACCCGCTCGGGGATCCGCTCGCGGTCGAAGTGGGCGACCTTCTCGATGAGCTGGTAGTTCTCGAGCGTCGCCGGCCCACGCGCGCCGATGGTCCGGCTGTTCTGGTTGTCGCCGATGGGGTGGCCCTGGCGCGTGGTGAGCGTCGGGCGGTCGTCGCCCTCGGCGGGCGGGGTGTTCGAGACATCGGTCATGCGGCGCTCCTCGGGTTGGCTTGGCAGGCGGGGCAGGCGCCCCAGAAGGTCACGTCGGCCTCGTCGACGACGAAGCCGGCGGTGCGGTCCGGCTGCAGGCAGGGCGCGGCGCCCGGGGCGCAGTCGACGTCCACGGTCAGCCCGCACGACCGGCACACCAGGTGGTGGTGGTTGTCGCCGACGCGGGCCTCGTAGCGGACCGGGCCGCCCGCGAGCTCGATGCGCCGGGCCAGGCCGCCGCGGTGGAGCGCCTCGCAGACGTCGTAGCCGGCCTGCACGGAGAGTGCGACCCCGGAGGCGCGCACCCGCTCGATGACCTGGTCGACCCGGGGGTGGTCGCGGGCCTCGGCGAGCACCGCGAGGGCCGCGACCCGCGGCCGGGTCACGCGCAGGCCCGCGTCGCGCAGGCGGGCCTCGATCAGCTCGGCGTCCATCTGGGGCGGAGCCTACAGAACTGGAACCGTTCGAGAAAGCGACCTCCGGCGAGCCTCGCGCCGCGGAGCGCGCTCAGGGCGAGGACCCAGCTCGCTGAGAGGGCGCCCACAGCGCGAGCTCAGGAACACGCCGCAAATCGGTCCAACTGCGGTTGGGGCGATACACCGTTTCCACCTGCTCGAACATCAGTCGACCGGGGTCCGCTCACGGCGGCGGAGTGGTCGACCTTGCGCACATGGTCAGCGAGCTCCACTACTTCATCCGGGAATGAATCCGGTGGTCATCGTCGCCGGTCACCCGTCCGAGTCCGCGAGCCGCGTCGTCTCAGCGCCGCGCTCCGGGCGCGAGCAGGCGACCCAGCCGCGACCGGCAGCTCACGTGGAGCAGCACGAGCGCCCCGACCAGCAGCACCACGTCGCCGACGCTGAACACGTTGGCGAGCGGGACCGGCTCGGGGATCGCGAAGTAGTCACCGAGCCACGGCACGTGCGCGTCGGCCACCGAGGTGGAGTTGCGGAAGGCGGCCTCGGTCACCGGCCGGCCCGCGGCCTCCAGGGCCCCCACCCGCGCGGGCTTCACGCCGTCGTTGGCGATGATCGCGATCGCGTTCGAGGCGCCGCCCACCGCGAGGATCGGGACCCCGGGCACCCGGCGGTTGAGCCACACGAAGCCGGCGGCGGTCAGGAACGTCGAGACGTAGACGATCCCGAGCAGCGTCGGGTCACCGTCGTTAAACACCGCGAGGATCAGGATCTGCACCGCGAGAGCCACCGCGACGAGCCCGACGGCACGGAACCGCAGGTCCGCGAGCAGCTCGAGGCGACCCCCGGCCAGCGGGACCGTCGAAAGGCACAAAACGAGCAGAACGACCGGCAGCACCCGACGAGTGTGACGATGCCGCTTCGGGCACTAGTCGTACATCCGTCGAATTCCTACGATTCATACTCAAGGGCTGTCAGGTTGGCCCTCGTCGTCCAAGACTCCCTGCAAATAGACCAGAAAGGCGCTTGTCAACCATGCGCAAGTGGCACCGCTTCGTCCCCGCAGCCTCCGCCGTCTCCGTCCTCACCATCGCCGTCGAGGTCCTCAGCGCCCAGCAGAAGTGGTAGCCGGCTCGCCGAGCCGCCCCTGACCCGCCTCACCCCTCTTCCTCTCCGCTCGAAAGGCACTCCCCATGCGCAAGTGGCACCGCTTCGTCCCCGCAGCCTCCGCCGTCTCCGTCCTCACCATCGCCGTCGAAGTCCTCAGCGCCCAGCAGAAGTGGTAGCTGAGCTGGGCGCGCTGCTGGGCTAAACCCCGAGCCCCGTTCGGTCGAAGAACACCGGACTGTGCCGCCGCCGTCCGATCGGACGCTGACCCGCTACGTCGCTGCGGTCTCCGCCACCGGGATCTGCGGGGGCATCGCGGCCGTCGCGTCCGCACCACAGCCCCTCGACACGTCGCTGGTCGGGCTGGTCCTCTTCGCGGCGACGGTGATCGTCGAGAACCGTCCCATCCGCGTCCCCCGACGCGGCTTCACCGAGGAGATCACCTCCTCGTTCACGTTCGTCTTCGCGCTGCTCATCGCGTCGGGCCTGCCCACCGCGTTGATCGCGCAGGGCGTCGCCTCGGCCATCAGTGACCGCCGTCAGGGCAAGCCGCTGGTGCGCGTCGCGTTCAACGTCGGCCAGGGCTGCATCATGATCCTCGCCGCGGGGGGAGTGCTCGCCCTCCTGAGCGATCTGCCGCGCGCGAGCGGCGCGCCGTTCGCCGCAGGCGACATGCCGGCGGTCCTGGCCGCGGCCTTCACCCTCTTCGCCTGCAACAACGTGCTCGTGAGCGTGGTCTCGGCGCTCAGCCAGCACATCCCGGTCCGGGCGCACATCCGCTACGACGCGCCCTTTCAGGCCTCGATCGCGCTGCTGCTGCTCGGCATGTCGCCGATCGTCGTCGTCGTCTGCGACTTCTCCCTCTGGCTGCTGCCGTTGCTCCTGCTGCCGATGCTGGCGGTCCATCGCGCCGGGATCGCTGCGGTGCGCGACCACCACCGGGCGCTCCACGACGACCTGACCGGCCTGCCGAACCGCACCCAGTTCGCCATCCGCGCCGAGAGCGCGCTCGAGGCGGCCGGGCGGACCGGGTCGGTCGCGTTCATGGTGCTCGACCTCGACCGCTTCAAGGAGATCAACGACACCCTCGGGCACCACCAGGGAGACGCGCTGCTGCGGCAGGTCGCCCAGCGCCTGGCGGGAGCGATCGGGCCCGAGGAGACCGCGGCGCGCTTCGGCGGCGACGAGTTCGCCGTGGTCTGCCCCCTGCCGGGCGGTCCGACCCAGGTCGCCGCGGTGGCCGAGCGGCTGCTGGGCGCCTTCGAGCGGCCGTTCGCGCTCGATGACCTCGAGCTCGGGGTGCAGGTGAGCATCGGCGTCGCGCTGTCGCCGACGTTCGGCCACGACGCCGACGGGCTGCTGCGCCGCGCCGACATAGCGCTCTACCAGGCGAAGGCGTCGCCGCTCGACATCGTGCTCTACGACGCCCACAGCGACTCGACGAGCATCGACCGCCTGGCGCTCCTCGGGGAGCTGCGCAGCGGCATCGGCCGCGGCGAGCTCAGCCTCGTCTTCATGCCCAAGGTCGCGCTCGGCGACGGCTCCGTGCTCGGCGTGGAGGCGCTCGTGCGCTGGCAGCACCCCACCCGGGGACAGCTGCCTCCCGAGGACTTCGTCCCGCACGCGGAGCGCACGGGCCTGATCGGTGCGCTGACGCTCGAGGTGCTCGACCAGGCGCTCGGGCAGGCCGCGCGCTGGGCCGACGCCGGCGCGGCGACCCGGGTGGCCGTCAACCTCTCCCCGCGCAGCCTGATCGACCAGGGGCTTCCCGACCAGGTCCGCGCGGCGCTCGGGCGGCACGGCATCGGGCCCGACGACCTCGAGCTCGAGATCACCGAGTCGACGATCATGGCCGACCCGATGCGCGCCCTCGTCGTGCTCGAGGAGCTCGCCGCCATGGGCGTGCACCTCACCATCGACGACTTCGGGACGGGCTACTCGTCCCTCGCCTACCTGAAGCGCCTGCCGGTGACGACGCTCAAGATCGACCGCTCCTTCGTCACCGGGATGCTCGACGACGGGCAGGACCAGCTCATCGTGCAGTCCACCATCGACCTCGCGCGGAACCTCGGCCTCGCCGTCGTGGCCGAGGGGGTCGAGGACGAGGCGACGCGGATCGCCCTGAGCGCGCTGGGCTGCGACGCCGCACAGGGCTTCCTCTTCGGCCCGCCGGCGGCGGCGGGGACCATGCGCACGCCGCCCACGGCGGCGCGCACCCGCGGCGCGCGCTTCTCCCGCTAGCCCGCCGGTCGCGGGCCGGCCGCGACCCCGCGCGACCGGGGCGGGCAGACTGCGCGCGTGCCCCTTCATCCCCAGTCCGCCGACGACGACGCCACGCTCGAGCTGCGCCCGCAGTTCGCCCAGGCCGCGACGACCGCGACCCTGCCCGTCCACCGCATCCCCGAGCACGGCATGCCGCCGGCGACGGCCGCCCAGGTCGTCTCCGACGAGCTGCTGCTCGACGGCAGCGCCCGCCTCAACCTCGCGACCTTCGTGACCACCTGGATGGAGCCCGAGGCCGTCGAGCTCCTGGCCCGGAGCGCCGACAAGAACGTCGTCGACAAGGACGAGTACCCCCGCACCGCCGAGCTCGAGCGGCGGTGCGTGAACATCCTCGCCGACCTGTGGGGTGCCTCGGCCGGCGAGGAGACCGCCACGGGGTGCTCGACCACCGGCTCCAGCGAGGCGTGCATGCTCGCCGGCCTGGCCCTGAAGTGGCGCTGGCGGGCGGCGCGGGAGGCCGAGGGGCTCCCCGCGGACCGGCCGAACCTCGTGATGGGGGCGAACGTCCAGGTCTGCTGGGAGAAGTTCTGCCGCTACTGGGACGTCGAGCCGCGGCTCGTGCCGGTGAGCGCCGAGGCCACCCACCTCACCGCTGCGGGCGCGGCGGCGCACTGCGACGAGCACACCATCGGCGTCGTGGCGATCCTCGGCTCCACCTTCGACGGCGCCTACGAGCCCGTTGCGGAGATCAGCGCCGCGCTCGACGCGCTGCAGGAGCGCACCGGGCTCGACGTGCCGCTCCACGTCGACGCCGCTTCGGGCGGCTTTGTCGCGCCGTTCCTCGACCCCGAGCTCACGTGGGACTTCCGCCTCCCGCGCGTGCAGTCGATCAACGCCTCGGGCCACAAGTACGGCCTGGTCTCCCCCGGGGTCGGCTGGGCGCTGTGGCGCGATGCGGCCGCGCTCCCGGAAGAGCTCGTCTTCCACGTGGACTACCTCGGCGGCGACATGCCGACCTTCGCCCTGAACTTCTCAAGGCCCGGCGCGCAGGTCGTGGTCCAGTACCACCACTTCCTCCGGCTGGGCCGCTCGGGCTTCACCGCGGTGCAGCGCTCCGCGCGGGACACGGCGATGTGGCTGGCCGAGCAGATCGCCGAGCTCGACGCGTTCGCGCTGGTGTCCCGAGGCGCCGAGCTGCCCGTCCTCGCGTTCCGGGCGCGCGACCCGGAGCGGCTCTCGGTCTTCGCCGTCTCCGAGGCGCTCCGCGCCCACGGCTGGATCGTCCCGGCGTACCACATGCCGGAGGGGCTCGCGGAGATGGCGGTGCTCCGCGTCGTCGTCCGCAACGGCTTCTCACGGGATCTCGCCGAGCTGCTGCTCGCCGACCTGCGCGCGGTCGCCGCGCGGCTGGAGGGCGAGCGCCCGCGCCGCTCCGACCAGGAGCGGACGGGCTTCCACCACTGATCAGCGCGCGCGGCGCTTGGGGAGGTCGGTGATCGTGCCCGCGCCGGCCTCCGCGGCCAGGCCGACGGTCTCGGCCAGCGTCGGGTGGGCGTGCACGGTGAGGGCCACGTCCTCCACGTCGGCCCCCATCTCGACCGCCAAGGCGACCTCGGCGATGAGCTCCCCCGCCCCCGAGCCGACGATGCCGGCCCCGAGCAGGCGCCGCGTCTCGGGGTCGAAGAGGAGCTTCGTGCTGCCCTCCGGGCGGCCGGTGCCGATCGCGCGGCCCGAGGCCGCCCACGGGAACACGGCCTTCTCGTACGGGGTGCCGGCGGCGCGCGCGGTCGTCTCGGTGACGCCGGCCCAGGCGACCTCCGGATCGGTGTAGGCGACCGACGGCATGGCCTGCACGTCCCACGCGACGTCGTGCCCCGCGACGACCTCGGCCGCGAGGTGGCCCTCGTGGAAGGCCTTGTGCGCGAGCATCGGCCCGCGGCAGACGTCGCCGATCGCCAGGATGTGCTTCACGTCGGTCCGCAGCTGCTCGTCGACCTCGACGAACCCGCGCTCGTCCACCGTGACGCCCGCCGCGTCGAGGCCGAGCTTCGCGCCGTTCGGCGTCCGGCCCACGGCGATAAGCACCCGGTCGAAGACGTGCTCCTCGCTGGCGAAGGAGACGTGGAGGCCGTCCTCCTGCGCCTCGATCCTCTCCACCCGCATGCCGGTGTGGATCGCGGCGAAGCGGCCTGCCATCCGCTTGTGGAGCGGCTTGACGAGGTCGGGGTCGCAGCCCGGGATGAGCTGGTCGGCGAGCTCGACGACGGTGACCTTCGAGCCCATCGCGTCGTAGACCGTCCCGAGCTCCAGGCCGATGATGCCGCCGCCGACGACGAGCAGGCGCTCGGGGACGTCGACGAGCTCGAGGGCGCCGGTCGAGTCCATGATCCGCGGGTCGTCGGGGAGGTCGGGCAGCGCGATCGCCTCCGAGCCGGCGGCCACGATGCAGTGCTCGAAGGCGAGCTCCTCGTCACCGACGGTGAGCGCGTTCGGGCCGGTGAAGCGCGCCTCGCCGCGCACCACGCGGACCTTCCTGCCCTTCGCGAGGCCGACCAGCCCGCCCGTGAGCTTCTCGACCGCTGCGTCCTTGAACGCGCGGACGCCGTCGAGGTCGATCTCGGGGGCGCCGAAGGTCAGGCCGGCCGCCCCGGACTCCTCGGCGTCGGTGATGACCTTGGCGAGGTGGAGCAGCGCCTTGGACGGGATGCAGCCCACGTTGAGGCAGACGCCGCCGAGGTGCTCGTGACGCTCGACCATCACCACCTCCAGGCCGAGGTCGGCGGCGCGGAAGGCGGCCGCGTAGCCGCCCGGGCCGGCGCCGAGGACCACGAGCGGGATGCGGTCCTCCCCCGCCGGCTCCCTCGCCGGCACCTGCGCGCCGCCCTGCTCCTCGGGCGGCGGCACGGGGGCGGGGTTCGTGGGCGCCGCCGCCTCGGCCTCCTCCGGGCCGTCGGTGCCAGGCACCTCCTGCCCGTCCTGCGGGCCGTCGGTGCCTGGCACCTTTGGCCCGGGCTCGAGGCGGACGAGCGGCGTTCCCGCCGAGACGAGCGCTCCGACCTCCACGAGGAGCTCGGCCACCGTGCCGGCCTCGGGGGCGGGCACCTCGAAGCTCGCCTTGTCGCTCTCGATGACGACGAGCGGGTCCTCGACCTCGACCTCGTCGCCCGCCTTCACGAGCAGCTCGACGATCGGCACGTCTGAGAAGTCGCCGATGTCCGGCACCTCGACGATCACAGCAGCACCCTCCGCAGGTCGCTCAGCAGCATGGCCAGGTGGGCGGTGAAGCGCGCCGCCGCCGCGCCGTCGATCACCCGGTGGTCGTAGGAGAGCGAGAGCGGGAGCACGAGCCGCGGCTGGAAGGCGGCGCCGTCCCAGACCGGCTTCGTCGCCGAGCGCACCACCCCGAGGATCGCCACCTGCGGCGGGTTGACGATCGGGGTGAAGCCCGTGCCGCCGATGCCGCCGAGCGAGGAGATCGTGAAGACCGCACCACTCAGCTCCTTCGGGCCGAGCTTGCCCTCGCGGGCCTTGCCGCTCAGCTCGGTGAGCTCCCCGGCCAGCTGCAGCAGGCCCTTCTGGCCCACGTCGCGCACCACGGGCACCATGAGCCCCTTCGGCGTGTCGGCCGCGAAGGCGATGTGGCGCTCGGCCTTGACCACCAGCTCGTCGCCGTCGAGCGAGGAGGCGAAGCGCGGGAACGCGTCGAGCGCCGCCGCGCACGCCTTGAGCAGCAGCGCGACCATCGTCACCTTCACGTCGCTCTGCTCCGCGTTGAGCTGCTTGCGGAACGCCTCGAGCGCGGTGATGTCCGCGTCGTCGTGGTGGGTGACGTGCGGGATCGTCTGCCAGGCCGCGGTGAGGTTGCGGGCCGAGAGCTGCTGGATGCGGCTGAGCGGCTCGCGGCTGCCCTCGCCGGCGGGCGGGAGCGGGAGCGCGGGCGCCCCGACGGGCGCGGCCACCCCGAAGCGTGACCCCTCCGGACTGCCGGCGGATCCGCCGGGGTCACGCTTGGCGCTCTCGAGGTCCTCCTTGGTGATGCGACCGCCCCGGCCGGAGCCCGTGAGGCTCCCGAGGTCGATGCCGCGCTCGCGAGCCAGGCGCCGGACGACGGGGCTCGCGTGCACCTCGCTGACCGCGGCCGCGCCGTCGACCCGCGGCTCGCCGGCCGGGACGCCCGGGGCCGCCCCCTCGCCCGGGGCCCCCTCGCCCGGGGCCGCCCCGGCGCCCGGGGCCGCCCCGGCGCCCGAGGCCCCGTCGTCCGCGGAGCCGGAGGGGGAGCCGTGCTCGTCGCCCGCGGGCTGGGACTGCGCCTCGGCCACCACGGCGCTCGCGATCGAGGAGGCCGCGCCGGCCTCGCCCACGGGCGCCTCGCGCTGCTCGGCCTCCGCGGGCGGCGCCTCCCCGTCGGCCTCCAGCACGGCCACGCGCATCCCCTCGCTGACCTTGTCGCCCACCGCGACGCTGAGCTCGGAGACCGTCCCGGCGAAGGGCGACGGGATCTCCATGGTCGCCTTGTCGGACTCCACGACCACCAGCGGGTCGTCCACCGCGAGGACGTCGCCGGGCTGGGCCAGCAGCTCGACGACCGGGACGTCGGCGAAGTCGCCGATGTCCGGCACCAGCACGTCCCTCAACGTCGCCACGGCGGCGCTCCTTCCGGATCGATCCCGTACTTGACGATGGCCTCGGCGGCCGCGTCGGCCTTCCCGCGGGCGAAGAGCGCGGCCACCACCACGTGGAACCGGTCCACCTCGAAGAAGCGGCGCAGCGCGACCCGGTAGTCCGAGCGGCCGAAGCCGTCGGTGCCGAGCACCTCGTAGTGGCCCGGGACCCAGGGGCGGATCTGCTCGGCGAACAGCCGCTGGTAGTCCGTCGCGGCCACGACGGGGCCCCGGTCCGCGTCCAGGCAGGACGCCACGTAGGGCGTCGGCGGGTCGTCGTCGCCCGGGTGCAGCCGCGCGGCGCGGGCGGCGGCGTTCCCGTCACGCGCCAGCTCGGTGAAGGAGGTCACGCTCCACACGTCCGCCTCCACGCCCCAGTCGGCGGCGAGGAGGTCGGCGCCCGCCAGCACCTCGTGCAGGATCGCGCCCGAGCCGAGCAGCTGCACCTCGGCGTCCTGGGGCGCGCGGACGCGGTGCATCCCGCGCAGGATCCCCTCCTCGGCGCCCTCCGGCAGCGCGGGCTGGCGGTGGTTCTCGTTGAGGACGGTCAGGTAGAAGAAGACGTCCTCCTGCTCGGTGAGCATCCGCCGCAGGCCGTCCTGGACGATCACCGCGACCTCGTAGCCGAAGCTCGGGTCGTAGGCCACGCAGTTCGGGATCGTCGCGGCCAGCAGGTGCGAGTGGCCGTCCTCGTGCTGGAGCCCCTCGCCGTTGAGCGTCGTGCGGCCGCTCGTCCCGCCGATCAGGAAGCCGCGCGCGCGCGAGTCCCCGGCCGCCCAGGCCAGGTCGCCGACGCGCTGGAAGCCGAACATCGAGTAGTAGACGTAGAACGGCACCATCGGCTCGCCGTGGTTGGCATAGGAGGTCGCCGCGGCGATCCAGGAGCTCATGGCGCCCGCCTCGTTGATCCCCTCCTGGAGGATCTGCCCCTTGGCGTCCTCCTTGTAGAACATGAGCGAGCCGGCGTCCTCGGGGTCGTAGAGCTGGCCGACCTGGCTGAAGATCCCGAGCTGGCGGAACATCCCCTCCATGCCGAAGGTCCGCGACTCGTCGGCGACGATGGGCACGACCCGCGGGCCGATGGCCTTGTCGCGCAGCACGCTGGCCAGCACCCGCACGAAGGCCATGGTGGTGGAGATCTCGCGCTCGCCCGTCCCGTCGAGGGTGGTCTGGAACGCCGCGAGCCCGGGGGCCTCCAGCGAGGCCGCCTTCCCCGTGCGCTGCGGCAGGCTGCCGCCGAGGGCGGCCCGGCGCGCGCGCAGGTGGCGCATCTCGGGCGCGTCGTCGTCGGGCTTGACGAACGCCTTGGCGTGGACCTGCTCGTCGGTGAGCGGGAGGCCGAAGCGGTCCCGGAACGCCTTCAAGACGTCCTCGCTCATCTTCTTCTGCTGGTGGGTGATGTTCTGGCCCTCGCCGGACTCCCCCATCCCGTAGCCCTTGATCGTCTTGGCGAGCACCACCGTCGGCTGGCCCGTGTGGGCGACCGCCGCCGCGTAGGCCGCGCGGACCTTGAGCGGGTCGTGGCCGCCGCGGTTGAGCTGCCAGATCTCCTCGTCGCTCCAGTCCTCGACCATCTTCGCGAGCTCGGGCGAGGTGCCGAAGAAGTGCTCGCGGACGAAGGCGCCGTCCCGCGACTTGTAGGTCTGGTAGTCGCCGTCGAGCGCCTCCTCCATGCGCCGCTGCAGGAGGCCGTCGTGGTCCCGGGCCAGCAGCTCGTCCCAGCGCCCGCCCCAGATGACCTTGATGACGTTCCAGCCCGCGCCGCGGAAGTTCGTCTCGAGCTCCTGGATGATCTTCCCGTTGCCGCGGACGGGGCCGTCGAGGCGCTGGAGGTTGCAGTTGACCACGAACACGAGGTTGTCGAGGTTCTCGCGGCCGGCCAGGGAGAGCGCCCCCATGGACTCGGGCTCGTCCATCTCCCCGTCGCCCATGAACGCCCACACCTTGCGGCCCGAGGTGTCGGCGATCCCCCGCCCGTCGAGGTACTTCATGAAGTGCGCCTGGTAGATCGCGAGCAACGGCCCGAGCCCCATGGAGACCGTCGGGAACTGCCAGAAGTCCGGCATCAGCCAGGGGTGCGGGTAGCTCGAGAGGCCACCGCCCTCCACCTCGGTGCGGAAGCGCAGCAGCTGGTCCTCGGTGAGCCGCCCCTCGAGGAACGCGCGCGCGTAGATGCCGGGCGAGGAGTGGCCCTGCACGTAGACGAGGTCGCCACCGTGGTCCTCGGAGGGCGCGTGCCAGAAGTGGTTGAAGCCCTCCTCGTAGAGCGTGGCCGCCGACTGGTAGCTGGCGATGTGCCCGCCGAGCTCGGAGCTCTCGGCGTTGGCCCGCAGCACGACCATGATCGCGTTCCAGCGGACGTAGGCGCGGAGCTGCTGCTCGAGGGCGTTCTCCTCGCTCGCGGGCGCGTCGTCCTGCGGGGCGATCGTGTTGAGGTACGGCGTGACCAGGCCGCTCGTCACCGGCGCGCCCTGGTGGCGGGCGTGGGCGAGCAGCGTCTCGAGCAGCGCCTGCGCGCGCTCGGGCCCGTCGGCGCGCAGCACGTCGTCGAGCGCCTCGAGCCACTCGGAGGTCTCGACGGGGTCGACGTCGGCGACGGGGCCGCCGGCGCGGTGCACCGCGTCGACGGCGGGGGCGCTCTCCTCGGAACGGGTCGTGGCAGTCACGGGGTGTCCTCCTCGAAGTAGTCCGGATGGCGCTCCCGCAGCGCGCCGAGCAGGGACGGGACCATCCGCAGGTGGTGGCGCAGCGCGCGCTCGGCGCCGTCGGCGTCGCGCCGCGCGACCGCGGCCACGACGTCGTGGTGCTCGGCGACCATCTCGCGCAGGTAGCCCGGCTCGGGCAGGCTCAGCCGGCGGATGCGGTCGAGCTGCCCGTTGGCGCGGTGGGTCAGCGTCCAGGCGATCGGGTGGCCGCTCGCGTCGCACAGCGCGCGGTGGAAGTCGTCATCCAGGCCGTCGAAGGCCAGGACGTCGGCGCTCTCCTGCGCCGCCAAGTTCGCCTGCAGCCCGGCCAGGAGCGGGCCCTCGATCGCCTCGGCGGCCAGGCGGACGGCGCTGCACTCCAGCGCCTCCCGCACGAAGGCGGCGTCCGCCACCGCCGCGGGGCTCACCCGGGTGACGAAGGTCCCGAGCTGCGGCACGATCGCCACGAGACGCTCCTCGCGCAGCAGGGCGAGGGCTTCGCGGATCGGCGTACGGCTGACCCCGAGCTGGCCCGCCAGCTCGTTCTCGGAGAGCCTTCGGCCCGGGATGAGCTGCGCGGTGGTGATCGCCTCGCGCAACGTGAGGTAGACCCGGTCACGCGCGATCTCCCCGCGACCGCGATCGATGAGCTGGAGCGACACTGCGTACTAGTATGCAAGCAACCGGAACGTGGTGTCAACCGGCACCGCGCCGGGTTCGCGGCGAGGGCGCCGACGGGGCGGCTGCGGCGGCGGCGAAGCCGCGGTACGGTGGCGCCGTGTCCGCCGGCTCCGCCTTCCGCGCCGCGGTCGAGGCCGCCGACCTCGACGCCGTCGTGGCGCTGCTGGCCGACGACGTCGTCTTCCGCTCCCCGGCGGTCTTCGCGCCGTACGCGGGCGCCGAGGCGGTGGGGCGGCTGCTGCGCACGGTCTTCGGGGTCCTCGAGGACTTCCGCTACACGGACGAGCTCGCGGGCCCGGGCGTGCACGCCCTGGTCTTCGAGGCCCGCGTCGGGGACCGCACCCTGCAGGGGCTCGACCTCATCCGCGAGGACGCCGGCGGCCGGATCGCCGAGCTCACGGTGATGGTGCGCCCGGCCTCGGGCCTCGCGGCGCTCGCCGCCGAGATGGGCGCGCGACTCGGCTGACGGGAGCGCCACGCGCTCGAGGCCAGGCGCGACAGGCGGGGCGTGGTCTAGACTCGGAGGCCGCGAAGGGGAGTAGCTCAGCTGGTAGAGCTCCGGTCTCCAAAACCGGCGGTCGCAGGTTCGATCCCTGTCTCCCCTGCTCGGCACTCCGTCCGGGCGCAGTGCGAACATAGGTTCGTGCAGCCCACCGTCTCGGACCCCTACTGCTTGAGCCACCTGCTCGGCCTCTTCCTCGCGGACGGCCGCCTGGAGCCGACCCGGCACGGGCAGCGGCTGCTCCTCCGCCTCGACGGCCGGGATCCCGGCGCCGCCGACGACGCGGAGGTCTCCCTCGTCCTGCTCACGATGGGGTGCGCGGTGCACCGGACGGTCCGTGGCGGCGGGAGCGTCACCGTCACCGAGGAGAGCTGGACCGGGTGGCCCGCGCTGCTCCCGCGAGCCGGACCCGGCCGGGGACACGACCGGGCGATCGCGCTGGAGGACTGGCAGCGGGAGCTCGTGGGCCGCGAGCCCGAGGCGTTCCTGCGCGGGCTCGTCGCGGCCGACGGCTGCCGGACGGTCAACCGCTTCACGACCCGGCTCCCGTCGGGCCGGGTGGCGCAGTACGCCTATCCCCGGTACTTCTTCTCGCACGGGTCGGCGGAGGTGCGTGGGCTGTTCTGCGCCGCCTGCGAGCGGATCGGCGTGAGCTGGACCCAGGGCACCGCTCGGAGCGTCTCGGTCGCGCGCCGCGACTCGGTCGCGATCCTCGACGAGGTCATCGGCCCGACGGCGTGAGGGCGTGGTGACCGGCCGCCGGCCCGGGGCCCTGGCCCGCGAGGCCGACGCACGCGCCGCGGCCGTCGCGCATGCGGGCGGAGGGACTCGAACCCCCACGCTCTCTCGAGCACCAGGACCTAAACCTGGCGTGTCTGCCGGTTCCACCACGCCCGCGTGGGGCCAAGCGTCGCACACGCGCGCCAGTGGCTCGGCGCGCGAGCGGCGCCGTCGCCGGCGAGGCCTCGGGTATGTTCGCGCCGCATGGCCGACCTGATCGTCATCGAGCATCCGAACCGCGCGAAGCGCTCGAGCAAGCTCGTGAAGCTCCTGGTCGTCGGCTTCCTGCTCGCCTCGGCCGTGCTCGTGGCGCTCGTGACCTACGGGGGCTGGGAGGCGCTGGCGGGCGCGCAGCTCCTGCAGATCGCCTACATCGTCCTGTACCTGGTGATGGCGTTCCTCGTCGCCCGCTGGAGTCGCGGCACCCTGCCGGTCGCCGCCGCGCTGGCGATCATCATGCTGATCTTCGCCGCCGTCTCCGGGCCGGAGTGGTACGACCGGGCGAAGGACGGCTTCACCGACCCGGACTTCGACTCGGAGCTGCTCGGGACGCTGACGCTCGTCATCGTGCCGGTCCAGGCGCTGCTCATCGTCTTCGCGATGCAGGCCTTCGCGCAGAGCTGGAACGTCGAGGTCGAGCGCCTGGCCGACGGCAGCACCCGCGCCGTGCCCGGCGGCTAGCTGTAGGTCCCGAGGAGGTTGTTGAGGCGGTCGGCGGGGGTCTGTCG
>CAXSFZ010000056.1:13878-19659 GCA_964236905.1 uncultured Solirubrobacteraceae bacterium | reverse complement strand
CGGCCGACAGACCCCCATCACCCGCCTGAACAACCTGCTCGGGACTTACACCTAGGAGCCCGTCGGCGCTGCCACGCGGTAGCTCTGCAGGAGCACGCCGCTCGCCAGGGCCGTCGAGGCCTCGAGCTCCAGCGGGGTCGTCTCGGGCACCTCGGGGAAGAGCCGCGCGCCCGAGCCGAGCACGAGCGGGAACACCTGCAGGTTGAGCTGGTCGACGAGCCCCGCGGCGAGCAGGGTAGCGACGAGCCGGCGACTGCCGGCCACCAGGATCGGCCCGCCGTCCTCCGCCTTGAGGGCGGCGACCGCCGCCGGGACATCGTGGGCGACCACCGTCGTGTCGTGCCAGGAGCTCGCCCCGAGCGTCGTCGAGGCGACGACCTTGCGCATCGTGTTGATCTTCTCGGCCATCGGGCCGTCCCGTCCGGGCCAGGCACCGGCGAAGCTCTCGAAGGTCGTGCGCCCGAGCAGGAGCACGTCGGCGGCGAGCTGCTCTTCGAACTTGTAGGCGCCGAGCTCGTCGCTGAAGTACCCACCGACCCAGCCGCTGTGGGCGTAGCCCGCCTCCCCTCCGGGCGCCTCCACGACGCCGTCCAGGGAGATGAACTCGGTGACGATCAGCTTGCGCATGGTGCTTCCTCGGGCTCGCGGTGTGGTGCAGCGGAAAGCGGGACGCTACCCGCGCCGGTAGAGCCCCCACAGCCCTGCCGCGAGCAGGCTCGCGGCACCGAGGTAGCCGACCTCCGCGCGCACGAGCTCGTCGGGGACGAGCCCCAGGAGCATCCACAGCGTGAAGGCGCCGGCCGCTCCGAGCCACAGGCCGGCCGCGGCGCTCGCCCGGCCGCGGGCCAGCGCCGCCTGGTTGAGCGTCGCGGCGGCGAGGTGGGCGCCCATGCCGAGCGCGACGGTCGCGAGGCCGAGCCCCGAGTACCCGGGCTTGTCGAGGAGCACGTCGAGGGCGAGCGGGCCGAGCAGCAGCAGCCCGAGCGCGACGGCCAGCGCGAAGGCGGCGACGGCCAGCAGGGTGACGCGGACCGCCCGGGCGAACGCGTCGCGCCCCTCGGTCGCCTCGAGCCCGGCGAGGTGGGGCAGCAGCGCGGTCTGGACCGACTGGAAGAGCTGGAGCGGGATCCGGGTGATCAGGAACGCGCTGAACACCACCCCGGCCGCGTCGCCGGCGGGGACGAGCAGCACCGCCACGTTGAGCAGCGCCTGCTCCCCGAGGCCGATCCCGGCCACCGCCACCGCGAAGCGCCCGTCCCCGCCGGCCTCGGGAGCGCGCGCGGCCGCGCCCGGGTCCGGCCCGAGCGCCGTGTGGCGCCGCAGCGCGAAGGGGACCACGGCCAGCGAGGCCAGAGGCGCCGCGAGGATGCCGAGCGCCACCCAGGTCTCTCCCGAGGCGAGGCCGAGCACCGCGGCGAGCGGGAAGCAGACGCGGGCGATCGCCTCGAAGAAGACCAGGCCGCCGTAGAGCCCGAACCAGCCGTGGCCGGCGCAGTAGCCCCGGGCGAAGTAGGAGGCCGCGTAGGCCAGCGCGCTCCCCACGAGCACCCGGAAGAGCGCCGGCCCGCCCAGCTGGTCCTCGAGCGGGCCGCGGGCGGCGAGGGCGACGACGAGGAAGAGCCCCGCGAAGGCCGCCTGGATGAGCACGGGCCGGCGCAGCGGATGGCCCGAGAGCCGGCCGCGCGCGCGCCGGTCGGCGATGGTCCGGGAGAGCAGCTGCTCCACGGGCCGGTAGATGATCGAGATCGTGATGAAGAGGATGGACCACAGCGTCGAGACGTAGCCGTAGCGCTCGGGCCCCAGGTGGTAGGAGGCCAGGGAGAAGTAGGCGAACGTGACGAGCCCCGTGGTCGCGATCCCGACGCTGAGGATCCGCGCGCCGCGGCCGTAGCCCTCCTCGCCCACGGCGGCCGCGACACCCGCATCGGCGGGATCGGCCGCCGCCGCCGCGCTCGCCTCAGCCGGCAAGCCGCACGAGCAGCATCGTCCACGGGAACGGCGAGCGGGCCTCGACGACCTCCCCGTGGGCGCCGAGGAGCTCGACGAACGCGCGCTTGGACCAGTGGTTCAGGTGGCCCGGCGTGTTCCCGAGCTCCTTCAAGTAGGCGCCGCGGGCGAGGTTCAGCCCGCGCCACAGCGGCTCGCGCGGGACCGAGACGAGCAGGTGCCGCTGGGCCACCCGGGCCATCTCCGCGACCGTGTGCGCGGGATCGGGCACGTGCTCGAGCACCTCGATGGCGCTGGCCGCGTCGAACTCGCCGTCCGCGAAGGGGAGGTTCTCGGCCTGCAGCACCCGGTACTCGAGGTTCGGCGCCTGGCGCGCGGCCCAGCCCGCCTGGATCGAGGGCTCCTCGAGGTCGATGCCGACCACGCGGGCGGGGGCGATGGCCTGCGCCCAGGCGTGCACCAGGACGCCCTCGCCGCAGCCCACGTCCAGCAGCGAGGTCGGCGCGGCGCGCCGGAAGAGCTCCTCGAGGGTCCCCTCGAAGCCGGCCATCAGGCGCTTCACCACCGGGTTCGTGGAGCCGTACTTGTCGAAGGTGTTGCCGGTGACCACCCCGGACTCGTCCACGGTGACGGGCGGAGGGCTCACGCGCGCACCGCCTCGCGCTCCTCGGTCGTCTGGCCGGCGCGGGCTCCCGTGGTGGGCGACTGGCCGGTGGGCCGGGCGCCCGGCTCGTAGTGCGACGGCGGGATCCCGAGCTCGAGCTCGATGCGGCGCACCTTCTCGAAGGTCCGCTGGGCCATGACGCGCTGGGAGTACAGGAGGTCGCCGATGATGCCGAGCACCCCGACGACCACCGCGGCGTTGAAGAGCACGGCGCCGAAGATCAGCGACTGCACGTGCCCCGCCCCCTCGTCGCCGAGGTAGGCCACCAGGAAGCGGATGAAGGGGATCAGCGAGAGCCCGAAGAGGAACAGGGCCATCGCCGAGAAGACCTTGAGCGGCTCGTACTGCGCGTAGATGCGCGTGATGGCCACGGCGTTGCGGCGCACGTAGGCGCTCATCGACGGGAAGAGCTTCGACTCGCGCGTCTTCTCGTTGGTGCGGATCGGGACGTGCGCGGTGGCCACCAGGAGCTTGCCGGCCTGGATGATGGTCTCGAGCGTGTAGGTGTACTTCGAGACCACCGCCATCTGGAGCGCTGCCTCGCGGTTGTAGGCGCGGAAGCCCGAGGTGGTGTCGGGCACGTCGGTGTCCGAGGCGGCGCGCACGACGCTCGAGCCGAACCGCTGCAGGCGCTTCTTGAGCGGGGAGAAGTGCTCGATCGTGTCCGTCTCGCGATCGCCGATCACCATGTCGGCCTTGCCCGCGAGGATCGGCGCGACCAGCGCGGGGATGTCGAGCGCCGAGTACTGGTTGTCGGCGTCGGTGTTGACGACCACGTCGGCGCCGAGCTTGAGGCTCGCGTCGAGCCCGGCCTGGAAGCCGGCGGCCAGCCCCTTGTTGTTCGTGAGCTTGACGATGTGGTCCACGCCGCTGGCTCGGGCCACCTCGATCGTGCGGTCCGTGGAGCCGTCGTCGATGATGAGCCACTCCACCGAGTCGAAGCCGGGCACCTCGCGCGGGAGGTCGGCGAGCGTCGCGGGCAGCTGCTCCTCTTCGTCCCAGCAGGGGATCTGGATGATGAGCTTCATGACGGCTTGGCGTGGGCGCTTTCGAGAGGCAGGAGGGAGTGGAACCCCGCACGGTAGGGCCGGTTACGGCGCAGGGCCGTGCCGTACACTCGCTGGCGATCCTCCCAGACGCCCGGCCGGGGTGCGGCGCCGAGCGCGCCGGGACGGTCGCCGACACGCATGCAGACCGCGACGCTCCCTCGACGCCGGCCGGGCCCCGGACCCGCGCCCACCGGGACCGAGAGGCGCGCGCGGGGGGCGCGCCTGCCCGCGGCGGCGCTCGCGCTGCTCGCCCTCCTGGCCGTCGTCGCGTTCGTCGTCTACCCGACCTTCCCGAACTACGACAGCTACTACTCGCTGCTCTGGGGCCGGGAGCTCATCCACCTCGAGAAGCCGAGCTTCGACGCCTACCGCGCACCGACCCAGCACCCGCTCGCGGTCTTCTTCGGCGCGGCCCTGAGCCTGCTCGGCCAGGGCGCCGACCGGCTGCTGATCGTGGCGACGTTCCTGAGCTTCGTCGCGCTGGCGGCGGGCCTCTACCGGCTCGGGCGGATCGCCTTCACCCCCGCGGTCGGGCTCGTGGCGGCGGTCCTGCTCTGCACCCGCTTCGACTTCGCGTTCCTCGCCGCCCGGGGCTACATCGACGTGACCTACCTGGCCGTCGTCGTGTGGGCCGCGGCGCTCGAGGCGGAGCGCCCGCGGCGCGGGGTGCCGGTCTTCGTGCTGCTCGGCCTGGCCGCCCTCATGCGGCCCGAGGCCTGGCTGCTGGCCGGCGCCTACTTCCTGTGGACCTTCCGGGGGAGCTCCTGGCGGCGGCGCGCGCTCTACGCCGTCCTGACCTGGGCCGGGACGGTGATCTGGGTCGCGCTGGACGACTGGGCGACGGGCGACCCCGTCTTCTCCCTCACCCACACGAGCGAGCTGGCGGGCGAGCTCGGGCGCTCGCGGCCGGTGGCGCAGGTGCCCGGGCTCGCGGTCGAGTACCTCAAGGAGCTCGACAAGATCCCGGTCTTCGCGCTCGGCCTGGCCGGGCTCGCGATCGCGCTCTACGCCGTGCCCCGGCGCGTCGCCATGCCGCTCTCGCTCCTGGCGATCGGCATGGGCACGTTCCTGCTCGTCGGCCTGGCGGGCCTCTCGGTCATCGACCGGTACCTGCTCGTCCCCTCGCTCATGATCATGGTCTTCGCGGGGGTGGCGCTGGCCGGCTGGAGCATGCTCGAGCGCGGCCGGGTCCGCACGTGGTGGATCCGGGCGGCGGTGCTCGTGACGCTCGCGGGTGCGGTCTACACCGCCTTCAACGTCAAGCCCGAGACCTTCGACGTCGACCTGCGCTACCGCGGGGAGGCGCACGCGGCGCTCGAGCGGGTGCTCGCCGCGCCGGCGGTGCGCCGCGGGATGGCCTGCGGCCCGGTGAGCGTCCCGAACCACAAGCTCGTGCCCGACGTGCGCTGGGTGCTCGACAAGGGGGTCACCGGCGTCCTGGCCCGGGCGGACCCGGCCAACGCCGGCCGGATCCACCGCGGGGTGGCGCTCTACGTGACCAACCGCTTCGCGCTGCTGCGCCAGGCCATCGTCGAGGACGCCGACGACCCGATGGACTCCGTCCCGCTGCCGGGCTTCGTCCGGGTGGCGACGACGTCCTACTACGCGGCCTACGTGCGGTGCTGAGGGAGCGGGCCGCTCCGTCCGAGCGGGCCGCGCCGCCCCCGCCGCGCCGGCGCGCCCGGCGCCCGCCGCGCCCCTCGGGGTGGGGGCTCGCGGTCGCCGCCGTGCTCCTCGGCGCGCTCCTCGTGCGGATCTGGGGCATCGCCCACGGCCTGCCCTACGCCTACAACACCGACGAGAACGCCCACTTCGTGCCGCGGGCGATCGGGCTCTTCGGCCACGACCTGAACCCGCACTACTTCGTCAACCCTCCCGCCTACACCTACCTGCTGCACGTCGTCTTCGGACTGTGGTTCGGCGGTCGGGTCGGCGTCTCGCACGCCTACGCCACCGACCCGACCCAGGTCTACGTCGTGGCGCGGGCGAGTGCCGCGGTGCTCGGGACCCTCGCGGTCGGGCTGCTCTACCTCACCGGGGTGCGGCTCTTCGACCGGCGGGTCGGGCTGCTGGCCGCCGGGGGGCTCGTCGCGCTGGCGGGTGCGGGGGACGGGGACCGGC
>CAXSFZ010000056.1:0-13868 GCA_964236905.1 uncultured Solirubrobacteraceae bacterium | reverse complement strand
CCGCCGGGGGGCTCGGGGTTGCCTTCCTGCCCGTCTTCTACGCCCACCTCGCGCTCAACGACGCGCCGACGCTCGCGCCGATCTGCCTGGGGCTGTGGGGCAGCGCGGGGGTGCTGCGCCACGGGCGCGCGCGCGACTACGCCGTGGCGGGGCTGGGGCTCGGGCTCGCGGCGGCCACGAAGTACACGGGGGGCATCGTGCTGCTCCCGCTGCTCGGGGCGGCCGCGGTGGGAGCGCGGGGCGCGGGCGGCCGCGCGGCGCTCCGTGGGCTCCTGCTCGCCGGCGGCCTGGCGGTGGCGGGGTTCGTGGCGGCCGACCCCTACGCCCTGCTCGCCCCGGGCGAGTTCTACGACGGCCTGGCCCACCAGAGCGAGACGGCGACCGACACGGGCGGCAAGCTCGGCCTCACCGCCGACGACGGGATCCTCTTCTACCTCCGGGCGCTCACCTGGGGCCTCGGCTGGGCCCCGGCGCTGCTGGCCCTCGGCGCCGTCGGCTGGCTGCGCCGCGCGGAACCGCGGCTGCTCTGGGTGCTCGTGCCCGCGCCCGTCGCCTTCGTCCTCTTCATGGGGCTCCAGGGCCGCTTCTTCGGGCGCTGGATCATCCCGGTGCTCCCGCTGGTCTGCCTCCTGGCCGCCTATCTCGCGCTCGAGCTCGCCGAGTGGGGCGCCCGCCGCGCCCCGCGGCTGCGCCCGGGCCTCCTCGCGCTCGCCGGGGCCGCGGTCTGCGGCCAGGGGCTCGTCTCCGTGGTGCACTCCGGGCGGGTCCTCTCCCGCGAGGACACCCGGAACGCGACGCGCGCCTGGATGGTCGCGCACGTGCCGGCGCAGCAGACGGTCCGCAGCGCCCGGACGGGCCGGCTGCGGCGGGTCGCCACCCGGATCGTGGTGGAGCCCGTGGTGCCGGACGGCTGGGCGCAGGACATCGGCCACCCCTCGTCGCTCACCGCCAACGGCAACCGGTGGTCGAAGTTCCCGACCGCCCGGGCCGCCGTGGAGGACGACGGCGTCACGCCGGTGCCCGGCCGGGGGCGCGTGGTCAACGTGGAGGACTACGAGCGGACGCTGCGGCCGGCGCTCGTCGCCCAGTACGAGCGGGAGGGGTACTGCTGGGTCGTCTCGGGCTCCACCCAGCGCGGGCGCGCCGAGGTCGACGCGGCCCAGGTGCCGCAGGCCATCGCCTACTACGCCGAGCTCGAGCGCCGCGGGCGGCTCGTGCACGAGTCCTCGCCCTTCGCCCGCGGCGACCACGTGCCCTTCGACTTCGACTTCTCCTTCGACTACGCGCCGCGGGCCTACCGGCGGCCCGGGCCGATCATGCAGGTCTACCGCCTGCGCGGCGGCCAGTGCGCCGGGTGAGCGGCGACGCGCGCACGTCCCGGAGCGCCGGAGCGGGCCCGTAGACTGCCCGGGGACGCCGATGCTCCGCACCCAGACCGACCACGCGTTCCTCGCCCGGGCGCTCGAGCTCGCCCAGCAGGGGCTCGGCCGGGTGCACCCCAACCCGGTGGTCGGCGCGGTGGTGGTGCGCGACGGCGAGGTGCTCGGCGAGGGCTGGCACGACGAGTTCGGCGGGCCGCACGCCGAGGTGCGGGCGATCGCCGCCTGCGACGGGGCCGACCTCTCCGGCGCGACCCTGTACGTCTCGCTCGAGCCCTGCTGCCACCACGGCAAGACCCCGCCCTGCACCCAGGCGATCCTCGAGGCCGGGCTCGGCCGCGTCGTGGTCGGCTCGGACGACCCGACGGAGAAGGCCTCCGGCCGCGGGCTCGGCATCCTGCGCGACGAGGGCGTCGAGGTCGACGTGGCCGGCGGGGAGCTCGCCGCGCAGGCGCGCCTGCTCAACCAGGGCTTCCGCAAGCACGCCCGCACCGGCCGGCCCTGGGTGCTCTTCAAGTCGGCGATGACGCTCGACGGGAAGGTCGCCACGGCCACGGGCGACTCCAAGTGGATCTCCTCCGAGCACTCGCGCGAGCTGGCCCACGTCTGGCGCTCGACCGTCGATGCGGTGGCGGTCGGGATCGGCACCGCGCTGGCCGACGACCCGCAGCTCACGGCCCGGGTGCCGAGCGTCACGCGCCAGCCGCGGCGGGTGGTCTTCGACTCGACGGCCCGCCTCCCGCTCGACTCGAAGCTCGTCGAGGCCACGGGGGAGCTGCCGCTCTCCGTGGTCGTCTCGCGCGCCGCCCCGCGCCAGGCGACCGACGCGCTCGAGATGGCCGGGGTCGACGTCATCGTCGCCACGGGGGAGCACGAGCCCGCGCGCGTGCGCTCGGCCCTGAGCCAGCTCGGCGACCGGGACGTGCACGCGCTGCTGCTCGAGGGCGGTCCCCACTTGGCCGGCGCGTTCCTGGACGCCGGCGAGGTCGACGAGGTCCGCCTCTTCCTCGCCCCGCTGCTGCTCGGCGGCCGCGCGGCCCGCGATCCGCTCGAGGGCGAGGGGGTCGAGCGGATCTCCGAGGCGCTGCGGGCGCTCACGCTCGACTGCGAGCGCTCGGGCGAGGACGTCCTGGTCAAGGCACGGCTCAGGGAGTGGTGAGATGTTCACGGGGCTCGTGGAGGACCTGGGGGAGGTCGGCGCGGTGGAGGAGACCGCGGACGGCGCGCGCGTGCGGGTCCGCACCCGGCTCGGCCCCCAGCTCGGGCCGGGCGACTCCATCGCGGTCAACGGCGTCTGCCTCACCGCCGTGGAGCCGACGGCCGAGGGCTTCTCGGCCGACGTGATGAACGAGACGCTCGCCCGCTCCGCCCTGGGCGCGGCCGCGCCGGGCTCGCCCGTGAACCTGGAGCTGGCGCTGCGCGCCGACGCGCGCCTGGGCGGCCACATCGTGCAGGGTCACGTCGACGGGGTCGGCACGGTCGCCGCGGTCACGCCGGACGGGCTCGCGCGGCGGATCGCCATCGCGGTGGAGGGCGGGGGCGGCGGGCTCCTGCGCTACGTGGTGGAGAAGGGCTCGATCGCCATCGACGGCGTCTCGCTCACGGTCGCCGCCGTCGACGACGAGCAGTTCACCGTCTCCCTGATCCCCGAGACGCTCGCGCGCACCACGCTGGGCGCCGCCGAACCGGGCCGCCGGGTCAACCTGGAGGTCGACGTGATGGCCAAGTACGCCGAGAAGATGCTCGGGGCGCACCGGCGGTGAGCGCCTCGCTGCCCGCCGCCGGCGTCGCCCGCGACGACGCGTTCGCCTCCATCGAGGAGGCCCTGGAGGACCTGGCCGCCGGGAGGTTCGTGGTGGTCACCGACGACGAGGACCGGGAGAACGAGGGGGACCTCGTGATCGCGGCCGAGCACGTCACCCCCGACGCGGTGAACTTCATGGCCACGCACGCCCGTGGCTACATCTGCCTGGCGATGACCCCGGAGCGCTGCGACGAGCTCGGGCTCGAGCTCATGGCGGCCAAGAACGGCTCGGCCTACGAGACGCCGTTCACCGTCTCCATCGAGGCGCGGGAGGGCGTGACCACCGGGATCTCCGCCGCCGACCGCGCCCACACGATCCGCACCGCCGTCGACCCGGCCCGGGGGCCCGAGGACATCGTCACCCCGGGTCACGTCAACCCGCTCAAGGCCAAGTCGGGCGGGGTCCTCGAGCGCACGGGGCACACTGAGGCCTCGGTCGACCTCGCGCGCCTCGCCGGGTGCGCGCCGGCCGGGGTGATCTGCGAGATCATGAACGAGGACGGGTCGATGGCCCGTGTCGGCGACCTGAAGGCCTACTGCTTCAAGCACGGCCTGAGGATGATCACCATCGCCGACCTCATCGCCTACCGGCGCCGCCACGACAAGCTGGTGGAGCGGGTCGTGCAGACCGCGATGCCGACCTCCTTCGGCGTCTTCGAGGTGGTCGGCTACCGCTCCCTCGTGGACGACAAGCACCACGTGGCGATGGTCAAGGGCGACGTCCGCGGGGTCCCCGACGTGCTCGTCCGCGTCCACTCCGAATGCTTGACCGGGGACGTCTTCCACTCCCTGCGCTGCGACTGCGGCCAGCAGCTCGAGAGCGCGCTCGGGATGATCGAGAGCGAGGGCCGCGGCGTGCTGCTGTACCTCTCCCAGGAGGGGCGTGGGATCGGCCTGCTGAACAAGCTGCGCGCCTACAAGCTGCAGGAGGAGGGCTACGACACGGTCGACGCCAACCTCGAGCTCGGGCTGCCCGCCGACTTGCGCGACTACGGCATCGGCGCCCAGATCCTCGTCGACCTCGGGCTGGGCTCGATGCGGCTGCTCACCAACAACCCCAAGAAGATCAAGGGCCTCGAGGGGTACGGGCTCACGGTCAGCGACCAGGTGCCGATCGAGCACCTCCCGAACCCGCACAACGAGGCCTACCTGCGCGCCAAGGCGCTGCGGATGGGCCACATCCTGCACCACCAGGGCGTGAACGTGGACCAGGAGATGCTCGCCGCCGAGCGTCGCGCCGACCTGCGGCGCGAGGAGGAGGGCGAGGGCCGGTGAGCCGGTGCGCGGTGGTGGCGGCGACGTTCTACCGCGAGCTCGCGGACGCGCTCGTCCGCTCGGCCCGCGCCACGTTCGAGGAGGCCGGCCACACCGTGGAGGTCCTGGAGGTGCCGGGCGCCTTCGAGCTGCCGCTGAGCGCGAAGCTGGCGGCGCGCACCGGCCGCTACGCCGGGGTGGCCTGCGTCGGGGCGGTCATCCGCGGGGAGACGAGCCACTACGACCACGTCTGCGCCGAGGCGGCGCGCGGGATCATGGCGGTGGGGCTCGAGACGGGGGTGCCGTGCGGCTTCGGGGTGCTCACCGTCGAGGACATGGCGCAGGCGCGCGCGCGGGCCGGGGGCGGCAAGCGCGACTCGGGGCGCCACGCCGCCGAGGCGGTGCTCGCGGTGCTCGCCGTGCAGGCCCAACTCGGCGCGTAGCGACCCGCGCGGCGCGGATACGCTGGACCCGTGCAGATCAGCGGAACCATGGAGCTGCTGGCGCTCCTGCTCACCTTCCTCGTGCACGTGCTCGGCGCCGCCGTGCTCGTGTGGAACCTCATGGACCACGACGGCGAGACCGCCGGCTCGTGGCGCGACTGGTGGCCGAAGGACGAGCCCGAGCCGCCCGTGCTGCCCGCCGGCCCGGCCGGGGGCGCCTTCACCACGCCGACCCTGCCCGACGCGCAGCCCTCGCCGGTGCGCCTGCGCGAGCCCGGCCGCCTCGGCGACCACAAGCCCGCGCCCGCACGGCGCCCCGCGCACCCGCCCGCGCCGGAGCGGCCGGTCCGCGAGCGCGAGCCCGCCTGAGCGCTCGTCGGACAGCCTGCCTCGCTACACTCCGCCGCCTCATGGCCAAGGTCTGTCACAGCTGCGGGAAGGGTCCCGCCTTCGGCCAGAGCCGAAGCCACTCGATGGTCGCGACCAAGCGCCGGTTCAACCCGAACCTGCAGAAGGTGCGCATCATGGTCGGTGCCGCCCCGCGGCGCGTGAACGTCTGCACCCGCTGCCTCAAGGCGGGCAAGGTCACCAAGGCCGTCTAGCGCCCCGGGCGCCGGCCGCCGATGCAGGACCCGAGCCTCGTCCGGTTCCGGAAGGTCGTCGCGGGAGCGCTGACGCACCTCGAGTCCCGTCGCGAGGAGATCAACGACTTGAACGTCTTCCCGGTCGCCGACGGCGACACGGGCGACAACATGGCCCTGACCCTCGGCGCCGTGCTCGACGAGATCGACCGGCTGCTCGCCGACCCGGAGCGCACCCTCGACGCGGTCGGGCGGGCGGAGCTCACGGAGTCCGTCGCCCGCGCCGCCCTGCTCGGGGCGCGCGGCAACTCCGGCGTCATCCTCTCCCAGCTCATCCGCGGCGCGGCCGAGGAGCTCGTCTCGCGGCCGGGCGAGCTCGTGGACCCCATCCTGATCGGCGCGGCCATGGCCCGCGCCGCCCAGCGGGCCTACGACTCCGTGCGCCACCCCGCGGAGGGCACGATGCTCACGGTGATGCGCGAGATGGCGCAGCGGATCGCCCTCGAGCTCCCGGCGCTGCCGAAGCCGCGGCTCGGCACGGAGTCGAACGCCGCGCTGCAGGACGCGCTGATCGCCGACGTGCTCGAGCGGGCGCTCGAGGCGGGGGAGGCGGCGGTCCGCCGCGGGCCCGAGCTGCTCCCGGTGCTCAAGGAGGCCGGCGTGGTCGATGCAGGCGGGCACGCGGTGACGATCCTCTTCGCGGGCGTGGTCGCGGCGCTCCGCGGCACGCAGGGCCCCGAGATCCCGCGCCACGCCGCCGCGGTGCGGGTGACCCACCCCGAGCACGCCTCGAGCACCTTCCGCTTCTGCACGAACTTCGCGGTCACCGGCTCCCACCTCGACCGGGTGGACCACGTCGCCCGCCTCGAGGCCATCGGCGACTCGGTGCTGGTCGTCGGCGACGCCGCGACGCTCAAGGTCCACGTCCACACGGACGACCCGGAGTCGGCCACCGGCCTCTTCCAGCCGCCGCACGCCGTCTCCCACCTCGACGTGGCCGACATGCACGCGCAGGTGGCCGAGCGCGAGCGGCGGCTGAGCGCGGCCCCGGTCCCCGGCGCCTGCACCGGGGCGCTCGCCGTGGTCGCCGGCGCCGGCGTCGCCGCGCTCTTCGCGGGGCTCGGCGCCCAGGTGCTCGACGGGGGCCAGACCCTCAACCCGTCCACCTACGAGCTGCTGGCCGGGATCCATCTCGTCCCGGCGGAGGAGGTGGTGCTGCTGCCGAACTCCGCGAACGTCTTCATGGCCGCCGAGCGTGCCGCGGAGCTCTCCGACAAGCGCGTCCACGTGCTCGAGACCCGCTCCATGCAGGCCGGGCTCGCGGCGGCCGTGGCGCTGGTGCCCTCCCGCTCCGGCGAGGACAACCTCGCCGCCATGCGCGCCGAGCTCGCGGAGCTGCGGACCGGCGCCGTGGCCCGGGCCGGGCGGCAGGACGCGCAGGGGCGCTTCGCGGAGGGCGACGCCGTGGGCTTCGTCGACGACGAGCTGGTGGCCTGGGGGAGCCCGGAGGAGGCGCTCGGGCGCGTGCTCCGGGCCCTCGAGCACGGCGCGGAGCTCATCACCTGCATCGCCGGCGCCGACGCGCCGCTGAGCGCGCAGGCGGTCACCGCGCTGGCCAACGGCGTGGAGCTCGAGCTCTCCGAGGGCGGCCAGCCGGCCTACTGGTGGCTGCTCAGCGCCCAGTAGGGCGGGGCGCCGGTCGAAGCGCTGTACCCGCGGCGTGCGCCGGAGTGGTGGCAGGACCACGCGTGGAGCGCAGACCCCTCCTGCCCTCCCTTCGCCTAGGCTGGCGGAACCGTCAGGACGGTCCCTGCGAAGGGCCCTCGCACGGGGTCGAGGATCGCGTGGTGCGGGCCCGTCCGCGAGCTCCACATCGCACCGGAGGCGGTGAGGCGCAGGTCGCGGAAGCCGGGCCCGGGATCCAGGAAGAGCAAGCGCGACCCCGACCACCCGTAGACGCCGACCGGCATGGAGCCAGCGCACTGCAGCCGCTGGATCCAGGCGACCCGCCCGCCGGCGGAGACCCGCAGGCTCCGCACGGGCTCGCCCTGAAGGCCGTCGCAGCGGTCGAGGAGCCCCGCCGACGTGAAGCGGCGCCGCGCGACGTCCACGTGGTCGACGTACTGGAACGCCGATCCGTTGCCGTCGAACGACGTCTCGATGACCACGACGTGTGTGCCCGCGGCGCGGACGGTCGAGAAGGTCGTCGACCGCTTGATGCCGTCCCCGCCGTCGCGGGCGAGCTCCGTCCGTCGCCCGGTCGCGCGCTCGCAGGCGAGGAGCAGCGTCCCGGCCGGGACGTCACGTGTCGCCGGCTCGTCGCGCTCGTAGACCACGAGCGCCGCCGTGCGGGTGACCGTGCGGGCGGAGGGGCAACTCCGCGACGGCGCCCGGCCGGCGGCGGGCGCGACGGCGGCGAGCACGCCGGTGAGCGTCACGGCCAGGAGCACGCGAGAGGGCATGCCGGGGGAACGAGCCGGCGCCCGGGAAGTTGCGGGAATCAGCCCGCGAAGGCCCGGCCCGGCGCCTGCTCGCGCGCGCCGATCGCGGCCGAGAGGCTCAGGTGGAGCTTGGGCGCCGCCCAGTCCTCCGGCTTGGTGCGCTCCACCCGCAGCAGCGCCTCCCGCCCCTCGAGCCGCAGCTCGGCCACCTGGTTGTCGAAGGTCGGCTCGGCGCTGAACGCCCAGCGCAGCGGCGCCGGTGCCACGCCGGCCGCTCGGGCCATCCGCCGGGTCAGCGCGGTGAGCGGGCGGCCGAAGGCGGCGCGCAGCGCCCGGCGCTCGCGCGCGTCCAGCGGGTTGCGAACCGGCGAGCAGGTCGCCTGCAGCACCCGACTCGCCACCGGGCCCGAGGCGAACCGCGCCTCCGCGAGGTAGGCGTGGTGCACGTCGCCCGACAGGAGCACGATCGTCGCGGGCGCCTGCCCGTGCTCGCCGCGGGCGACCTCCTCGAGCAGTCCGGCGAGCCGGGTGAAGCAGCCCTGGAACGCGGCCCAGTGCTCGAGGTCGAGGCCCCGGCGCAGCCGTTCGCCGAGCCGCGCCGCCCAGCCGCCCCACGCGCCGTCGCACACCGCCTCGCTCCACGCCTCGAGGTGGTGCAGGCCGGGGGCCAGGAGGAACGGCAGCGAGGTGCCGACGAGCAGGTGGTCGTAGTCGCCGGCGACCTGCTCGCGGACCCACGCCCACTCGCCGTCGGAGAGCATCTGCCGCCGCCCGGGCTCGAGCACCCGCGCGGCGCGGGAGTCGAGCACGAGCAGCCGCGTGCGGCCGAGGTCGCGCCGGTAGCTCCAGCGCGCCGCGGCGACCTCGTGGGCGGCCTCCCGGGCGAAGGCGCGGACCTGCTCCCCGGCGTCGGCGACGTCGTGGAGCGCACAGAACGCCCGGTCCTCGCGGAGCGCGGCGGGGGAGAGGTTGCCCAGGTGCTGGTGGATCCAGTAGCTCGCGTAGGCCCCGACGATCCGCGCCTCCCACCACGGCTCGGCGCGCATCTGCTCGACCCAGGCGTGCGAGGTGTTCCAGTCGTCGTGCACGTCGTGGTCGTCGAAGACCATCGCCGAGGAGACGGTGGAGAGCAGCCAGCGCAGCGCCGGGTCGCTCCAGCTCTCGCGGTACAGCGCGGTGTACTCCTCGAAGTCGCCGACCTCCTCGGGGGGCGGCAGCGTCGCGGGATCACGGCCGCGCCGCCGCCGGTCGATGAGCTCCCGCGTGCGCGGGGAGACCTCGTCGGCGTAGACCTGGTCGCCGAGGAGCAGCAGGACGTCGGGCCACTGCTCGCTCGGCTGCCCGCGCATGCGCTCGGTGAGGGCGAGGAGCGCGTCGACCTCCCGCCCGCGTGGGTCGTCGTCCTTGCGCAGGGAGTAGGGGTGCTCGTGCGGCACGCTCACGCGGCAGGAGCCGAAGGCGAGCGAGAGCCGGTCCGGGCGGTCGCGGTCGTGCGTGCGGATGACGCAGGGTGGGAACGGGTCCTCGGGCGGCGGCCAGGCGGGCTCGCCGTCGAGCGCCACCCCGTAGGGCAGCGTGCTGGCCGGCGGCAGCCCCTCGAGCACCACGAGCGCGTAGTGGTGGCCGGCGACGCAGAAGGTCGCCGCGACGGCGTCGAGGACGCGGACCTCGCAGGGCGCGTCGGTCTCGACCCAGACGGTGGCCTCGGTGTCGGAGACGTAGCGGAGCAGCGGACCGAGGAGCAGGGCGGGCACGGGGCGCAGCCTCCCACAGCCGGGGAAGCGCCACGGCGCCCGAGCGCGCCCTCCGGCGCCCGCGTCAGGATGGGCGGCACGCCGTGCCGACCGCCTTCGCCACCTCGTTCGGGCTGAGCCCCGCCCAGCTGCGCGAGGCGCCCGTGCGGTGGCCGCGGCCGAGTGCCTGGGCCGCGACGCCCGCCTGGGCGCCCGCGACGGTGGCCGAGGCCGCCGCCCTGCTCCGCCTCACGACGGTCGGCGCGCTCCTCGAGCACCTGCCGCGCGACACGGGGGAGGGCCGGACGATCGCCGAGCTCCAGCCCGAGGAGGTCGCCACCGTGGTCGTCGAGGTTCGCTCCATCACCAGTCGGCCCGTGCGGCGGCGCGGCATGAAGCCGCTCGTGGAGGCGGTGGTGGCCGACGCGACCGGGACCATGGCCGCGACGTTCTTCAACCAGCCCTGGCTCCAGCGCGCCTACCCGGCCGGCACCCGGCTCGTGCTGGCAGGGAAGTTCCAGGGCCGCAACCGCTTCCGGGTGAGCGCGCACGCGCGGACCGACGCGCCGGTCGGCGCGGCGGAGGCCCCGGGCGCTCAGGCCGGCGCGGAGGTCCCCCAGTACCCCGCCACCAAGGGGGTCACGAGCACGCAGATCCTCGCGATGGTCCAGCAGCACCGCGGCGCGGTGGCCGACGCGGTGGAGGTGCTGCCGGCGCGGCTGCGCGTGGAGGAGCGGCTCCCCGACGCGGTCGCGGCCCTCACGGCGGCGCACTTCGGCGACCGGGAGGCCGGCCGCCGGCGGCTGGCCTTCGACGAGCTGCTGCTCGACCAGGTCGTCCAGCTGCGGCTGCGCGAGGAGCGCGCGGGCGAGGACCGCGCGCCCCGGCTCGACGGCCCGCACGCGCTCACCGCCCGGTGGCGCGCGGAGCTGCTGCCGTTCGCGCTCACGGGCGACCAGGCCGCGGCCGTCGCCGAGCTCGACGCCGACCTCGCGCGGGAGCGGCCGATGCAGCGGCTGCTCATGGGGGAGGTGGGCTCGGGAAAGACGGTCGTGGCGCTGCACGCGATGCTCCGGGCGGTCGAGCACGGCCACCAGGCGGCGCTCATGGCGCCGACGGAGGTGCTCGCCGAGCAGCACTTCGCGACGCTCGCGCGGCTGGTCCCGGGGCTCGGCGACGCCGGGCTGCTGGGGGCGGACGCCCCGGCCCGCGGTGCGCTGCTCACCGGCTCGGTGACCGGCTCCCGCCGGCGGGAGCTGCTCGGCCGCCTCGCCTCGGGGGAGCTCGACCTGCTCGTCGGGACCCACGCGCTGATCGAGGAGCCGGTGGCGTTCGCCTCCCTGGGCGTGGTGGTCGTCGACGAGCAGCACCGCTTCGGGGTGCGCCAGCGGGCGGCGCTCGACGCCAAGGCGCCGCCCGGCCGGGTGCCCCACGTGCTCCACATGACGGCCACGCCGATCCCGCGCACGCTCCGCCTCGCCTCCTTCGGCGCGCTCGAGGTCACGACGCTGCGGGAGCTGCCGGGCGGCCGCAAGCCGATCATCACCCACGTGGCCGAGAGCGAGCGGGAGCGCTCGCGCGCCTACGAGCGCATCCGCGAGGAGCTCCGCGCCGGGCGCCAAGCCTTCGTGGTCTGCCCGCTGGTCAGCGACTCCGAGGCGGTGCAGGCGCGGGCCGCCACCGCCGAGTACGAGCGGCTGCGGACCGGGGAGCTCGCGGCCTTCGAGGTCGCGCTCCTCCACGGCCAGATGCGCCCCGCGGAGAAGGCGGCCACCATGGAGCGCTTCGCCGCGCGCGAGGTCGACGTGCTCGTGGCCACCACGGTGGTCGAGGTCGGCATCGACGTGCCCAACGCGACCGTGATGCTCGTGGAGGACGCCGACCGCTACGGGCTCTCCCAGCTCCACCAGCTCCGCGGGCGCATCGGGCGTGGCGGCCACGCCTCGGTCTGCCTGCTCTTCGGGCCGAAGGGCTCGCGCCGCCTCCGTGCCCTGGCCGAGCACACCGACGGCTTCGCGCTGGCCGAGCTCGACCTCGAGCTGCGGGGGGAGGGGGAGCTCACCGGCACCCGTCAGTCCGGCCTCGCCCGCTTCCGCTTCGCGCGGCTCCCCGACGACGCCGAGCTCCTCGCGCGCGCCCACGCGCGCGCCGCGGCGCTGCTCGACGCCGACCCGGAGCTCGCCCGGCCCGAGCACGCGCTGCTGCGCGACGCGCTCGCCGGGCTCGAGGCCGCGGCGCTCGCCGCCTGAGGCGGGGTGCGGCGCGGTGCGCGCCGGGGCACGCGGGAGCCGCCGAGGGACGCTCCGGGCGCCGCGCGGCGCCGGAGGCGCCGGCGCGGCAGGATGTCCCGGTGCCCGGGACCCTGCGCATCGTGGCCGGCACCCACCGGGGCCGGCGGATCGCCGCGCCCCCCGGCGACGCGACGCGCCCGACCTCCGATCGGGTGCGCGAGGCGCTGTTCTCCATGCTCGGGCCGCTCGACGGCGAGCGGGTGCTCGACCTCTACGCGGGCTCCGGGGCGCTCGGGCTCGAGGCGCTCTCGCGGGGTGCCGCGAGCGCCGTCCTGGTCGAGCGGGAGCCTCGAGCGGTCGCGATCCTGCGGGCCAACGTGGCGGCGCTCGGGCTCGGGCCCGAGCGCGCCGCGGTCCGGGCCGGTGACGCCGGGAGCCTCGCCCGCGCGGCGTTGGCGCGCGCGGAGGCCTACGATCTGCTGTTCCTCGATCCCCCGTACCGGCTGGCCGCCGGGCTCGGCGCTGCGCTCGGCCCCGTGCTCACCGGCCTGCTGGCGCCCGGCGCCCGCGTCGTGACCGAGAGCTCGCGCCGTGCGCCGCTCGCGCTCTCCCTGCCCACCACGCACGAGCGCCACTACGGAGACACCCTCATCCGCATCCACGCCGCTCCATGAGCCCCGACCCGAAGATCGCCGTCTGCCCGGGCTCCTACGACCCCATCACCAACGGCCACCTCGACGTCATCACGCGGGCCAGCGCGATCTTCGACGAGGTGGTCGTGGGCATCGTGAACGCGTCGGTGCGCAAGAAGCCGCCGCTCTTCAGCATCGAGGAGCGCATGGCGCTCATCGGGGCGGCGACGGAGCACCTCGGGAACGTGCGCCCGGAGCCGTTCTCCACGCTCGTGGTCCACTTCGCGCGCGAGGTCGGCGCGCACACGATCGTGAAGGGGCTGCGCGCGATCTCGGACTTCGAGTACGAGCTCGAGATGAACCAGCTCAACCGCCACCAGGCGCCCGACATCGACACCCTCTACCTGATGGCCAGCCCCAAGTACAGTTTCCTCAGCTCGAGCGGGGTCAAGGAACTGGCGACGTTCGGCGGGAACATCGAGGAGTACGTGCCTGCGGCCGTGGCGCCGCTGTTGCAGGAACGGTTGACGCGCTAGCGAACAGAGGGGTTGCCCATGGACGTCCTGGTTCTCATCGACAAGCTCGACGACCTCGTGCACAACGCGAAGTCCGTCCCGATGACGGACACCGTGCGCGTGGACAAGGAGGAGATCTACGACATCCTCGACCAGATGCGCGCGACGATCCCCGAGGAGATCAAGCAGGCGCGCTGGATCGTCAAGGAGCGCCAGGAGATGCTCGCGGAGGCCAAGCGGGAGAGCGAGCGCATCGTCAAGGAGGCCCGCGAGAAGCAGGACGACCTCATCTCCCAGGAGGAGGTCACCAAGCAGGCCGAGCGCGCCGCCGAGGACATCGTCGAGGACGCGCGAGCCCGCGAGCGCGAGATCCGCCTGGGCGCCGAGGACTACGCCGACGAGATCCTCAACACCCTCGAGGTCAACCTCTCGAAGTTCATCGCCGCCGTCCAGCGCGGCCGCGAGCGGCTCCAGGGCAAGGACGAGCCGGCCGAGCTCGTCTAGCGGCGCGGGGCGCGCGGGCGGCGCGCCGCGAGACGCGGGCGCGGGCGCGGGCGTTGAGCGGCGCCGGCGCTGAGTGGGCGCCGGGGCGGCCGGCGGTCGCGAGCACGACTCGACCGACCGGCCGCCTCTCGCCGACGCCGTTCGGATTCGAGCCCGCTGTCTGGGCCCGAATCCGAACGGGGCGGGCTTCGGCGCTCGGGCGTGGCGCTCGGCGCACCGCGAGCGCCGCGGGCTTCGCCGCGTCGTCCGACGGTGCCGTTCGGACCTCGGCCCGCTGCGCGGGCTCAAATCCGAACGCCCGCGATCACCGCAGGCGCTCGGCCCTCCGCCGCCCCGCGAGCACCGCGGGCT
>CAXSFZ010000055.1:0-19720 GCA_964236905.1 uncultured Solirubrobacteraceae bacterium | reverse complement strand
CTGAACCTCAGCCCGCCCGCGGCGACCGACCTACACCACTTCTACCGACGTGACCCGCGCGCGTTCGCGGAGCCCGGCTCGACCGCACCGTCCCGACGGCGCGGTAGGACGTCGTTCGAGCCGAGCCGAGCCGAGCCGGGGCGGGGCGGGGCGGGGCGGGGACGGACGAAGGTCGAGCGGTTCCGTGGCAGCACCACAGCATCGTGCGTGCTTCCGTCACACCGTCGCGCCCGTTCCGACGCGAAGGCGTGTTGTTCGGGAACGCGGCGCTGTTCGACGCTTCCCCCATGGACTTCCACCCGCTGTTCGACATCGAGCCCGCGGAGCGGGCTCGCCTCCGAACGCTTGGCCGGGGGCCCGCGATCGTCGCGGCAGCGGCGGCACGCGACGGCGTGCTGACCCACCACCAGCTCCGCGACCTGGGGCTCAGCGACTCCGCCGTCGCCCGGCGGCTCGCGACGGGCGCCTTGCACGTCCGTCACAAGGGCGTCTACGCCGTCGGGCGCTTCGACCTCACGCGGCGTGGGCGGCAGCGCGCGGCGCTGCTGCGCTACGGGCGCGACGCTGCGCTGAGCCACCGCACCGCGGCGACCCAGCACGATGTGCTGGCCTCGCGCGAGCTCATCGACGTCACGGTCAGCGCGCCCGTCGTCCCGAGCCGGGATCGAACTCCACTACACGCGGCGTTGGCGAGAGGACGACCTCGTCTGGGTCCACGGGCTGCCGTGCACGAGCATCGCCCGCACGCTCGCCGACCTCGCCGGAGCGACGCGCCGCCGAGATTTCACGCGGGCGTGGAACGGCGCGGACCAGCAGCTCCTGCTCGACATCGGGCCGTTGGCGCGCCAGGTCGGTCGTCGCCGACCTGGGTGGCGCGTGCTCCGCGAACGGCTCGAGCACCACGACGAGGTACCGCCCACGGAATCGGTGCTCGAGGAGCTGTTCCTCGATCTGTGCCGCACGTTCGGGATCCCCCTGCCGGTCTGCCAGTGGCCGCTCGCCGCCGCGGACCGATCCGGACGCGTCGACTTCGTCTGGCCGGATCACGGCCTGGCCCTCGAGGTCGACGGGCGCAGGTGGCATGCCATCCAGGCCGCCTTCGAGCAGGACCGCGATCGCGACCTGGCGCTTCGTCGCGCGGGATTCGACCCCCATCGCTACACCCATCGGCAGATCGCCGAGAGAGCCGCGGAGGTGGCAGGCGTCGTCCTGGACGCCCTCGGACGGGCACCCGTTCGGCATGCGGCCCGCTGAGCGGGCTCGGATCCGAACGCCCTCACGGGCGCTCGACTAGTCCCGCCCTCGCGCCTGACCGCCCGTTCGGAGTGCGGCCCGCTGAGCGGGGCCGAATCCGAACGCCCCGAATCGCTGCGCGCCCGCGCCCGCGCCCCCGCCCCCGCCCCCGCCCCCGCCCGCGCCCGCGCCCCCGCCCGAACGGGTCGCCGACGCTCACCCCGGAGCCGGCGGCGCCGTCAGCGCTCCGCCGAGCGGGCGCGGATGACGGCGCCGAGGTGGTCCTCGTCGTAGGCGGTCGGGGTGGTGGTGGCCACCCAGTCGGCCAGGAGCGCGGCGAAGCGCGCAGGATCGTCGAGCATCGGGAAGTGGCCGGCGCCCGGGAAGAGCTCCAGGCGGCTGGTCGGCAGCGCCGCGTGCGCGGCGTGGGCGTGGGCGACGGGGATGACGGTGTCGCGGTCGCCCCACACCAGGAGCACCGGCACCTGGCCCGCGAGGTACAGGCGGTCGACGGCGCTGACCCGCTGCCCCCGGACCGAGGCGATCGAGCGGGCGGTGCGCACGAAGGCGGCGCGGCGCTCGCCGTCGCCGAGGGACGCGACGCCGCCGGCGATCTCGTCGAGGTCGGCGCCCGGCTTCAGGCCGAGGCGTCCGAGCGCGCCCCCCACCGTGCTCACGGCGCGCAGCACGGCCGGCGCGGTCGCGGCCCGGAGGACGAGCTCCGCTCCCGGCAGGGTCGCCGCGCGGATGAGGCGGCTCACCTCGCGCCCGAGGCCGCCGGAGTCGACGAGCGCCAGGCGCTCCACCCGGCCGGGGAACTGATAGGAGAAGACCATGGCGACGCCCCCGCCGAGGGAGTGGCCGACCACCGTCGCCCGCGGCACGTCCAGCACCTGGAGCAGGTCCCGGAGGACCGACGCGTGGGCCCCGAGCGAGTGGTCGCCGCGGTGGCGCTCGCTGTCGCCGTGGCCCGGCAGGTCGGGGGCGATGACGGTGAGGCCGGCGTCGGCCAGCGGTCGCATGACCGGGCGCCACGACAGCGAGGAGTTGGTGAGCCCGTGCACGAGCAGGAGCACCGGGCCGTTCCCGAGCCGCCGGTAGGCGAGCCGCCGGCCGTGGAGGTCGACGGACGTGAGCGGCACCTCGGCGGACGTGGCCATGCCCCGGGCCTACCCGCCGAGCCCCCGAAGGCGCACGGCACGTGTGCGATGCGCCACGGACCGGTGCGCACCGGCGCCGCGAGCGGCCCGGCGTGGCGTGGCGTGGAGGGGTGCTCGGCTCGCGCGTCCGTCCGCCCCTCGGCGCCCGCGCGAGGACGGAAGTAGCCTCGGGTCGTGTCCGCGCCGAGCTACCCCCAGCGCCCCTTCAGCGTGCCGGCCGACGCCACCGAGATCGTGCTGGTGCGTCATGGCGCCTCGCAGGCGTACGTCGCCGGCGAGCCGTTCGAGCTCATCGAGGGCGGCCACGCCGATCCGCCGCTCGCGCCCGAGGGGGAGCGGCAGGCCGCGCTCGTGGGTGCCCGCCTGGCCGCCGGCCCGCCGCCGCGCGCCGTGGTCGTCACCCCGCTGCAGCGCACGCAGCAGACCGCTGCGCCGTTCCTCGCGGCCACCGGCCTGTCGGCGACGGTGGTGCCCGAGCTGCGCGAGGTCCACCTGGGGGCGTGGGAGGGCGGCGAGCTCAGGGTCCGCGTCGCCCACGGGGACCCGGTGGCGCGGCGCGTGCTCGCCGAGGAGCGCTGGAGCATCATCCCGGGCGCCGAGGAGGCCGACGCCTTCGCCGCACGCGTCCGGGCCGGGCTCGAGGCCACGATCGCGCTCGCCCGCGGCGGCCGCGGCGACCCCGACCCCGACCCCGACGCCGACGCCGACGCCGACCCCGAGGCCGACGCCGACCCCGACCCCGACCCCGAGGCCCGGATCACGGTCGTGGCCGTCCTGCACGGCGGCGTCATCGGGGAGCTCTGCCGCCAGGCCACCGGTTCGCGGCCGTTCGCCTTCATCCACGCCGACAACGGCTCGATCAGCCGCCTGGTCTCCCACGCCGACGGCCGCCTGCTCCTGCGCTCCTTCAACGACACGAGCCACCTGCCGTGAGCTGGGAGGTCATGGGCATCGTCAACGTGACGCCCGACTCGTTCTCCGACGGCGGCCGCTGGCTGGCGCCCGACGCCGCGATCACCCACGGCCTGGCCCTCGCGCGCGAGGGGGCCGCGCTCGTCGACGTCGGGGGGGAGAGCACGCGCCCGGGCGCCGAGCCCGTCGAGGAGGAGCTCGAGCGCGCGCGCACGATCCCGGTGGTCGCCGCGCTCGCGCGGCGCGGGGTGCGGGTCTCCATCGACACGACGAAGCTCCGCGTCGCCGAGGCCGCGCTCGCCGCGGGCGCCCGCTACGTCAACGACGTGAGCGCCTTCCGCGCCGACCCGGAGCTCGCGGGGCTGGTCGCCGACCGCCGCGCCGACTGCTGCCTCATGCACATGCGCGGGGAGCCGCGGACCATGCAGGACGCCCCGCGCTACGGCGACGTGGTCGACGACGTCAAGGCGTTCCTGCTCTCCCGGGTGGAGTTCGCGACCCGCGAGGGGATCCGCGAGGAGCGCATCCAGCTCGACCCCGGGATCGGCTTCGGCAAGACGGGCGAGCACAACCTGCAGCTGCTCCGGCGCCTGCCCGAGCTCGTCGCGCTCGGCTTCCCGGTGGTCGTCGGCCTCTCGCGCAAGGGCTTCCTCGGGCGCCTGACGGAGCGCGAGGACCCCGCCGATCGCCTCCCCGCGACGCTCGCCGCCAACGTCCTCGCGCTCGCCTCGGGCGCCCGCGTCTTCCGGGTCCACGACGTCCGCGCGCACGTCGAGGCGCTCACGGTGGCGACTGCTACGTTGCGCGGCCATGCCTGACCCGGACGTCCCGCCCGACCCGTCCGAGGACGACGACCTGGACGCCGAGGGGTGGGAGGACGACGAGGAGGGCGGGCGCCACACCGAGGTGACCATCGAGGTCTCCGGGCTCGCGCTGTACACCCATCACGGCGTCAGCGCGGCCGAGCGCGAGATCGGCCAGCGCCTCGTGCTCGACATCCGCCTGGAGGTGGGGGAGAGCGACGCGACGGTCACCGACATGGTCGAGGACACCGTCGACTACGGCGAGGTGTGCTCCACGGTGGCGCTCGTGGCCCAGCAGCGCTCCTACCGGACGCTCGAGCGGCTCTGCTCCGCGATCGCCGACCGCCTCCTGGACGACTACGACGCCGAGGAGGTCTGGGTCAAGGCGGCCAAGCCGGAGCCGCCGATCGCCCTGCCCGTGCAGGAGGTCTCCGTCGAGGTCTGGCGCCAGGCGGGCACCGAGGAGTGAGCCACCCCTTCGACCACGCCACCGCCGTCGAGCGCCGCGGCGCGGGGCGCTGGAGCGCGAGCCTCGATCCGGGCTGGTTCGCCCCGACGGGCCCGAACGGCGGCTACCTGGCGAGCATCGTCCTCCGGGCGCTGGAGGAGGCGGTCGACGATCCGGCCCGAGCGCCCCGCTCGCTGACGCTCCACTACCTGCGCCCGTCGGTCGCCGGACCCGTCGAGGTGGCCGTCGTGGTGGAGCGCGCGGGCCGCTCGCTCACGACCCTCAGCGCCCGCCTCGAGCAGGACGGCCGCCTCTGCCTCCTCGCCCTCGCGGCCTTCGCGGTCGACCTCCCGAGCGCGGTCGACTACGCGGCGCCGGCGCCCGCGGCCGCCCGGTGGGCCGAGCTCGAACGGGCGGCTCCCCTGGCCGGGACGCCGCCGGTCGTCGACCGCTTCGAGGTCCGGCCGGCGCTCGGCGACCCGCCCTTCGCCGGCGGCGAGGAGGCCTGCACCGGCGGGTGGCTCGCCTTCGACCCCCCGCGGATCGCGGACGCGCCGGCCTGCGCCACCCTCCTCGACGTCTGGTGGCCGGCACCGTTCGCGCTGCTCGACGGGCCCATCGCGGCCCCCACGGTGGACCTCACGATCCACTTCCGGGCCCGCCTGCCCGTCGCCCGCGAGCCGGGCCCCGTCCTGGTCCGGTTCACGAGCCGCACCTCCGCCCTCGGCTTCTTCGAGGAGGACGGGGAGCTGTGGAGCCCGGACGGCCGGCTGCTCGCCCACTCCCGCCAGCTCGCCCTCGCGCGCCCGCGGTGAGCCGCGCGCTCCTCGGCCTCGGCGGCAACCTGGGCGACCGCCGCGCGATGCTCCAGGCGGCGGTCGACGCGCTGCCCGCGCATCGGGTCGCGCCCGTCCGCAGCTCGAGCACCTACGCGAGCGCCGCGGTCGGCGGGCCCGCCGGGCAGCCCGACTACCTCAACGCCTGCCTGGAGGTCGAGACCGCCCTGGCCCCCGAGGCGCTCCTCGACGCCTGCAAGGAGGTCGAGCGGGCCCTCGGGCGCCCGGAGCCCGGCACACCCGGCCACGTCCGCCACGGCCCGCGCCCGGTGGACCTCGACGTGCTGCTCCTCGGGGAGCGGGTCGTCGCGACGGAGCGCCTGAGGGTGCCGCACCCCAGGCTGACCCGGCGACGCTTCGTGCTGATCGGGCTTCTCGAGCTCGACTTCGCGGCCGCGCTGCCCGATGGGACGCGGCTGGCCGACGCGCTCGCGGTCCTCCCGGTCGACGAGGACGTGCGCCGTGACGGCCCGCCGCTCGGCCTGCCCGAGGCGACGTAGCGCCCGGCGCGCAGGGCCGAGCCCGCCGGACCGGCGCCGCGCCGTCCGCGCGGCCCATCCGCGATGATCGCGCCCGGATGCTCCTCGTCGTCGACGTCGGCAACACCCAGACGCACTTCGGCACCTACGCCGGGGAGCAGCTCATCGAGCACTGGCGCTTCGCCACCGTGCGGACCTCGACCGCGGACGAGCTCGGCGCCGCCCTGCGCGCCCTGCTCGAGCTGCGCGGCATCGGCCTCGCCGACATCGACGGCTCGATCATCGCGAGCACCGTCCCGCAGCTGGAGCCCGAGTGGCTGCGCATGGGCCGGCGCTACCTCGGCCACGAGACGCTCGCGGTCGGCCCGGGCCTGCGCACCGCGATGCCGATCCGCATCGACACGCCGCGCGAGCTCGGCGCCGACCGCCTCGTCAACGCGGTGGCGGCCTACGACCGGGTCGGCGGCCCCGTGATCTCCGTGGATTTCGGGACCGCCGTGAACTACGACGTGGTCTCCGCGCGCGGCGAGTACCTCGGCGGCGTGATCGCCCCGGGGATCGAGGTCTCGCTCGACGCCCTGACCACCCGCGGCGCCCGGCTGCCGAAGATCGACCTCGCGCCGCCCCGGCACGCCATCGGCAAGTCGACGGTCGAGGCGATCCGCTCGGGCATCATCTACGGCTACGCCGCCCAGGTGGACGGCCTGGTCGCGCGCTGCATGGAGGAGCTGGGAGAGGACGCCGAGGTGCTCGCCACCGGCGGCCTGGCCGCGCACATCGTGCCGTACACCACCCGGATCGACGCGATCGACGAGGACCTCACGCTCCGGGGCCTGAAGCTGCTGCACGAGCGCAACTCCTGACCGCGACGCTCCCCATCGCGCTGGCCCGCCGCCTCGCGCTCCACGCGCAGGGGCTCGCCGCGCCGCCGCCGCGCGCGCGGCCCGGCGCGGCCGACGTCGCCCGGACGGTGGAGCGCCTCGGCGCGGTGCAGCTCGACCCGATCGCGGCGGTCGCCCGCTCCCCGCTGCTGGTCCTGCACGCACGCCTGGGCCCCGGGTTCGGCGAGGCCGCGCTCGACCGGGCGATCCACGAGGACCGTTCGTGCTTCGACGCCTGGGCCCACGACGCCTCGATCGTCCCGCTCGCAGACCTCGGGCTGCACCGCTGGCAGCAGCGGCGCCACCTGCACCTCGGCTCGGTCGGCGCCGCCCGCCGCCGGGCGTGGATGGCGGCCAACGCCCCCTTCGCGGACGCGCTGGTGGCGGACCTGCGCGACCACGGGCCGCTGCGGGCCCAGGAGCTCGAGGACCACTCGGCCGAGCCCTGGCGCTGGGGGTACTGGACCGACGAGGTCTCGAGCCGGCAGACCGTCGCCCGGATGCTCCAGGTGCTGTGGCTGAGCGGCCGCGTCGGCGTGGCCGGGCGCAGGGGCACCGAGCGGCTGTGGGACGTCTTCGAGCGCTGCCTGCCCCCCGGCGCCCTGGAGGCCGCGGACGCCGCGCCGCTGGGCGACCACGAGGTGACCACCCGCGCGGTGCGGCGGGCGCTCGGGATGCTCGGGGTGGCCAAGGCCACCCACGTCACCCGCCACTTCACCCGCGGGCGCTACCCCGGCCTGCCCGCGGTGCTCGAGGAGCTCGTCGCCTCCGGCGAGGTCACGGCACTGCGCGTCGCGGGCACCAAGGGCAGCTGGTACGCGCTCAGCGCGGTGCTCGAGACGGCTGATGCGCTCGCGCCGGGGCGCCGGACCGTCGCGCTCTCGCCGTTCGACAACGTGCTCTGCGACCGGGCGCGCACGGCCGAGCTCTTCGGCTTCGACCACCGCCTGGAGATCTACGTGCCGCCCGACCGGCGGCGCTGGGGCTACTACGTCCTGCCGATCCTCCACGGCGAGCGCCTCGTGGCCCGCGCGGACCTGAAGCTCGACAAGCGGGCGCGGGTCCTCGAGGTCCTCGCGCTCCACCACGAGCCCGGCCGCCGGGCGCCGGGGGCCGTCCGCGAGGCGATCGAGCGCCTCGCCGCCTGGCGCGGGGCCACGGCTAGCCTGGGGCCCTGATGGCGCTTCCCGGCCTCGACACCCCCTGGCGGCTCGGCGGGCTCACGGTCCCGAACCGGGTGCTGCTCGCGCCCCTGGCCGGCATCGGCAACTGGTGCGCGCGGCTGCAGGCCAAGCGCTACGGCGCCGGGATGGCCGTGAGCGAGATGGTCTCGAGCTTCGCGATCCACCACGGCAACCCCAAGACCTGCGAGGAGATGCTCCGCCTGCACCCCGACGAGCGCGCCACGGGCCCGGTGGCGGTCCAGCTCTTCGGCCAGGACCCGGAGGTCATGCGCTCCGCCGCCGCCCACGTGGCCGCGGCGACCGACGCGGACGTCATCGACCTGAACATGGGCTGCCCCGTGCCCAAGGTCGCGAGGACGGGCGCGGGTGCGGCGATGCTCAAGGACCCGGACACCGCGGTCGCGGTCGCGCGCGCGGCCCGGGAGGGCTCGGGCCTCCCGGTGACGGTCAAGCTGCGCAGCGGGCTCGTGCCCGGCGACACCACCTCGGGCTACGAGCTGGCGCACCGCCTGGTGGCCGAGGCGGGCGTCGCCGCCATCGCCTTCCACCCGCGCTCGGCCCAGGTCCACCACCGGGGCACGCCGGACTACGACCTGGCGGCGCGCCTGGTGGAGAGCCTGCCCGTGCCCGTGATCCTGACGGGCGGCCTGCACACCGCGGAGGACGTGCGCCGCGCCTACGCGCACACCGGCGCGGCGGCGGTCATGCTCGCGCGCGGGATCCTCGGCAACCCCTGGCTCTTCGCCGAGCTGCTCGGCACGGGCGCCGGGGAGCCCACCCCCGACGAGGTCGTGGCCGAGCTCGGATGGCTCATGGACCGCACCGTCGAGCACCTCGGGCCCGTGCGCGCGGGCCGCTTCCTGCGCAAGGCGTACCCCTGGTACGTCGATCGCCTCGGCGGCTCGAAGGCCCTGCAGAGCGCCCTGCAGCAGACCGAGGACGTCGCCGCGGCGCGGGCCGTCCTCGCGGCGCACCGCCCGCTCGCAGCCGCCTGAGGAGCGGGCGCTACACTCCGCGCGCTTTCAGCCCCTGACCAGGACGTACGAGCTCCATGCCGAAGGACGTCATCCTCACCCCCGAAGGCCTCGAGAAGCTCAAGGACGAGCTCGAGGAGCTCTCCACCGTCCGCCGTCGGGAGGTCGCGGAGCGGATCAAGGAGGCGCGCGAGTTCGGCGACATCTCGGAGAACTCGGAGTACGACGACGCCAAGAACGAGCAGGCCATGCTCGAGACGCGGATCCTCGCCATCGAGGAGAACCTGCGCTCGGCCGTCGTGGTCGCGCCGGAGGACGTCCACACCGACGTGGTGGACGTCGGCTCGGCCGTCACCGTGACCTTCGACGGCGCCGGCCAGCCCCAGACCTTCACCATCGTCGGCTCGGCCGAGGCCGACCCGCCGCGCAAGCTCTCGAACGTCTCGCCGGTCGGCAAGGCGCTCGTCGGCCGCAAGAAGGGCGACGAGGTCACGGTGAACCTCCCGAACGGCTCCACCCGCACGGCGAGGATCACCCAGATCGACGTCGGGCTCTAGCGCTCCGATGCGTCGACCGGCGGGCTCCTAGCTCGTGGCCGAGGACTTGCTCGCGACCCGGCGCGCCAAGCTCGACCGGTTGCGCGCCGACGGGATCGACCCCTTCCCGCACGCCTTCGCAGGCGTCACGCCGATCGCGGCGGTGCGCGCGGCCCACGGCGAGCTCGCGCCGGGCACGGAGACCGACGCGGGCTACCGCGTGGCGGGCCGCCTGCACGCCCGCCGGGGCCAGGGCAAGATGGCCTTCCTCGACCTCGACGACCGCTCGGGCCGCCTGCAGCTGCAGGCCAAGCTCGACGTCCTCGGCCCCGAGGCGATGGAGCGGCTCCTCGAGCTCGACCTCGGCGATCTCGTCGGGATCGACGGGACCGCCTTCATGTCCCGCCGCGGCGAGCTCTCGCTGCGCGTGGACGCGGTCACCGTCCTCGCCAAGTCGCTGCGCCCGCCGCCCGAGAAGCACCACGGCCTCCAGGACGTCGAGCAGCGCTTCCGGCGCCGGGAGCTCGACCTCATCGGCAGCCCGGACGCCCGCGAGCTCTTCGTCACCCGCGCGCGGATCATCACCGCGGTGCGCCGGGCGCTGGACGAGGACGGCTTCGTCGAGGTGGAGACCCCGATCCTCCAGCCGCTCTACGGCGGCGCCATGGCCCGGCCGTTCACCACGCACCACAACGAGCTCGGCCGCGACCTCTACCTGCGCATCGCGACCGAGCTCTACCTCAAGCGGCTCGTGGTCGGCGGCCTCGAGCGCGTCTACGAGCTCGGCAAGGTCTTCCGCAACGAGGGCGTCTCGTTCAAGCACAACCCCGAGTTCACGATGCTCGAGTGGTACGAGGCCTACGCCGACGTCTACGACACGGCCGACCGGCTCGAGCGGCTGATCGGCGACGTGGCCCGCGCGGTCGGCCACGACGATCCCGACGTGAGCTTCACGGAGCCGTGGCGGCGCACCACGCTGGCCCAGGCGATCCTCGAGGAGTCCGGGGTCGACGTGCTCGCCCACCGCGACGCCGGCGCGCTGGCCGCCGCGATCGGCTCCCGGCTGCCGGTCGAGGGGCGCAGCTGGCCCCAGCTCGTGGACGACCTGCTCTCGAAGTTCGTGGAGCCGACGCTGCAGCAGCCGACCCTCCTCTTCGACTACCCCGTGGAGCTCTCCCCGCTGGCCAAGGAGAAGCGCCCGGCGGACGGGGAGCGGGGGTCGGGAGGCGGCCTGACCGAGCGCTTCGAGATGTTCGCCTACGGCATGGAGCTCGCGAACGCCTTCACCGAGCTCAACGACCCGGACGAGCAGCGGGCGCGCTTCGAGGCCCAGGCGCGGCTCGGCCGGGAGGGGGACGACGAGGCCCAGCCCTACGACGAGGCCTTCGTCCAGGCGCTCGAGCAGGGCATGCCGCCCACGGGCGGGCTCGGCCTGGGCATCGACCGCCTCGTCGTCGCGATGACGGGGAGGCGCTCGATCCGCGAGGTTGTGCTCTTCCCCGCGATGCGCGACTGACCGCCTCAGGGCACGAGCACGAGCTTCCCGCGGGCGTGGCCGTCCATCGCCCGGCGGTGCACGTCGACCACGTCGGCGAGCGGCTCCTCGCGCACCACCACCTCGAGCTGCCCGCCCGCCACCAGGGCGGTGAGCTCGAGCCGGGCGGCGTCGCGGAGCTCCGTGCCGGAATCGGCGCCGGGGCCACCGCCCAGGCGCTTGATGCCCGCCTCGGCGCCCCGCTCGAAGGCCGCGATCGTCGCGATCCGGTCGCGGTCGGCCACGAGCTCCAGCGACGCGTCGACCGCCTCGTCGGTCCCGACGCAGTCGAGCGCCGCGTCGACGCCCTCCGGCGCGAGCGCGCGGACGCGGTCGACCAGGCCCGGCCCGTACGCGAGCGGCTCGACGCCGAGCGCGCGCAGGTCCTCGTGGTTGGCCGCGCTCGCCGTCCCGATCACGCGGGCGCCGCGCACGCGCGCGAGCTGCACGAGCAGGCGGCCGACGCCGCCGGCCGCGGCGTGCACCAGCACGGTGTCGCCCTCGGTGACCCCGGCCGCGCTCAGCAGGTGCACGGCGGTGGTGCCGGCGAGCATGAGGCCGCCGGCCTGGGCGAAGGAGAGGGCCTCGGGCTTCGGCACCAGGGCGTCGGCAGGCGCGACGAGCTGATCGGCGTAGGCGCCGGCGACCCGGAAGGCGATCACCGCGTCGCCGACGGCGATGGGTCCCGCGGGCCCGCTCGCGCCGGCGCCGACGGCGGTCACGACCCCCGCGGCCTCGAAGCCGACCCGCTGCGGGAGGGTCGCCGGGTCGGCGCCCATCGCCCCGCCGTAGCGCTTCCAGTCGACGGGGTTGACCCCCGCCGCGCGGATCTCGAGCAGCGCCTCGCCGGGCCCCGGCGTGCCGACGGGCTCCTCGACGAGGGACAGGACCTCGGGGCCGCCGAAGGCGGTGGCGATGACGACGCGGGGCATCGCCCCAGGCTACGCGAGCGCGTGCGCGGGGCCCTTCCCGCGCCGCCGCGACCCCCTCCGGGCGGGCCTCCGCAGGCCCCGCGGGTTTGTCCACGGGGCGGGTCGGGCGGCCCCGGACCCGTTGGTAGAGTGAGCCATGGCCGTTCGATCGACCCGCACCACTCATCCAAAGCTCCTCGGGAGCCGAAGGGTTGAGTGGGACGGGCGCTTCGGCGACCCGGCATCCACCTGAGACCTGAGACCACCACCGAACGACTCCACCGCTGGCGCCCGGCCGGGCGCCGACAGGAAGGACCAGCTGTCATGTTCGAGCGATTCACCGAGCGCGCCCGTCAGGTCGTCGTCCTCGCGCAGGAGGAGGCGCGAACGCTCAAGCACAACTACATCGGGACGGAGCACATCCTCCTGGGGCTGCTGCGCGAGGAGGAGGGCCTGGCCGCCCGCGTCCTCGAGAGCCTGGACATCACCGTCGAGCGCGTCCGCGCCCAGGTGGTGCGCATCGTCGGCTCCGGCGAGGAGGTGACCTCCGGCCAGATCCCGTTCACCCCGCGGGCCAAGAAGGTGCTGGAGCTCGCGCTCCGCGAGGCCCTGAGCCTCGGCCACAACTACATCGGCACGGAGCACATCCTGCTCGGCCTCGTCCGGGAGAACGAGGGGGTCGCCGCGCGCATCCTGCTCGACTTCGACGCGGACTCCGAGAAGATCCGCAACGAGGTCATCCGCATGCTCTCGGGCCCCGGCGGCCGCCGCTCGGGCGGGCAGTCCGGCGCCTCGGGCTCCGGCTCCTCCGGCTCGGGCTCGGGCTCCGCGCAGGGCGAGGGCAAGAAGTCCTCGAAGCTGCTCGACCAGTTCGGGCGCAACCTCACGAAGCTCGCGGCGGAGAGCAAGCTCGACCCCGTGGTCGGTCGCGAGAACGAGATCGAGCGGATCATGCAGATCCTCTCGCGCCGCACGAAGAACAACCCGATCCTGATCGGGGAGCCCGGCGTCGGCAAGACCGCCGTGGTCGAGGGGCTCGCGCAGCGCATCACGAACGCCGACGTGCCCGAGCTGCTGAAGGGCAAGCAGATCTACACGCTCGACCTGGCGGCCCTGGTCGCCGGCTCGAAGTACCGCGGCGAGTTCGAGGAGCGCCTGAAGAAGGTGATGAAGGAGATCACCCAGCGCGGCGACATCATCCTGTTCATCGACGAGATCCACAATCTCGTGGGCGCGGGTGCGGCCGAGGGGGCGATCGACGCGGCCTCGATCCTCAAGCCGGCGCTGGCCCGCGGCGAGCTGCAGACCATCGGCGCGACGACCCTGGACGAGTTCCGCAAGTACCTCGAGCGCGACTCGGCGCTCGAGCGGCGCTTCCAGCAGATCCGCGTGGAGCAGCCCTCGATCGACGAGACCGTGCAGATCCTCAAGGGCCTGCGCGACCGCTACGAGCAGCACCACAAGATCGACATCACCGATGAGGCCCTCGAGGCCTCCGCGGAGCTCGCCGACCGCTACATCGCCGACCGGCAGCTGCCCGACAAGGCGATCGACCTCATCGACGAGGCCGCCTCGCGCATGCGCATCAAGTCGATGACCTCCCCGCCCGTCTACCGGGAGCTCGAGGAGGAGATCGAGGAGACCCGGCGCGCGAAGGAGAACGCGATCGAGGCGCAGGAGTTCGAGAAGGCCGCGAACCTCCGCGACCAGGAGCGCCAGCTCACGAACAAGAAGCGCGAGCTCGAGGAGCAGTGGGAGTCCGGGGAGGCCGAGGGCCAGGAGCGCCCGTCGATCGGCGAAGAGGAGATCGCCGACATCGTCTCGATGTGGACCGGCATCCCCGTCTTCAAGCTGACCGAGGCCGAGACGGCCAAGCTCATGCGCATGGAGGACGAGCTGCACAAGCGCGTCATCGGCCAGCACGCCGCCGTCGAGGTCATCTCGAAGGCGATCCGCCGCTCGCGCGCCGGGCTGAAGGATCCGAAGCGCCCGACGGGCTCCTTCGTGTTCCTCGGGCCGTCGGGCGTCGGCAAGACCGAGCTGGCCCGCACCCTCGCCGAGTTCCTCTTCGGCGAGGAGGACAACATGATCCGCATCGACATGTCGGAGTACATGGAGAAGCACGCCGTCTCCCGGCTGGTCGGCTCGCCCCCCGGCTACATCGGCTACGACGAGGGCGGCCAGCTCACCGAGGCGGTGCGGCGCAAGCCGTACTCCGTGCTCCTGCTCGACGAGATCGAGAAGGCGCACCCGGACGTCTTCAACATCCTGCTGCAGATCCTGGAGGACGGCCGGCTGACCGACTCCCAGGGCCGCACGGTGGACTTCCGCCACGCGATCGTGATCATGACCTCGAACATCGGGGCCTCGGAGATCGCCCGGAACACGCCGCTCGGCTTCACGCTCGGCGACGACGAGCACGGGATGACCTACGACGACATGAAGGGCCGCGTCATGGGCGAGCTCAAGAAGGTCTTCCGGCCCGAGTTCCTCAACCGCATCGACGACGTCATCGTCTTCCACAAGCTGCAGAAGGACGAGATCAAGACGATCGTCGAGCTGCTGCTGCGGCGGATCCGCCAGTCGCTCGCCGACCGGGAGCTGCAGCTCGAGCTCACCGAGGACGCGAAGGACCTGCTGGTCGAGAAGGGCTGGGACCCGGCGATGGGCGCCCGGCCGCTGCGCCGCGCGATCCAGCGCTACATCGAGGATCCGCTCGCGGACTTCGTGCTGCGCTCCGAGCTGCCCGCGGGCGGCACGGTGCTGGTCGACAAGAACCCGACGCCGGAGGACGGCGAGCCCGAGGTCAGCCTGTCGGTCATCCAGCCGAAGGTGCCCGCCGCGGTCGGCGGTGGCGACGCCCCGGCCGAGCTCGAGGCCGGCTCCGACGCCCCGGACGTGGCGCCCGGCGGCGAGGGAGCGCAGGAGGACTAGCCCGGAGCCCCCCGTCCGCGTCGTCCGGGCTCCTGCCCGCGCGCCGCGGACGGCTCGCTCGGGCGGGCGGGGCGCGACGCGGAGCTACAGCGCGAGCGGGACGACCGCGGCCCGGGCGACGTCCACCAGGCCGCGATCGGTGAGCTTCAGCTCGGGGATCACCGACAGGGCCAGGAAGCTCAGGGCCATGACCGGCTCGGGGAGCGTGACCCCGAGCGCGGCGAGCTCCGCCTGGACGGCGTCGAGCTGCGCGGCCACCGCGCCGCCCGGGAGCTCGGACATGAGCCCCGCGACCGGCAGCGCCAGCTCCGCCAGCACCGCGCCGTCGCGCACGACGCAGACGCCGCCCCCGAGCTCGCCGAGCCGCGTCACGCACGCGCCCATGTCCGCGTCCTCCACGCCGACGACCACGACGTTGTGCGCGTCGTGGGCGACGGTCGAGGCGAAGGCGCCCGCACGCAGCCCGAAGCCCGTGACGAGCCCGGTGCCGACACGGCCCGTCGCGCGGTGGCGCTCGACCACCGCGATCTTCGCGAGGTCCCGCGCGGGATCGGCGACCACCGCCCCGTCGCGCGCGGCGACCTCGACCTCCTCCGCGGTGGTGAGCAGCTGGCCCGGCACGAGGCCGATGACCCGCACCCGCACCCGGGCGCCCCCCTCCCGCGAACGCATCAAAGGGGCCTGACCCCTTTGATGCGTTCGTGCGGGTTCGCACGAGAGCGTGAGCTGGTCGCGGCGGAGTGGTGCGGCGTGCATCGTGTCGCGCGTCCAGGCCGGCGCGGGTGGCGCGGCGAAGGGCTCGGCGATGCCGTCACGGGCGACGACGCGGCCCGCGGCGACCACGATGGCCGGCCGGAAGCCCTCGAGGTCCTCGAGGATGAGGAGGTCGGCGCGGCGCCCGGGCGCGACGATGCCGCGATCGCCCAGGCCGTGGCACCGCGCTCCGTTCGTGGCGGCGAGCAGGAGCACGTCCTCGGCCGGCACGCCGGCGGCCCGCGCGATACGGCACAGGTCGTCGAGGTGGCCGGCGTCGCGCAGGGTGGTCGGCTCGCGGTCGTCGGTGCAGAACGCGCACCAGTCCGGGCCGTGCTCGAGGACGAGGGGCAGCAGCTCCCGCAGGTTGCTCGCGTTGGAGGCCTCCCGGAGCAGCACCCACAGGCCGCGGCGCCGCTTCTCGAGCGCCTCCGCGGCGGTCGTGGCCTCGTGGTCGGTGCTGATCCCCGCGGCGACGTAGGCGTCCAGGTCCCGTCCGAGCACCCCCGGGGCGTGGCCGTCGGCGGGTCGGCCGGAGAGCAGGAGCTTCGAGAGCTCGCCGGGCTCGCCGGCCACCACGGCCGGGAAGTTCATCATCTCCGCCACGCCGATCACGCCCGGCTCCCGCGAGAGCGCGGCCACGTCGGCGGGGGAGAAGCTCGCGCCCGGCGACTCGAGCGGGCTGGCGGGAACGCAGGCCGGCGCGCCGGCCAGGACCGACAGGGGCAGCTCCCGCGCGCTCTGCAGGAACCACCGCACCCCGGCGAGCCCGAGGACGTTGGCGATCTCGTGGGGATCGACGACCACCGTGGTCGTTCCCCGCGGCAGCACCATGCGGGCGAACTCGGCCGGGGTCAGCTTGGAGGACTCGATGTGCACGTGCGCGTCGAGGAAGCCCGGCACGACGGGCCGGCCGCGCGCCGCGACCCGCTCCCCGCCGTCGAAGCGGCCGACGCCGGCGATCCGGCCGTCCACCACGCCCACGTCCGCCTCCAGCCACTCGCGCGTCGGCGCGCAGAAGACGCGGCCGCCCGTGAGGACGAGGTCGGGCTCCGCCTCCCCGCGCGCGACGGCCAGCAGGCGGCGCCGGCGCGCGAGCTCCGGGGCGATCTCGGCGGCGGTCGGGAGCTCCATCCGCGGAGCCTAGGGGCGCCGCCCACCGTGGCGGGGACGCCGGCGACCCTGTGCCACGATGCGCGCGTGAGCGCCTCGGAGGACCTGCACCTCGGCACCCGGGCGGTCCACGCCGGGCTGCCGGCGGCCGTCGACGGGGAGCCGATCCTGCCCGGCCCGACCTTCGCCTCCGCCTTCCACCTGGCCGGCCCCGGCCTTCCCGAGGGCTACGGCCGCTTCGCGCACCCCACCTACCGGCGCTTCGAGGAGGCCGTCGGCGCGCTCGAGGGCGGCGCGGCGCTCGTCTTCGCCTCGGGCATGGCCGCCACGAGCGCCGCGCTGCTCGGGCTGGCGCCGGGCGAGGTCCTGGTCGCGCCGCAGGACGCCTACCCCGGCGTGCGCCGCATCGCGACCGAGCACCTCGCGCCGCGGGGCGTCGAGGTCCGCCTGGTGCCCACGGACCACGCGGCGATCCGCTCGGCGCTGCGGGGCGCGAGCGTGGTGTGGGCCGAGACGCCGTCGAATCCCGGCCTCGACGTGCTCCCCCTGGCCGAGCTCGCCCGGGAGGTGCACGCCGCCGGGGCGCGCCTGGTGGTCGACAACACCCTGGCCACGCCGTACCTGCAGCGGCCGCTCGAGCTCGGCGCGGACCTGGTGGTGGCGAGCGCGACGAAGGCGCTCACGGGCCACTCCGACCTGATCCTGGGCTACGTCGCGGCCGCGGACGCGGACGCGCTCGCGCCGCTCCTGGACTGGCGCGGGCTCCACGGCGCGATCCCCGGGCCCTTCGAGACCTGGCTGGCCCACCGCTCCCTCGCGACGCTCGGGGTGCGGATGGAGCGCCAGCAGGCCAACGCCCGCGCGCTGCGGACGCTCCTGGCCTCCCGTCCCGACGTGGCCAGCGACGTGCGCTGGCCCGGGCTCGGCGGCGTCCTCTGCTTCACGCTCGCCTCCGCCGAGCGCGCGGAGGCGTTCCTGGCCGCCTGCCGGCTGGTCGCGGACGCGACCTCCTTCGGCGGCGTCCACGCGACGGCCGAGCGCCGGGACCGCTGGGGGACCGACGCCGTCGCGCCCGGCTGGATCCGCTTCTCCTGCGGGGTGGAGGACACCGCGGACCTGGTCGCCGACGTGGAGCGCGCGCTGGACGGCTGACGGTTGCGCGCGGGCGCGGTGGGCACGCTCGAGGGATGCCCAAGACCGTCGTCATCACCGGGGCCAGCGCCGGCCTCGGCCGCGCCGCCGCCCACGCCTTCGCCGCCCGCGGGGACCGCGTCGCGCTCCTGGCGCGCGGGCCCAAGGGGCTCGCGGCGGCCGCGGAGGAGGTCCGCGCCCGGGGAGGCGAGGCGCTCGTCCTCACCTGCGACGTCGCCGACGCGGCGGCGGTGGAGGCCGCCGCGGTGGAGGCCGAGCAGGCGCTCGGGCCGATCGACGTCTGGGTGAACAACGCGATGGTCGGCGCCCTCTCGCGCTTCCTCGACATGGAGGCCGACGAGTTCCAGCGCATCACCGACGTCACCTACCTCGGCGTGGTCAACGGGACGCGGGCCGCGCTCGCGCGCTTCGTCCCGCGCGGCGCGGGGGTCGTCGTCCAGGTCGGCTCCTCGCTCGCCTACCGGGGGATCCCGCTGCAGTCCGGCTACTGCGGCGCCAAGCACGCCATCCAGGGCTTCACGGAGTCGGTGCGCTGCGAGCTGCTCGCCGACGGCTCCGACGTGCACCTGACGATGGTGCAGATGCCGGCGCTCAACACGCCGCAGTTCTCCCAGGTCCGCAACCGCTTTCCGCACCTGCCCATGCCGGTGCCGCCGGTGTACGAGCCGGAGGTCGGCGCGGACGCGATCGTCTGGGCGAGCGAGCACCGCCGGCGCGAGGTGTGGGTCGGCGCGACGACCCCGGTGGTGATCGTCGGCAACGCCCTGGTCCCGACCGCGGGGGACCACTTCCTGGGCGTGACGGGGGTCGGCGACCAGCAGTCCGAGCTGCCGCCCGACCCCGGGCCGGACTACCTCTTCGCCCCGCGCGACGAGGACATGGGGACGCGGGGCGCCTTCTCCGACCAGGCGAAGTCCCGCTCGCGCCAGTTCGAGCTGACCAAGCTGATGCCGGACTGGGCGGCCGGGAAGCTGAGCGCGGCGGCCGGCCACGCGCTCGGCCGTCTCTCGCAGCGGCTCGGCGGCTGAGCTGGCCGCGGGCGGGAGCGCGCCCGTGGCACGGGTGACGGCGGCCGGGCTGGCAGCGGCGGTGGGCGGCGAGCTGCTCCGCCCGGGAGGTGGCGGGGCCCTGGGCTCCGTCGTCCTCGCGCTCGACCCCCCGGGCGAGCGCGTGGGGGCCGACGCGCTCCTGCTCCACCGCTCGTCCACGCTCGGGCCGACGCCGCCCGGGCAGGCGGTTCTCGCCAGCCACGACTGGTTCGACGCGCAGCTGCCGGGGTGGCTGGCCGCCGCACTCGGCGTGGCCGCGCCGGTCGTGCTGGCGGGCGATCCGCGCGTGCTCGTCGGCCCGAGCGCGGCGGACGGCGTGGTGGCCGTGGCCGGCGCGATGACCGCGGGGCTCGTCCGGGCCGCGGCCGACGCCGGGGCCGGGCTGTACGTGACGGGCGCCTGGCGGGCCCCGGCGTCGGCAGCGGTGGCGGCCACCGGCATCGACGTCCTCGCGCTCGGCCACGCGCGCTGGGAGCGGTGGGGCCTCGAGGAGCTCGCCCGCCGGCTGCGCGCGCGGTGGCCGGCGCTGGCGGTGCGGGTGGCCTGAGGCGGCGGGTGCGCGGACCGCGGAGGCCCTGCGCAGGCGCTGCGCAGGGTCTGCGCGGGCGGCCGGACGCGTCCGCTCCGCCGCCTACGCTGCCGCATCCATGGCCCGCGCGAGCACCACCTACGTCTGCTCGGACTGCGGCCAGCAGGAGCCGCGGTGGATGGGCCAGTGTCCGGGCTGCGGGGCGTGGAGCACGCTCGTCGAGGAGCGCGTGGTGCCGGCGGCGGAGGCCGGTCGCGGCGGCGGCGGCGCGGCGGGCCGGGCGGCGGCCGCGCGGGTGG
>CAXSFZ010000054.1:17140-21695 GCA_964236905.1 uncultured Solirubrobacteraceae bacterium | reverse complement strand
TCCTTGTCCCGGATCTCGCCGACCATGATGATGTCCGGGTCGGCGCGCATCATGGAGCGCAGTCCGGTCGCGAAGGTCAGGTTCGCGCGGGAGTTGACCTGCACCTGCGTGACGCCGTCGAGCTGGTACTCGACAGGGTCCTCGATCGTGATGATGTTCTTGTCCGGCGTGTTGAGCTCGCCGAGGGCCGCGTAGAGCGAGGTGGACTTGCCCGAGCCGGTCGGCCCGGTGACCAGCACGGCGCCGTAGGCCTGCCGGAAGGCGCGGCGGAACCGGGCGCGCTCGGCGTCGAGCATGCCGAGCTTCTCGAGCTCCATGACCACGGCCGACTTGTCGAGGATCCGCATCACGGCGCCCTCGCCGTGGACGGAGGGCAGCGTGACGACCCGCAGGTCCACGTGGCGGTCGTCGAGCGTCAGCCCCACGCGGCCGTCCTGCGGCAGCCGCTTCTCCGCGATGTCGAGGTCGGACATGATCTTCACGCGGGAGATCACGCCGTTGACCATCCGCCGGGGCACCGTCGCCGTCTCGGCGAGCACGCCGTCGACGCGGAAGCGCACCCGCAGCTGGACGCCGTCGGGCGCGAGGTGGATGTCCGAGGCGCCCTGCTCCACCGCCTGCGCGATGATCTGGTTGACCAGCTTGATGACCGGCGCCTCCTCCGCCGAGTCGAGCAGGTCGAGCACGTCGGTCGGGCCGCCGTCGACCTCCTCCGACTCGATGGACGCGCTGGCCATGACGTCGTCGAGGCGCGTGAGCCGCGAGATGGCGCCGAAGACGTCCTCGCGGGAGGCGACCGCGGCGTGGACCTCGTGCCCCGTGAGCAGCGCGATGTCGTCGAGCGCGATGACGTTGGCCGGGTCGGCCATCGCCACCAGGATGCCGCGCTCCCCCTGGTAGCCGACCGGCACGGCCTCGTAGCGGCGGGCGGCGCCGGCGCTCAGGAGGTTCGCCGCGCCCATGTCGACGGTGTAGGTCGAGAGGTCGAGGTGGTCGAGGCCGTGGCGCTCGGCGATCGCCCGCGAGAGCGCGATGGGCGTGAGCGCGCCGCTCTCGAGCAGCATCGCCTCCGGGGTGCTCGCCATCGCCCCCGCGGCCTCGACCGCCGCCGCGATGCGCTCGCCGTCGACGAGCTCGAGCTCGGCGACGACGTCGATGAGCGGGCGCTGCCGACCCCCGGGCCGGCGCGGCCGCGTCACGCCGGCCGGCGCGGGAGCGGGCTCGACGGCGTGCAGCTGCGCCACGCCCCGCTCGTCGATCGAGCCGTACACGGCGGCCTCAGCGCTCCCGCGCGGCCGCGCGCATCACGCTGAGCGGCGCGGGGCGGCCCGTCCAGCGCTCGAGGCTGAGCGCACCCTGGGCGACCAGCACGTCCAGGCCGTCCACGACGCGGCGGCCCCGGTCGCGGGCGGCGGTGACGAGGGCGGTGTCGCCGGAGCTTGAGTAGACGAGGTCGATCACGGTGGAGAAGCCCAGGAGGTCATCGGCCGTGAGGGGGAGGTCCTTGAACGTGGCGCTCCGATCCGCCAAGCCGGCCGCCGTGCAGTGGACGAGCAGGTCGGCCGGCTCGGGCCGGGCGACCGCGCGGCCGCCGAGCTCGGCCACGAGCGCCACGGCGCGCGCCGGCGTGCGGTTCCACACGCGGACCTCCGCCCCCGCGTCCCGCAGCGCGTGCACCGCGGCGCGGGCGCTGCCCCCGGCACCCAGCACCAGCGCGACGCGGCCGGCGACGGGCTCGCCCAGCGCGGCGAGCAGGCCGGGCGCGTCGGTGTTCTCGGCCTCCACCGCGCCGTCCGGGCCGAAGCTCAGCGTGTTCGCCGCGCCGATCGCCCGCGCGCGCGGCGTCGCGGTGGTGGCCAGCGCCAGCGCGGCCTCCTTGTGCGGGATCGTCACGTTGGCGCCGACGAAGCCGGCGCCCGGCAGGCCGGCGACCACGTCGGCGAGCAGCTCGGGCGGGGCGGGCAGGCCGAGGTAGCTCCAGTCGCGCAGCCCGAGCGCGGCCAGCGCCGCGCGGTGCATCCGCGGCGAGCGGCTGTGGGCGACGGGCCAGCCGAGGACGCCGAGCCGCGGCACCTCAGACGCCGCTCAGCACCGCGAGGGGTCCTTGCCGCCGAGCGCGTCGCGCTTGGCGTTGTAGGCCGCCTTGTCGCGCTCGAAGCGGGCGTCGGTGGAGGAGAACGCGTGGGCGCCGTTCCCGCACGGCCGCACGACGTAGTAGACGTAGCTGTTGCGCGCCGGCCGGGCGGCGGCGCGGATCGACGCCAGGCCGGGGTTGCCGATCGGACCCGGCGGCAGCCCGGTGCGGGTGCGCGTGTTGTAGGGCGTGTCGCGCTCCAGCTCGGAGACCTTGAGCGGTCGGGAGAAGTTGCCGAGCTCGTAGCGGATCGTCGCGTCGATGCCGAGCGGCATGTGCTCCCGCAGGCGGTTGTAGATCACGCCTGCGATCAGGCGCCGGTCCTTGGCCACGCCGGCCTCGCGCTCCACCATGGAGGCGATGATGAGCACGTCGAAGCGCGAGAGTCCGCGCCGCCTGGCGTAGGAGAGGTCGACGCCGCGGAAGCGGCTCCGGAACGTGCGCACCTGCTGGGTGACCAGCGCCTTGGCGCTCGAGCCGGGCTTCACGTCGTAGGTGGCGGGAAAGAGGAAGCCCTCGAGCGACGCGCGCTTCGGCGCCCCGTAGTCGGCCGGGTCGAGCGCCGCCGAGGCCGCGCTGGCGGCCACGTAGGAGCCGGTGAGGCCCGCGTCGGCGACGCGCGGGGCGAGCTCCCGGCGCGAAGGTCCCTCGGGAAGGGTCACCTTGGCGAGCTTCGGCAGCGGGGCGGAGGCCTTGGTCAACTCCTCAAGGGCCGCCGCGTAGCTCATGTCCCGGCGCAGCCGGACCGTGCCGCTCCGCAGGTTCTCGCCGCTCAGGCGGGCGCGGAGCCCGAAGAAGAAGCCCGAGCGCACCACGCCGCGCGCCGCGAGCAGGTCGCCGATCTGCTCCGCGCTGGAGCCGCGCGGGATGCTCACCGCCACCGGTCCCTCGCCGTCGCCGTGGCCCGGCTCGTAGAGGCGGTAGAGGAAGAAGGCGACCAGCGCGACCAGGAGCAGGGCCACGAACGGCAGCGCGCGCCGCACGCCGCGGCGGCGCCGGGGGGTCCCGCGGGGCGGTGCCCCGAAGCGTGGCGGCCCGGCGGCGCCCGCGGCGCTGGCCATGGCGCTCGCCGGCACCCGCTTGACCCCGGCCGGCGCGTCGCTGCGGCGCTGCACCCTCACCGTCGCGGCCGGCTCCTCGGCCGTCTCCGGGGCCGTCTCCGGCGCGCCGTAGGGCCGCGACGGGGCGACCCACGTCGCCCCCGCTCCGCCGAGGGCCGGATCACCCTCAGACGGTGGGGGTGATCCGGCACTCGGCTCTGCGAGCGCCGGGGCGGGCGCGGGCGCCGGAGCGGGCGCGGGCGCCGGAGCGGGCGCCGGCGCCGGAGCGGGCGTCGGCGCCGCGCCGCGCGCGGCGCGGCGGGTCTCGCGCTCGATGCGCGCGCGCTCGCGCTCGTCGGCGGAGCGCTCGCGCGCCGCGCGCTCGCTGCCGCTCTCCCCGCGGCTCCCGCCGCCGAAGCGGGGGCTCACGCGCCGCCCTCGTGGCCGTGGCGCGCGAGGTAGTCCTCGAGCAGCACCGCGGCGGCCCGCGAGTCCTCCGCGGTCTCGCGGGAGCCCGAGCGTGCCGCGATGGCGGTCGTGAAGCGCTCGTCGTAGAGCGCCACCGGCACGCGCCCGCCGAGCCCCTCCGCGAGCCGCGCGGCGAACGCACGGCACTCCGCGGTCTGCGCGGTCTCGCGGCCGGAGAGGCCGATCGGCAGGCCGACGACGACGCGCTTGACCGCGCGCTCCCGCACGAGACCGAGGACGCGGTTGAAGCCCTTGCGGGTCGCCGGGCGGAGCACGGGCTCGATCGGGGTGGCCAGGGTGCCGGTCGGGTCACTGACCGCGCACCCGCAGCGGGCGGAGCCGTAGTCGAGCGCCAAGATGCGCACCAGGCTAACCGACCAGCGCGGACTCGATGGCGCTGCGCCCGGCCGCGATCGCGGCCTCGAGCTTCGCCACGTCGCGGCCGCCGGCCGACGCGAGCGTGTCGCGCCCGCCGCCGCCTCCCCCGGCGACCCGGGCCGCGGCCTTGACCACCGCGCCCGCCTTCACGCCGCGCTGCACGAGCGCCGGCGAGACGGCCGCGACCAGCCCCACCTTGCCCTCGAAGGCCGACCCGACCACCACGGCCGAGGCCTCGCCGTACTTGCCCTTGAGGCGGTCGGCGTGGTCCGGCAGCTCCTTCGGGGAGACGCCGTCGAGCACCTGGGTCACCACCGTCGCCCCGCCGGTCTCGCGCACCTCGGCGGCGCTCGCGCCCTCCCCGGCGCCCGCGGCTGCGCCGCCGCGCCGGCGCAGCGCGCGCAGCTCCTCCTGGAGCTTCGCGGAGATCTTGCCGCCCTTGGGCGCAAACGAGACCACGGCATCCGCCTGATTGCCATGAAACTTGACGCTGGTCACATCGATGTCCATGCCGTCGGAGCTGATGCCTTTGGCG
>CAXSFZ010000054.1:0-17130 GCA_964236905.1 uncultured Solirubrobacteraceae bacterium | reverse complement strand
CGCAGCTCCTCCTGGAGCTTCGCGACCGCCTCGGGCACGGTCTCGGGCTGGGTGCGCAGCGCCGCGGCGGCGTCGCGCAGCAGCGTGTCCTCGGTGCGCAGCAGCTCGAGCGCGACCGGCCCGGTCACGGCCTCGATGCGCCGCACGTTCGAGGCGCTCGAGCCCTCCGAGACGATCTTGAAGACCCCGATCTCCGCGGTGGAGCGCACGTGGGTGCCGCCGCAGAGCTCGCGCGAGCGGGTCCCGTCCCCCACCTCGACCATCCGGACCACGTCGCCGTACTTCTCGCCGAACAGGGCCATCGCGCCGAGGTTCCGCGCCTCCTCGAGCGTCGTGGAGAGCGCCCGGACGGGCTCGTTGGCCACGATCCACGCGTTCACCTCGCGCTCGAGCTCCACCCGCTCGCCGTCGCCGAGCTTGGCGGTGTGGGTGAAGTCGAAGCGCAGCTTGTCCGGCCCCACGTAGGAGCCGGCCTGGCGCACGTGGTCGCCCAGCGCCCGCCGCAGCGCCGCCTGCAGGAGGTGCGTCGCGGTGTGGTTGCAGGCGGTCGCGTGGCGCGCCGCGCGATCCACCCGGGCGAGCACCCGCGCGCCGTCGGCCGGGGCGCCGCCCGCCACCACGAGCGCCTGGTCCTCGCCCGCGCGGAGCACGTCGAGGACCGGCAGCTCCCGGCCGTCGACCTCGAGCACGCCGGTGTCGCTGACCTGGCCGCCGCCCTGCGCGTAGAACGGCGAGGCGTCGAGCTTCACGTAGCTCGTGCCGTCGCGGTCGGCCACCCGGGCGACCGTCTGCTCCTCGAGGTGCTCGTAGCCCGTGAAGCGCGACGGCTCCCCCAGCCCGCGCACGAGCTCGGCGGCGCCGGCGCCGCGCGCGGCGCGGGCCCCCCCGGCCGAGCGGGTGCGCTGCTCGCCCATGAGCTCCTCGAAGCCGGCCTCGCTCACGCTCACGCCGTGCTCGGCGGCGATCTCGAGCGTCATCTCGAACGGGAAGCCGTAGGTGTCGTGGAGCTGGAAGGCGGCCGCCTCGTCGAGCTCCCCGGCCGCGAGCCGCCCCTCCAGGAGCTTGAGCCCGGACTCGAGCGTGCGCCCGAACCCGGCCTCCTCCGCACGGACCCACTTGAGGACGTTCTCGCGCTCGTCGCGCAGCTCGGGGTAGCCCACGTCGACGTAGCGCGGCAGGAAGGCCCCCTCGACGCCCAGGCGCCGACCGTGCTGGATCGCGCGGCGCATCACGCGGCGCAGGATGTAGCCGCGCTCCTCGTTGGAGGGCACGACGCCGTCGGCGATGAGGAAGGTCATCGCGCGGGCGTGGTCGGCGAGGATGGCCAGCGAGCGGTGCTCGGGCTCGGGGACCGTGGCGAGCTCGCGCCCGAGCTGCATGAGCGGCGCGAACTGGTCGGTCTCGAAGACCGTCTCGACCCCCTGCAGGATCGCGGCCATCCGGTTGAGGCCGAGGCCCGTGTCGATGTTCTGCGCGGGCAGCGGCGCCAGGGTCCCGATCGGGTCCTGGTCGAGCTGCATGAACACGAGGTTCCAGAACTCGAGGAAGCGCTCGTTCTCCCCGCCCGGAAGGTCGTCCGCGGAGCCGAAGGCCACGCCGCGGTCGAGGTAGAGCTCCGAGCAGGGACCGCAGGGGCCGGTCGGCCCCGACTGCCAGAAGTTCTCCGAGCGCGGCAGCGCGACGATCCGGCCGGCCGGGACCCCGATGGCCTCCCAGGCGGCGATCGCCTCCTCGTCGGGGCCGAGGCCGAGCTCCTCGTCGCCCGCGAAGACCGTGACCCAGATGTCCTCCGCGCGGAAGCCGAAGCCGTTCAGCGAGAGGTCCCAGGCGAACTCGACCGCCCCGGCCTTGAAGTAGTCGCCGAAGGAGAAGTTCCCGAGCATCTCGAAGAACGTCAGGTGCCGGGCGGTGGTCCCGACGTTCTCGATGTCGGTCGTGCGGAAGCACTTCTGCGCGGAGGTCAGCCGCGGCGCCGGCGGGCGCTCCTGACCGGCGAAGTAGGGCTTGAGCGGGTGCATGCCCGCGGTGGTGAGCAGGACCGAGGCGTCGTAGGTCGCCGGCACGAGCGAGCTCGAGGGCCGGCGCGCATGCCCCCTGGCCTCGAAGAAGGACAGGAACGTCTCACGGATCTCGTCGGTGCTCACGCGGTGATTGTGGCGTAGCCGACGACGACGTCGCCCGCCAGCAGGCAGGCCAGCTGCCCGGGTGCGGCGCCCGCCACGGGCTCCGCCAGCTCGAGCCTGGCGCCGTCCGCGCCCGCCCCGCGCATCGAAGGGGTCTGACCCCTTTGATGCGTTGGTGCGGTTCGGCACGTGAGCGTCGCCGCGAGCGCGCGGCCGTGGGAGCGCAGGCGGACGGCGTCGACCGCGTCGGCGGGGCGGTGGAGGACCACGTCGCGGACGGGAACCGCGGAGGTGGCCAGGGCGGCGCGCGGGCCGACGGTCACGACGTTCCGTGCGACGTCGGTGCGCAGGACGTAGAGCGGCTCCCCCGTGCCGCCGACGCCGAGGCCGCGACGCTGCCCCACCGTGTAGGCGTGGGCGCCGCGGTGGCGACCGAGGCGCCGCCCGCCCACGTCGAGGACGTCGCCGGGGCGCTCGGGCTGGGCGCCGTGGCGCGCGAGGAAGCGCTCCTTGCCGGTCCCGGCCAGGAAGCAGAGATCCTGCGAGTCGGGCTTGCCGGCGACGGGGAGCCCGGCGCGGGCGGCCTCGGCGCGGACCTCGGGCTTGGTCAGCCCCCCCAGCGGGAAGCGCAGGCGCCGCGTGGTGGCCGGGTCCAGGCGGGCGAGCATGTAGCTCTGGTCCTTGGCGGGGTCGGCGGCCTCGCGCACGAGGCCCTCGGGGGTGGCGCGCGCGTAGTGGCCCGTGGCGAGCGCCGGCGCCCCGAGCCGCGCGGCCAGCGCGAGCATCGCGTCGAGGCGGACGTGGCCGTTGCAGCGCACGCACGGGTTCGGCGTGAGGCCGGCGGCGTGCTCGGCCAGCCACGGGTCGACCACCCCGGCCCGGAACTCGGCGCGCAGGTCGAGCGTGAGGTGCGGCAGGCCGAGGTCGTGGGCCAGGCGGCGCGCCGTGCGCACCGCGCTCGCGCTGCAGCAGGAGGACTCGGCGTCGTTCTCGGGATCGCGCCAGAGCTCCAGGGTGACGGCCACGGCGGCGGGACCGCACCGCAGCGCCGCGACGGCCGAGTCGACGCCGCCGCTCATCGCCACGAGCGTCCGCCCCGGCTCCGGCGCGAGCCGCGCGTGCGCCCGCACCGCCTGCCCGAGCGCCTGGTGCAGCGCGTCCGCGGCCAGGTCGGCGGCGTGGAGCTTGCCGGCCGAGAGCCCGCCGAGCGCCGCCGCGAGCTCCGGGCTGCCCACCCGCGCCGCCTCGAGCACCTCCGCCCCCATCACGAGCTCCACCGCCGCGCTGGCGGCCGCCGTGCCGGCGCCGCAGCCCGTCGCGGTGAAGCCGGCGTCGACCACGCGGTCGCCCTCCACCACGAGCGCGATGGTGACCAGGTCGCCGCAGAGCGCCCCGCCCGCGACGCCCTCGTCGGCCCCGGCGGGGAGCCGGCCGCGACCGCGCGGGAACTCCAGGTGGTCGGCGAAGCGCTCGTCGGGCACGGCGCCGCCAGTGTAGGTCCGCCGTATCCTGGCCAGCCGATGCGCGCTGCCCGGCCGTCCCCTCCCGCGCGCGCCGTGCCCCGGCCCGCCGGCCGGCGCGGGTGAGCCGGCGGCGCGGTGGTCGTCTCCTGGCTCGTCCTCCCGGTGGTCCTCCTCGCCGCGAGCGCCGGCTGCGGCCTGGCGGTGCTGCGCGCCGCGGGCGGCGGGCTGGCCCGGCCGCTCGTGCTGCCCGTCGGCTTCGCCACCCTCATCGTCCTGGCCGGGCTCGCGACCGCCTCGGCCGCCACCGCCAAGCTCGCGGCGCCGCTCGTGGTGCTGCTCGCCGTGATCGGCTTCGCGGTGGCGGAGGACCGGCGCGCGTGGCTCCCCGACCGCTGGGCCGGGGCGGCCGCGCTCGGCGTCTACCTCGTGCTCGGCGCGCCGGTGCTCGCCTCGGGGCACGCGACGTTCACGGGCTACATCCAGCTCGACGACATCGCCACCTGGCTCGCCCTCACCGACCAGGTCCTCACCCACGGCCGCGACTTCGCCGCCCTCGCGCCCTCCTCGCACCGCCGCACGCTCGAGGTCTACCTGCCCGGCGGCTACCCCGTCGGCGCGTTCCTGCCGCTCGGCCTGGGCCACGACCTGACGCTCGGCCGCGACGTCATCTGGCTCTTCGCGCCGACCATGGCGCTGACCTGCAGCCTCCTGGCGCTCACCCTGACCGAGCTCGTCGCGCCGGTGCTCTCGCGGCCGTGGGCCCGAGCGCTCGTGGGCTTCCTCGCCGCCCAGGCCGCCCTGCTGGTCGCCTACGCGGAGTGGGGTGCGATCAAGGAGGTGACGGCCGCGCTGCTCGTGGCCCTCACCGCCGCCCTGGCTCCCAGCCTCGGCGGGCCGCTGCGCCGCACGCTGCCGCTGGCCCTCGCGGTCGCGGCCGTCCTCGCGGCGCTCAGCGTCGGGGGCGGGGTGTGGGTCGCGCCGGTGGTGGTGGGTGCGCTGGTCGGCGCCCGGGTGGCGCCCCGCGGCCTGCTGGTCACGGTCCCGGCCCTGGCGGCGGCGGTGGCGCTGCTCTCGATCCCCGCCCTCCAGCAGGTCTCGGTCTTCGTCGGCGGGCAGCTCAAGGCGGGCAGCGTGCTCACCGTCGCGACGGAGCTCGGCAACCTGCGCGCGCCGCTCTCCCCCGCGCACGTGCTCGGGATCTGGCCCGCGGGGGACTTCCGGGCGACGCCCGACCAGGAGACGCTCACCCGGGTGCTTCTGGTGGGGCTCCTCGCCGCGGCGGCGGCCGGCCTGGCGCTCGCGCTGCGACGGCGGGCGGGCGGGCTCACCGGGTACGTCGCCGGCGGGCTGATCGCCTGCGCGCTGCTGGTCTCCCGCGGCTCGCCGTGGGTCGACGCCAAGGCGCTGGCCACCGCCTCCCCCATGGTCCTCACGCTCGGCCTCGCGGCGCTGGCGTGGGTGGCGACCGAGGGCCGGCGCGGGGCCCTCGTCCGCGGCCTCGGCCTCGGCGCCGTCGCCCTCCTCGGGGCCGGCGTCCTCTGGAGCAACGTGCTGGGCTACGCCAACGCCTACGTGGCGCCGCAGGAGCAGCTCCACGAGCTCGAGGCCGCCGGGAGGCTCCTGGACGGCCAGGGCCCGACGCTCATGACGGAGTACGAGCCCTACGGCGCGCGCCACCTGCTGCGCGAGGCCGACGGCGAGGGCGCCTCGGAGCTGCGCGAGCGCCTGATCCCGCTGCGCGACGGCACGCCGCTCCCGAAGTCCGCCTCGGCCGACATCACGGCGTTCGACCCGACGGCGCTGCGCGAGTACCGCAGCCTGGTGCTGCGCACGAGCCCGCTCGCGAGCCGCCCGCCGTCGGCCTACCGCCGCATCCGCGCCGGGGTGAGCTACGACGTCTGGCAGCGGGCGCCGCGGCGGCCCGCCCCGCCGCTGGCCGACCTGCCGCTGGGGAGCGCGCTCGACCCGGGCGGGGTGCCGGCCTGCGCGGACGTGCGGCGCCTCGCGCGCCAGGCGGGCCCCGGCGGCCGGCTCGTCGCCGTCGATCGTGCCACCCCGGCCGTGCTCGCGCTGGGCGCGGCGCGGCTCACGGGCGGCTTCCAGCCCTTCGCGGGCGACCAGCGCTTCGTCGTGCCCACCGGTGACGGAGCGCTGACCGGCACGGTCTCCGTGCCGCGTGACGGGCGCTACGCGGTCTGGGTCGGCGGCTCCACCCGCGGGCGGAGCTCGGTCCGGGTCGACGGGCGCGCCGCGGGCAGCGTGGGGGGCCGGCTCAACAACGAGGGCGGGATGATGCGCTTCGGCCGCCTCCGGCTGGCCGCCGGCGTGCATCACGTGGAGCTCGACTACGCCGACGGCGGCCTGGCGCCCGGGGAGCGCGGGCAGGCCACCCAGCCGCTGCTGCTCGGCCCGCTCGTCCTCGATCCGCAGGCGCCGGCGCCCGTGCCCCGGACGGTGCCGGTCGCGCAGGCGGGCCGGCTCTGCGGGCGCCATCTCGACTGGATCGAGGCGTACGCGGCGGGGGCTAGCGCCGGCGGGTGAGCGCCCGGCCCCCCACGTCGGCGACGAGCTGGTCGATCGCCGCCGTGTCCGTGTAGCCGACGAGCTGGCGGGCGTGGCCGTCGCTGCCGATGACCAGCAGCGTCGGCGACTGCCTGACCTCGACGCCCCGGGTGATCGCGACGTAGTCGGCCACGCGGGCGATCGGCACCACGTGGATCGCCACGCGGCCCCCGTGGCGGTCGGCGCGGAGCAGCGCCCGCCGCACGGCGCGGTCGTCGCTGGCCTCGTCGCTGTAGAAGAGCACCGCGACCACCCGCCCCGCCGAGGCCTCGCGCAGGATCGCGGTCGAGGGGTCACCGCTCGCGTCGGTTGCGCCCGTGGCGCCGGTCGCGCCGGTCGCGCCCGTGGCTCCGCCGGCCGCGGCGGCGCCCGGCGTGGGCGCGACCGCCGACGGGGCCGCAGGGGCGGGCGCCGCACTCCCCGCCGCGGGGGCGGAGGCGACGCCCCGGGCCCGCTCCACGGCGGTGCCCAGGCCCTGCGCTCCCGGGAGCGCGCGCGCCCCGGTCGCCGGCGGTGCGCCCTCCTCCGCGGCCGCCGACGGCTTGAGCACCGTGAACCACGCGAGCAGCAGCACGACCACCGCTCCGAGGGCGATCTGGTACGGGCGCGACAACGTGGACATCCCCTCACCCTTCGACCGCGCGGGGCCCCGCCTTGAGTCAGCTGGCCGGAAGCTCCAGCGACGCGACGCCGAGCTCCCGCAGCTGCGGCGCGTCGACGGGCGCCGGCGCGCCCGTCAGCGGGTCGCCGCCCGAGGCCGTCTTGGGGAAGGCGATGACGTCGCGGATCGACTCGCGCCCGGCGAGGATGGCGACGATCCGGTCGATCCCCATGGCGATCCCGCCGTGCGGCGGCGCGCCGTACTTGAGCGCGTCGAGCAGGAAGCCGAAGCGGGCGTCCGCCTCCGCGGCGTCGAGCCCGATGATCTCGAGGACCCGCTCCTGGACCTCGGGGGTGTTGATGCGGATGGAGCCGCCGCCGATCTCCGTGCCGTCGAGCACCAGGTCGTAGTTGCGCGAGCGCAGGGCCGCGGGGTCGTCCAGGTCCCCGGTGGGCGCGCTGAACGGGTGGTGGATCGCCGTCAGCCCTCCGCCCTCCACGGGCTCGAACATCGGCCAGTCGACGATCCACAGCACGTCGTGGGCGCCCTCCGGGACGAGCCCGAAGCGCTCCGCCAGCTCGAGCCGCAGCGTCCCGAGGACGTTGGCCGCGACCCGCGCGGTGTCGGAGGAGAAGAAGAGCAAGTCGCCGGGGCTCGCCCCGAGCGCCGAGGAGGCCGCGGCGAGCTGCTCGGGCGAGAGGAACTTCGCGATGGGCGAGCGCCAGGAGCCGTCGGGCTCGACGAACGCGTAGGCCAGCGCCTTGCCGCCCGCGCGCTTGGCGACGTCCTGCAGCCCGTCGAGCTCCTTGCGCGACATCTCCCGCCTGCCGGCGTTCAGCCCGCGCACCACGCCGCCGGCGTCGAGCACGCCCTGGAAGACCTGGAAGTCCGAGCCGGCGAGCGCCGCGGACAGCTCGACGACCTCCAGGCCGAAGCGCGTGTCGGGCTTGTCCGAGCCGAAGCGCAGCAGCGCCTCGTCGTAGCCCATGCGCCGCCAGGGAGGCGGCGCCACGGGGAAGTCGCCGACGGCGAAGACGGTCGTCATCACGGCCTCCATCACCTCGATGACGTCCTCCTCCTCCACGAAGCTCATCTCGAGGTCGAGCTGGGTGAACTCGGGCTGGCGGAAGCCGCGCAGGTCCTCGTCGCGGAAGCAGCGCGCGATCTGGAAGTACCGCTCGTACCCGCCCATCATCAGGAGCTGCTTGAAGAGCTGCGGCGACTGCGGCAGCGCGTACCAGGAGCCCGGCTGCAGCCGGCTCGGCACGAGGAAGTCGCGCGCCCCCTCCGGGGTCGAGCGGGTCAGGATCGGCGTCTCGATCTCGAGGAAGTCGCGCTCGTCCAGGACGTCGCGCATCGCCTTCACGATCCGGTGGCGGAGCACCATCGTGTCGCGCATCACCGCCCGACGGAGGTCGAGCGCGCGGTGGCGCAGGCGCAGCGTCTCGTCGAGGCCCTCGACCTCCTCGTCGATCGGGAACGGCGGCGTCTCGGATCCCGCGAGCACCGACATCTCCGCCACGGCGAGCTCGACCTCGCCGGTGGCCATAGCGGGGTTGACGTTGGTCGGCTCCCGCGCCACCAGCTCGCCCGACGCGCTCACCACGTGCTCTGAGCGCAGCCGCTCCGCCGCCGCGAACGCCGCGCCGCTCGTGTCCGGGTGGAAGACGAGCTGCACGAGCCCGGAGCGGTCACGCAGGTCGATGAAGATGAGGCCGCCGTGGTCGCGGCGGCGGTGCACCCACCCGGCGACCCGCGCCGGGCCGCCCACGCGCTCCGGGCCGAGCTGCCCGCACCAGGCGTCGCGGTAGCGGTTGGCGTGCGGAGGCTGCTTCACAGGTGGCGTCCCTTCAGGATGTGGGCGACGGCGGCCGCCGCCCCCGGTGCGCGCTCGCTCCCGCCGCCGACGAGGTCCTCCAGCACGACGGTGCCGTCCTCCTCGACCCGCGCGGCGTGCGCCGCCCGCAGCCGCTGCGCCTGCTTGCGCTGGCCCTTGGCGGAACGGCCGGCGAGCTCGAGCTGCACCGCGAGCCCCGCGCGCCGCGCCTCGGCGGCCAGCGCGAAGGCGGGGACGCCGCTGCCGCCGACGTAGAGGTCGCACACGGCGTGGGGCTCGGGCCGCGCCTCGGCCGCCAGGAGCATCCGCTCGACCCCCGCCGCCCACCCGCAGGCCGGCGTGGGCGGGCCGCCGAGCTCCTCCACCAGGCCGTCGTAGCGGCCGCCGCCGCCGACCGCCGACTGGGCGCCGAGCACGTCGGAGGTGAACTCGAAGAGGGTGCGCGCGTAGTAGTCGAGGCCCCGGACGAGCGTGGGGTCCAGGCGGTAGGCGATCCCGGCGGCGTCCAGGCGCGCCCGGACCTCCTCGAAGTGGGCCAGGTCCTCCGGGGCGAGCGCGTCCAGCAGCACGGGGGCGCCCGCCATGACCGCGCGGGTCCCGGGGTGCTCGGCGTCGAAGGCGCGCAGCGGGTTGAGCTCGATCCGGGCGGCGACCTCCGGGCTCAGCCGGTCCTCGTGCGCCCGCAGGTAGCTCACGAGCTCCTCGCGGTAGGCCGTTCGCGTCGCCGGGGTCCCGAGCGAGCCGAGGCGCAGCTCGACCCCGGCCACGCCGAGCTCGGTGAGGATCGTCGCGAGCAGCGCGATGCACTCCGCGTCGACGGCCGGGTCGTCCGCGCCGATCGCCTCCGCGCCGACCTGCCAGAACTGGCGGTAGCGCCCGGCCTGGGCGCGCTCATAGCGGAAGAACGAGGAGAGGTACCAGAGCTTCACGGGCGCGGGCTGCGTGTGCATGCCGTGCTCGAGGTAGGCGCGGCAGATCGGCGCGGTGCCCTCCGGGCGCAGGGTGAGCGCGCGCTCCCCGGCGTCGGTGAACGTGTACATCTCCTTCTGGACGATGTCCGTGGAGGCGCCGACGCCGCGGGCGAAGAGCTCGGTGGCCTCGAAGGCCGGCGTCTCGATGCGCGCGTAGCCCGCGCCCTCGAGCACGCGTCGCGCGACCTGCTCGAGGGCGCGCCGGCCCGCGGCCTGCTCGGGCAGCACGTCGTAGGTCCCCCGCGGGGCCTGGAGCCTCGGCGCCACCGGGCTCCTAGGCGTGGGACTGCAGGAAGGGGTTGGTCGCCCGCTCCCGGCCGAGCGTGGTCGTCCCCATGTGCCCCGGCAGGACCGTCGTCTCGGGCGGGTGGGCCTCGAGCAGCGTGGCGATCGAGGCCAGGAGCACCTCGTGGTCGCCCCCCGGCAGGTCGGTGCGCCCGACGGAGCCCTCGAAGAGGACGTCGCCGGAGGCCAGCACCCCGTGGTCGGGGAAGGCGTAGGTGACGTGGCCGGGCGAGTGGCCCGGGGTGAAGGCGACCTCGAGCTCCAGGCCGGCCAGCGAGAGGCGCTCCCCGCCCTCCACGGTGTGCTCGGCCTCCCAGCTCTCGTAGGGCCCGAACCCGGCGAAGGGCACGTGGCTCATGATGTCGGCCAGCACGTGGCGCTCGAGCGCCGGGACGTAGACCGGCGCGCCGGTGGCCCGGGCGACCGGCGCGACGGCGCCGACGTGATCGAAGTGGGTGTGGGTCAGCAGGATCGCGTCGAGCTCGACCCCGAGCTCGGCCAGGGCGCCCAGGAGGCGCTCGGGCTCCTCCCCCGGATCGACCATGACGCCCCGCGGAGCGTCCGCGTCGGCGCGCAGCAGGTAGCAGTTCTCCTGGATCGGCCCGACCGTGAAGCGCGCGACGTCCACGCGCTTTAGGCCTTCGCCTTGCGCGCCTGCGCGCGCTTGTGCACGAACTGGTCGGTGTAGAAGCTCAGCGGCACGTAGATCACGAAGGTGAAGAGCGCGAGGAGCGCCGCCCCGGCCACCGGGCGCTTGAAGAGCAGCGTGACGGCCACGCCGAAGACGACCGCCGCGATCGCCGCCTTCTGCACCGCGCCGCCCCAGGTCGGCGGGCGGTCCAGGCGCGAGGCGCGGGCCATGGCCTTCGAGCCGGCCCGCTGCTCCTCCGCAGTGGGCTTGCGCCCGGTGCGGCCCCGCGCCTCGACCATGCCGGCGGCGTTGCCGCGGTGCTTGGTGGGCCGGCGCTTGCGCTTGGTGGTCGCCATGGGTCAGCCCATCCTAGGGCGGGGCGGGTGCCCGGGCCGCCACGCGGCGCCGCCGGCCGCGAGCGCCTGCTCGAGCGTGCGGCGCCCCCGGGTCGGCAGGTCGGCCGGGTAGCCCGCGAAGGCGGCGGCCGGCGGCAGGCCGACGATCTCCGCGGCGGCGGGCTCCGCGAGCCGCGCGACCGCCGCGACGACCGCCGCGAGCGGAAGCGCCCGGTGGTCCTCGACGTTCATGGAGACCTGCGCGACGCCGCCCCGCGCCGCCAGCACGAGCCCGATCGCCCGCAGGCCCGGCAGCCCGTCCGGGCCGCCCTCGCGGATCCGCGCCGCGACCCGCCGGGCGTCCGCGAGCCGCGCGGGCGCGGCGAGCTCGAGGTTGAAGGCGACGAGCGGCGGGCGGGCGGCGACGAGAACCGCGCCGCTGCGCGCCTCCAGGCGCGGCGGCCCGAGGTCCGGCGCGAGCTCGCCGGCCGCGACGCGGCCCGCCAGGCCGGCGACGCCGCCGCGCCGCAGCCCCGCCCGCGTGCGCCCGCGGCCGAGCGCGCCGTAGAGCAGCACGGGCAGCCCGGCCTCGGCGATCACGCCCGCGGCCAGGAGCGCCTCGGCCAACGCCGCCGGGCGCTGCTCCTCGTCGAGGTGCACCACGGGCGCGACGTCGAGGGCGCCGACGTGCGGGTGCGCGCCCGCGTGCGCCCGCAGGTCGATGCGCGCCGCCGCCTGCGCCGCTCCCCGCCCCAGCGCGAGCCCGAGGCGCCCCGGCGCGCCGGCCAGCGTGAAGACGGTGCGGCCGTGGTCGGGGTCGGAGTGGACGTCGAGCACCCGCGCGTCGTCGCCGGCGGTGAACGCCTCCGCCACCGCGGCGAGCACCGCGGCGTCCCTCCCCTCCGAGACGTTCGGCACGGCGAGCAGCTCGCGGACGGCGGCCACCCTACCGGCGCTCCCGCCGGTCCGCCCGGCCCACCGCGAGGGCCAGCCCGATCCCGAGCAGCCCCGTCGCCACCCAGACCGCGACGCCGGCCGCGGCGAGGGTGCCGTCGCCGCCGCCGAGCCCGTCGCCGATCGCGCTGAAGGAGAACGCCCGCGGCGCGGCGCCGACGAGGGTCCCGAGCGCCACGGTGCCCGCGCCCAGCCCGGCGAGACCGAAGAGGTACGAGCAGGGCGCGTCGGGCACCGCCGGCAGCAGCCGCTGCACGACGACCGCGAGCACCCCGTGGCGCCGCAGCAGCGCCTCCACCCGGAGCACCCGCGGGTGCTCGAGCTCCACCACCCCCTCGCGCCCCACGCCCCGGGCGGCCAGCACCGAGACCGCCGCCGAGAGCACCGCCGCGGCGACGCTCACGAGCACCCCGGTCACGGTGCCGAACAGGAGCCCGCCCGCCCCGGCGAGCACCGGCCCGGGGACGAAGAGGCTCCCGAGGAGCGCGCTGAGCGCGACGAAGGCGAGCGGCGCGGCCACCCCGAACGGCTCGAGCGCGTCCCGCAGCCCCTCCTCGGAGACCGGCGAGAGCAGGAGCACCCCGACGGCAAGGGCGCCCAGCACGACGAGGAACGCCCCCAGGCGGGCGCGCGGGCTGCGCACCCCCGGCACGGTAGGCGACCCGCGCTCGCCCCGAGCACATCGCCGGACGTGCGACACTGCCCCTTGGCGAGGCTGGGTAGCTCAGCTGGTTAGAGCGCACGACTCATAATCGTGAGGTCGGGGGTTCGAGTCCCCCCCCAGCTACTCACCGGAAGGCCTCAGTTCATGAGGCCTTCCCGCGTTTGGAGAGTCGTTGGCGTTGTCGCCCGAGGCCTCGCGGTTGCCGCCAGTGCACATCGGTGCACGAACCCCGCCCTCGACGAGCTCCCGCAGCCGCTCGCGATCGCCGTCCTGAAGGCTCATCACGTGCGTGTAGATGCGGAACGTCACGTTGATGTCCGCGTGCCCGGCGTCGCGGCTCATCGCCGCGAGGTCGTGCCCGAGCGCTACGCGAAGGCTCGCTGCTGGTGGTCGCGCTAGGGCTGCTCGTGGCCGGTTGCGCGGGCAAGACGACTGGCGCGACGGAGGTAACGTCGACTGGCGCAACGTTCAACGCCCGTGGCAGCTGCTCGTCGGGCGAGAAGTGCCGCTTCCACTGGGAGTACTGGCGCGCCGGACAGCCGCGGTCGACAGGAGTCAAGACGCCTCCTTCGGGCACCATCTCGGGACCGGTCGGCGACGTGGCGCTGTCAACCTCGGTCACCGGGCTGTCGGCCGGGCAGACGTACCGGTGGGTGATCTGCGGCTCGCCCAACGATGGCGGCACATATGCGTGGTTGGGCCCACCGGCAGCGCCAGCGGCGCGACCGCCGATCCGCCACCGGACTTCGCGCAATTCACGACGGCAGCCGTCGCGCCGGGGAAGCCGGTGATCTCCTCGCTGGCGCCCGCAGCGGGCTCAACGAGCGGCGGCACGCAGGTCGTGCTCTCGGGCACCGATCTCGCCGGTGCAGACGAACTTTACCTATGAGTTTCGGGTCTATATGTTTGATCGGTGGCTGGCCGCATCTCGCCCGTACCTCCTTACGGGGTCAGCCCGAAGCACACGAGCGTCCCGGCCCCGACGGGCATCGCGTTCGACGCGAGCGCGCGCTTGCATGTCGTGGTCGCAACCGCGATCGATGCCGACGTTTGCCGGCTGATATCTGACGCCGGGGCGGTTGGGGCGGAGACCGTCGTGCTGAGCACCTTCGACCTCCCTGACGGTGCCCAACGCCCCGAACGTCGCCGCCTTCGCGAGGACCACCTCGAAGACGACATCGTCCGGCTCCTCGACCGCGCCACCACCGGCCTGCACCTCTACATCGCCGGATCCCAGAGCGTGCTCGATCGAACACGCCGGGTGGCCTACATCTTCGGGCTCGCCGACGAGACGGTCAGCACGCACCTCGTGGGGTCCCTGCGTCGCCGGGTCTTCTGCGTGCATTGCAAGACGGTGACGCCCGACGTCGAGGCGACCGTGGTGGCGTGTGCCGGTTGCGCTCGTCAGCTGTTGGTCTACCACCACTTCTCCCGTCGCTGGAGCGCCTTCATGGGGTTCCAGGTCGACGCCGAGGCGCCGGGAGAGCTGCCGGAGATCGACAGAGCGTGGCCGTGACCGCCGCGAGGAGCCTCCAGGTCACGCGACGTCGCGCCCTCTCGCCGGAGATCCTCGAGGTCGTCCTCGAGTCTCCGGACGGCGCTCCCCTTCCTTCCTTCTCCCCCGGGAGCCATGTGATCGTGCACGCCGGCCCCGACGGCGAGTACCGCAACGCCTATTCGCTGGCCGACGACGATGCGCGGAGCGATCGCTACCGATTTGCGGTTCGCCATCTCCCGAACGGTCGCGGTGGATCGCATTGGATGCACACGTGTCTGCGGGAAGGCGACGTCGTGGAGGTGGAGTCCCCGCGCAACCTGTTCGCTCTCAGCTCGCAGGCGCGCAAGCACATCCTCGTCGCCGGCGGCATCGGGATCACCCCCTTCGTGTCATACGCGCACCGGCTGTCGCGGTCGGGAACGCCGTTCGAGCTGCACTACGCGGTGCGCGACCCCCGCGAGATCGCCTTCGTCGAGGAGCTCCGTCGGCTGTGCGGGGACGCGCTCGTCCTCCACACCAGCAATCTCGGGTTCGATCTCGTGCCCGACCTCGCGCGGGACGTCCTGCCGTTCCAGCCGCTCGGGACGCACCTCTCCGTCTGCGGACCGGGCCCGATGATCGAGCACGTGCGAGCGCAGGCCGCCGGCCTCGGCTGGCCGCCGTCGACCGTCCACTTCGAGCGCTTCAGCGCCGAGCAGGGCGCACGGCACCCCTTCACCGCGGTCGTCGGACCCTCCCGCAGGGCGGTGGACGTGTCAGCCGACGAGACGTTGCTCGAGGCACTCGAGCGCGTCGGCTCGAACGTGCCGTCCCTCTGCCGGCAGGGCGTGTGCGGGGAGTGCCGGACGCCCGTCCTCAGCGGCGTCCCGGACCATCGCGACGTCTTCTTGACCGACGCTGAGCGTGCGTCGAACGACTCGGTGATGCCGTGCGTCTCGCGGTGCGTGACAGGTCCACTCGTCCTCGATGTCCCGTTCCCGGAGGAAAGCCCGACGTGACGACCAACGTGGCCGCCGGCCTCAACAGCTTCCCGTTCCCGTTCGACGCCGACGAGTACATGTACTCGACGAACGTGGAACCGGCCGAGCGTGCGCACAAGACCCGCATCGGCGAGTGGGGTGGGCGGGTCTACGACGTCGATGCGCACTACGCGGCCGAGACCGCCGAGCGTGCTCGCATCCTCGCGGAGGACCCCAGCCGCTGCCAGGTCCTGCCCCACATGCGTCAAGCCGCGTGGGATGTGCTCGAACACGCGACGACGCACCTCTCGCGGGACTACCCGGAGCTCTTCACACTCGAGCGGTCCGGAGATCGAGTGCACTGGGAGAACCGCGCCCTGGGCCTCAAAGCGCGCTTCGTCCTAGGAGACGAGGACTCGTTGGGTGCGGAGCCGTTCGAGTGGATCGCCCGCCAGGTCCAGGAGGACATCGGACTGCTCGACCCCCGCGGGGACGACCTCTACCTCGACGCCGGGATTCTCACGTTCGGCGCCGATTGGTCGCTCGACTTCGATCTCGGGATGAGCTTCCTCGAGATCCACGGTCCCGTGCCACGGGTCCACGAGATGGGAGTGATCCCGCGTGCGCACCAGTTCCTCCTGCGCCTGCAGCCGGGCCCCGCCTACCGCCGGACCAACTGGACCATGACGGTCGGGCGGCGGCTCGATACCACCACTGACGTCTACCCCGAGTGGGGACCGGACCGGGCGGCGCTCGACTTCGATGAGATCGGCCCCAAGCTGCATCTCCGCGTCGAGGTCCAGCACCTCATCCGTCTGCCGCGCTCCCACGCGGTGATGTTCCCGATCCACACCTACCTCGCGTCGCTCGACGAGCTGCTCGAGGTCCCCGAGTGGTCGCAGCGACTTGAGCGGGTGCTTCGCGGGCTGCCGGAGGACCTTGTCGACTACAAGGGCCTCACGCGGTTCCGGGACTCCGCCGTGCGCTGGCTCGCCGCCCACAACGCCCCCTGACACAACCACCGAAGGAGACAAGCATGTCCCAACCCTGGCGCAGCTCGGCGCTCGCCGACCGTCATCGCGCTCTCGGGTCCGACCTCGAGAACTGGAACGGCATGGGCACGGCCTGGACCTACGCGTCGCCCGTCGCCGACGCACACGAGGCGATCCGCACCCGGGCCGGTCTCATGGACGTCTCCGGGCTCAAGAAGGTCCACTACGTCGGCCCGCACGCCGAGTCGCTGCTGCAGCAGGCGACGACACGGGACGTGCGCAAGCTCTACCCCGGTAAGTGCGTGTACGCCACGATGCTCGACGAGCGGGGAACGTTCGCGGACGACTGCATCGTGTACCGGACCGGTCCGAATGCGTGGTTCGTCGTCCACGGGGCCGGCGCCGGACACGAGCTCCTCGCGCGGGCGACCGAAGGACGGGACGTCGCGATGCTCTTCGACGACGACCTCCATGACCTCTCGCTCCAAGGGCCGCTGGCGGTCGACTTCCTGGCAGAGCACGTGCCGGGCATCCGAGACCTGCGGTACTTCCACCACATCCAGACGACGCTGTTCGGTCGCCCGGTGATGATCTCGCGGACCGGCTACACCGGGGAGCGCGGGTACGAGATCTTCTGCAAGCGGGAGGACGCGCCGGTGATCTGGGACACCACCTTGGACAAGGGGTCCGCCCTCGGGATCGAGCCGTGCGCGTTCACGGCCCTGGACTGGCTCCGCGTCGAGAGCTACCTGCTGTTCTACCCGTACGACAACTCCGAGATGTACCCCTTCGCGAACGAGGCCCCCGGCGACACGCTCTGGGAGCTCGGGCTCGACTTCACCGTCTCCCCCGGAAAGACCGGGTTCCGCGGTGAGCACGAGCACCGTCGCCTCGAAGGCCGCGAGCGGTTCAAGATCTTCGGGCTGCTCCTCGACGGTGACCAGGCTGCCGCCGAGGGCGACACCGTCTGGGCAGGCGACCGCCGGGTCGGTGTCATCACCGTCGCCATGCGCTCCCGGTTGACGGATCGGTCGATGGCGATCGCTCGCCTCGACGTGCCCCAGACGGTGCACGGGACCCCGCTCGAGATCCGCGGCAGCATCTCGACGACCGCGATCGCCCACGACCTGCCGTTCGACGATCCCGACAAGGAGAAGCGCACGGCGATCGGGTAGTCGCCGCCGACTGCGGGTGGCTTTAGAGGGTCTTTCACAATGATTTGAGGCGGCGGTGGCAGAGGATGGCGCAGGCGAGC
>CAXSFZ010000053.1:9787-22241 GCA_964236905.1 uncultured Solirubrobacteraceae bacterium | reverse complement strand
ACCACCAGCCTCCAAGGAGGACCGGATGAACAACGCGCTCAGGAACTACACCTAGGCGGCCTGGGCGATGCCGGACACGCCGGCGGGCGCGCCGAAGCGGCGGCTGGCCCGGAAGTCCGACGGCGCCTGGCCGTGGTGGCGGCGGAACGCCTTCGCGAACTGCGCGGGCTGGCGGTAGCCGACGCGGTGGGCGACCTCGCGGACCGTGAGGCCGCGACCCTGGAGCATCTCGGCGGCGCGGTCCATGCGGACCGCCGTGAGATGCTCGCGGAACGTCGTGCGGCCGATCTCGGCGTAGGCGCGCTGGAGCTGGCGGCGGGAGGAGGCGACGCGACGGGCGATGTCGTCGAGCGACAGGTCCGAGGCGAACTCCTCTTCGACGAGCTCCACGGCGTCCTCGTAGAGGCTCGTGCGGTGGCGGATGGTGGCCGGTCGCTGCATGGTCGTGGTACGCCGCCCGTTGCGCCGGAGGATGACCAGGGTACCCGACACCCGCCTGATCTGGCGCGTTGACGCTGAAACGGCGGCGGGCCATAGGGTACGATCGGCGTTCTTCGCTTGAGCCGATGCGCACAAGCGGGACGGACGAGTGGAGGAGACGACGTGCAAGTACGCGACGGCATGAGCACGGTGGTCCTGACGATCGGCCCGGGCCACACGCTCAGGGCCGCGGCGCGGCTGATGGCCGAACGGCGGGTCGGGGCGGCGGTGGTGCTCGACCCCGAGCAGGACGGGCCCGGCATCCTCACCGAGCGGGACCTGCTCGTCTCGGTCGGGCGCGGGGAGGATCCGGACGCCGAGCTCGTCGGCGCGCATCTCACCTCCGACGTCGTCTTCGCCGCTCCGGACTGGTCGCTCGAGGAGGCGGCCGGTGCCATGGTGCGCGGCGGCTTCCGCCACCTCATCGTCACCGACGCGGGCGAGGTCGCCGGTGTCCTGTCGGTGCGCGACGTGGTGCGGTGCTGGACCGACGACGGCGCGAGCTGCGCGGTGCCCGAGCCCGTCGCCGCGGGGAGGCGCGCCTGAGCGCGGCGGGGAGCGCCGATCAGTGGCGGTGCTCGGCCGGGAGCTCCTCGAACTCCCGCCGGGCGTCGCGGATCCAGCCGTAGAGCATCGCGACGCAGAGGACCAGTCCGAAGACCACGAGGATGATCGACGTGGTCACGCCGACGATGGAGATGGTGATCCCGACCGACAGCCCCAGCGGCTGCAGCGAGCCGCCCGGGAGGTGGATCTCCTCGCCCGCGGGCGGGACCTCGCGCTCGAGCGGGCTCACTGCGACCTCCGGCGATGCTCGAGGACGGCGGCGACGATGGAGCGGCGGCGCGCGGTCACGAGACGTAGATGAGGGCGGCGACGAAGGTCATGCCGAACATGAAGAAGCAGACCGCGCCCGTGATCAGGCCGGCGCGGATGTTCTTGCGGGCGAGGTTCTTGTCCATGGCTGCCTCGGATCCTACCGTCGGGTCAGAGCTTGGCGTCCGCCACCATCGCGCCGAAGAGCAGCGCGAGGTAGGCGAGCGAGAAGAGGTAGAGCTGCAGGGCGGTGCGGCGGTCGGCGCGCCGCTGAAGGCGCACCGCGCCCCCGATGAAGGCGCCGCCGAGCAGGAGCGAGGCGACCAGGTAGATCACGCCGAAGCCGCCGGCGCAGAAGGGCAGCTGGGTCACCGCGTAGAGCAGCACCGCGTAGAGCAGGATCTGGCGGCGCGTCTCGGCCTCGCCGCGCACCACGGAGAGCATCGGCACGCCGACCCTCGCGTACTCCTCCTTCATCAGGATGGAGAGCGCCCAGAAGTGCGGCGGGGTCCAGAAGAAGACGATCGCGAAGAGGTACACCGCAGTGCCCGAGAGCGTGCCGGTGGTCGCCGCCCAGCCCACGAGCGGGGGGATCGCGCCCGCGGCGCCGCCGATGACGATGTTCTGGGGGGTGCGCCGCTTCAGCCAGACCGTGTAGACGAACACGTAGCCGAGGAAGCCGGTGAAGCTGAGCGACGCCGCCAGCAGGTTCACCTGGGTCCAGAGCAGCAGGAAGCCGAGTGCGGCCAGCACGCACCCGAAGGCGAGGGCGGCCGCGGGCGCGACCCGGCCGGAGGGCACGGGCCGGTCGGCCGTGCGCGCCATCGCCAGGTCGATGTCGCGGTCGTAGAAGTGGTTGACCGCCCCGGCGCCGCCGGCGCTGAGGTAGCCGCCGAGGCAGGTGAGCAGGATCAACCCGAGCGACGGCGAGCCGGCGACGAGCATCGTGGTCGCCGTCGTGAGCAGGAGCAGTGACTGCACCTTCGGCTTGGTCAGCTCGAGGTAGTCGGCCAGGAGCTGCCGCGCCGTGCTGCGCGCGGGCCCGAGCGCTGCGGCGGTGGTGGCCTCCATGGGGGCGAGCCTACCGGGAGGCCCGGCCCTAGGAGGGCTGGAGCCCCTGCTCGGGCGCGCTGCTGGCCGAGGCGACGGGCACCCGCGGCTCGGCGACCTCGCCCTGTCGCGCGACCTGGCGGCGGATGTCCTTCATGGGCTCCACCGAGCGGATGCGCGGGACGGAGTCGAAGTTGTTCACCGGGGGCGGCGACTGGGTGTACCACTCGAGCGTGTTGGCCTTCCAGGGGTCGGGCCCGGCGATCGCGCCCTTCTTGAGCGAGATGTACACGTTGAGGATCGTGATGCCGATGCCGAGCGCCAGCACGAACGAGCCGATGGTCGAGATGAGGTTGTAGAGCTGGAGGTGGCCGACGTCGTCGTACTCGTAGATGCGGCGCGGCATCCCGTCCAGCCCGATGGCGTGCTGCACGAAGAACGTCAGGTGGAAGCCGACGAGCATCGTCCAGAACGACGCGCGGCCGAGCCCCTCGCCCAGCATCCGCCCGGTGATCTTCGGGAACCAGTAGTAGAGGCCGGCGAAGATGGTGAAGACCGAGCCGCCGACCAGCACGTAGTGCAGGTGCGCGACGACGAAGTACGTGTCGGTGAGCTGCCAGTCCACCGGGAAGACGGCGAGGAAGACCCCGGTGATGCCGCCGATGAGGAAGGTCCCGAGGAAGCCCGCGCAGAAGAGCAGCGGCGTCTTGTACTCGATGGTCCCGCGCCACAGCGTGGCGATCCAGTTGAAGATCTTCACCCCGGTGGGGACCGCGATGAGGAACGAGCTCATCATGAAGAAGACCAGGACGATGGTCGGCGACGGGGTCGCGAACATGTGGTGGGCCCACACGAGCAGGCCGAGGAAGGCGATGACGACCGTGGCCGCGGCGATCGCCTTGTAGCCGAAGATCGGCTTGCGGGCGAACACCGGCAGGATCTCCGAGACGATGCCGAAGCCCGGCAGCACCATGATGTAGACCTCGGGGTGCCCGAAGAACCAGAACAGGTGCTGCCAGAGCAGGGGCGACCCCCCCGATGACGGGTCGTAGAAGTGCGTCCCGAAGTGGCGGTCGGTCAGCAGCAGCGTCACCGCGCCCGCGATGACCGGCAGCGCGAGGATGAGCAGGATCGCGTAGGTCAGGATCGCCCAGCAGAAGAGGGGAAGGCGCCCCCAGCCCATCCCGGGCGCGCGCATGTTGGCGATCGTCGCGTAGAAGTTGATCGCGCCGACGAGCGAGGAGATGCCCGTGAGGTGGATGAGGAAGATCCACGAGTCGACGCCCGCGCTGGGCAGGTAGTTCGAGGAGCTGAGCGGCGAGTAGCAGGTCCACCCGCACTCCGGCGGGGAGAAGAAGATCGAGCCGTAGAAGACCAGGCCGCCCATGAGCAGCATCCAGAACGACATCGCGTTGAGCTTGGGAAACGCCATGTCGCGCGCTCCGATCATCAGCGGCACGAGGTAGTTGCCGAAGCCGGCCATGATCGGCACGACGAACAGGAAGATCATCGTCGTCCCGTGCATCGTGAAGAGCTCGTTGTAGGTCTGCGGCGTCAGCAGCGTGTTGTTCGCCTGCGCGAGCTGCAGCCGGATGAGCAGCGCCTCTACGCCGCCCAGCACGAAGAAGACGAAGGTCAGGACCAGGTACATGATCCCGATCCGCTTGTGGTCCGTCGTGGTCACCCATGAGGTCCAGCCCGTGCTGGGGCGCTCCACCCGGTGGGCGACGATCTGCGGCAGCGCTCGCGCGCTGGCGGTCGCCGTGGTGGTTGCGGGCATCTCGGTCGTGGCCATGGGTCTTCCTGTGTCCCTACGGGAGGGGGGTGCCGGTCGCGCTGTCCGAGCCGCTGGCGTCGGGCTGCTTCGCCGCCGGCGCCTCGACCTGCTTGCGGGTGATGGCCGCCGCGTCGTCGGCCGCCTTCGTGTCCTTCTTGCGCTGGGCGATGAACGCCTCGAAGTCCGCGGGGCTCACCGCCCGCACCTGGGCGATCATGTTCGCGTGGTTGCGCCCGCACAGCTCGGCGCACTGGCCCTTGAAGACCTGGCCCTCCATGCTGGCCGGGATCTTGAACCACGTGTAGTTCGTGTAGCCCGGGATCGCGTCGAACTTGCCGCCGAGCTTCGGGATCCACCAGGAGTGCGCGACGTCCTGGGCGTTGATGTCCAGGGTCACCGTGGTGTCGGTCGGGACCACCATCTCCTCGTAGGAGAAGGGGTTGTTCAGCGTGTTGGTGTCGCCGTCGGGGTAGGTGAAGCGCCAGAGGTACTGCTGGCCGTTGACCTTGATGTTGAGCGACTTGCCGTTCGGGGGCAGCTTCTTCGTCGGCCCCGAGGCGACCAGGACGCCCGGGGTGACGCCGCTCGAGGCGAGATCGAGGCCGTTGGCTCCGGAGTTGTCGGGGTTGCGGATGCTCGGCAGGGTGATGAAGGTGGCCACCGCGAGCACGACGACGATGACCGCGGCGCCGATCGTCCAGCCGATCTCCAGGCGGGTGTTGCCGCGGATCTGGGCCGCGACCGCGCCCTTGCGCGCCTTGAACTTCACCAGGGAGTAGATCAGCGCGCCCTCGACGCCGAAGAAGATCACCCCGGCGATGACCAGCACGAAGATGTACAGGCTGTGGATCGCGTCCGCGTTGGAGGATCCGCCGTGCTGCGGCGTCCAGAACGCGTCGGCGCCGCTCGGGACCAGCAGGCCGCCTGCCACGGCGGCCGCGGCGGCGATCCAGGGGGCGCGGCGGCGGGGGAAGGCGTTCTTCAGGGGACCCAAGGCGGGGCGGATTGTATGCACGGATCTCGTCGAGTCGGTCGAAGGCGGCACGTTCAGCGTCCTCGGAAGGAAGGCTGGCGCTTCTGCACGAACGCCGCGACACCCTCGGCGAAGTCCTCGGATCCTGCCAGCTCGCCCTGGACGGCGGCCTCCAGCTCGAGCTGCTCCTCCAGGCCGCGCTGCGTCCAGGCGTTGAGCTGGCGCTTCGTGCCGGCGTAGGAGCGCGTCGGCCCGGTGGCCAGGCGGGCCGCCAGCGCCTCGCCCTCCGCCTCGAGCTCCGCGTCGGCGACCACGCGGTTGACGAGGCCCCAGGCGAGCGCCCGGTCGGCGGGGAGCCGCTCGCCGAGCATGGCCAGCTCGCACGCGCGCGTGACGCCGATCCGGTTCGCCACGAAGGCCGAGGAGCCGCCGTCGGGAACCAACCCGACGTTCACGAAGGCGAGCAGGAAGTAGGCGCTCTGAGCGCAGATCACGAGGTCGGCGGCGAGCGCGAGCGACAGGCCGATCCCCACCGCGCCGCCGTGGACCGCGCTGACCACGGGCTTCTCCATGGTCCGCAGCCCGGTGATGATCGGGTGGTAGCGCTCCGTCAGCGCGCGCTGGAGGTCGAGCCGCCCGTCGGGGGTGGTGAGCGGCTCGGGGTCCTTGAGGTCGGCGCCCGAGGAGAAGCCCGGCCCGGCGCCCGTCAGCAGCACGCAGCGCACGTCGGGGTCGGCCGCGGTGGCCTCGACGGCGTGGCGCAGGTCCGCCCCGAGCTGGCCGTTCCAGGCGTTGCGCGTCTCGGGCCGGTTCAGCTCGAGCTTCGCGACGCCCTGCCGGCGCAGGAGGTTCACCGTCGCGTACGCGTGGGCCAGCTCGAAGCCGCTCATGGCCCGCGATCCTACGGTCGGGCCACCCCGGCACGGCGTCACGTCCGTCGCGCGGCATGAGCGCCGACGCGCCCGGCTCCGGCGCCCGGCGGCCCGGAGCTGTCCGCCGAGCCGCCCCGGCCGTAGGAGCAGGGGTGCCGAGGCCCCGCGCGACCGTGACCGCCACCCCCGAGCCCCCAGGCCGCGGGCGACGTGCGGCCGGCGGCCCGCGCACCCCGCCACCTCTCGGGGTCCACCTGCTCCGGGGGCTCGTCGGCCTGGCCTGCCTGGCCGCGGCGCTCGGGCTCGCGGTGGCCGCGAGCCCCGTGGCCCTGGTGCTGCTCGTCCCCGCCGCGGTGGCGCTGCGCGGCTGCCCGACGTGCTGGCTGGTCGGCCTCGTCGCGGTGCTCTCGGCGCGGCGGGCGACGCCGTAGCCTGGCCGGCATGCGGCACCCGGTCATCGGCATCTGCACCGGCCTCGAGCCCGTCCGGTTCGGCGTGTGGCACGAGCTCGCGGCCTTCGTCCCCTTCTCCTACGCCCGGGCCGTGCAGCGCGCGGGAGGCGTGGCGCTGCTCCTCGCGCCCGATCCGCGCCTGGCCGCGGAGCCCGACGAGCTGCTCGACCTCCTGGACGGACTGCTGCTGGCGGGCGGCGCCGACGTCGACCCCGCGGCCTACGGCCAGGAGCCCCATCCGGCCACGGGCGGCACCACCCCGGACCGCGACGCCTTCGAGCTCGCGCTCGGCGCGCGGGCCCTGGAGCGCGACCTGCCGCTGCTCGGCATCTGCCGCGGCATGCAGGTCATGAACGTCGCGCGCGGCGGCACGCTCCTCCAGCACCTCCCCGACGTCGTCGCCCACGAGGACCACCGCCGGACCCCGGGCACCTTCGACGGGAACGACCACGACGTCGCGCTCGTCCCCGGCTCGCTGGCCGAGCGCGCGGCGGGGGAGGAGCTCCACGGGACGAAGTCGCACCACCACCAGGGCGTCGACCGCCTCGGCGACGGCCTCGTCGTGACGGGCCGGGCGACCCGTGACGAGCTGCCCGAGGCCTTCGAGGACCCCTCGCGCCGCTTCGCCCTCGGGGTGCAGTGGCATCCCGAGGCCGACGAGACGAGCCGGGTCGTCGGCGCGCTCGTCGCGGAGGCGCGCCTCCACGCCGCCGCACGCGGCTGACGCTTCGAGGAGGCGCGACTTCACGCCGCCGCACGCGGCTGACGCGACGGCGCGCCGGCGTCAGCGCGGGCGCCGGCGGAGGCCCCGCCGGGCACGGGACGGGCCGCGGGGCCCGACGGCAGCGCCGGGTCCGTCGGCCGCCGCGGATAGCATCGGCGCCGCTTTGCGACCCTCGAGCCGCACCATCCGCGCGGCCTCCTGGGCCGTCGTCGCCGCCGGCGTGGCCGCCCCCGTGGTGCGCCGGCGCCTGCGGCTCCCCGTCCCCGCGGTCACCGCGGCCACGGCGGCCGCGCCCCTCGCCTTCTGCGTGGTGCTCCCGCGCACCCGCGCGCGGGACGTGGGGACCTGCGTGCTGCAGATGTGGGCCTACGTGGCCCACTACGAGATGCCCAACGACGATCCCGAGCGGTTGGCGGCACGGGTGCGGGTCGACTACCCCGTGCGGTTCGACGGGATCCTCGGGCTCGGCACCCTCCCCGGCGTGCGGCTCCAGCGCCGCCTCGGCCGCCCGGGGCCGCTGCGGCGGACCGAGCAGCTCCTCGTCTGGTGCCACTGGCTCTGGTTCCTCGTCCCGCACGGGACCGTCGCCTGGTTCCTGCTGCGCCGCCACGACCGCTTCGAGCGGGCCGCCCTGCACACCTACGCCGTGTTCGACCTCGGCCTCATCGGCTACTGGGCGCTCCCGACGGCACCACCGTGGTACGCCGCGCAGCAGGGCCGCGCGCCGCACCTGCGCCGGATGATGGTCGAGCACGGCGAGGCGTTCTGGGGGCCGCGCCGCTGGCGGGCGCTGTACGGTGCGCTCGGCGGCAACCCCCTCGCTGCGATGCCGAGCCTGCACTTCGCCACCTCTGTGATGGCCGCTCGGCTCCTGGCCGACGAGGGCCGGGCTCCGGGAGCGCTCGGCTGGGGCTACGCCGGCACGCTCGGCGTCGCCCTGGTGTACCTCGGCGAGCACTACGTGGTCGACCTGCTCGCCGGCCTGCTCCTCGCCGAGGCCGTGCGCCGGAGCGCGCCCCGCGTGGCGCCGGCGCTCGGGGCGGTCGGCCGCCGGGTCCAGGCGCTCGAGCGGGCGGCGCGCGCGTGAGCCTCGTCGACCCCAGGGTCGGCGGTGCGCACCCGTGGGACGAGGAGGAGCACGACGAGGACGAGGAGGGGCCGCAGCTCCAGGTCTCCCGGCGAGCGCTCGCGGCCGCGGCGGCGGCGCTCGTCGCGCTGGTGGCCGCGGTGCTCGTCGTGCTGCCGCAGATCGACTCCTTCGGCTCGACCTGGGACCGCATGTCCGACGGCGATCCGGGCTGGCTGGCTCTCGCCGCGCTCTTCAGCGTCCTCTCCTTCGGCGGCTACGTCGCGATGTTCAAGTGGGTCTACGTCCACCGCGAGGATCCCTCGGCGCGGCGCCTCGGCTTCGCCGAGAGCTACCAGATCACGATGGCGGGCCTCGCCGCGACGCGGCTCTTCGCCGCGGGTGGAGCGGGCGGCCTCGCGCTGACGGCCTGGGCTCTGCGCCGCTCGGGCATGCCGGCTCGGGTGGTGGCCGATCGCACCATCGCGTTCCTCGTGCTGACCTACCTGGTCTACGTCGTCGCGGTGATCGTGGGCGGCTATGGCCTGCGCTACGGGCTCTTCCCGGGCGAGGCGCCGTTCGCGCTCACCGTGGTGCCCGCGGCGGCGGGGCTGGTCCTGCTCGCGCTGGCCGGTGCCATGACCTTCGTCCCGGCCGACCTCGAGCGGCGCCTGGCCGGCCGGGCGGCGGGCGGCGGGCGCTTCCAGCACGTCCTCGCGCGGCTCTCGACCGCTCCGGCGGCGGCCTCGGAGGGCATCCGCCTGGCGCTCGGCCACCTCCGCCGTCGCGACCCGGCGCTGACCGGCGCCGTCGCCTACTGGGGCTTCAACGTCGCGATCCTCTGGGCCTGCTTCCACGCCTTCGGCAGGCCGCCGCCGCCGGCGGTGCTCGTCATGGCCTACTTCGTCGGGCTGCTCGGCAACCTCCTGCCGCTGCCGGGCGGCGTCGGCGGGGTGGACGGCGGCATGATCGGCGCCCTCGTGGGCTTCGGCGTCGCGGGCTCGCTGGCCGTGGTGGCGGTGCTGTCCTACCGCGTCCTGGCCTTCTGGCTGCCGACGCTGCCGGGCGCCGTCGCCTATCTCCAGCTGCGCCGCACGGTCGCGCGGTGGCGCGAGGAACGAAGCCCGGTCCTCGACGGGCTCAGCGCTACTATACAAAGTGAAGTGACCTCCCAGACCCCCACCCGGAGCGCGACATGACCGGCACCGCCGAGCCCACCATCGAGAACGTCATCATCGTGGGCAGCGGCCCGGCGGGGTACACGGCGGCGCTCTACACGGCGCGGGCGAACCTCGCGCCGCTGGTCATCGAGGGCTACCTCTGGGGCGGGCTCCTGCAGCAGACGACCGAGGTGGAGAACTACCCCGGCTTCCGCGACGGGATCATGGGCCCCGCGCTCATGCAGACGATGCGCGATCAGGCCGAGCGCTTCGGCTCGCGGTTCGTCACCGACGTCGCCACGCGCGTCCGCCTCGCCACGGAGCCCGGCGGCGTGCACGAGGTCTGGGTCGACGACGAGCTCCACCGCGCCCGCACCGTGATCCTCGCCATGGGCGCGGAGCACAAGAAGCTCGGCGTCCCCGGCGAGGACGAGCTCGGCGGCCGGGGCGTCTCCTACTGCGCGACCTGCGACGCGGCGTTCTTCAAGGACAAGCACATCGCCGTCATCGGCGGGGGGGACTCGGCGATGGAGGAGGCGATCTTCCTGGCCAAGTTCGGCGCCCGGGTCTCGATCGTCAACCGTCGCGAGGTGCTCCGGGCCTCGAAGATCATGGCCGATCGCGCTCGCGCCGAGGAGAACATCGAGATCGTGGCGCCCTACGTGGTGGAGGAGTTCGCGCCCGTCGCGGGCCAGCTCCCGACGCTCAAGTTGAAGCACGCCGAGGGCGGTGAGGACCGCGAGATCGCCGACGTCGGCTCCTTCATCGCCATCGGGCACGAGCCGCAGTCGGAGATCGTGGACGGGCAGGTGCAGCTCGACGAGGACGGCTACGTCCGCACGGAGGGTCGCTCCACCCGCACCGGCCTGCCCGGCGTCTTCGCCGCGGGCGATCTCGTCGACCACACCTACCGCCAGGCGATCACCGCCGCGGGCTCCGGGTGCCAGGCGGCGCTCGACGCCGAGTGGTACCTGCGCGACACGCCCGAGGTCCCGACCCCGCAGGACATGCCGGTCGGCGACCTGGCCGAGGCGCAGTGGGCCGGCGGCGAGCCCTCCGGCGTCCCCGTCGTCTCCTAGCGCCCGGGCGACGCGGGCGCCTCAGGGACCGAGCCGCAGCATCCCGTCGGCGCTCAGGGCGGCGCGATCCCCCGTCGCGATCCAGCCGGCCGCCGCGGCCAGCGGCGAGCGGATCTCGAGCTGGCCCGCGCGGGTACGGGCCTGCACGCCGTCGAGCAGCTCGTGGCGCTCGTAGCCCGGGGCGCGGACGGCCACCGTGCCCGTCTCGGCGGTCGCGTAGACGTCGAGGACGTCGCCGAAGAGGTCCTCCGCCACGTCGGCGGCGAACGGGGCACCGCCGATCACGAGCGCGGCGAGCGAGGTGAGGTCGAGCGCCTCACGCTCCTGCGGCGCCAGCACGGCGAGCCCGTCGAGCTCGCCCGGCGCGAGCGCGGCGAGGTCCGCGTCGCACCCGGCCGCCCGGCTGAGCAGCGCGGGTGCGGTGGCGGCGGTGAGCACGCGGCCGCCCCCGACGAGCACGACGCCCGCGAGGAAGCCCACGAGCGGGTCGCTGACCGGCCCGGCCGCCGCGAGGGTCGTCCCCGGCGCCGCGCGCAGGCGGGCGACGAGATCGGCGAGGGTCGCGCCGATCGCGGGGACGCCGGCGGGCGGGAAGCGCCGTCGGACGGGACGGCCGAGCCGCGAGAAGGTGACGGAATCCGGGGGCGGATGGGTCCCGGAGAGCCGCCGCGGCGCGCCCTGCGACGGCGGACGGTCTGCCGCCGCGGCGTGGTCGGCGGGCCCGACGTGGATCGCGCCGTCGAGCGCGACCACCGGCCCGGGCGGCAGGCCGGCGAGCCCTGCCCCGAGCTTGGCCGCCGCCCAGGCGAGGGTGAGCCACGCCGGGTCGACGCGGCCGGCGGCGCTGAGCAGATCACCCGGACCCACGCCGCGCTCCGTGGCGAGGTGCTGGGCCAGCGCCTCGGCCTCCGCCTCCCAGTCGGCGCGGCGCAGCGTGCTGCCCGGGGTGAGCAGGACGGCCTCGCCGGGCCGCTGGTCGGCGTGCCACTCGAGGGTCCCGGGCCGGGCGCCCGGGGCCACCTCGGCGCTACCGGCGGGGGTCCGCGGTGCCCGTCCTGGGCCCGGCGGCGGTCGGGCGCGCGGCGCCTGTGGGGAGAGGTATGACCTTCGGATAGGTGTACTGGTGCGGTGCCATCTACTCCGATCAACGCGCCCGAAGGCGCAGGGTTACGCGGACGGCGACGAGTTCGGCGCCGATGCACCAGATCCTGCGTCTACAGGAGCACGCCCTCCAGCGCGAGCAGCCGCTCCTTGATCGCGAGGCCGCCCGTGTAGCCGCCGATCCCGCCGCCCGCCCGCAGGACGCGATGGCAGGGGACGACGATCGGGACCGGGTTGGCGCCAAGGGCGTTGCCCGTGGCTCGCGAGGCGCTGGGGCGGCCGGCGTCGGCCGCGACCGCGCCGTAGCTCGCGGTGCCGCCGAAGGGGATGCGCGCGCAGGCCCGCAGGACCTCGCGCGCGAACGGCGCGGCGAGGGCCAGGTCGACCCGCAGCCCGAAGGCCCGGCGCTCGCCCGCGAAGTACTCCGCAAGCTCCCGCCGGACGGCGTCCAGGCGCGCGGGCGCCTCGACCACCCGCGGGGAGAGCCGGCGAGCGAGCCCGTCGAGCACCGCGTCCCACCCGCCGTCGGCGTCGCGGTAGGCCAGGCGGACGAGGCCCTGCGTCGTCGCGGCGGCCAGGAGCGGACCCACGGGCGAGTCGAGCTCGGCGTAGACCACGTCCGCCTCGGCGGCGGCCGCGGCGAGGAAGCGGGCCGAGGCGGCCGCGAAGGCGCCGGGGTCGAGGGCGGGGGCGTCGAGCGGGGACATCTCAGGCGAGCTCCAGTCGAAGGGTCTTCAGGCCCTCGTGGGCGCTGCGTCGCGCGGCCTCCTCCGAGCACCCGAGCGCCGTGGCGACCTCGGCGTGGGAGAGGTCGGCGGCGTAGCGGAGGGTCAGCGCGGCGCGCTGCTTCGGCGGCAGGGCGCGCACGCGCGCCCAGGCCCCGGCGTCGAGCTGCGGCTCGGGG
>CAXSFZ010000053.1:0-9777 GCA_964236905.1 uncultured Solirubrobacteraceae bacterium | reverse complement strand
GGTCCTCGTGGGCGACCTCGGGCAGCTCTCCGACCGGCACCGCGCGGCGGCGCGTCCCGCGGTGGTGGTCCATGGCCTTGCTGTGCGCGATCGTCATGACCCAGGCGCTCGCGGAGGCCGCGGGCCGCCGCCGCCCGTAGCTCCGCAGCGCCGCCAGGAAGGTGTCCTGGAAGACGTCGTCGGCGTGCACCGGGCCGACCGCCGCCACGCAGTAGCGCCACACGGCGGCGGCGTGCTGCTCGTAGAAGCGCTGGAACGGGACCATCGGGAGCTCAGACGCCGCCGGGGGCCCGGTCGTGAGATGCGCCACGCGAGACGGTGCGGCGGCGCCGCGGCTGCGGCGGACGGCGGGGGAGGGCCATCCGCGGATCCTCGCGCCTCAGGCGGCGGCGACCATCGCGCAGAGCAGGACCGCGTGGGCGCTCCACAGCGCGGTGCGCAGGTGGTGGCCGCGGACCAGGCGGCGGCCGGTCGCCGGGTCCCAGCCCCGCGACAGCCGCCCGTGGTCGGGCACCGAGAGCGCGAACGTCGCAAGCCAGGCCGCCGCCGCCAGTGCCAGACCGGCCACGGCGGCCGCGGCACCCACGCCGTCCGGCCGCCGCAGGACGAGCAGGGCGCTGCCGCCGAGCTCGACGACCATCGGCGCGACCACCACCCACGTCGTGCGGCGGCTGTGCTGGGCGTGGTAGGCCGGGAAGGCGCCGCTCCCGACCCAGGCGAAGAGCGGGTAGTGGACCACCGAGACGAACCAGGAGAGGCCGGCCATCGCGGCGGTGGCGAGCAGGGTCGTGAGCAGCACGGTCATGGCGTTCGAGGGGTACGGGCGGCCCGTAGACTCGGGTCGATGGACCCGTTCGTGGTCATCATCCTCGGCGGGACGGGCGGGCTCGTGGTTGCCCTGCTGCTGCTCGGGCGCCTCTACCCGGGCTCCGGCGCCGAGCAGGTCGACTGGCAGCCCACGCGCTCGGCCGAGCTCGAGGTGCAGAACGAGATCGACGATCTCGACCAGCTGCTCGCGGCGACCAACGCCCGGCGCCGCGCCCGGGGCAAGGCCGAGCTGACCGAGGAGCTCCTCGCCCGCGAGCTCTCCCGCGAGACGGCGCTCGCGCACGTGCGTCGCGAGGAGTACGTCGCCGAGCTCGAGGTCGCCCAGCTCCTGGACCGCCGGAACGCCCGGCGTCGCTCACGGGGGCTGCCGGAGGTCTCGCTCGCGGAGTACAAGCGCCAGCTCGGGGACGCGCGGTGAGAGCGCTCGTGGTGGGCGGCGGCTCGTGTCGCGGCCTCGAGCTCACGCGCGCGCTCGCGGCCGACGGTCACGCGATCCGCGTCGTCTCGCGGGGCGGTGCGCGGCGCGCGGAGATCGAGGCCGCGGGCGGTGAGGCCTGGGTCGGCACGCCGGACGCGATCGGCACCCTGCGCTACGCGCTCGACAACGTGACGGTGCTGTTCTGGCTGCTCGGCACCGCGGCGGGCGGCGACGTGGCGGCTCTGCACGGCTCGCGCCTGGCGATGATGCTCGAGCGGGTGACGGACTCGACCGTCCGGGGCGTGGTCTACGAGGCGGCCGGCACCGTCGGCCCGGAGGCGCTCGCGGCCGGTGCGCACGAGGTGCGCGAGGCCCACCGGCGCAACGAGATCCCCTTCCGCCTGCTCACCGCCGATCCCCGCGGCGACCGCGCGGCCTGGCTCGAGCAGGCGCTCGGCCTCGTCGACGCGCTGCTCGGCCAGGAGCGCGGCTGGGCGACGCGCTGAGCGCTACTGGTCGGCCAGCGGCGCCGGCGTGACCGACGGCGCCGAGGAGCTGCTCCACGGCGCCCGCGCCGCGTCCTCATCACCCTCGAGCGCGGCCGCGGCGAAGAAGACCAGCGCGCCAACGGCGAGGAGGACGGCGAGGCCCGCGAGCACCCGCAGGGCCGAGGTGGCCAGGCCCGGACCCCGGCGGTCCTCCACCGCCTGGGCCGTGGTGCGCCGGTGCCGGCCCGGCGCGCCCGGCGCCCCGCCGCCGTCCGGCGCACGCGGGTCCACGGAGGTCGACGGCATGGCGCGGATCATCACCGATCCGCGGCGTGCCGCGCGCAGCCCCGCCGCTAGCGCCCGAGGCCGGTGGGCACCCGCTCGAGCAGGTCGGCGAGCATGCGGGCCGTCGCGCCCCATACGAGCGTCTCGCCGACCACGTGGACGTCGGTGCGGAACGGCACGCCGCGGCGCAGCAGCCGCCGGCGCCCGTGGCCGGCGCGCAGGTCGGCCAGGGAGAGCTCGAGCACCTCGGCCACCTCGCTTGCGCTCGGCGCCCAGGTGAAGCCCGGCTCGATGAGCCCGACGAAGGGGTAGACCGCGTAACTCGTCGCGATCGTCGGCGTGGGCTGCAGCGCGCCGACCAGCTCCACGGCGGCCGCGGGCAGCCCGATCTCCTCGTGCGCCTCGCGCAGCGCGGTGGCCGAAAGGTCGGCGTCGCCGGGGTCGCGGCGACCGCCGGGGAAGGCGACCTCGCCCGCGTGGCGGCGCAGATCGTCGCGGCGGCGGGTGAGCACGACGTGGAGCTCGTCCCCCGCGATGAAGAGCGGCACGAGCACCGCGGCGTCCGTGCGCCCGTGGACCTCCAGCGCGGCGGCCTCGCCCGGCGTGAGGAGCACCTCGCGCAGCGCGGCGGCCACGCCCGCGCGCGCCAGCGGCGCGGGCTCAGCCGGCGAGGGCGACGCGCTCAACGCGCTCTTCGAACATGACCTCGCCGTCGAGCGTCCGGTGCACCGGGCACTTGGCCGCGATGACCTGCAGCTTCTGCACTACCTCGTCAGGGAGCCCGGACGGGATGCGGAGGGTCAGGACGAAGCGGGTGGGGCAACCGCGGGCGGAGGGCGAGTAGGTGCACTCGACCTCCACGTCGCCGATCTCCCAGCCCTTGCGCTGCGCGTACATCTCCATCGTGATCGCGGTGCACGAGGCCAGCGAGGCCGCGAGCAGCTCCTGCGGGCTCGGGCCGGCGTCCTCGCCGCCGACGTCCGTCGGCTCGTCCGCGGTGAGGTGGTGGTCGCGCACCTTGACGACCTGCTTGAAGCTCCCGGCGCGCATCGACGTTGCCTTCATTGTCCCTACATCGTAGGCGCTGGGAGGACGGATCAGGCCAGTGGGCTGAAGAGCAGGCCGGTCGGCACCTTCGGGAAGAAGAACGTCGACTTGGGCGGCATCGTGACCCCCGCCGCGGCGATCGCCTGGACCTGCTCGACGGGCGTCGGACGCAGGAAGAACGCGGCGTCGTAGGTCCCCGCGCGGACGAGCTCCACCGCCTCGGCGTCCGTGCGCGCGTAGCCCAGGCCGCGCAGGTGGGAGACGTCGTCCTCGCTCAGGCCGGCCGGCCCGGTGAGCACGAGCGCCTCGAGCACCGCGGTGTCCAGCCGGCGGTACGCCTCCGGCATCCCGGCCAGGGCGGCGTCGGCGCTCGCCCAGTCCTTGAGGGTCAGCCGGTAGGGCTGCCCGTGGAAGGCGTCGAGGTAGCCGAGCTGCAGCGGCCCGCCCGGCACGAGCGGCGGGGCGAGCTCCGCCTCGCTCACGGGCTCGAGGTCGAAGTGCGTGAGCAGGGCGTCGCGCACCGCCGTGCGCCGGGCCGGATCGAGGCCGGCGAGCAGGCGGTGGGTCGGGAAGATCGTGAGCCCCGGATCCTCCAGCGAGACGAGCAGCATGAGCACGAAGCGGTGCTCGCCCGGCCCGCCGACCTCCTCGGCGTACACGCGCGCGGTCTCGTAGCGGTGGTGGCCGTCGGCGATGAGCAGCTCGGCGTCGGCCACGGCGGCCCGCGCGGCGGCGATCCGCTCCGGATCGGTGATGCGCCACAGCCGGTTCAGGGTCCCGTCGGCGTCGGCCGCCTCGCCCCAGGGCGCCTCCTCGAGCCCGGCGGTCAGCGGGCCGACCGCGTCGCCGGCGTGGAGGGCGAAGATCGGCGAGACGTTCGTCTTGGTCGCGCGCGTGAGCCGCAGCCGATCCTCCTTCGGGCCCGGGTGGGTGCGCTCGTGCGGGCTGATCGCGCCGGGACCGTAGTCCGTGACCGGAACCCGGGCGAGCACGCCGCGCCGCACCCGGGCGCTCCCGTCGGGCCCGCTGTAGCGCTGCTCGAGCGCCCAGAGCGCGGGCTGCGGGTCGCGGACGAGGGCGCGCTCGGCCTGCCACTGGGCCAGGAGCCCGGCCGCGTGCTCGTAGGGGTCGGGCTCCCCGTGCGGCAGGTCCACCCGGACGACGTTGAACGGCGAGCGCGCCGCGAGGGCGGTGCGCTGCTCGGCGTCGACGACGTCGTAGGGCGGGGCGATCAGCTCCTCGAGCCGACCCGCGACGGCGAGGTCGTAGTGCAGGGCGCGCAGGGGCTGGAGGTCGGCCATCGGCGGCCGACGCTATCAGCGCTGCCGCAGCCCGAACTCGTTGACGTAGGTGGCCGCGCCGTTGCCGACGCCGGCGCTCGGGGCGCCCGGTGCGACGGCGATGCCGAGCTCCGTGAACGCGCCGTTCAGGATGTTCGCGCGGTGCCCCGGCGAGGCCATCCAGGCCTTGACGATGGCGTCGGGAGTGGCCAGCGCGCCGCTGCCCCAGGCGAGGTTCTCGCCGACCGACCAGCGCCGGAGGGCGCCGCGCAGGTAGCTCGTCCGCTTGATGCGGGTGACGAACGTCTTGCCGTCGGGCGCGGTGTGGTCGAAGAAGCGCTCGCGGACCATCCGGGTGGCGTAGCCGGCGGCGGCGCCCTCCAGCGCCGGGACGGCCTGCAGCGGCCGCAGGCCGCGCTGGGTGCGCTCCCGGTTGACCAGGCAGACCGTCGTGGCCCGCACCGCGGCGAGGTTCGCCGGGCCCGGCACGATCGACCCGTCGCCGCAGGCCGCCGCGGGCGGCGTGGCGGCCGGCGCGGCGGGGCCGGGGCAGGCGACCGTGACGACCTTGGCGTCCAGGCACGGCGCACCGGCGGCGACGGCGCCCTTCGTGGCCTGGGCCGCCCCCGGGACGGCGAGCGCGGCGGCGAGGGAGGCGGTGAGGATCGTGAGGCGGAAGCGCATGATTCGGGCTTTCGGGGAGGTCGTGTGCGGGGGGCGGTGCGGCGGGGCGGAGGGACCCTGCGACGCACGACACCGATCGGGCCGTCCAGTCCGCCCCTTGACGTAGGGACGGCTTCTCTGGACATCCGCTGGACGCTTCGTCCAGGGCGTTCTGGACACGTCCGGACGGCGGCTCGCCCGTCCCCCGCCCGCGAGGCCGCGGGCGCTGCCGCGGCCCGCTGGACGCCCGGGGTACTCTCAGCTCACGCCTCGGGGCGTAGCGCAGCCTGGTAGCGCGCCTCGTTTGGGACGAGGAGGTCGCCGGTTCGAATCCGGCCGCCCCGACTGCCGCTCCGGTGAGCCTCCGGACGGCCATGCCCCCGTAGCTCAGCTGGATAGAGCAGCGGCCTTCTAATCCGCAGGTCCCCCGTTCGAATCGGGGCGGGGGCGCTCGGAAGCCAGCAACAAGGACTCGAACGGACCTTGTGCGCTTCTGTACCTGATTCTCGGTGCTCAGTTCCGGTGCTCTAGAGGTCCGCCGGATGGTCCGGCGCCGCCGGAACCGAGGCTGAACGAGCGCGAACGACGGTCGGGTCACCGGCCATCTGACGATCGAGGAGCGAGACGAGGCCGGACGCGTGTGAGTGGCGGCCTGGACCTCCGCTCAGGCCTGACGAGATAGCGAACGAGCGCTTCTCGTCCGAGGGGGTATCCACTTCGTTGCAGTGGTCGCAGCGGTAACGCGCTTGTCAGTGCCTGCCGCCGGTGATGGTCCTGTAGGTCACCGGCGGGGTGTGGACGGCTTGGTCGAGCAGGCGGTAGAAGAGCAGCCCGCGTGCTTGGGAGCGGCGGCGGTTGAAGCGGAACGTGAACTCGTTGAGGTAGGCGTCGAGGTGCTGGGCTTCGACGGCGCCTTGGTGGCTTCCGAGCAACCATCGCTTGAGCAGGCTGGCGACGCGATGAGCGCCGGGCATCGCGACGTGAGCGGCGTCGCTGCCGTCGGTCATGACGACGCGCTCGTGGGTGTAGCCGTGGTCGGGCGGCGTGAGGTAAGGAGCGCCAGCCGTCGGTGCGGACCGTCGAGGCGGGCTCGATCGACGCCTTCACGAACCCGATCAAGCTGGCCTTCGAGACGTCCGGCACGGTCTGCAGTCGGATCCGACCGAAGCCCTTCGGCTCGAGAATCTCCACCGCGACCGCGACACGGGTCTTGGTCGCTGTCTGGCGACCTCTGGCCCAGTCTTCATGGCCTCCGACGTAGGTCTCGTCGACCTCGACACGTCCGTTGAGGCGCTCTCGATCGGGTCGAACCATCGCGACGCGGAAACGGTGCAGCATCATCCAGGCGGTCTGATAGCTGCCAAGTCCGAGCGCCCGCTGGAGGCCGAGCGCGCTCAGGCCCTGCTTCTGGCTTGTCACGAACCAGGCGGCCGCGAACCACGAGCTCAGCGGCGTCCGCGTGCCCTCGAAGATGGTGCCGGCGGTCACCGACGTCTTGCGCGCGCAGCCGCCGCCGCACATCCACCATCGACCGCCGGCGACCCGCCACCCGCCCGACGCGCCGCAGGCCGGACACGCAAAGCCATCAGGCCAGCGCAGCTGCTCCAAGAACGCAGCGCACGCCGACTCATCGGGAGACCACCCCCGAAACGCTGGCCACGTCCCCGGATACTGGACTCCAGCCCTCGGGCGAGTGTCAGTCCAACCCTCCAATACCAGCCGACGCTACTGCAACGAAATGGATACCCCCCTCGTCCGAAGCGCAAGTCTCGCTGCGCTGCCGCTCTCGACTGAAAGCAGCAGTCCATCGCGGACGGCCGGAATCGGCTGAAAGCACCTATGCGTCGAGAGCCAGGAGGACTGCCGCCCCGGCGGGCCCTGACGGCCAAGACCTCCCGACCGATACTTACCGGATGACACTGCGCGGCCGCTTCTTTGGCTATATCGCTCGCGAGTCCGGCGAAGGCGTCGACGGCCCGGCGATAGTTGACTTCGGTGACCTGGTCCGAAAGCTGATTCTGTTCGACGAGCTTGTTGTCGAGTCGCACAACCTCAAAGAGTTCGCTCCAATTGCGCAGAAGTTCGGATACGATGGCGCCAAGGCCCTGCTCGAGTCGCCACGCTTCAGGGTCCTCAAGGACCGAGCGTTCATTGTCGACATCGGCCAGGCGCCGACTCCCCAGCGGCCAATCCTGCCGCTGGGTTCCTACTCGATCGGCCCGGCCCGGGTGACTCCTCCGCGGGAGTATCTATCCAGTCGCCTTCACTTGATCGATGACGTGCCGGGGCTGTCGGGCAAGCAAGCTCAGAAGTTGCGCCACATCGCTGGCTCTCGGCTGCGCACAATCCCGGAGGAGGCCTTACGGGTCACACAAGACCAGATCGCGCAGGACTTCGAGGCGAACTCGTCATCGCTGCGAGCGTCCATCGCAAAGCGCGTGAGGAGCCAGCACGGGATCGAGGTCGGTCCGCATGACTTCTATCTTCGACTGGAGCACTTGGGCGGGACCGACTGGCGCGCCGAGACCGACCTCGGGCGGCTCACGGACCTAGCTGCAAAGGATCTTCACGACGTTGTGGGCACGGGGTTGGCAGGCTCTGTCACCATCAACCTCCAGCTAGCGCTGATGAGGAGCTTGACTGCCATCGGCAGTCTTCAGGTTGATGACTTGCCGCTGTTCAGCGAACGTTTGGAGTTCTTGATCCGCGACATCGACCCAGCCCACCAAGAGGCGCGCTTTGATCGAGTGCGTCAAATCGGCGGGCTTCCAGACGTCAGTGGTGATCCAGCGATTCATGACGTAGACATGGCGGAGCTGCTCGAGATCACAACAGGAAGCGAGGTCCGCACGTTCCGTGAATGGCTACGAACCAGCGACGACCTCAGCGACGAGGAGCTCGCCGACGTCGTACGCCCCGTCAGAGACTCGCTTGCGGGAGCGATCCGTGGTAGAGCAGCAAAGGCGGTGCGCTTCGCAGTGACAACAGGAGTTGGGGTAGTCGTCCCGCCGCTGGGGTTAGGGCTCAGCGCGCTCGATGCGTTTCTCGTCGAGGAGCTGCTGCCTGAGCCTGGACCGACCGCGTTCCTGAGCAAGCTCGCCGGCTCGGTCTTCTAGATCTTTCAAGCTTCGATCATGCCCTGCCCGTTCAGCGTGAGACGACCTGCGAAAACGCGGCATGCACGCGGCACCGATCGCCGGCATCGTCCTGCGGCGGTGGTCCAGCGCCGACGGATTCCGGCTCGCTGAGGAGTCAGTCAATGGCGCCGTCGCTGACGAAATTGCTCCAACTCACGGCGGGCCCGGCCGATAGCCCGGTGGAGTACGTCATCGGCGGACACACACTCGCTCCGCAGGCGAGAGAACAGGCGGCGCAGATGCTCGCCGACGACGCAATGGAGGTCCGGTGCGGGCCCTCTCCGGCGCTTGACCGGTGGCGAGCGGTCCGTGACGGCGATGCGCCGGAGGAGAAGGTCAGCGCGGCCACCGTTGCGACGTATGCGGCGATTGGGTTCGGGACGGTCGCCGACCCAGCTAACGCGACCCACCTGCAGGGCCTAGTGGCCGAGCTCTTCTGGAACCGGCTTCTGGACGAGCGGAAGCAGGGCTCAGGCGGGCGGGAGTTGGTGAAACGGCACCGGGTCAAGCCGGACCCGCTGGAGCCCGGCGGCGACGGCCTAGTGGTCTACAAGGTCGCGGACGTCTTTGTCTTCCGCCTGTGGGAGATCAAAAAACACAACGCCGCGGGGACGCCGGTGTCGCAGGTGATCAGCGGCGCGACTAAGCAGCTCGCCGATCGCGGTAACGAATACATTGCGAAGTTCGCAGGCCCAGACACAGTTGAGCAGGCTGGCGCAGTCGGGGCGTTCTACGCCGAGATGGTCGAGCTGTGGCTCGACGGCAGCGACCGGGCCGGTGCCGGAGTGTCGGTGGGTACGAGCGACACGTACGCCCCGACGCAGGCGGCGGCGTTCAAGTCGATCGCCGACAAGTTCCCCAAGTTCACCGCGGCCGGGCAGACCGAGAGCATCGTCGTAGCGGTGCCGGACTTCCCGGCGTTCGCAGTCCGCGTCAGAGAGATCGTGTGGAGCGGTCTCTAGACCTCGGCCTGCTCACGGCGGCCTTGGCCGGCCGCACCGGGCTCCCGACCGCCGAGCAGCTGCAGGACCTGATGGGCGAGATGGAGGTGGGGCTGTTCCTGCGCCGCGGCGAGCTCGGCGAGCACCTGCTGGAGGCCGCCTGGTATCTACACGCCGTAGCGTCGGTAGACCAAGCCCGCGACCGGTACACGCCGCAGCGTCAGCGGCAGGCGTTTCAGGTGAGCGCGCACATCTTCGACCTGGCCCTGCAGCAGAGCGGATGGACTGACGAGCAGCGGCTGTCGCTCGGTTTCGCCGCTGCGATCGGCTACCGGCGCGGCGACCGCGACCCCAACGCGACCGCAATCATGAACCGGCTCCGGCACCTCATCGTCGTCGACCTACCGGTAGCTGAGCACGTGGTGACGTTGCCGCTCGAGGCCGGGCTGGCGTTCCTCGGCTTCCAGCCCCGCCTGGCGACGGGCTGGTTCCGGACCTGGCGCCGCCAGTTGGACGCCCTGGCCCGTGACTCGGCGCTCGACGACCTCGGCGTCACGGCGCTCGGGCCGGCGCAGCTGATCGTCCTAGCCGCTGACGACCTGCTGGCGTACTTCACGAACGGCACGTCCTCCCGCCTAGGTGTCCTGCCTACGGACTTGGTGAACAGTGGTTGAAGGGGACGTCCGGTCT
>CAXSFZ010000052.1:3104-22243 GCA_964236905.1 uncultured Solirubrobacteraceae bacterium | reverse complement strand
CGCGCCCGCCCCCGCCCCGCGACGCGCCGCCCCACCCGCGCCGCCCCGCCCCGCGACGCACCGCCCCACGCGAGCCGCCCGCCCCCGCGACGCACCGCTCCACTCAAGCCGCCCCGCCCCCGCGACGCGCCGCCCCACGTGAGCCGTCCGCCCGACCCGCGGCGACTGCTCGCCTGCGGCCACCGCGGCTCGTCACCGCGCGGCGATCAGCTCCGCGGCCACCTCGCGCGCCTCGTGGTCGGCGGCGTACAGCGTCTCGAAGGCGCGGATCGGCTCTCCGGGCAGCTCGTCGAGCGTCCCCTGGATCACGTCCGCGATGCCGAGGAAGCCGAGCCGGCCGGTGAGGAACGCGTGCACCGCGACCTCGTTGGCGGCGTTCAGCACGCACGGCGCCGTGCCGCCCGCCACCCCGACCTCGCGCGCGAGGCGCAGGCAGGGGAACGCCTCCAGGTCGACCGGCTCGAAGGTCAGGGCGCCGTGGGCGGCCAGGTCGAGCGGCCGGACCGGCACCGGCACCCGCTCCGGATGGTGGAGCGCGAAGGCGATCGGCGCGCGCATGTCCGGGTTGCCGAGGTGGGCGAGCGCCATGCCGTCGACCAGCGTGACCAGCCCGTGCACGATCGACTGCGGATGGACCACCACGTCGATGCGCTCGTAGCCGATCGCGAAGAGGTGGTGCGCCTCGATCACCTCGAGCCCCTTGTTCATCAGCGTGGCGGAGTCGATCGAGATCTTCCCGCCCATCGACCAGGTGGGATGGGCGAGCGCCTCCTCGACGCTCACGTCCTCGAGCTCCGCGCGGGTGCGGCCCCGGAACGGCCCGCCGCTCGCCGTCACCACGAGCCGCTCGACGGCGCCCGGGGCCTCGCCGGCCAGCAGCTGGAACAGCGCGGAGTGCTCCGAGTCGACGGGGAGCAGCTGCGCGCCCGTCGCCTCCGCCAGCGCCATCACGAGCTCGCCCCCCACCACGAGCGACTCCTTGTTGGCGAGCGCCAGGTCGATGCCCTCGCCGAGGGCGGCGACGGTCGGGCCGAGCCCGGCCGAGCCGACGAGCGCGTTGAGCACCAGATCGGCGCCGGACTCGAGCACGAGCCGGACGAGCCCCTCCGCGCCGCCGAGCACCTCCCCGTCGGTCCAGGCCTCCGCCGCGCGGGCGGCCGCGTCCGCGTCGGCCAGCGCGATGCGGCCCACGCCGTGCTTCCGCGCCTGGGCGACCAGCGGCTCCCAGGAGCGCTCCGCGCTCAGGCCGACGAGCTCGAGCTCACCCTCGGCACGCGCCACGACGTCGAGCGCCTGGGTGCCGATGGAGCCGGTGGAGCCGAGGACGAGCACGCGACGGGCCATAGGGCGCGGCATGATCGCAGGGGTGCGCTCAGGTCAGGGCGAGCCACACGTAGTAGGTCGCCACGATGCTGAAGAAGAGCGCGTCGAGGCGGTCGAGGGCGCCACCGTGGGCGCCGAAGACCCGGCCGGTGTCCTTCGTGCCCGCGTCCCGCTTCAAGTAGCTCTCGAAGAGGTCGCCGGCGGGGGCCGAGAGCGCGATCGCCGCACCGAGCACCAGGGCGTCGGTGCCGCTCATCCAGGGCTGGTAGAGCCCGGCGAGGAAGACCCCGGCCACCGCGGCCACGACGCCGACGAGCAGTCCCTCGAGCGTCTTGTTGGGCGAGATCGACGGCGCCAGCGGCGTCTGCCCGACCATGCGACCGCCGAGGTAGGCGCCGGTGTCGCCCGCGAAGGTCCCCACCATCACGGCGATCACGAGCCCCTGGCCGTGCGGCAGCCCGCGCAGCAGGACCGCATGCGCGAGCGCCAGGCCGACCCAGCTCAGGCCGAGGAGCGTCACCGCGATCGCCGGCGCGCCGCCGCGCGGCTGCAGCAGCGTCAGGGCGAAGGTGAGCGGGACGGCGCAGACCAGCACGAGGACGAGCTGGTCGCGGTGGCCGAGGTCGGCCGCGAGCAGCAGGGCGATCAGCCCGAGGAAGCCCGCCAGCCGCGACGGGTGCGCCCGGCGGTACATGGCGAACAGCTCGTGGAGGCTGATCAGCCCGAAGACCACGAGGAAGGCGGTGAACGCGAGGCCCCCGACGATGACGAAGAAGAGCGCGAGGGCGACCGCCGGCACCCCGACGAGGATCCGCTGCCGGAGCTCGAGGCTCACCGGCCGCCGAACCGCCGCGCGCGCTGCCCGTAGGCGCCCAGGGTCCGCTCGAACGCCTCCGCGGTGAAGTCCGGCCAGAGCTCGGGGGCGAAGACGAGCTCGGAGTAGGCGCTCTGCCAGAGCAGGAAGTTCGAGAGCCGCTCCTCGCCGCTCGTGCGGATCACGAGGTCCGGGTCGTGCATGTCCGGCGCGTAGAGCAGCGCCCGGAAGGCCTCCTCGCCGCCGCCGGCGTAGCGCGCCGCGGCGTCGAGGATCTCGTGGCGACCGCCGTAGTCGAAGGCGACGAAGAGCGTGATGCGCGTGCAGCCGGCGGTCTCCGCCTCGGCCCAGTCCATCTGCTCGAGCAGCGCCCGCGCCACGCGGTCCCGGCGCCCGATGAAGCGCATGCGCACGCCCTCGCCCTTGAGCTCGGGCGTCTCGGAGAGGATCCGCTCGTGGAACATCCGCATGAGGGCCGTGACCTCCTCGGCGCTGCGCGACCAGTTCTCCGTGGAGAAGGAGTAGACCGTGAGCTCCTCGACGCCGAGGCGCACCGCGTCGCGCAGCCGCGCCTTGACGACGTCCGCGCCGGCCTGGTGGCCCTCGGCGACCGACAGCCCGCGCGACTGCGCCCAACGCCCGTTGCCGTCGGTGATGATCGCGACGTACCTCGCGCTGCTGGGGGCGTCCGCGGACACCTAGGCGGCGTCTCGTCGCGGGCTCAAACCTCGAGGATCTCGGCTTCCTTGACCTTCAGGGCGCCGTCCAGCTCGCCCACCCGCTGGTCGGTCACCTTCTGCACCTCGGCCTCGGCGCGCTGCTCCTCGTCCGCGCCGACCTCGCCCTCGTCCTTGAGCTCCTTGAGGTCGCGCATCGTGTCGCGGCGGATGTTGCGGATCTTGATCCGCCCCTCCTCGGCGATCCCCCGAGCGACCTTCACGAGCTCCCGGCGGCGCTCCTCGTTGAGCTCGGGGACGGAGAGCCGGATGATCTTCCCGTCGTTGGACGGGTTCAGGCCGATCCCGGAGTCCGAGATCGCCTTCTCCAGGAGCTTCATCGTCGAGACGTCGAACGGCTGGACGGTGAGCAGGCGCGCCTCGGGCGCGTTGATCGTCGCGAGCGAGCGCAGCGGCGTCGCGGCGCCGTAGTAGTCGACGACGACCCGGTCGAGGATCGCTGGGCTCGCCCGGCCGGTGCGCACGCTCTGGAACTCCTGCTGGGTGGCCTCGACGGACTTCCCCATCCGCTCGCGCGCGTCGGCGATGAGCTCGTCGGTCAGCTCGCTCATGTGCTCACCAGGGTCCCCACGCGTTCGCCCGACACTATCCGGTCGATGTTCCGCTCGTCGTCCATGTTGAAGACGTGGATCGGCGTCCCGTTCTCGCGGCAGAGGGTCAGCGCGGTGGCGTCCATGACCTTCAGGCCGCGCGCGATCGCCTCGCCGTGGCTGATCTCCGCGAGGAGCTCCGCCGAGGGGTCGGTCCGCGGGTCGGCGGTGTAGACGCCCTCCACGCCGTTCTTGGCCATGAGGATCGCCTCGGCCTTCACCTCGACCGCCCGCAGCGCCGCGGCGGTGTCCGTGGTGAAGAACGGGTTGCCCGTGCCGGCGGCGAAGATGACCACGCGCCCCTTCTCGAGGTGGCGCATCGCGCGGCGGCGGATGTACGGCTCGGCGACCTCGGCGATGGTGAGCGCGCTCTGCACGCGGGTGCGCACGCCGGCCTGCTCGAGCGCGTCCTGCAGCGGGAGTGCGTTGAGCACGGTCGCGAGCATGCCCATGTAGTCGCCCGTGGCGCGGTCCATGCCGGTCGCGGCGGCCTTCATGCCGCGGTAGATGTTCCCCCCGCCGACGACGATCGCGATCTCCACGCCGCGGTCGTGGACCGTCTTGACCGCCTGGGCCACGGCGCGGACCCGGGCGGGGTCGGTGCCGAAGTCCAGGTCCCCCATGAGCGCCTCCCCACTGAGCTTGAGCAGGATGCGCTGGAAGACGGGGGCGTCGCGCGCGCTGGCGGGCGGGGAGCCCACTTACTCCCCGACGGCGAACCGCTGGAAGCGCCGGACCACGACGTTCTCGCCCGTGGTGACCGACAGGTCGTCGCGGATCTGCTCGATCGTCCGCGACTCGTGCTTGTCCGCGTTCACGTGGACCTGCTTGACGAGGACGACCTCCTCGAGCCACTTGTTGAGCTTGCCCGTGGCGATCTTCTCGCGGATGGGCTCGGGCTTGCCCTCGGCCTCGGCCTGCTGGGCGAAGACGCGCAGCTCGGCGTCCTTCTCCTCCTGCGGGACGTCCTCGACGTTGACGTACTTGACGGTCGGCGAGGCGGCGACGTGCATCGCCACGTCGCGGGCGAAGGCGATGAAGTCGTCGTTGCGGGCGACGAAGTCGGTGTTGCAGTCGACCTCGACCAGGACGCCGACCTTGCCGGTCGCGTGGATGTAGGACTGGACGGTCCCCTCCGCGGCCTCGCGGTCGGCGAGCTTGCCGAGCTTCTTGCCCATCCGCACCTTGAGCAGCTCGAGGGCCTCCTCCTGGTCGCCGCCGGTCTCGGTGAGCGCGTTCTTGCAGTCCATCATGCCCGCGCCGGTCCTCTGGCGCAGGGCGGCGACGTCCTTGGCGGTGAAGTCAGCCATTGGCGGGCTCGGTCCCCTCGATCGTGTCGGTCAGCGGGGTCTCCGCGGTGGAGGCCTGGTCGGTGGCGGGCTCGTCGGCCGTCGGCGCGACCTCCGGGGAGGTGCCCGTGCGCCGGTCCTTGGCCTCCGGGTGCTCCTCGTTGGCGCGGCCGCTCGTGTGCGGGTCGACGGGCTGGCTCTCGGCGGCGTGGGCCGCGGCGACCTGCGCCTCGGCGACCGCACGGTCCCCGCCGCCGTCGGCGGTGGTCTGCGTGACGGCCGGCTCGGCGGTCGGCGGGGCGACGGGCTGGCCGGTCGCGGCGGCCACGGCCGCGGCCTGCTTCTCGCGGGCGGCCTGCTCGCGCGCGGCCTGCTCCTCGCGGCGTGCCTGCTCCTCCGCGGCGCGGGCGGCCTGCTGCTCGGCGACGCGGCGCGCCTGCGCCTCGGCCTCGATGCGCTGGCGCTCCTGCTCCTGCACCGCGAAGGCGCCGTAGCCCTCGGCGACCACGTCGGCGATCGCCTTGGTGATGGTGGTGCAGGCGCGGATCGCGTCGTCGTTGCCCGGGATGACGTAGTCGATGCCGTCCGGGTCGCAGTTCGTGTCGACCAGGCCGATGATCGGGATGCGCAGGCGGCGGGCCTCCTGCACGGCGATGACCTCGGTCTTCAGGTCGATGATGAAGATCGCGTCCGGCGGGCGCTTCATGTTCTTGACGCCGCCGAGGTTGTTGCGGAGCTTCGTGAGGTCGGCGCGCGCGGCCATGCGCTCGCGGGTCGGGAGCAGCTCGAGCTGGCCCTCGGCCTCGTAGCGCTCGAGGTCGTGCAGGCGCTTGATCCGGTTGGAGATCGTCTGGAAGTTCGTCAGCAGCCCCCCGAGCCAGCGGTTGTCGATGTAGGGCATGCCGCAGCTCTCCGCGAGCTCCTTGATGCCGTCCTTGGCCTGCTTCTTGGTGCCCACGAAGAGCACCACGCCGCCGCGGTGGCTCAGCTGCGAGGCGAACTCCTGCGCCTGCGTGAGCAGCACCTGCGTCTTCAGCAGGTCGATGATGTAGATGCCGCCGCGCTCACCGTGGATGAAGCGCCGCATCTTGGGGTTCCAGCGCCGCGTCTGGTGGCCGAAGTGGACGCCACCCTCCAGCAGCTCGCGAATGCCGACCTGTGTCGCCATGTGAGGTCCTGCTCCCTTGTTCGGTTGGCCGTGCGTTCCGCCGCGGTGCCGGTGGTGGCGCGGACCCTCGAGCGCCTGGGTGGCTCTTCGGGCAGGGGCGCCGGGCGTGCCGGGCGGGTAGGTGGATCGGAAGGCGGCAGTGTAGCTCCGGGCCGGAGCCGGGGCCGCCCGCCCACCGGGCCCACGCAGGACGTTCGGATCCGAGCCCGCTCAGCGGTCCCCGATCCGAACGCCGGACCGACGTGCCGTCGAGGCGACCCGTCTCCTAGCGTGTCCGGGGTGCTCCACCGCTTCTCCGGCGCCGCCGCCGCGGCCTACGACGCCGGCCGTGCGCCCTACCTCCCCGAGGTCGTCGCGGCGCTCGAGCTGCCGCCCGCGCCCGCACGGGTCGTCGATCTCGCGGCGGGCACCGGCCTGCTCTCCCGCGCTCTGCTCGCCGCGGGCCACGACGTCGTCGCCGTCGAGCCCGATCTCGACATGGCCCGCCGCCAGCCCGACGGCGTCGTCCGCGTCGCGGCGCGCGCCGAGGCGACGGGCCTGCCGGCGGGCTCGGCCGACGCCGTCGTGGTGGGGGACGCCTGGCATTGGTTCGACGCCCCGGTCGCCGCCGGCGAGGTGCACCGCCTCCTCCGCCCGCGCGGGCGCCTCGCGCTCGCCTGGCGCCACTCGATCCCCGAGGAGCGCCCGGCGGCGCTCGCCGGGTTCTACACCGCGCTCGCGCGCGTCCACGGCGAGCACGTGGCGCTGCCGCCCGACCGCGGCCGCGACGCGCTCGCGGCGCACCCGGGCTTCGCGCCGCTCGTGCACCGGCAGGTGCGCTTCGTCCGCGAGACCGACGTGGAGGGCCTGCTGGCCGAGGCGGCCTCGACCTCGTTCGTCAACGCCCATCCCGAGCGCGAGGCGCTCCTCGCGGAGCTCCGCACCGAGCTCGCCGGCGCCGGACGGGTCGCCGTTCCCTACGTCGCGGAGGTCTGGCGCACCACGCGCCGGCGCTGACTCGCGACCGCGCCGGCACCGCGAGTGGCGCCCGGCGTCGCACCGGTGCGACGCCGGCGCCACTCACCGGGGTTCCGGCCTCCGGGTCACCTGCGCGCGCGCTCCAGCGCCGCCGCCAGGTCCGGCGGCAGCGGGGAGCGCGCCTCGACCCGCTCGCCGGTCACCGGGTGGGAGAAGGCCAGGCGCTGGGCGTGGAGGAACTGGCGATCCAGGCCGAGCGCGCCGGCCGTCCCGTACTCCGGGTCGCCCGCCACCGGGAAGCCGATGGCCTGCAGGTGGACGCGGATCTGGTGCGTGCGCCCGGTCTCCAGGCGCACGCGCAGGAGCGTGTGGCGCGGCAGCGCCTCGGCCAGCTCGAAGTGCGTCCGGGCCTCCTTGGGCGCGTCGGTGTCCGTGGAGTTGCGGGTGCGCACGCGACGATCCCTGCCGATCGGCGCGTCGATGGTCCCCGAGCGCGCAGGGGGGCGACCCTCGACGAGTGCCGCGTACTCCCGCGTGATGGCCCGGGTGGCGAGCTGCGCCTTCAGCGCGCGGTGGGCCGCCTCGGTCTTGGCGACCACGAGCAGGCCGGAGGTGTCCCGGTCGAGGCGGTGGACCAGCCCGGCGCGCCAGGGGTCCTCGCCGCCGCCCGCGCGACCCGCGAGCGCCTGCGCGAGCGTGCCCGAGCGGTGGCCCCGGGCCGGGTGCACCACCAGGCCGGCGGGCTTGTCGACGACGAGCAGGTGCTCGTCCTCGTGGGCGACGCCGAAGGCGGCGGGCTCGCCGCCGTCGGCCGGCACCGGCTCGGCGGCCGCGTCGCGGCCCTCCTCGACGCTCACGCGCTCGCCGCCGGCGAGCCTGGCGCTCTTGGCGACGGCGCGCCCGTCCACGCGCACCGCCCCCGCCGCCACGAGCCGCTGGGCACGCGAGCGCGAGCCGAGCGGCGCGGCGAGGAACGCGTCGACGCGCGTCCCCGCGTCCTCAGGCGTGCTCTGGAGCTCGAGCACGGTCGGAGCGCTCCACCACGAGCACGAGCGAGAGGACGCCGAAGGTGATCGCCATGTCCGCGACGTTGAACGCCGGCCAGGACGGTAGCTTGACGAAGTCGGTGACGAAGCCGTCGCGCACGCGGTCGACGACGTTGCCCACGGCGCCGCCCGCGAGCAGCCCGGTCGGCAGCCAGAGCAGCGGCCGGTCGCGGTGGGTGACGAAGTAGGCCACGAGCGCCGCGACGGCGACGGCGATCAGCAGCACCACGAGCGCCGTCTGGTCGGCGAACGCGGAGAACGCCACCCCGCGGTTGCGCGCGTGGACGAGCTTGACGAGGGGGAGGACCGACCGCTCGCCTCCCAGCTCGAGGTCGCGTCGCACGAGCGCCTTGGTGAGCTGGTCGACCATCAGCACCGCCGCGAGCACCGTGCCCGCGCGGCTCCACGGCCCGCGCACCTCCTAGTACCCGCGGATCGCGGGGATGATGAGGCCGCCGCCCACGACCTGCAGCAGCAGGATGCCGACGATGGGCGAGACGTCGATCGGGCCGATCATCGGGATGAAGCGGCGGAAGATCGCCAGGAACGGCCGGACCACCTGCTCAAGGAAGCCGAGCCCGGCGGTCAGGTAGCGGTTGTACGGCATGCGCCCGCCGAACCCGAAGAAGAACTGGGTGAGGATGTAGGCGATGATGAGGATGACGTAGACCTGCAGAAGCGCAGCCAGGTAGTTCGCCACCTCGACGCGGACCGCGGCGGCCAGGACCGGCCTCACGAGCCGCTCCGGGTCGCGTTCGTCGCGGCCGGCATCGCGGACCCCGGCAGCGTGACCACGCACCCGAGCCGCCCGAAGCGCTCGGCGACCGCCTCCGGCTCGTCCCCGCCCGCGGCGAGGAGGCTGCCTGCCCGGCGGATCTCGACGGCGGTGTTCGGCACGACGCGGCTCACGGACGCCTCAGGGTAGGCCGCGCGGATGTGCTCGAGCCGCACCCCGCTGAGCACGGGGACGAGCGGCCCGGAGACGGCGCCGACCGCGGCCGGGGTCAAGACTGGTTGAAGAAGCCCTTCTCGATCAACGATGCGCGCTCCTCCGCGGAGATCTCGACGTTGCGCGGCGTGAGCATGAAGACCTTGTCGGCGATGCGCTGCATGCCGCCCTCCAGCGCGTAGGTGAGCCCGGAGGCGAAGTCGATCAAGCGCTTGGCCAGGTCGTTGTCGGTGGCCTGCAGGTTGAGCACCACGGGGATCGCGTCCTTGAACTTGTCCGCCACCTGCTGGGCGTCGTTGAACGACTTGGGAATCACGAGGTGCACACGCACCCCGCTCGCCTTCACCGACCCGCCGCCGTTGCTCGGGCGCACGGCGCGCAGGCTGGTGGTCCGCGGCGCCTCGTCCTCGGCGAAGATGTCGTCGAAGTCCCCCCCGCGGCGGCGCTGGGCCAGCCGGCGGACGTTGGGGCGCTCGCGGTAGCTCTCCTGGAGGCGCGCCTCGGGCTCGTAGGTGTCCTCGGGCTCGTCGTACTCGGGGTCGCGCTCCTCGGCCAACCCGAAGTAGACCGCCGTCTTGTGCCAGGTGTCGCGGAGAGCCATGACGAGGGTGACATTAGCCGCGCAGGGCCCACCTCCTCCCTCTGGGCGCGGCCGTGCGCCGGACGGCGGCGCCGGGTCCGGGGCCTCAGCGGAAGAGCCGCGTGCCGACCCGCACGATCGTCGCGCCCTCCTGGGCGGCCACCGCGAAGTCCTGCGTCGTGCCCATGGAGAGCCGCGGCAGGCCCCGGTCGGCGGCCAGCTGGGCGAGCGCGGCGAACCAGCGGCGGGAGTCCTCCGGGCGCTCCGCGAAGGGCGGCATCGTCATCAGGCCGCTCACCCGCACCGGGCAGGCCGCGATGAAGGCGTCGAGCGCGGCCGGGGCCACGCCGCCCTTGCCCTCCTCGCCGGCGACGTTCACCTCCACGAGCACCTCGAGCTCCGGCTCCGCGTGGCGCCCGAGCTGCTCGAGCGCCGAGTGGCTCGCCACGGAGTGGATGAGCCGCACGTGGGGCAGCACCTGCTTGACCTTGCGCGACTGGAGCTGGCCGATGAAGTCCCAGGCGAGCCGCTCCCCGGCCGGGGTCGCGGCCTTGGCCACCAGGTCCTGGGCCCGGTTCTCCCCGACGAGCCCGACCCCCGCCTCGACGAGCGCGCCGAGCTCCTCGACGGCGACGTACTTCACCGCGGCCACGACCTCGACGGCGTCCGAGCCGAGCTCCGCCCGCACCCCGGCGAGGTTCTCGCGGATGCGGTCGGGCTCCAGCCCGCGGATCAGCTCAGCCACGCGAGCCCCGCCTGGCGCCCGGTGCGCGGGCCGTCGCGCCGGTGGGAGAAGAAGAGCTGCGGCGGCGAGGTGATGGTGCAGAGGCCGACGTCGTGCACGGCCTCCACGCCGCGCGCGAGCAGCCGCTGTGCGGCGATCGCCTTCAGGTCGAGCGCCGGCCCCGTCGTGCCGAAGCGGGCGCGCAGCTCGTCGCCCACCGTGTAGGCCTCCGGGCCCGCGCCCGGACCGATCAGCGCGGTGACCGCCCCGCGGCCGCCGAGCTCCCGCAGCGCCCGCAGCCCGTCGTCGAGCACCCCGCCGTCGAGCCCTCGCCAGCCCGCGTGCACCATCGCCACCGCGCCGTCGCAGAGCAGCGCGACGGGCAGGCAGTCCGCGGTGAGCACGAGGCAGCCGAGCCCCTCGACGTGGGTGGCCTGGCCGTCGCAGGCCAGCAGCTCCTCACCGCGGACGGGTGCCTCGTCCCGGCGCTGCACCTCGTTGCCGTGGACCTGGAAGCCCATGGCGACGCGATCGCGCGGGAGCCCGAAGGCGGCCGCGAGCCGGTCGTAGTTCGCCTCGACGCGCCGCGGCTCGTCCGCCGTGCGCAGCCCGAGGTTGAGCGAGGCGAAGGGCGGCGGCGAGACCCCCGCGCGGCGGGTGGTGAAGCGGACGTGGTGGTCGCCGAGGTCCGCGGCCACGTGCGGTCCCTCCCAGCGGAACGGCGCCGGCAGCGCGGGCGCGCGCAGCGCGTCGCCATGCTCGTCCTGGTGCGTGCCCGGGCTCCCCACTCGGGCCGAACGCTAACCCAGCGCCGCCCGGAGCTGCTGCTCCCTCGTGGGGGCCTCGCCGTCCAGCAGCGCGTCGTGCGCCCGCTGGAGCCGCGCTCCGAGCTCGGGCCCCGCCGGCACGCCGGCGCGGAGCAGGTCGCTCCCGTCGATCGCCAGGCGCACGTGGCGCAGCTCCTCGATCCAGCGACGGGCGCCCGGCCCGCCCGCGAGGGCGACGACCTCGAGCGGTGCGCCCCGGGCCGCCCGCGCGACCTCGGCCGCGCCGACGGCCGTGCGCAGCGGGTGGAGCATGGCGGCGCGCGAGCCCGCGGCCACCACCTCGCGCTCGGCGCCCGTGAAGGCGAGGGCGTCGAGCCAGCCGAGGAGCGTGGCGGCGTCGACGCCCCCGCAGGCGCGGGCCAGCACCACGAGCCCGGGGCGGCCCTCGCCCGGCGGCAGGAGGGCCAGCGCCGCGGCGGCGGCGCGCGGCGCGAAGCCGGCCGGGAACAGCTGCGGCGCGAGCGCCCGGGTCGCCTCCAGGGCGGCGACCGGATCGGGCTCGGCGAGCGTGCGGCGCAGCTCGTTGCCGTGCCGCGGGCCGCTCGCGGTGCCGGGGTCGGCCGCGCGGGCGAGCGCGGCGGTCCCGGGCTCGGCGGCGAAGGCGAGCCGCACGGCGTAGCGGGCCACGCGCCACAGCCGCGTCGGGTCGTCCGCGAAGGAGCCCGCGTGGAGGACGCGCAGGCGCCCGCCGGCGAGGTCCGCGCCGGCGCCGCTCACGGCCCGCAGCGGCTGGGCGGGGCGCAGGGCGATCGCGTTGACCGTGACGTCGCGGCGGGCGAGGTCGGCGTCCAGGCCGGCCGGCGCCACCTCCGGCAGCGCGCCCGGGTGCGCGTAGCGCTCGCTGCGCGCCGTCGCGAGGTCGACCCGCAGGCCCTCGGGGGTCCGCAGCGACCCCGTGCCGAAGCGGTCGTGCTGCTCGGCCAGCGGCGCCCCGACGCGCGCGGCGAACCGGGCGAGCGTCTCCGCGGGGGCGGTGGCCGGCGTTCCCGCGGGAACGTCCCGACCGCCACCCGCCAGCACCACGTCGAGCTCCACGGGCTCGCGCCCGAGCAGCGCGTCGCGCACCGCACCGCCGACCACCCAGGCCCCGGGCGTGGCCGCCACCGCGTCGAGGATCCGCTCGCCGCCCGGCAGCGCCCGCAGCGCGGCCTCGGCCTCCGCGGGGGTGCGCACCGTCGCGGCCACCGCTCTACCGTACGGGCTGCACATGCCCTCGCGCACCCGCAAGCGCCGGTGGCCGACGTGGCTGGGCCTCGCGGTCGTGGTGCTGGCGGTGGCGGCCGGCGGCGCCGTGCTCGTCCTCCGCTCGGCCGCACCGGGTGACGTCGTCAACGCCGACGTGCCCTTCACCGCGACGACGCAGGCCGAGCCCCCGCCCACGCCCCGCGCGGACGCCCGTCGCCCGCGCTCCTTCGACTGGCCGTTCTACGGCTTCGACCAGGCCCGGACGCGCTACCTGCCGCTCGACACGCCCCTGCGCCCGCCCTTCGCGGAGCGCTGGAAGCTGGCGGGAGGGGTCCTGCTCGAGTTCCCGCCGGCGATGGGCGGCTCGAGCCTCTTCCTGCTCAAGGACAACGGGGCGCTCTACCGCATCGTGCGCAGGAGCGGCCGGGTCGTCTGGAAGCGCAAGCTCGGCAACCTCGCGGCCTCGGCTCCGGCCTACGTCGACGGAGTGGTCTACGTGGTGCTGCTCCAGCGCCGCCACGGGCTCCGGCAGGGGCGGGTCGCGGCGATCCGCGCCCGCGACGGCAGCCTGAAGTGGTCGCGCAGCCTGCCCAGCCGCTCGGAGAGCTCGCCGATGGTCCACGCGGGCACCGTCTCCTTCGGGACCGAGAACGGCACGGTGTACGGCCTGGCCGCCCGGGACGGCGCCACGCGCTGGCGCTACCGGGCCGACGGGGCGGTGAAGGGCGGCCTCGCGCTGGCGGGCGACAAGCTCGTGTTCGGCGACTACGGCGGCTCGGTGCACGCCATCCGCGCCTCGAACGGTCGACGGGTGTGGCGCAAGGCCACCCGCGGCGGCAGCTTCGGCCTCGCGGCGGGCAACTTCTACGCGACGCCCGCGGTGGCCTTCGGCCGGGTCTACCTCGGCAACACCGACGGCTTCGTCTACTCCTTCGCCACCCGCGACGGGGCGCTCGCGTGGCGCAAGAAGACGGGCGGCTACGTCTACGGCTCCGCCGCGGTGGCGCAGATCCCGGGCGGGCGCCCCACGGTCTACGTGGGCTCCTACGACAAGCGCTTCTACGCGCTCGACGCCCGCACGGGGCGGGAGCGCTGGGTCCACCGGGCCGAGGGACGCATCTCCGGCGGCGCCACGCTGCTCGGCGACCTGATCTTCTACTCGACGCTCGCGCGGACGACCACGGCGCTGGACGCCCGGACCGGCCGCCGGGTGTGGCGCACCCACCGCGGCGCCTTCAACCCCGTGGTCTCCAACGGGCGCGGGCTCTTCCTGGTCGGCTTGACCTCGCTGTTCGGGCTCGACGCCCGGCCGGCGCTGAGCCGGCCGCGAGGCTGAGGCCGGGCGCCTCAGGCGCGGACGGGGATGCCCGCCGCCGCCAGGTGCGCCTTGGCCTCCGCGACCGTGTGGCGGCCGTAGTGGAAGATGGAGGCCGCGAGCGCCGCGTCGGCGCCCGCCTGCAGCGCGTCGGCGAGATGCTCCAGGCGCCCGGCGCCCCCCGAGGCGATGACCGGGACGCTCACCGCCCGGCTGACCTCCCGGGTGAGCGCGAGGTCGTACCCGTCCTCGGTGCCGTCGCGGTCGATCGAGTTGAGCATGATCTCCCCCGCCCCGCGCTCGACGGCCTCGCGCAGCCAGGCGAGCGCTTCGATGCCGGTCGGCGTGCGCCCGCCCGCGGTGAAGAGCTCCCAGCGCTCGCCGACGCGCTTGACGTCGGCGGCGAGCACCACGCACTGGGCGCCGAAGCGCCCGGCGAGCTCGTCGACGAGCCCGGGGCGGGTGACCGCGGCCGAGTTGACCGCCACCTTGTCCGCTCCCGCGTCCAGCACCCCCTGCGCGTCCTCCACGCTCCGGATCCCGCCGCCGATCGTGAACGGGATGAAGACGTTGTCGGCCGTCCGCCGCGCGAGCTCGACGATGGTGTCGCGCCCCTCGTGGGTCGCGGTGATGTCGAGGAAGATCAGCTCGTCGGCCCCGGCGGCGTCGTAGCGCTCGGCGAGCTCGACGGGATCGCCCGCGTCGCGCAGCGCCACGAAGCGCGTGCCCTTCACCACGCGGCCCGCGTCGACGTCCAGGCAGGGGATGACCCGCTTGAGGTGCGCCATCAGCGCCGGGGCGGCTCGAGCGCCGCCTGGCCCTCGGCGATCGTGAAGTTGCCCTCGTAGAGCGCCTTGCCGACGATGACGCCGCCGAGGTTCACCTGGCGCAGCGCCGCGAGCGAGCGCAGGTGCTCGAGGGTGCCGATCCCGCCGGAGTAGATGAAGCGCCCGCGCACCGCGGCGCCGATGCGCCGCACCTCGTCGAGGTCGGGCCCGGCCTGCAGGCCGTCCTTGTCGACGTCGGTGAAGACGAAGGAGCGCACCCCGCGCGTCTGGAGGCGCTCGATCACCGCCTCGGCGGGCATCCGCGTCGTCTCCTGCCAGCCCGAGGTCGAGATCATGCCCCCCCGGGTGTCGATCGAGACGATGATCCGCTCGCGGTAGGAGCCGAGCACGTCGTCGAGGAAGTCGACGTCGGTGAAGGCGGCCGTCCCGAGGATCACCCGCTCGGCCCCGGCCCGCAGCGCGTCGCGCACCGCCGCGAGCGTGCGCAGGCCGCCGCCGCACTGCACCGGCACCTGGAGCTCGGAGGCGATCTCCTCGATGTGGTGGAGGTTCCGGGGCGTGCCGCCCTTCGCGCCGTCGAGGTCCACGATGTGCAGGAAGCGCGCGCCCGCCGCGACCCAGGCCCGTGCGGCCTCCAGCGGGGAGTCCTCGTAGACCGTGTTCCGGGCGAAGTCGCCCTGCACGAGACGCACCGCCCGGCCCTCGTAGATGTCGATCGCGGGGTAGAGGATCACGCGGCGACCCGGGTGCAGATCCGGGTGAAGTTCGCGAGCAGCGCCAGCCCGTGCGCCGAGGACTTCTCGGGGTGCGACTGCGCGCCGAAGACGTTGCCCGCTCCGACCACGGTCGCGAAGGGCTCGCCGTACTCCGTGGTGCCGAGGACGTCCGCGGGATCCTCGGGGTGGGGCGCGAAGGTGTGGACGTGGTAGAGGAACGACGGGTCCGGGAGCCCGTCGGTGAGCGGCGAGGGCCGCGTCCAGCGCACGGCGCTCCAGCCGATGTGCGGAAGGTTGAGGCCCGGGGCCGCGAGGCGCCGCACGCTCCCGCGCAGCAGCCCGAGCCCCTCCGCGCCGCCGTGCTCCTCGGAGTCCTCGAAGAGCAGCTGCATGCCCATGCAGCAGCCGAAGAGCGGGGTGCCGGCCGCCGCGACCTCCCGCAGCAGGTCGTCCAGGCCGAGCGCGCGGATGGTCGCCATCGCCGCCGGGAAGGCGCCGACGCCGGGGAGCAGGACGCCGTCGGCCGCCCGCAGCGCGTCGTGCTCGCGCGTGATGCTCGTGCGGGCGCCCACGCGCTCCAGCGCCTTCTCCACCGACCGGCGGTTGCCCATGCCGTAGTCGACGATCGCGATGAGGGGCGCGCCGCTCACGCGGTGAGGGTCCCCTTGGTCGAAGGGACGCCCGGCTCCGTCGGGTCGATCGCGACGGCTTGGCGCAGGGCGCGCGCGAACGCCTTGAAGGCCGCCTCCACCATGTGGTGGGCGTTGGTTCCCCGCTCGACGTCGAGGTGGACCGTGAGCCGGGCGGCGTTGGCCACCGCGCGGAAGAACTCCTCGGTCAGCTCGTGGTCGAAGGTGCCGGTCGCCCCGGGCGGCAGCGCCGCCGCGAAGGCCACGAACGGCCGGCCCGAGACGTCGAGCGCGCAGCTCGCCCGCGCCTCGTCCATCGGGACGACGGCGTGGCCGTAGCGCACGATGCCGCGCCGGTCGGCGAGCGCCGCGTCGAGCGCCTGCCCGAGCACGATCCCCGTGTCCTCCACCGTGTGGTGGGCGCCCGTGGCGAGGTCGCCGCTCACCCTCACGTCGAGGTCGAGGCGACCGTGGCGGGCGAGCAGGTCGAGCATGTGGTCGAAGAAGCCCACCCCGGTCGCACGGGTCCCGGCGCCGCTCCCGTCGAGCTCGAGCCGCAGCGCGACCCGCGTCTCGGCGGTGCTGCGCTCGATCGCCGAGGTCCGCGTCATCGCGCCCCATCCTGCCGGATCTCCATCGAGGCCGCGTGGCGCTCGAAGCCCTCGGCGCGCGCGACCGGCGCGCCCGCGCTCGCCAGCTCGGCGGCGGCCGCCCCGATGCGGACCTCCGACATCCGGCGGCGGAAGTGGCGGACGTTGAGCGTGGAGGCGTACCGGGCCGCCCCGCCCGTCGGCAGCGAGTGGTTGGAGCCCGCGACGTAGTCGCCGAACGCGGTGGCGCCGGCGCGCCCGACGAAGACGCAGCCCGCGCTGCGCACGCGCGGGGCGAGCGCCTCCATCGCCGCCCCCACGAGCTCGAGGTGCTCGGGGGCGAAGGCGTCGGAGAACGCGAGCGCGGCGCCCGGGCCGTCGACGAGCACGGTGACCGCCACGGCGCCGGTCTCGGCCGCCGCGCGGAGCTCCTCCTCCACGCGCTCGAGCAGGGCCGGGTCGTCGGAGCAGAGCGCGACGAGGGTCCCCGGGCCGTGCTCGGCCTGGGCCAGCAGGTCGGCCGCGACCCACGTCGCGTCGGCGCCGGCGGAGGCGAGCACCAGCACGTCGGAGGGGCCGAAGAAGCCGTCGATCCCCACGACGCCCCCGACCTGGCGCTTGGCCTCCTGCACCCAGAGGCCGCCCGGGCCGGCGATGACGTCGACCGGGGCGATCGACTCCGTGCCGTGGGCGAGCGCCGCGACCGCGTGCGCCCCGCCCATGCGGTAGACGACGTCCGCCTCGCAGAGCGCGCAGGCGGCGAGGATCACCGGGTGGGCGCCCGGGGCGCAGACGACCACCTCGTCCACCCCGGCCGCCCGCGCGGTCACCGCCCCCATCACGACGGTGCTGGGGTAGGGATTGCGACCGCCGGGCGCGTAGATCGCGGCGCGGCGGACCGGGAGCTCGCGCAGCGTGACGGTGTGGCCCTGCGGCAGGACGACCGCCCGGTCCTCGGCCACCCCGGCCCGGGCGACGGCGCCGACGTTCTCGATCGCGAGCTCCAGGCCGGCCCGGACCGCGGGCGCCAGGGCGTCCAGCGCGCCGGCCAGCTCGGCCTCGCCGACGAGCACGGGCGCGCCCCCCGTCGCGTCGAAGCGCTCCACGAACCCCCGCAGCGCGGCGTCGCCGCCCCGGCGGACCGCGGCGAGGATCGCCGCGACCTCGCCCGCGACGGAGCTCCCGTCCGCCACGAGCGCACGGACGGCGCCCGCGTCCGCGGCGTGGCGCGCCTCAAGCCGCACGCAGGCGCTCCAGCACGTCGTCGATCGCGGCCGCCTTCAGCTTGTGGGCGACGGGGTTCGCGATGAGCCGGGCGGTGGAGACGAAGAGCTCCTCGCGCACGACCAGGTCGTTCTCGCGCAGCGTGGTGCCGGTCGCGGTGAGGTCGACGATCGCCTCCACGAGCCCCGTGAGCGGCGCGAGCTCCACCGATCCCTTCACCTCGACGATCTCGGCCTGGCGCCCCGTCGCCTCGAAGTAGGCCTGCGCCGTCTTCGCGTACTTCGAGGCGACGCGGACGACGCCGAGGCGGCGCAGCGCCTCCGAGATCGGATCCGCCCTCCCCTCCCCCGCCTGCGTGGCCAGCACCATCGTGCAGCGCCCGTAGCCGAGGTCGAGCAGCTCGTAGACCGCGCGGTCGGCCTGCTCGGTCAGCACGTCCTTACCGGTGATCCCGAGGTCGGCGGCGCCGGCCTCGACGTAGGTCGGCACGTCGGAGGGCCGCATCGTCACGATGCCCACCTCCTCGAAGAGCAGCTTGCGGTCGTTGGCGCGCACCTCGCGCGTGTCGACGCCGAGCGTGTCGAGCAGCCCGAGCGTGTCGCGCATGAGCGCGCCGCGCGGCACCGCGATCACGAGCCCGTTCATCGCCCGCGCTCCTCGCCGGTGAGCGCCTCGTGCAGCGCGTCGAGCCCGAGCGCCCAGCCCACGGCCGGCAGCGGCCGTCCGAAGCGGCCCATGAGCTCGTCGTAGCGCCCCCCACCGCCGATCGGGGTGCCGACGGAGGCGTCGTAGACCTCGAAGACCGCTCCCGTGTAGTAGTCGAGGTCGCGGATCAGGCCCAGGTCGAAGATGACCCGTGCGGCGATGTCCGGCTCGAGCGCCGCGTGGACGGCGCGCAGGCCGTCGGCGCCCGGCAGCCCGTCGAGCACGTCGGGGCCGCCGCGCCGCTGCGGCACCTCGGCCACGAGCGGGTCGAGGCCCTCGGCGGCGCGCTCCAGGCCGACGAGGTCGCGGCGCACGAGCCGGTCGAGCAGCGCCGTGCGCCGCGCCTCGTCGACGCCGGTGGCGGCCAGCAGCGCCGGGTAGAGCGAGGCGTCGCCCACCCCGATGCGGTAGTCGCGAAGCCCGGTGGCGTCGAGCGCGCGGCAGAGGACCCGCAGCGCCTCGACGGTGCCCTCGGGCGCGGGCGAGCCGATGAGCTCGCAGCCCGCCTGGAGGAACTCGCGCATCTGCCCGCGGTGGGGGCGCACGCCGCGGTAGACGGTGGCGAAGGAGGAGAAGCGCAGCGGCGGCTCCACCGCCGCGTAGCGGGTCGCGGCGACCCGCGCGATCGGCACGGTCAGGTCGGAGCGCAGCTGCAGCACCGCGCCGTGGTCGTCGAAGAGCCGGTAGACCGCCGCGTCACCGCGGAGCCGCTGGGCCGGCGTGTCGTACTCGATCGCCGGGGTGGCGACCTCGCCGTAGCCGAAGTCCGCGACGACCGCGCGGATCGCCTCGGTGAGCGCGCGCAGCTCGCGCATCTCGTCGGGCAGCACGTCGCGCGTGCCACTCGGGATCGGGTGCATCGGGCTCACATCGGCACAGGCTATGCGCCCACGCACCGGGCCAACGGTGCCAGGCACCTTCCACCCACCCGGGCCAACGGTGCCAGGCACCTTCCACCCACCCGGGCCAACGGTGCCAGGCAC
>CAXSFZ010000052.1:0-3004 GCA_964236905.1 uncultured Solirubrobacteraceae bacterium | reverse complement strand
CTCTCGCCCGCGGGTGGTCGTCAGTCGACGGCGACCCGGTCGATGCGCGCGCCGAGGGCCCGCAGGCGCTCGTCGATGCGCTCGTAGCCGCGGTCGATCTGGCGGATGTTGTAGATCTCGGTGCGGCCCTCGGCGCTCAGGGCGGCGAGCAGGACCGCCATGCCGGCGCGGATGTCGGGGCTCTCCACCCGCGCCCCCCGCAGCTCCGCCGGTCCCATCACGAGCGCCCGGTGCGGATCGGAGATGTGGATCTTCGCCCCCATCGAGACCAGCTTGTCGCAGAAGAAGAGCCGCGACTCGAACATCCACTCGTGGACCAGCACCTGACCGTCGGACTGGGTCGCGAGCGCCACCGCGATCGAGGTGAGGTCGGCGGGGAACTGGGGCCAGGGCCCGTCCTGCACCTTGTAGACGTGGTCCCCGAGGTCGCGGGCCACGCGGAGATGCTGCCCGCCGGGCACGAGCAGGTCCGCACCCTCGAAGCGCGTGTGGAGGCCGAGCTTCTCGAAGACGAGGCAGATCATCCGCAGGTCGGCGCGCTCGACGTCGGTGATCCGGATCTCGCCGCCCGTCATCCCGGCCATCGCCATGAACGAGCCGATCTCGATGTGGTCGGGGGCGATGCGGTGCTCGCAGCCCGTCAGCTCCCGACGCCCGTGGACCGTGAGGCGATTGGAGCCGACGCCCTCGATCTCCGCACCCATCTTGACGAGCATTCGCGCGAGGTCCTGGACGTGCGGCTCGCAGGCCGCGTTGCCGATCACGGTGGTGCCCGGCGTGAGCGCCGCGGCCATCAACGCGTTCTCCGTGGCCATGACCGACGGCTCGTCCATGAAGACCTCGCCGGCGCGCAGGCGCCCGCCCTCGGCCTCCAGCACGATCGCCTCGCCCGCAGCACGGCTCCGCCCGCCGAGCGCCCTGAACGCGTCGAGGTGCGGGTCCAGGCGCCGGCGCCCGATGACGTCCCCGCCCGGCGGGGGCATGACCGCGCGTCCGAAGCGCGCGAGCAGCGGCCCCGCGAGCAGGAAGGAGGCGCGGATGCGGTCGGCGACCCGCTGCTCGACCACCGCGTCGGCGCTCACCCCGGCGGCGCAGAGCGCCACGGCGTGCTCGGAGCGGCGCTCGACGCTGACCCCCAGCAGCTCGAGCAGCTCGAGCATGGCCTCGACGTCGCGGATGCGCGGGACGTTGCGCACCACCACCTCCTCGGAGGTGAGCACCGAGGCGGCGAGGATCGGCAGCGCCCCGTTCTTGTTCCCGGCGGGGGTGACGGTGCCGGACAGCGGGACGCCGCCGTCGATGACGAACTTCTCCATGGGCGGTGAGGGTCGCAGGCCCGGCGTCGGGGCGGTCTCGCGAGGGGCAGGCGGGGCTAGGGTGGCGAGCATGTCGACGCCCCTTTCGCGCGCGGACGCCTGGTCCCTGCTCACCGAGTGGGTCGCCGCGCCGAGCTTGCGGCGCCACTGCCTCGCCGTGGAGGCCGCCCTCCGTTCGGTCGCCCGCCGGCGCGGTGCCGACGAGGAGCAGTGGGGACTCGCCGGGCTCCTGCACGACCTGGACTACGAGCGCTTCCCGGACATGGCCACGGGGCATCCGCGCCTGGCCCTGGAGGAGCTCGAGCGGCGCGACGTCGACCCGGCGGTCCGCCACGCGATCGCGGCGCACGCGCCCTACCTCGGCGTGGCGCCGGAGAGCGACCTCGATCGTGCGCTGCTCGCCGTGGACGAGCTCGCGGGCTTCGTGGTGGCGGTCGCGCAGGTGCGCCCGCAGGGCATCCACGGCATGACGCCCAAGAGCGTCAAGAAGAAGCTCAAGACGCCGGCCTTCGCCGCGGCGGTCTCCCGCGAGGACGTCGCGCGCGGACCCGAGCAGCTCGGCATGGAGCCCGACGACCTGATCGGCCTGGTCATCGGGGCGCTCGAGGGCCAGGCCGACGCGCTCGAGCTGCACGGCACGGCCGCGGGCTGAGTGGCCGGCGCCGGACACTACGGAGAGCTGCTGCGGACCCCGCAGGTCGCGGCGACCACCGGCGCCGCGCTGCTCGCGCGCGTCCCGATCGGGATCATCGGCCTGGCGCTTGTCCTGTTCCTGCGTGAGCGGACCGGCTCCTACGCGACCGCGGGTGCGGTCGCCGCGGCCTTCGCGGTCGGGTCGGCCGTCGCGGCGCCGTTCCTCGGACGGCTCGTGGACCAGCGTGGTGCGCGCCGGGTGCTGCTGCCGAGCGCGGCGGCGCACGCGAGCACCCTCGGCCTGCTGGTCGCGCTGGGCTACGCCGCGGCGCCGTGGCCGCTCCTGGTGCTGGTCGCCGCCGTGGCCGGCAGCAGCCTGCCGCCGATCTCGGCGGTGATGCGCAGCCTCTGGCCCGCACTGCTGGAGGGCCGCGAGGAGCTCGACAGCCAGGACATCCTGCGCCCGCACGTGCTGGCGCGCATCGTCACGAGCTCGTGGCTGTCGGCCCCGCTCGGCTTCGACGCCTGGCGGCTGACTCAGGGGGTCGTTCACGACGAGCTGTCGATGTTCGCCGAAGAGGCGTATCACGAGACCAACCGCTTCCTGCTGCAGCGCCACGTGCTGCCGGAGGTCGACCTCCGGCCCTTCATCCGCCGCGCCAACAACGGCGGCCGCGGCGGCACGACCTCGAGCGGCAGCGGCGGCTTCGGCACGCCGACCGGCACGGCGACCGCGGGGTCCGAGTTCCAGTACTCGGCGAATCGACCGGCGGCGGCCAGCGAGGTCGGCGAAGAGACGCGGCTGATGACGCGCGCCGGCGCCCTGGCGCGCAGCCCCGATCAGGCCGAGGCCGTGCTCGGCCGGCTGAACCGGCTGGTCGGCCGCCAGCTGCCCGATTTCGCGGCGACGTCGAACGCGCAGCCGCCGGCGCCGCCGTCGGCCCGACTCAACGCCGCCATCAGCGAGGCACAGGACAGCGTCGCCCGCCGGCTCGCGAGCGCCGCCGCAGCGGCGGCCAGCAGCGGTGCGCCGGCCCTCGGCACGCCGGCGCTGC
>CAXSFZ010000051.1:0-22339 GCA_964236905.1 uncultured Solirubrobacteraceae bacterium | reverse complement strand
GTCGGAGACCGGACGTCCCCTTCAACCACTGTTCACCAAGTCCGTAGGCAGGACAGCTAGGCCCCGCCGGCCTCCGCGAGCAGCCGCTCACGGTCGGCGGCCGGGGCGAAGAGGTGGCGCTGGACCGCCACGAGGCCGGCGACGTCGTGGACGTCGGCGTCCAGGAGCGGGACGAGGATCGGCGCGCGCTCGTCGAGCTCCTCCCGGAGGCGGGCGATGGAGGCGACGTCGCGCTCGGCCAGGATCTGCGCGTCGGCGACGGTCGCGGCGACCTTCTCGGCCAGGGGCGATCCGAGCGCCGCGGTCAGCTCGGCGGCGACGGCGGCCGGGTCGAGCGGCTCGGCCTCCCCGACGCCCGGATCGACGCGGTTGACCACGAGCCCGCCGAACGGCATGCCCGCCTCGCGGAGCTTGCCGCGGAAGAAGATGGCCTCCTCCACGGGCTCCTTCTGCGGGGAGGTGACGATCAGGAAGGTGGTGGCCGGGTCGGCCAGGAGCGCCTTGACGCCGGCCGCCCGCTCGGTGAAGCCGTCGACGATCCCGCCGAGGGAGCGGAAGAAGACGCTCAGGTCCTGCAGCAGGTCGACGCCGGTGACGCGCTTGAGCACGCTGAAGACCACGCCGGTGCCCCGCCCGACGACCTTCGCGGCCAGGCCGGTGGGGGCCAGGAAGACCTTGAGCGCGCGGCCCTGGAAGAACTGGGTGAGCCGGTCGGGCGCGTCGAGGAAGTCGAGCGCGTTGCGCGAGGGCGGGGTGTCGAGCACGAGCACGTCGAAGCCGCCCTCGCGGTGCAGGTCGTAAACGCGGGCGACCGCGGTGAACTCCTGGGAGCCGGCCACCGCGCCGCTCAGCTCCTGGTAGATGCGGTTGGAGAGGATCTCGTCGCGCGTGCGGGCGTCGGGCGCCAGGCGCTCGATCAGCCCGTCGAAGGTCGCCTTCGCGTCGAGCATCATCGCCCAGAGCTCGCCCTTGACCTCGAGCCCCTCGCCCGCGAAGACCGCGGGGTCGACGAGCCGCGGCTCGTTGCCGAGCTCCTCCATGCCGAGCGCGTTGGCCAGCCGCCGGGCCGGGTCGATCGTGATCACCGCCACCCGCTGGCCCGCGGCGGCCAGCCCGAGCGCCAGCGCCGCCGAGCTCGTCGTCTTCCCGACCCCGCCCGAGCCGGCGACGATGCAGATCCGCTTGCCCTCCAGGCGCTCGGCGACGCTCACGGCGCGAGGCCCCGGGCGAGCGTCCGCAGGTCCTCGGGCCCGAGCGCGTGGCGGAAGAGGTAGGGGAGCCGCGTGATCGGCACCTCGCCGGCCAGCGCGCGGCGCAGCCGCGTCGCCTGGCGGGCCTGGGCGCGGGCCCGGCGGTCGTGGTGCCGCGCGAGGCGCACGGCGCGCCCGCCTCCCGCCGCCTCGAGCACGGCGGCCTCGGCCCGGGTCAGCCGGGCGGGGAGCAGGCCGCCGAGCACCACGTGGTCGAGGCCGGGGCCGGGCCGCGACCGCAGGGCCGCGCGGAGCTCCAGCACCTCGCTGACCGGGAGCTCCTCCGGGGTGGCGACCGCCACGACGCCGGTCCGGGTGCGGTCGCTCAGCATCTCGTGGATCGTACGGCCCTGCCGCGAGATGGGCCCGACGCGCGCGGCGTCGGCGAAGGTCCGCGGCGCGTCGAGGAGCGCCAGGCCGTGGCCCGTGGCGGGCGCGTCGAGCACCACGAGGTCGTAGGGCGCCGCGCCCGGCGTGCGGCGGGTCGGCTGGGCGAGCTCCCAGACCTTGCCCATGGTCAGCAGCTCGCGGAGCCCGGGGGTCGCGGCGGCGAGGTAGGTGAACAGGCGCGAGCGGACGAGGAGCTCCGCGAGCGCGCGGGCCGGGAGCTGGTCGACGAGGTACTCCTCCAGGGCGTGCTGCGGGTCGATCGAGACGTGGAAGAGGCCCGCGGCGACCTCGCGCTCGGCGAACGGCGCGGCACCCGTGCCGGCCAGCGCGTGGGAGAGCTCGTCCCGCGCGGCGACCTCGGCCACCACCACGCGCCGGCCCCGCGCCGCCGCCGCCAGCCCGAGCGCCGCCGCCACCGTGGTCTTGCCGGCGCCGCCCTTGCCCGTGACGACCACGAGCTCCTTCGCCAGGAGCGCCTCCACCCGGCGCTCAGCCCGCGGGCGCCCGGCGCGCGCTCACTCGCCGTCCCACCGGCCGACCGCCTCGGCCCGCACGTAGCTGGACGGGCATCGCCCGGGCGCCGGCGGGCTGCCGGTAGGCCGAGCAGCCGACGGCCCGGGTGCCGAGGCGGGGCCCGAGCCGCCGCCGCTCCCCCTGCAGGTCGCCGCGGTCGATCGGCCGCCACGGCGCGTCGTCGAGGTGGCCGACGTTCGGGTGGCCGTCGCTCACCCGCGCTCACCGCCGTTCTCCGCGTGCCGGTCCATCCGGGGGCGATGCTAGTCATCACCCCCGGATGGGAGGAGAACCCCGGGTGCGGGCGAACACCGCGTGCGACCGGTCCGACTCCTCCTCCCCCGGAGCCCACGTGCAGCCCGCCCCCAGCTCGAAGCCCAAGGTCATCGCCTTCGCCAACCAGAAGGGCGGCGTCGCCAAGACGACGACCGCCCTGAACCTCGCCGTCGCCTTCGCGGAGAAGGGCTTCCGGGTGCTGTGCGTCGACATGGACCCGCAGGGGAACCTGACGATGTCCCAGGGGATCGACCCCGACACGCTCGAGACGTCGATGTTCGACGTGCTCGTGCACGACCTCCCGATCCGCACGGTCATCCGCCGCCGCGAGGTCGACGTGGCCTGCGCCTCGATCGACCTGGCCGGCGCGGAGATCGCGATGAGCACGAAGATCGGGCGCGAGCGCTGCCTGGAGAAGGCGTTCCGCGCGATCCACGAGGACTACGACTTCGTCTGCATCGACACGCCGCCCTCGCTCGGGCTGCTCACGATCAACGCGCTCACCGCCGCGGACAAGGTGATCGTCCCCGTGCAGTGCGAGTACCTCTCGATGCGCGGGCTCATCCAGCTGCAGAACACGCTGCAGATGATCCGGGAGAACCTCAACCCGGACATCCAGATCGAGGGCATCCTGCCCACGCTGATGGACACCCGCACCACGCACGCCAAGGAGGCGATCGAGATCCTCGAGGAGAACTTCGGGGATCGCGTCTTCGCCTCGCGGATCCGCAAGACGGTGCGCTTCGCCGAGGCGCCCGTGAAGGGGATGTCCGTGCTCAAGTACGATCCCGACGGGATGGCCGCCCAGTCCTATCGCGACCTCGCGAAGGAGGTTCTCACCCATGGCAAGCTCTAAGCGGGACCGCGCGAGCATGCGGGAGGGGCCGCTGGCGGCCCTGTTCCGCAAGACGGACGAGGTGAAGGACGAGCCCGAGGGCGCCGCGTCCGGCGGATCGGTGCGCGCCGACGCCGGGGAGGCCGGCTCCGGCGGCTCGGTGCGGGCGGAGGCCCCGGCCGACGTCGTGGCCCGCGGGGGGGAGGTCGCCTCCGCGCCCGCCGAGGCCCACCCGGCCGGCTCCGGCGCGGCGGGCACGACGCCGCCGCCCGCCACGGCGGCCGGTGGCCGGGCCGCGCGCGAGTACCCGCACCCCTCGCTCGGCGCCTCGCCGCCGCCCGAGGAGCAGCCCGAGGCCGCCACGCCGACCCCGGCCGATCGCCTGCGCGGCGCGTTCTCCTCCGTGGGGGACGGCACGCCGGAGCCCGCGGTGGTCGCCCCCCGCTCGGCCCCGGCCGGCCCGCCCCAGCGCGCCTACGAGTCCGACCCGTTCGCGCGCTCGGAGGCGCCGTCACCCTGGGGCCAGGCCCGGCCCGTCGGCCAGCCGGTCATCCGGGTGATCGGCGTCGGCGGCGCCGGGGTCAACGCGGTCAACCGCATGGTCGAGGCGGAGGTGGCGGGGGTCGAGTTCATCGCCGTCAACACCGACGTCCAGTCCCTGCAGCAGTCCACCGCGGACATCACGCTCCACATCGGCCCGGGCATCACCCGCGGCCTGGGCGCGGGCTCGAACCCGGAGCTCGGGCGGGCGTCGGCCATGGAGGAGTACGACAAGATCAAGGCGCTGCTCAAGGGCGCGGACATGGTCTTCATCGCCGCGGGCGCGGGCGGCGGCACGGGCACGGGCGCGGCGCCGGTCGTGGCGCGGATCGCCCGCGAGCTCGGGGCGCTGACCGTCGGGATCATCACGAAGCCGTTCGGCTTCGAGGGGACCCGCCGCCTGGCCCAGGCCGAGCAGGGGATCTCCGGCTTCGGGGAGGAGGTCGACACGCTCATCGTCGTGCCGAACGACCGCCTGCTGAGCGTCCTGGACAAGAAGACCTCGATGGTCGACGCGTTCCGGGTGGCCGACGACGTCCTGCGCCAAGGGGTGCAGGGCATCTCCGACCTGGTGACGCTGCCCGGGCTGATCAACCTCGACTTCGCGGACGTGCGCACGATCATGTCCGAGGCGGGCGACGCGCTGCTCGGCATCGGGATGGGCACCGGCGAGGACCGCGCGGTCGACGCGGCGCACCATGCCGTCGCCTCCCCGCTCCTGGAGACCTCGATGGAGGGCGCGCGCAAGATCCTGCTCTCGATCACCTCCGGGGAGGACCTCTCGCTGTGGGAGGTCAACGAGGCGGCCAAGGCGGTCGCCGAGGCCGCTCACCCCGACGCGAACATCATCTTCGGGGCGATGGTCGACGAGCGGCTGGCCGACCAGGTCTGGGTCACCGTGGTGGCGACGGGCTTCGGCGGGGGCGGCGTCTCCCGGCCCCGGCCGCGCCTCGAGGAGCCGGCGGGCGAGCCGCGGGTCTCCCGGTCGGCCCCGGCGGCAGCGCCGCGGCGCTCCTCGCTCGGCGTCACCGAGCTCGACGTCCCCGAGTTCATCCCGCGGGGCTGAGCCGGGCGTGAAGGCCCGCGGCGGCATGGTCGCCGCGGGCCACCCCGCGACCGCCGCCGCCGGGGCCCAGGCCCTGCGCGCGGGCGGCAACGCCGTCGACGCGGCCGTCGGCGCGATGCTCATGTCGTTCGTCGCCGAGCCGCTGCTCACGGGCCTCGGGGCCGGGGGCTACCTCCTGGTGGAGGGCTTCGATCCCGCTCCCACCCTGCTCGACTTCTTCGTCGCCGCGCCCGGCCTCGGCCGCCCCGAGGGCGCCGCCCACGCCGAGCCGCTCGCGGTCGACGTCGACTTCGGCGACGCGCGGCAGGTGTTCCACTGCGGGGCCGCCTCCGTCGGGGCCTGGGGGGTTCCGGCCGGGATGGAGGCGGCGCTGGCCCGCTGGGGCTCGATGTCGCTCGCCGAGCTCGTCCGCCGCCCGGTCGCGCTCGCACGCGAGGGGATGACGCTCAACGCCTCGCAGGGCTACGTGTCGGAGATCCTGGCCGGCATCCTGACCTCCACGCCGGAGGCGGCGGCGCTCTTCGCCCCGGAGGGCCGGATGCTCGGGCCGGGCGACCGCTTCCGCTGGCCCGACCTCGCGGACGCGCTCGAGCGGCTCGGGGCCGAGGGAGCCGTGCCGTTCACCACCGGCGCGGTGGCGCAGGCGGTGGTCGCCTGGCTGCAGGAGCGCGGCGGGGTGCTCGACCCGGCCGACCTCGCGGCCTACAGGGCCGTGGAGCGCGCGCCGCTCCGGGTGGCCTACCACGGGCGCGAGGCGCTCCTGAACCCGCCGCCGAACGCCGGCGGCCTGCTCCTCGGCCACGCGCTCGCGCTGCTCGAGCGCGGCCGCGAGGTCGGCCCGGAGCAGCTCGTGGCGGTGATGGAGGAGGTCCAGCGCAGCCGCACGCCCGCGTTCCTGGCCGGGCTCGACGAGCCGGGCTTCCCCGCGCGCCACCTCGCCTCGCGGCTCGGCTCCACGACCCACATCTCGGTGGTGGACGCCGCGGGCCGCGCGGCGGCCGTCACCTGCTCCAACGGCGAGGGCAGCGGCGTCGTGGTCCCCGGCACCGGGATGCACCCCAACAACATCATGGGCGAGGAGGACCTCAACCCGCTCGGCTTCCACGCCTTCCCGGCCGGCCGGCGGATGCCCTCGATGATGGCCCCGACGGTCGTCGTCGGGGAGCACGGGGTCGAACTCGTGCTCGGCTCGGCGGGCTCCAACCGCATCCGCTCGGCGATCCTGCAGACCATCGTCGGCGTCGTCGACCGAGGGCTCGCGGCCGCGCCCGCCGTGGACGCGCCGCGCCTGCACGTCGAGGAGGGCACGGTCTTCGCCGAGCCCGGGATCGCCCTGGACGGGCTGCGCGCGGACGGCCGCAGGGTGCAGGCCTTCCGCGGGCGCAACCTCTTCTTCGGCGGGGTGGCCGCCGTCCAGCGTTCGCCCGACGGCCGCCTCACCGGCGCGGGCGACCCTCGCCGCGGCGGCGCCGCGGTGGCCGCATGAGCCCCACCGCGCGCCGAGCGCCGGATCACCCTCATGGTCTGGGGGCGCGCCGAGCGCCGGATGACCCTCGTGGTCTGGGGGCGCGCCGAGCGCCGGATGACCCTCGTGGTCTGGGGGCGCGCCGAGCGCCGGGTCACCCTCATGGTCTGGGGGCGCGCCGAGCGCCGGATCACCCCCATCGTCTGGGGGAACGCCGAGCGCCGGATCACCCCCACCGTCTGAGGGTGATCCGGCACTCGGCCTCCGTGACGGCCGTGGTGGCCTCCGTGATGGCGGCGATGGCCGTGGCGGCGGCAGTCGCCGGCTGCGGTGGCGGGCCGCCCGCCGACCTCTTCCTGGTCGCGCGCTCGGGCACGATCCCGGCCGCCCGGCTCTCCCTGCGGGTCACCGACGACGGGCGCGCCTCCTGCAACCGCAAGCCCCTCGTGGAGATCAGCTCCTCCGATCTCATCGCCGCCCGCCAGGCCAAGCGCGACCTCGACGGCGGGGACGAAGAGGAGGACGTCGGCCCCGCCGACCGCAACGAGAGCCTGCCGCCCGGCCCGGGCGAGGTCCTGCGCTACGTGGTGCGCGCGGAGGCGGGCACCGTCTCGTTCTCGGACACCTCGCGCGGGCAGCCCCCGGTCTTCCGGACCCTCGCGGCGCTCACGCGGCGGATCGCGAAGGGGCCCTGCGGGCTGCCGCGCTGAGGCGGGGCAGCCCGCACCGCGCCGCCCGCGCCGGCCGCCGCTCCCGCACCGGCCGCCAGGCCGGCGCTTCCGCGCCGAGCGCCCGGGTGAACAGCGGTGGTGAGCCCCAGGTTCAGGCTGCGGTCGCGCCGCCCCGGGACGCCCGTGAGCGTCGGTACGCGCGTACCGCAAGTAGTACAATCGTACCTATGAATGCCTGGGTCGCCCTCGCCGTCGCCATCGTCATGGAGGTGGCCGCCACGCTGTCGCTGAAGGCGGCAGGGGCGGGCAGCATCCTGGCCGGCGCGGTGGTGGCCCTCGGCTACCTCGGCTCCTTCGCCCTGCTCACCGTGGTCCTCAAGTCGATCGAGATCGGGACGACGTACGCGATCTGGGCCGGCGCCGGCACCGCGCTGGTCGCGGCGATCGGCGTCCTCGCGCTCGGCGAGGCGATCAACGCGGCGAAGGTCGCCTCGCTGGCCCTCATCATCCTCGGTGTGATCGGCCTCAACCTCTCGGGCGTGCGGTGAGCGCCGCGCCGCGCGGCGCGGCACGGCGCGCGCACATCCTCGAGGCGGCGCTGCGGATCATCGGCGCCACCGGGCCGGACGCGCTGACCCACCGGCGCGTCGCCGCGGAGGCCGGGGTCCCGCTCGCGGCCACGACCTACTGGTTCGCCTCCAAGGAGGAGCTCATCGCCGAGGCCTACGCGCTGGCGGCGGCCCGTGACGTCGCGCGCATCGACGAGGTCGCCGGGCGGCTGGAGCGCGACGGCCTCTCCTCGGGCCGCGACCTGGCCCGCGAGCTCGCCGCCCTCGCGGCGCTCGAGCTCGACGACGAGCGCTCGGGGCTCATCGCCGGCTACGCGCTCTGCCTGGAGGCCGCGCGGCGGCCGGCGCTGCGCAGCACCGCCCGCGCGTGGACGGAGGCCTACCTCGGGCTGGCGGCCACGATGCTGGCCGCCGCCGGCAGCGCGCGGCCGCAGGAGGACGCGCGCCTGGTCGTCGGCGCCATGGACGGCCTGCTGCTCGAGCAGCTCACCCGCGACGCCCCGGACTTCGCGGCCGGCGTGCTGCGCCCGGCGCTCGAGCGCCTCGTCGCGGCGCTGCTCCCGGGCCCACAGCCGCGCTGATGGGAGCCGCCAGCAGCCTGCGTTGGTGAGGATCGGCGCCGCGGGCTACGGTCCTCGGGTGTCCCGGCGGTCCCTGGTCCTGATGGGCGTCCTCGCCGCCACCTGGGGGGCGAGCTACCTCTTCATCAAGGTCGGCCTGCGCGACTTCTCCGCGCCGTTCGTGGTCTGCGCCCGGACGGCGCTCGCCGCGGTCGTCCTCCTCCCGGTCGCCCGGCGCTCCGGCGGGCTCGGCGCGCTGCGCGGCCGGGGGCGCTCCGTGGTGCTGCTCGCCGTCGTGCAGGTGGTGCTCCCGTTCCTGCTCATCACGGTGGGGGAGCGGTGGATCCCGAGCTCCCTGGCGGGCATCCTCGTGGCCAGCGCGCCGATCTGGGTCGCCGTCCTCGCCTTCACCCCCTACGCCCCGGCGGAGCGGCTGGGAGCGGCGGCGCTCGCGGGCCTCGGCGTCGGGATGGTCGGCGTCGCGCTGCTCTTCGGCGTCGAGCTGCGCGGCGACGCGGAGGGGCTGCTCGGCGGCCTCTTCGTGGTGCTGGCCGGCCTGGGCTACGGGGCGGGCGGCATCGAGTTCAAGCGCCGCATGGGCGGCGTCGAGCCGGCCGCGGCCGCCGCGGCGACGATGGGCGCGAGCGCCGTGCTCATGCTCCCGGCGGCGCTGCTGACGCTTCCCGGCAGCGCGGGCGCGGACAGCGTTGCCGCGGTGCTCGCCCTCGGGGTGCTCGGCACGGGCCTGGCGTTCCTCGCCTACTACGAGCTGCTGGGGACGGTCGGGCCCTCGCGGGCCTCGCTCGTGGCCTACCTCTCGCCGGGCTTCGCCGTCGGCTACGGCGTGGCGGTGCTCGGGGAGTCCGTGTCCGCCGGCACCATCGTCGGCCTGGTGCTCATCCTCGGCGGCTCCTACTTGGCCGCCGGCGGCCGGCTCCCGGCCCGGCGCCGGGCGGTGCCGGCCGGTGCCGGGCCCTAGCCGAAGCGGACCTTGCCGTTCGAGCTGGCGCGCACCTGCGCGCGCTCGATGAAGTCCAGGCGCTTGGTCGCCGCGCGGAAGAGCCGGGCGACGAGCCGGAGCCGCGCGTTCTCCGAGCGGAGCTCGAGGAGGTTCTGCTTGGCCTCGAGCCCGAACTCGACGGTCGCCGCCATCGCGTACGCGGTCATCCCCGCGAGCTCGTCGGCGTCGGGCTCGTTGTCGGTCGCCTGCTCGACCAGCTCCGCGTAGGCCGACTGCGCGGCCTCCTCGGCGCCCGCGTCGAGCTCCTCGTCCTCGTCCTGCGTCCAGGCGACCCTCGCCGCCGGGTAGGGCAGGTGCTCTACGCGCTCGATCACCCGGAAGGGCCGGGTGCCGCGCGTCACGATGTTCACGCGCCCGTCCTCCATCCGCTCGAGGACCCGCGTGATCTCCACCGCGCACCCCACGTCGCGCAGCCCCTCCTCGTCGCTCCAGACGATCCCGAACTCGGTCTCCTGCTCGAGCGCCTCGGCGACCATGGTGCGGTAGCGCGGCTCGAAGATGTGGAGCGGCACGAACTCCCGCGGCAGGGCCACGAGGCCGAGCGGGAAGAGCGGGAAGTCCTGCACGACGTCGCCGGGCATGCGCCAAGGGTACGGAGCACCGCGCGCCGGGGCCTACGGTGGGCGGGTGGCCGCTCCCACCGACGCGCTGGTCTGGTTCCGCCGGGACCTGCGCGTGCACGACCACCCGGCGCTCCACGCCGCCGCGGCCGGGCGGGTCACCGGCCTCTTCGTGCTCGACCCGCGGCTGCTCGAGGGGAGCGGGCGCTACGTCTCCGCCGCGCGCACCGCCTTCATGCTCGCCTGCCTGGCCGAGCTCCGCGAGGCGCTGCGGGCCCGCGGCGGTGAGCTGCTCGTCCGTCCCGGCGACCCGGTCGCGGTGCTGCCCGCCCTGGCGCGGGAGCTCGGCGCGGGCTCCGTGCTGTGGACGAGCGACGTCTCGCCGCTGGCCCGGCGCCGCGACCGCGCGGTGACCCAGGCGCTGCGGGCGGCCGGCGTCCTCGCCCGGCCGCAGTCGGGGAGCTACGTCGCCGACCCCTCGCGCCCGCCGGGCGGCCCGTTCACCGTCTTCTCGCCGTTCGCCCGGGCCTGGGAGCGCCAGGAGCGCCGCCCGGTGCTCGGCGCGCCGGAGCGGCTCGTGCCGCTGCCCGGCGATCCCGCCCCGGGGGCGCTCCCGGCCCGGGTCGACCCGACGCCCGAGCCCGTCGCGCTCCCGGGGGAGCGCGCGGCGCGCACGGCGCTGGAGCACGCCGTCGCCGAGGTGGCCGTGACCTACGGGGCGCGTCGCGACCTCCTCGCCGGCGGCACCAGCGTGCTCTCGCCGCACCTGCGCTGGGGCACCGTGTCGGCGCGCGAGGTCGAGGAGCGCCTCCGCGCGCTCGACGGCCGCGGCCCCGCCGCGCTGCGGCGCCAGCTCGCCTGGCGCGACTTCGACGCCCATCTCCTGCTCACCCGGCCCGAGAGCCTGCGCCGCGGCCTGCGCGGCTGGCTGCCGGCCTACGACGAGGATCGCGGCCGGTTGGCGGCCTGGCAGGCGGGCCGGACGGGCTTCCCGCTCGTGGACGCCGGGATGCGCGAGCTCGCCGCGCGCGGCTGGATGCACAACCGCGCGCGGATGGTGACGGCCTCGTTCCTGGTCCACGACCTCCACCTCCACTGGCGCGCCGGCGAGGAGCACTTCGCCCGGCTGCTTTACGACGGCGAGCCCGCGCAGAACAGCCTGAACTGGCAGTGGGTCGCGGGCGTCGGCGCCGACCCCGGGGACTTCCTGCGCGTCTTCAACCCGCTCACCCAGGCGCGTGAGCACGATCCCGACGGCGCCTACGTGGCGCGCTGGGTCGGTGAGCTCGCCCGCCTGCCCGCCGCGCACCGCCTCGAGCCGTGGGCCGCGCCGGCGGGGGTGCAGGAGGCGTCGGGCTGCGTGGTGGGGCGCGACTACCCCACCCGCATCGTCGACCACGCGGCCGAGCGGCGCGAGGCGATCCGCCGCTTCGAGGCGGCCTGAGCGCTCCGCCGCGGTCCGCGCGCCGCGCGGGGCCGTAGGTGGATCGTGGGCCACACCGCACTCGTCCTGGGCGACCAGCTCATGCGCGACAACCCGGCGCTCGAGGGCGCCGACCGCGTGCTCTTCGTCGAGTCGACCGCGGGGATGCGGCGCCTGCGCACCCACCGCCGGCGCGTCCACCTCGTGCTGAGCGGCATGCGCCACTTCGCCGCCGAGCTCGCGGCGGCGGGCGAGGTCGAGGTGCTCGAGCGGCGCGGGGCGGCGAGCCTCGGCGCCGGGCTGGAAGGGCTCGACGACGTGGTCTGCGCGGCGCCGAACGCGCTGCGGGCCCGGGCCGGGATGGAGCGCCTGGGTGTCCGGCTCGTGGACTCCAACCAGTTCCTGACCGCGCCCGAGGCGTTCGCCGACTGGGCCGGCGACCGCAAGCGGCTCGTGATGGAGGACTTCTACCGCGAGCAGCGCCGCCGCTTCGAGGTGCTGCTGGACCCGGACGGCAAGCCGGAGGGCGGGCGCTGGAACTTCGACCGCGAGAACCGCCGGCCGCCGACCGCCGGGCTGCACGCCCCGGATCCCTACCGCCCGCCGGAGGACGCGATCGACGAGGAGGTGCGCGCGGACCTCGACGCGCTGGGGCTCGACCTCTTCGGCGCGGACGGGCCGCGGCAGTTCGCGGTCACGCCCGCGGAGGCCGAGCGGGCGCTCGCCGACTTCGTGGCCGCGCGCCTGCCGCGGTTCGGCCCCTTCCAGGACGCGATGGTCGAGGGGGAGCGCTTCCTCTTCCACGCGCTGCTCAGCGTCCCGCTCAACCTGGGCGTCCTCGCGCCGCTCGCGGCGGTGCGCGCCGCCGAGCGCGCCTACCGCGAGGGGCACGCGCCGCTGGCGAGCGTCGAGGGCTTCGTCCGTCAGGTGATCGGCTGGCGCGAGTGGGTGTGGGGGATGTACTGGCTGCGGGCCGAGGAGTGGCCCGGGCGCAACGCGCTGGGGGCGCACGAGCCGCTGGGGGAGGCCTACTGGGGCGGGCGGACCGGGTGGAACTGCCTGGACAGCGTGGTCGGCGGGGTGGCGGCGACGGGCTACGCCCACCACATCGAGCGCCTGATGGTCCTGGGCACGATCGGCCTGACCAGCGGGACCGAGCCCTGGGCGCTCGTGCGCTGGTTCCAGTCCGCGTTCGTCGACGGCGCCGAATGGGTGATGGCGCCGAACGCGGCCGGGATGGCGCTCTTCGCCGACGGCGGCGAGATGATGACCAAGCCCTACGCCGCGGGCGGCAACTACATCAACAAGATGAGCGACCACTGCGCCGGCTGCCGCTTCGCGCCGAGCGAGAAGCACGGCCCGCGGGCCTGCCCGGTCACCGCGCTCTACTGGGACTTCGTCGACCGCCAGGCCGAGGTGCTCGGGGCCAACCGCCGCACCCAGCGCTCCGTCTCGACCTGGCGGCGCTTCGACGACGCGACCCGCGCCGCCGTGCACGAGCGCGCCGGCGTGGCCCGCGAGGAGCTGCGCGCGGGCGAGCCGCGCTGGGCGCGCTGAGAGACTGCGGCAGGTGATCACCCCTCGCCAGCCCGCCGGCCCGGCCGCGGTGGCCGCCCACTACGACGGGCTCGACGGCTGGTACCGCGAGCTGTGGGGCGAGCACGTCCATCACGGCCAGTGGCTCGGCCCGGCCGACGACGCCCCCGTGGGGGTGGCCACCCGCGGCCTGGCCGAGTACGTCATCGCGCTGGCCCGGGTGGAGCGCGGCGCCCGGGTGGTGGACGTGGGCTGCGGCTACGGCGCGACGGCGCGGCTGCTGGCCCGGGAGCACGGCGCGCGCGTGACGGGGCTCACGCTCTCGGCCGCGCAGGCCGCCTACGCGGCGTCCGTCGGCGGGCGCCCGGGCGACCCCGAGATCCTCGTGCGCGACTGGCTCGCGAACGGCCTGCCCGACGCGGGAGCCGACGCCGTGGTCGCGATCGAGTGCCTGTCGCACATGCCGGACAAGCCGCGGGCCTTCGCGGAGCTCGCGCGGGTCGTGCGCCCCGGGGGGCGCGTCGTGCTCACCGACTGGCTGGCCTGCGCGGAGCGCCGCCCCTGGCGCGACCGCCTCCTGCTCGAGCCGATCTGCGAGGAGGGGCGCCTGCCGAGCATGCACACCGTGGCGGAGTACGGCGCGCTGCTCGCGGGGGCCGGGCTCGAGGTCGTGCGCTTCGAGGACCTCTCGCGCCAGGTGAGCCGGACCTGGCCGATCATCCTGCGGCGCTTGCTCGCGCGCGCCGCCCGCGACCCGGAGGCCCGCCGCTTCCTGCGCGACCGCCTCCAGGCCGACCGGGTCTTCGCGTTGACCGTCCCCCGCCTCATCGCCGCCTACGCCACGCGCGCGCTGGTCCAGGGCCTCTTCGTCGCCGAACGCCGCGCCTGAGCCCCGCCCAGCGCCTCGCGACGATCCGCACGAACGCATCAAAGGGGTCAGACCCCTTTGATGCGGGTGGGGCTCAGGCGCCGGGGGTGAAGACGACCTTGAAGGTGTCGTCCTCCTTGGCCTGAAAGTCCGCGTAGGCCTGTGGTGCCTCCTCCAGCGGGACGTGGTGGGAGGCGAACTCCTCCACGCCGAGCGGGTCGGCCGAGCCCTCGAGCAGCGGCATGATGTCCTCGACCCAGCGCTTGACGTTGGCCTGGCCCATCCGGAGCTTCACCTGCTTGTCGAAGAGCCGGAGCAGCGGCATCGGGCTCGCCGCGCCGCCGTAGACGCCGGAGAGCGAGATCGTCCCGCCGCGCATCACGAGCTCCGTCGCGAGCTCGATGACGCTCATGCGGTCCGTGCCCGCGTTGGTGAACACCTTGCGGGCCACCGCGTCCGGCAGGAAGCCCGCGGCGGTCTGGGCGACCTTCGCCCCCGGCGAGCCGTGCGCCTCCATCCCGACCGCGTCGATGACCGCGTCCGGCCCGCGCCCGTCCGTCGCCTCGCGGATCTGCGCGACCAGGTCCTCCGTGTCGAGGTCGAAGACCTGGATGCCGTCGCGGCGCGCGCGGTCCAGGCGGTCCGGGACCAGGTCGATCCCGAGCACGCGGTTGCCGAGGTGCTGGGCGATCCGGGCGCTCATCAGGCCGATCGGCCCGAGCCCGATCACGCAGATCGTCCCCCGGCCCGGCGTGTCGGTGTACTGCACGGCCTGCCAGGCGGTGGGCAGCACGTCGGAGAGGAACAGGAAGCGGTCGTCGCTCGGCCCCTCGGGCACCTTGATCGGGCCGAACTGCGCCTGCGGCACGCGCAGGAGCTCGGCCTGGCCGCCCGCCACCTGGCCGTAGAGCTTCGTGTAGCCGAGCAGGGCGGCGCCCGAGCCGTACTCGTGGACCTGCGTGGTCTCGCACTGCGTGGGCAGGTGCTTCGTGGTGCACATGAAGCAGTGCCCGCAGGCGATGTTGAACGGCACGACGACCCGGTCGCCCGGCGCGATGTGCGTGACCTGCGGCCCGACCTCCTGGACGATCCCCATCGGCTCGTGGCCCAGGACGTCGCCCGCGTCGAGGAACGGGGCGAGCACCTCGTAGAGGTGCAGGTCCGAGCCGCAGAGCCCGGAGGAGGTGACCTTGATGATCGCGTCCGTCGGCTCCTGGAGGGAGGGATCGGGGACGGTGTCGACGCGGACGTCGCGCTTGCCGTGCCAGGTGAGGGCCTTCATGGGTCGATCCCTTCGGTGGTGGGAGGGCCGCGGGTGCGGAGCAGTCCATCGCGCTACCCACGCGCTCGGCCGGCGAACAGGCCCGGGTCGGCCGCCGACGCTGTCGGCGGCTCCCGGCGGGGGCCGGGTAGGCGGCCGGGATGCAGATCGCCTTCCTGGGAACCGGCACCATGGGCGCGCCGATGGTGCGCCGGCTGCTGGACGCCGGCCACGACGTCCGGGCCTGGAACCGCACCCGCGAGAAGGCCGAGCCGCTCGCCGGGCACGGGGCCCGGCTGGCCGACGACCCGGCCGCCGCCGCCCGCGGCTCCGAGATCATCGTGACCATGCTCGCCGACGGCGCGGCCACCGCCGAGGTCGCCCGGCAGGCGCTGGCGGCCCCCGCCGAGGACGCCGTCTGGTGGCAGTGCGGGACGGTCGGCCTCGAGGCCACGGAGGAGCTCGCCGGCCTGGCCGCCGAGCGGGGCGCGGCGTTCCTCGACGGGCCCGTGCTCGGCACCCGCGGGCCCGCGCAGGACGGCACGCTCGTGGTGCTCGCGGCCGGCCCGGAGGCCGCGCGCGAGCGCTGCGCCCCGCTCTTCGAGGCCGTCGCCGCGAAGGTCGTGGCCTGCGGGGAGGAGCCCGGCGCCGGGATGCGCCTGAAGCTCGTGCTCAACCACTGGATCGGCGCGCTGACGGCGTCGCTCGGCGACACGGTGCGCCTCGCCCGCGCGCTGGACGTCGACCCGCAGGTGTTCCTCGACACCATCGCGGGTGGGCCGCTGGACGCCGGCTACGCCCAGGTCAAGGGCGGCGCGATGGTCGCCGGCGAGTTCACCCCGGTGAGCTTCGCCCTGCGCCACGCCGCCAAGGACGTCCGCCTGGTGCTCGACGCCGCCCGCCAGGCCGGGCTCGAGCTCGCGATCGCCCCCGCGGTGCTCGCCCGCTTCGCCGCGGCCGAGGAGCGCGGGCACGGCGATCAGGACATGGCCGCGGTGGTCCTCGGCGCGGGCTGAGCGCGGCGGCGGCGCACGGCCGGCGCCGCTACGGTCCGGCCCATGGGCGCATGGGGAGCCGGGAGCTTCGACAACGACAGCGCCTCGGAGTGGGCGGCCGACCTCGCCGACGGCGGCGACCTCGCCATGGTCCGCGACACGCTGGCCACCGCGGCGCGCTGCCCGGCCGACGAGTACCTGGAGAGCGACGAGGGCGCTGAGGCGCTCGCCGCCGCCGAGGTCGTCGCCGCCGCGCTCGGGCGGCCCGTGCGGCAGATCGCCATGGGCACCTCGGGCCCGCACGCGCTGGCCTGGGGCCGCGGCCACGCGGGGGCGGGCAAGCCCGACCTGGTCGAGCTCGCGCTCGAGGCGATCGAGCGCGTGGAGGCGGCGGAGTCCGAGCTGCAGGAGCTCTGGTCGGCCGAGGAGGGCCCGGGCGCCGGGGCCTCGGCGCGCGACTGGTTCGCCGAGGTGGAGGACCTCCGCAACCGCCTCCTGGCCGGCTGAGGCCGCGCTACCCCGGCTTGCGCGCGCTCAGCATGAGGTTGTAGAAGATCGCGGGCGGCAGCCGCCGCTCCAGCAGGCGCCCGTCGAGCTGCTGGAGGGCGAGGTAGCCGCGGAACGCGTACTGGCGCCACAGCCACGGCACGTCCTCGGGCTCCGCGGTCGCCTCGAGCGCGCGGTTGGCCCAGCCGAACCAGTTGGCCAGCAGCTCCTCGCCCCGCACGCGGACGTCCACGAGCCCCGCCGCCCGCGCCCGCCCCGAGAGCTCCTCGGGCGCGAAGGCGTGGACGTCGACGGAGCTCTCGAGGCGGTGGTTGTGCTCGCCCCCGTCCGTGTGCCCCGCGGGCGCCTTGCGGGCGCCGAGCGCCCGCCGCCAGGCCGGCGCCGCCCACGTCGCCGCGCGCTTGGGGAGCTCCGCGATGCGGTCGCCGGTGCGCGAGGGCTCGCCCGCGAAGAAGGCCGTCCCGCCCGGGGCCAGCACGCGGGCGACCTCCTCGAACGCGCGGCCCAGGTCGGGCAGGTGGTGCAGCACGGCGTGGCCCAGGACCAGGTCGAAGGAGCCGTCGGCGAACGGGAGCCGCTCCGCGTCGCAGGCGACGGTCGTGACCGGGAGCCCGAGCTCCGCCGCGTTGCCCTCGAGCCTCGCGAGCATCCCGGGGGAGATGTCGGTGCAGGTGGCGGCCCCGATCACCCCCGCCTTCAGGAGGTGCAGCGAGAAGTACCCCGTCCCCGCGCCGATCTCCAGCGCCCGCGGGAACGGCCCGGCGGCCCGGGCGCCGAGCGCCTTGCGCGTCTTGAGCAGCACCTGGTGGGCTCCCACCTCGCCCCAGTCGATGCCCCACTTCGCGTCGTACTGCGCGGCCGCCCCGTCGTGGTAGCGGGTGTTGACGTCGCGGATCTCCTCCGCGGTGGCCGGGGCGCTCATGGCGGCGGAGGCTACCCCCGTAGGGTGCCGGGTCGCATGGCGACCGAGCCCGATCCGAGCCCGCGCTTCGCGCAGCGCGACCAGCCGCCCGGCGTCCCGCCGTTGGCGCTCACGGGGGAGCGCACGCTGCCCGACGTACCGGAGGAGAACTACTGGTACCAGCGCCACCTCGTGGTCTACGAGTGGATCCGGGCACGGGTCGGCGGGCTCAAGGTCGTCGACATGGCCTGCGGCGAGGGCTACGGCTCGGCGGTGCTCGCCCGGACCGCGCGGGAGGTCGTCGGCGTCGACGCCAACCCGGAGGCGCACGAGCACGCGCGCCTGCGCTACGGGGCGCCGGGCCTGCGCTTCGAGCGCGACATGGTCGAGCGCTGGGCCGAGCCCTGCGACGCCGTCGTCTTCCTGCAGACGATCGAGCACGTCGCCAACCCGGACGAGGTGCTCGAGCACTTCAAGGCCCTGGTCGGGCCGGAGGGGCTCGTGGTGCTCTCCACCCCGAACCTGCTGACGCTCGCGCCCCCGGGCGCGGAGAAGTCCGCGAACCCGTGGCACCTCAAGGAGTACCGGGCCGATGAGTTCCGCGCGCTCTGCGCGGCGCACTTCTCCGAGGTCGAGCTCCTTGGGCTCTTCCACGCGGGCAAGCTCGCGCTCCACGCCTGGGCGCTCGCGCACCTGCGCTGGGACGCGGTGCACCGGCGCCTCGGCCTCACCGCGCCGTTCTACGACCGCTTCACCCCGGCGATCTCCGTGCGCGACTTCGCGCTGCGCACGGACCGCGGGCTCGACGGCGCGCTCGACTTCGTCGCGCTCTGCCGCCCGTGAGTCGCGGCGCCCTGGCCCTCGTCCTGCACTCCCACATGCCCTACGTGGAGGGCTTCGGGGTCTGGCCGTTCGGCGAGGAGTGGCTCTTCGAGGCGATGGCCGCCTCCTACCTCCCGCTCCTCGACGTGCTCCCCGACAGCGGCCTCACCGTCTCGGTCACGCCGGTGCTGGCCGACCAGCTCGAGGCGCCCGGCCTCGGGCAGCGCTTCAGCGCCTTCCTCGAGGACGTGCGCCCCGCCTCGCACGCGCTCGACGCGGCGGAGTACCGCCGCACGGGCGCCGCGGGCGAGGCGCGCGCGCTCGAGCGCGCGGCCGGCGACTACGTGCGGGCCCGGGAGCGGTTCGCCGCCCTCGACGGCGGACTGCTCGCGGCGCTCGCGCCGGCCTGGACCTCCTCGGCGACCCACGCCGTCCTGCCGCTCTGCGCCACCGACGCGGGCGTCGCGCTGCAGGTCGGCGTCGGGGTGGAGGCCCACCGGGCGCGCGCCGCCGGGCGATGGGCCGGCGGCTTCTGGCTGCCCGAGTGCGCCTACGCGCCCTGGCTCGACCCGCTCCTGGAGGCGGGCGGGGTCCGCGCGACCTGCGTCGACCTGACCGACGTCCTCGGGCGCGGCGCCCCCGAGCAGCTGCGGCCGCTGCGCACCGAGGCGGGCCCGGTCCTCGTGCCGATCGACCGCGCCGTGCTCGAGCTCGTCTGGAGCCCGGCGGGCTACCCGGCCCACGCGGCCTACCGCGCCTACCACCCGCGCTCCCCGCGCGACCACCACCCCTGGGCCGTCGACGGCACGCCCTATGACGCCGACCGGGCGCGCGAGCAGTGCCGCGCGGACGCCGCGGACTTCGTGGCGCGGGTCGCCGCGCGGCTCGCCCAGGGCGGGCTCTGCGTCTGCGCGTGGGACACCGAGCTGCTCGGCCACTGGTGGTACGAGGGGCCGTGGTGGCTGGCCGAGGTGGTGGCCGGGTGCGCGCGGCGGGGCGTCGCGCTCCTCGGCCTGGACGAGGCGCTCGCGGAGGTGCCGCTCGGCGACCCGCTCCCGGCCGCGCGGCTCGGCACGACGAGCTGGGGCACGCCCCGGGACCTCTCGACCTGGGACCACCCCGGCGTCGCCGAGCTCGCGTGGCGCGCGCGGGCGGCGGAGCTCGCGGTCCTCGCCGCCGGCCCGCACCCGCCGCCGCGCGCGGTGCGCGAGCTGCTCGCGCTGCAGAGCTCCGACTGGGCCTTCCTCGCGACCCGGCGGCTCGCGGGCGAGTACCCGCTCGAGCGCGCCGCCGGCCACCACGCCGCGCTGGTCGAGGCGCTGCGGGAACCGAGCGCACTAGGGTCCGCGGTCCGCAACCTGGCCCCGCTGGCCGGGGCGGCGGCCCTCTCCCTGGCATGACCCGCGTCCTCGTCCTCTCCTGGGAGTACCCGCCGATCGTGGAGGGCGGCCTGGCCCGCCACGTCGCGAAGCTCTCCGAGCAGCTCGCCGCCCAGGGCGCCGAGGTCCACGTGCTGACCCGCGGTACGCCGCGCGATCCGGGCTTCGAGGTCCGGCGCGGCGTCCACGTCCACCGTCTCCGCGAGGGGGCCAAGCCGTCCGACCTCGACGCGTTCCTGCGCTGGATCGACCGGATGAACGGCGACATGGTCCGCGCGGCCGGGGAGCTCGAGGGCCCGTTCGACGTGGTCCACGGCCACGACTGGCTCGTGGCGATGGCCGCCGACCGGCTGGCCCGGGAGCTCGGCTGCCCGCTCGTGATGACCGTCCACGCGACCGAGCACGGGCGCCACCAGGGCTGGGTCGAGCAGCACCCGCAGCGCTACATCCATGCCGCGGAGCGCTGGATCGCCCGCCGTGCCGACCGGGTCATCACCTGCTCCCACTACATGCGCGGCCACGTCGCCGACGTCTTCGGGCTGCGGGAGGGCGCGGTCGCCGTCATCCCCAACGGCATCGACGCGGGCGCCCTCGCCTCGTCGGGGGACCTGGTCGCGCTCCGCGCCCGGTACGCCGCGCCGGACGAGCAGCTCGTGCTCCTGACGGGCCGCCTGGTCCACGAGAAGGGCTTCCAGCACGCGCTCGACGCGCTCGCCGGCCCCGACGGCGCGATCGCCGCGGTCGGCCGCGTCCGCTTCCTGGTCGCCGGCTCGGGCACGCACGAGGCCGAGCTGCGCGAGCAGGCGCGCACGCTCGGGCTCCTCGAGCACGGCCGCTTCCTGGGCTGGATAGGCGACGACGCGCTCCACGCGCTCTACCGGATCTGCGACCTCTGCGTGATCCCGTCGCTCTACGAGCCGTTCGGCCTCGTCGCCCTCGAGGCGATGGCGAGCGGCTGCCCGTGCATCGTGGCCGACACGGGCGGGCTCCGCGAGGTCGTCCCGCACGACGTCGGCCTGCGCTTCAAGGGCGGGGACGCCCGGCACCTCGGGGTGATGATCGAGCGGATGCTCACCGACGCCCCGCTCCGCGACCGCCTCGTCGCCGAGGCCGGCGAGCACGTCCTGCGCTTCGATTGGGCCGAGGTCGCGCGCGAGACCGCGGCGCTCTACGCCGCGCTGCCCGCTGCCGCGGCGCGTGGTGCTGCGGCGCGAGCGCCGGCCTGAGCCGCGCGGTGCTGCGGCGCGCGCGCCGGCCTGAGCCGCGGCGCCCTCGAGCCGTGGCGCCCTCGAGCGTGGCGCCGCGGGGCGCCGGGGGCGCCGGCGCCGCGGGCATCCGCGCGCCACGGTTCTCTTCGGGGTGAGTTCGGCCGCAATCCCGCCGCACTCTTGCGTTGTGTCGGCGCACCATCCGGTGGCACCGTCGTCGGCATGCCGACCACCCCATCGTGTCCACCCCCGTCGTGTCCACCCGCACCGTGCCCGACCGCGGCGGGCGTCCCCCGCGGGGCGACGTCGCACGCCCGCTGATGCAGCGCGCGATCGCCGGCGTGGAACGTCGCGCGCGGGGCGACGTCGCACGCCCGCTGACGCAGCTCGCGATCGCCGGCGTGGAACGTCGCGCGCGGGGCGACGTCGTACGCCCGCTGATGCAGCGCGCGATCGCCGGCGTGGAACGTCGCGCGGGGCGGAGCGCTCCGTGAGCTCCCCGGACGCGGACCACGCCATCGCCGCCCGGGCGGCGGAGCAGCACGGCGTCGTCACCCGCGCGCAGCTGCGCACCCTCGGTGTCGACCGCCACGCGTCCGGGCGTCGGGTGCGGACCGGGTCGCTCCACCCGGTCGCGGGCTGTCCGGGCGTCTACGCGGTCGGGCATCCGGCGCTCACCGCCGAGGGCGTCCTGCACGCCGCGGTCCTGGCCGCCGGGTGGGGCGCCCACGTGAGCGGCGAGCACGCGGAGTGGCTCTGGGACCTGCGGCCGCCGTGGCTCCCGGCGCCCGAGGGCCTCGTCGCGCTGGTGGTCCCGCGGAGCTGCGGCCGCGAGCCACCGGCTGCCCGTCTGCGGCGGCGAGACCTGGCCGTCGTGGAGACCTCGCGGCGCCGCGGCATCCCGGTGGTGAGCGTCGAACGGCTGCTCGCCGACGCCGGCGAGCGTCGCGACCCCTGGGCGGTCGAGCGTCTCCTCGACCGGGCGCTCGCCGAACGCCGCACGAGCATCCCACGCCTCGAGGCGCAGCTGGCGCGCGCCCAGGGACAGCAGGGCGTCGGCGAACTCCGTCGCCTCCTCGCGGCCGACCGGCGACACGCCGGCCTCACGCGTTCGGCGCTCGAGGACGCGTTCCTCGCGCTGCTGCGGCGGGCGGGCGTGCCGCTCCCGAGCACCGACCACCGCCTCGGGCCCGACCGCGTCGACGCCTTCTTCGCGCGCGCACGCCTGGTCGTCGAGCTGGATGGCACGTCGTGGCATCGCACCCGGGGACGCCAGGAGGGCGACCGGCGCCGGGAGCTGCGCCTGCGCGCCCGCGGACTGCTCGTCGTGCGCTACACCGCGCGGCAGGTGCTCGACGAGCCCGAGGCGGTGGTCGCCGACCTGGTCCGCCTCCTCGCCGAGCGAGACCGCTGAGACTCCGAGGGCGCCCGGCGCCGCCGTCGCACGCCACACGCCCGCCCGCCGCCCGCCGCCCGCCGCCCGCCGCCGCGCCGAGGGCGGCGGTCGGCGCGACGTTCCACGCCGGGGTCGTCGGGTGTGGGCAGCGGGCGTGGGTCGTGGCGGTGGGCGCGACGTTCCACGCCGGGGTCGTCGGGTGTGGGCAGCGAGCGTGGGTCGTGGCGGTGGGCGCGACGTTCCACGCCGGGGTCGTCGGGTGTGGGCAGCGAGCGTGGGTCGTGGCGGTGGGCGCGACGTTCCACGCCGGGGTCGTCGGGTGTGGGC
>CAXSFZ010000050.1:14881-23918 GCA_964236905.1 uncultured Solirubrobacteraceae bacterium | reverse complement strand
CCCCACAGCCGGCGTCACACGTCGCGCCCACGCGACGCTCCACGCCGGCGAACCACACGCCCCATAGCCGGCGTCACACGCTGCGCCCCACGCGACGCTCCACGCCCGCGAACCACACGCCCCACAGCCGGCGTCGAACGTCGCGCCCCGCAGCCCCGCACCCCCGCCGCCCGCCCCGCCGCCGCCGACGGCGCCGCCGCCCCCGCCCCCGCTCAATCCTCGTCCGCGACGACCTCGGCCCGGGCCGCGTGGCGGGCCATGAGCTCGCGCTGGGCGTCGCGGGGCGCCTCCCCGTCCACGGGGCTGCGGCGTTCCCAGGCGCCGTCGCGGTGGAGCTCCCAGGCGCTCGCGTCGTCCGCCAGGCAGCGGTCGAGCGCGTCGAGCAGGTCGTCGCGGAGGGCGGCGTCCTCCACGGGCGCGATGAGCTCCACGCGCTGGTCGAGGTTGCGCGGCATGAGGTCGGCCGAGCCGATGAAGACGCGCTGCTCCTCGCCGCGGTCGAACGCGAAGATGCGCGAGTGCTCCAGGAAGCGCCCGACGACCGAGACCACGCGGATGTTCTCGCTCACCCCGGGGATCCCGGGCACCAGGCAGCAGATCCCGCGGAGGTTGAGCTCGACCGGCACGCCCGCCTGCGAGGCGCGGTAGAGCGCGCGGATGCAGCGCTGGTCGACGAGCGAGTTCATCTTGAGCCGGATCCGCGCCTGCTCCCCGCGCTCGGCCGCCTCCACGCAGGCCCTGATCTCGGCGAGCACGCCCTCGCGCAGGTGGGCGGGCGCGACCAGGACCTTGCGGTAGCCCTCCGGCCGCGCGAAGCCGGTGAGGAAGTTGAACATGTCGGCGACGTCGGAGCCGATCTGCTCGTCGCAGGTGAAGAGGCCGAAGTCGGTGTAGAGCCGCGCCGTCTTGGCGTGGTAGTTGCCCGTGCCGACGTGCACGTAGTGGCGCACGCCGTCGCCCTCGCGGCGGATGACCAGCACGCACTTCGTGTGCGTCTTGAGCGCCGGGTGGCCGTAGACCACGTGGACGCCCGCCTCCTCGAGCACGCGCGCCCAGCCGATGTTCGCGCGCTCGTCGAAGCGCGCCTTGAGCTCGACGAGGCAGACGGCCTGCTTGCCCCGCTCGGTCGCGCGGATGAGCGCCGGCACGAGCGGCGAGTCGTCGCCCGTGCGGTACACGGTCATCTTGATGGCGAGCACGTCCGGATCGGCCACGGCCTGCTCGACGAAGCGCTCGACCGAGCTCTTGAACGAGTCGTAGGGGTGGTGGACGAGCAGGTCCCCGCGCCGCATCTCCCCCATGACGTCGGCGCCGTCCTCGCCCTGCAGCCGCGGCTGGGTGACCGGCGACCACGGCGCGTCGCGCAGCTCGTCGAGCCCGGGCAGCCTCACCACCTGCCAGAGGTCGTTGAGGTCGAGCAGCCCGTCGACCGCGTAGAGCTGGCGCGCCTCGAGCTCGAGCGCCTGGGTCAGCGCGTCGCGCAGCCCGATCGGCATCCGCGCGTCCACCTCGACGCGGACCACCTCGCCGAAGCGGCGCCGGCGCAGCTCGGCCTCGACGGCCCGCAGCAGGTCGTCGGCCTCGTCGGAGACCTCGAAGTCCGCGTCCCGCGTGACCCGGAAGACGCCGGTGTCGAGCACCTCCATGCCCGGGAAGAGCGCGTCGAGGTTCGCCGCGATCACCTCCTCGAGCGGCACGAGGGTCACCTCCCCCGGCGTGCCGGCGACCTCGACGAAGCGCGGGAGCATCTCCTTCGGCACCTTCACCCGGGCGAAGGTCGTCGCGCCGCCGACGGGATCGCGCACCAGCACCGCGAGCGAGAGCGAGAGGTTCGAGATGTACGGGAAGGGGCGGCCGAGGCCGACGGCCAGCGGCGTGAGCACGGGGAACACCTGACGGCGGTAGCGCTCGACGAGCTCGGCGCGCTGCGGCGGGCTGGTCTGCGCCCAGCTCAGGATCCGCACGCCGTGCTCGGCCAGCGCGGGCCGGAGCTCCGCGTCGACCACGCGGCTCTGGCGATCGGAGAGGACGCCGACGCGGTCCTGGATCGCGGCGAGCACCTCCTCCGGCAGCCGCCCGTCGGCGCCGCGCCGCTGGACCCCGGCGTCGACCTGGTCGTGCACGCCCGCGACGCGGATCATGAAGAACTCGTCGAGGTTCGAGGTGAAGATCGCCGCGAACTTCGCGCGCTCGACGAGCGGCTGGCCCGGGTCCTCGGCGAGCTCGAGCACCCGCTCGTTGAAGGCGAGCCAGCTGAGCTCCCGGTTCGTGTAGAGCGCCGGGTCGCGCAGGTCGACCGGGACGGGGGGCGGCGCCGCCAGCGCCCCCACCGCGCTGATCGGCTCCTGCGTCGGCTGCTCGCTCACGGGCTCGATGGCGGCGACGCTAGGGCCGCCCCCGCGCCGGGCGCGTCAAGATCGTGTGACGGCGCCGGGCGCTCGGCCGCCGCGAACTCCAGGCGCGCGCGGAAGCCCTCGCGCTGCAGCGCGGCCCAGAACTCCACGAAGCGCGCGAAGAGGAGCTCGCGGCGGGCCTGGTGGTAGGTGGCCAGGGTGGCCAGCCCGCGGTGCGCCTGGGCGTTCGGGCCGCCGCTGGCCAATCGCGGCTCGAGGTCGCCGGCGTCCCCGGCCCGGCGCCGCGCGTGGGCGACGTCCTGCAGGCGGGCGCGCTCGGCCAGGTCGAGGACCCGCGGCAGCGTGACGTCCGCGTCGTGGATCTCCCCCAGGAGGTCCTGCAGCTCCTTGGTCCGCTTGGAGGCGGTCGCGGCGTAGGGCCCGAAGCTCGCCTCGGCGATCTCGAGGATGTACCGCAGCCGCTTGGCGGCGATGCGCATGTCGTGCAGGTGAGCGACCTCGGCGGGGTCGGCCGCGCGCGGCATGAAGGCGAAGAGCTCATCGACGCGGACGCGCACGATGCGCTCGAGCTGGTCCCCGAGCGGCCCGTCGGGGTCGAGGTGCTTGACGCGGCGGGCTCTCATGCCGTCACCGCCACGAGCCCGAGCAGCCGCCCGTGCAGGTCGGAGCGCTCGGCCTCGGCCAGCGCGACGGCGAGCAGCTCGTTGCCCGCCGCCTGCTCCGCGCGGACCTCGTCGGCCAGGAGGTCGATGCCCGCGAGCTCGCTGCGGGGCATCGCCGCGGCCAGCGCCGTGAGCGCCGCGAGCTGGACGTCGGGATCGCGGCGGGCGCCGAGGGCGTCGGCCAGCGCCTTGACGTCGCGCAGGACCGGCCGGTAGGCCTCCCCGTCGAAGCAGGGCGCGTAGATCTCGAGCACGGCGCGCAGCCGCCGGGTGGCGACGCGCATGTCGTGCACCCGCTCGATGTCCTCCGTGTCGAGGACGTCCTCGCCCGCCGCCAGGAGCTCCTCGGCGCGGACCCGCACCGTCGCCGCCGCCGCGGCGCGATACGGCAGCTCCGCATGCAGCCCCGGGACCTCTCGTGCCTTCGCCATCGCGCCAGGTTACCCTCGGCCCAGCGCCAGCACGACGCCCTCGCGCAGCCCGCCCGCGGCGATGTGGAGCGGGACGGCGAGCGCGCGCGCCGCCTCCTGGAGCAGGACGATCCCGGCGGGCAGGACCCGCACGCGGTCGGGATGCAGCTCGAGCCGCTCGGCGACCTCCGCGGTCGGCCCGCTGCAGAGCGCCGCCAGCGCCCGCGCCAGCGAGGCGGCGTGCAGCTGCCCGCCGGTCAGGCGCCCGAGCGAGGTCGCGCTGCCGCCCACGGCGTAGGCCGCGTGCGGGGTGGGGGCCTCGAGCCCCGCGAACGCCGCGGCGACCTCTGCCCGCAGCGCGGCGAGCTCCGGCACGGCGGGGCACCCGCCGCCGACGTGGCGCTCGGTCAGCACCCCGGAGCCGATCGGGAAGGAGCGCATCCACCCGACGCCGGCGGCGGCCGTGCCGCAGATGAGCTCCGTCGAGCCCCCGCCGACGTCGACGACGCCGACGCGGTCCGCCGGGGCCGGCAGCGCGGCGAGCGAGCCCAGCGCGCCCGCGAAGGCGAGCCGCGCCTCCTCCTCCGCCCCGATGACCTCCACGCCCACGCCCGCCCGCGCGCGCACGGCGGCGCAGAGCGCGGCGGCGTTCGGGGCGCCGCGGACGGCAGCGGTCGCGACGACGCGCAGCACCTCCGCGCCCGCCCGGTCGGCCAGGGCGGCCTGGGCGGCCACCACCTCGGCCACCAGCGCGATCCGGTCCGGGGCGATGCTGCCGTCGGCGGCGCGGCCGGCCGCCAGGCGGGTGAACGCGCGGTCCGCCGCCACGTCGCGCAGCGCCCCGCCCGCCGCGTCGCAGGCGGCGACGAGCAGGCGCGTCGTGTTCGAGCCGATGTCGATGCAGGCGCATCGCATCGTCCGCAGCTTGCCATGATGGGAGGCCGTGAGGACTCCTGCGATCGAGGTGCGTGGCCTGCGCAAGTCCTACGGGGCCCACGACGCCGTCCGCGGCATCGACTTCACCGTCGCCCGCGGCGAGGTCTTCGGCCTGCTCGGCCCCAACGGCGCGGGCAAGACGACCACGGTCGAGGTGCTCGAGGGGTACCGGGAGCGCACGGGCGGCGAGGTCTCCGTCCTCGGCTTCGACCCCGGCGCGCGGCCCCGCGAGCTCCGCGCCCGCGTCGGCATCGTCCTGCAGGCGGGCGGCATGTACCGCTTCGTCACCGTCCGCGAGGCCGTGCGCCACTGGGCGCGCCTCTACCCCCACCCCCGGGAGGTCGAGGAGGTGCTCGCCGTCGCCGGGCTCACGGAGAAGGCGGACGCGCGCGTGCGCACCCTCTCCGGGGGCCAGGCGCGCCGGCTCGACCTGGCCCTGGCGCTGGTCGGCGACCCCGAGCTGATCTTCCTCGACGAGCCGACCACGGGCTTCGACCCGGCCGCGCGCCGCGCCGCCTGGGAGACCATCCGCTCGCTGCGCGACCTGGGCAAGACCGTGCTGCTCACCACCCACTACCTCGACGAGGCGCAGGAGCTCGCCGACCGCGTGGCGATCATCAAGGCCGGGCGCATCCTGGCGATCGGCCGCCCGCGCGACCTCGGCGTCGGCGCGGCGACCCGCGTGCGGGTGAGCTGGCGCGACCCCGACGGCGCCGCCCGCGAGCGCGAGGTCGAGGACCCGACGCGGCTCGTCCACGAGCTGACGAGCGCCGCGCTGGCCCGGGGCGACAGCGTCGCGGAGCTCACGGTGAGCCGCCCCTCGCTCGAGGACGTCTACCTCGAGCTGACCGCCGCCGCCGACGAGGAGCCCGCGCCCGCGGTGGCCGCCCGTGCCTGAGGCCGCGCTGGCGCCCCCTCCCCCGGCGGCCCCCGCGCCGGGCTCCCTGGGGCTCGCCTGGCGCCAGTACCGCCTCGAGCGGCGGATGTTCTGGCGCAACCCCTCCGCGGCGTTCTTCAACTTCGTCCTGCCGCTGCTGTTCCTCTTCCTCATCGGCGCGATCGTCTCGGGCGACCAGGACCAGCTCGACGTGCTCGTCCCCGGGATCGCCGGGATGAGCGTGCTCTCCACCACCTTCAGCGCGCTCGCGATGAACCTGGTCTTCCTGCGCGAGCAGGGCGTGCTGAAGCGCATGCGCGGCACCCCGCTGCCCTCGGGGGCCTACCTCGGCGCGCTCGCCGCCAACGCCGTCACCAACGCGGCGATCCAGGTCACCATCGTGGTGGTCAGCGGCCGGCTGTTCTTCGGGACGGGCTGGCCGGAGGACTACCTCGAGCTCGTGGTCTTCGTGGTCGCGGGCGTCGCCTGCCTGGCCGCGCTGGGCGTCGCCTACTCCCACGTCATCCCGAACTTCGACTCGGCGCCCGCCTTCGTCAACGTCGTCTTCCTGCCGGTCATCTTCGTCTCGGGGGTCTTCTTCGACGCGGACGACGCGCCGGGCTTCCTGCGCGACATCGGCCGCGCGCTCCCGCTGACCCACGTCATCGACGGGCTGCGCGGCGCCCTGGTCACGGGCGCCTCGCTGGCCGACAACGCCGGCTCGCTCGGCGTCATCGCGCTCTGGGGCCTCGGCGGGGCGGCGCTGGCGGTGCGCGGCTTCTCCTGGGACGCGCGGCGCAGCTAGGGGCGCCGGGGGCCGGCTTCCGGCGGGCGGAACGCGGCGGGCAGCTCGCCGGTGAGCTCCGCGGCGATCGGGTCGCGCCACTCCGTGCGCAGCAGGCTGAAGACCGCGACGTCCTTGCGCACCTCGCCGTGGCGGTGGAAGGCGCGCAGCACCCCCTCGCGGGAGAAGCCCGCCTTGACCAGCGCCGCCTGGGAGCGTGCGTTGCCCACGTCGGCGTAGGCGCCCAGGCGCTCCAGGCCGCAGTGGGCGAAGGCCAGGAGCGCGACGAGCCGCTTGGCCTCGCCGTTGAGGCCGGAGCCCCAGTGGCGTCGCGCGAACCAGGTGCCCACCACGGCGCGGCGGTCGCGGCGGCCGAGCTCGGCGAGCTCCGTGACGCCGACGAGCCCGTGCTCCGCGTGGAGGATCGCGAGCGCGAGCGCCTCGCCGCGGTCCCGCCGGCCCTCCTGCGCGGCGATCCAGGCGACCGGTTCGGCCCGCGACGCGTAGGGGCCCCAGGAGAACCAGCGCGTCACCTCGGGGTCGGTGCCGAGGGCGTAGAGCGCCTCGGCGTCGGCCGCGAGCGGCGGGCGCAGCGCCAGCGTCGGGCCGGCCAGGAGCATCACCGGGCGCGCGGGGGCGGCGGGACCGGGGCCGGCGGCGGCGCGCCCGCACGCGAGGCGGCCAGGCGCTCGTGCAGCCTGGCCCGCAGCGCCTCGGGGTCGTACTCCCGCTGGGTCCGCCGGCGCCGCAGCACCACGGCGCCGGAGACCGCGACGCCCGCCACCCCGGCCAGCCCCACGAGCTTCCAGGGGATGCGCACGCGCCTAGGCTACGGCCCGTGCCCGACCGTCGCCCGCCCGCCGCGTCGCTCCCGCTGGAGGCGGCACTGGCCCAGGCGGCGACGGGCGACCTGTGGCTGTTCCGCGGCCGCTCGCCGGCGGACGTGGCGATCCGCGCGCTCACCAACGCACCGGTCAACCACGTCGGCATGGTGGTGGCCCTCGACGACCTCCCGCCCCTGCTCTGGCACGCCGAGCTCGGGCGCTCCCTGCCCGACGTGTGGACGGGCGCCCACCAGCGCGGCGTCCAGCTCCACCGGCTCCGCGACGCGGTCACCACCTGGGAGCGCCGTTACGGCCAGCGCGCCTGGACGCGGCCGCTCGAGGGCGCCCTCGACCGCGGGCACGAGGACCGGCTGATCGAGGTGATCGCCCGCTTCGACGGCCGCGCCTTCCCCTCCACGCTCGGGCTGGCGCGCCAGTGGGCGACCGGCCGCTGGCGCCGCCGCGCCGGCGGGCTCGAGACGGTCTACTGCGCCGAGCTCGTGGCGGTCACCTACCAGGCGATGGGCCTGCTCCCGGCGCGGCGCCCGGCCGGCTGGTACGACCCGGGCCGCTTCTGGAGCGGGGACCGCACCCCGCTGGTGGCGCCCTTCGCGCTCGGCGACGAGGTCGCCGTCCGCGCTGCCGGCGGCTGAGCCGCCCGCGGCGCGCGCGCGTAGGAGGGGTCATGCAAGACGAGGCCTTCGAGGTCGTCGACGCCGACGGCACCGTCCGCGCGCGGCTCGGCCTCGGCCCCGACGGCGCGCTCGCGCTGGACCTGGCCGACGCGAGCGGGCTCGTCCGGGCGACTCTGACCGTGGAGCCCGAGGGCTCGGCCGCGCTCAAGCTCGCCGACGCGAGCGGCACCTACCGCCTCACCGCGGGCGCCTGGCTCGACGGCTCGAGCTCGGTCGACCTCTACGACGCCGAGCGCAACCACCGCGTGAGCCTCGGCGAGGCGCCGGGGCGCCCGGCCGGCGTCACCGTCTGGGACGAGGCCGGCCACCTGCGGGCGCTCCTGGCGCACGGGCCGGAGGAGGATCGCGAGAGCTCCGTCGAGTTCTGGGACCGCGACGGCAGCTACCGGGCCGGCTTCGGCACCTGGCCCGACGGCGGCACGGGCGCCGAGCTGCTCGACGCGACGGGGACGCTGCGCACCCGGGTCGGCCAGCGCGCCGAGGGTGCCGCGACCGTCGAGCTCTACGGCGCGCAGGGCGACTTCAAGCTCGCGATGGGCGAGTACCCCGACGGAGCGGGCCGGCTCACGCTCTGGGACGAGCACGGCGAGCCCGTCGTCGGCCGCGTGGCGTAGCGCCCGCTCAGAGCCCGAGCCGCTCGGCGAGCGCCGGGCGGGCGAAGTGGAAGCCCTGGCCGGTCTCGCAGCCCAGCGCTCGGAGGTGCTCGAGCTGCTCCACCGTCTCGATCCCCTCGGCCACGGTGCGCAGGCCGAGCGCCCCGGCCAGGGAGATGACCGCGGAGACGATCGCGGCCTCCTGCTTCGAGGAGTCGAGGCCGGCGACGAAGGCCCGGTCGATCTTCACCACGTCGAACGGGAACTGCTGCAGCGCCCGCAGCGAGGAGTAGCCCGTGCCGAAGTCGTCGATCGCGAGCGTCGCGCCCGTGGCGTGGAGCCCGTCGAGCACGGTGGTGATCGCCGCCACGTCGTCCATCACCGCCGTCTCGGTGATCTCGAAGCAGAGCAGCGCCGGATCGCAGCCCGTCTCGCGCAGGACCCGCGCCACGGTGGCCTGGAGGTCCGGGTGGAGGACCTGGCGGGCGCTCAGGTTCACCGCCATGCCGTACCGGCCGCCCCAGGTGACGCACTGCCGGCAGGCCTGCTCGAGCACCCACGCGCCCAGGCGGTGGATGAGCCCCGTGGCCTCCGCCTCGGCCAGGAAGGCCGCGGGCGCCAGCAGGCCGCGTTCGGGATGCTGCCAGCGCACGAGCGCCTCGACGCCCGTGGTCGCGCCGACGGCGAGCTGCACCTGCGGCTGGTAGTGGAGCCTGAGCTCGCCCCGGGTGAGCGCCCGGTGCAGCGCCGTCTCGGTCGCCAGGCGCTGGGTCGCGCGGTCGCGCATGCCCGCGTCGAAGAGCTCGAACGGCGCGCCCGCGCGCTGCTTGGCGCGGTACATCGCGGCGTCCGCGTCGCCGATGAGCCCCTCCGGGCGGGCCGTGGCGTCGTCGGTCACCGCG
>CAXSFZ010000050.1:12312-14871 GCA_964236905.1 uncultured Solirubrobacteraceae bacterium | reverse complement strand
ATGAGGATCGCGCTCTGCTCGCCCTCGAGGTCCTCGCAGAGCACGACGAACTCGTCGCCGCCGAACCGCGAGGCCGTGTCCTCGTCGCGCAGGACGGAGCTCAGGCGCGCGGCCACCGCCCGCAGCAGCACGTCCCCGGCCTGGTGGCCGAGCGAGTCGTTGACCCGCTTGAAGCGGTCGAGGTCGCAGAAGAGGACCGCGAGGGAGCGGCGATGGCGCCCGAGCCGGGTGAGCCCCTGCCCGAGCCGGTCGAGGAGCAGCGCCCGGTTCGGCAGCCCGGTGAGCCCGTCGTGCAGCGCCTGGTGGGCGAGCAGCACCTCGGCGCGCTTGCGCTCGGTCGCGTAGACGATCGCCCGGCTGAGCAGGCGGCCGTCGGCCTCCCCCTTGATGAGGTAGTCCTGGGCGCCGGCCTGCACGGCCCGGACGGCGACCGCCTCGTCGGGGCGGCCGGAGAGCACGACCACCGGGACGTCGAGGGCCGCGGTGCGGACCAGGTCGAGCGCCTCGAGCCCCTGGGCGTCCGGCAGCGAGAGGTCGAGCAGGACGCAGTCGAAGGAGCCGGTGAGCAGGCGCTCGACCGCCTCCGCGGCGCGGCGCACGTGATGGAGCCGGTGCCCGGCGGGCGCCACCTCCTCGAGCATCGCCCCGACGAGCGCGGCGTCGCCCGCGTTGTCCTCGACCACGAGCAGCTCGAGGACGGCGGCCGCGACCGGCGGGGCGGGCAGCCGCGTGCCGGTCACCCGCCGGCCCCGGGCTCGTCGGGGAGGACCACGGTGAAGGTGCTGCCGGCGCCGGGGGCGGAGACGAGGGTGAGCGCTACGCCCAGGCGCTCGGCGATGCGGCGGCAGATCGCCAGGCCGATCCCGGTGCCGGGGTACTCCTCGGCGCTGTGCAGGCGCTGGAAGAGCTGGAAGATGCGCTCGTGCTGCCGGGGCTCGATGCCGATGCCGTCGTCCTCGACCGCCAGGCGCCAGGCGCCCGCCTCGTCGTCGCGGGTGGCCGAGACGACGATCCGGTTGCCGCGCTCCGGGCTGCGGAACTTCACCGCGTTGGCGACGAGGTTCTGGAGCAGCTGCCCGAGCTGGACGGGGTCGGCGCTCAGCACCGGGAGCGGGCCCTCCAGCCGCACCGCGGCGTCGGCCTCGGCGATCGCGGGCTCCAGGGAGCGCAGCACGCCGTCCAGGAGCGCGGCGAGCTCGACCCGCTCGCGCCGGGAGCCCTCGGCGCCGGCGCGCGAGTAGCGGAGGAGGTCGTCGAGGAGGTCGCGCATCCGCGCCGCGCCGTCGACGGCGTAGTGGATGAACTCGCGCGCGGTGTCGTCGAGCTGCTCGGCGTAGCGCCGCTCGAGCAGCGTCAGGTAGCTCGTGACCATCCGCAGCGGCTCGGTGAGGTCGTGCGAGGCGACGTGGACGAGCTCCTGGAGGTCGGCCTCCAGCCCCGCGACGCGCGCGCGGAGGCCTTCGACGGAGTCGGCGTCGAGTGGTCGGGGTCCGCGTGGATCGAGCACGTCAAGGTGCTCCTCGGCAGATCGGGGCTGGACCACAAGACCTGCGCTGCTAGCTTCGAGCGGGTGGACGCCACCGACGCCGATCCGGAGCCGGAGGCGGCGCCCGTCGACGTGGTCGCGAGCGTCGGCGCGCTCGACCCGACGGTCGTCCTCCTGCGCGAGTTCCTGCACCGCGCCGGCGCGCTCCGCGCCGTGGCGGTGGTCGAGCTCGCCGACGAGATCGCGATCGTCGACGTCGGCCGCCTGCTGCCCGTCGAGGTCACGCTCGGCGAGCGTGTGGTGCAGCTGCCGCACGCGCTCGAGCTCGACGCGGCGGCGCTCCTGGTCCCCGAGGTCCGGCAGCTGCCCCCGTTCGACGTCGACCCGGCCACGGGCGAGGTGAGCTCGCCGCTCGGCGGGCTCGAGCACTACGCCATCGCGGTCCGGGACCTCGCCGCGATCCTGGGCGAACGCAACGTGGCACTCGCCTCGTGGGAGACCTCCACCGCCGGCGTGCCGCTGTCGATCACGGCGCGCGCGTCGGAGGAGGCACTGGTGCTGGCGCTGGGCGAGGACGAGTTCGAGATGGAGCCGGGCTGGCCGGCGGACACCCGTGCGGGCTCCTAAGGGCTCACCGACGCGAGCCAGGCCAGGTAGAGCAGGACCCCCTGCAGCGGCAGCCGCGCCCAGAGCGCCCAGGCGGGGATCCGCGCGTAGCGGTCCCGGTGGCGGAGCATGTGCACGTGCGCTGGCGTCACGCCCAGCAGCGTCAGGACGTTGAGCCGCCCGCCCCAGCGGCGCGTCGCCGGGTGGAGCGAGAGCGCCCCGCCGAGCACCTCCGCGACCCCCGAGGCGTACACGAGCTCCCGGTGCGCCGGGAGGTAGTCGGGCATGATCGCCTCGTAGGTCCGCGGCGCGCGGAAGTGGTTGAGCCCGGCCAGCACCATCCCCGGCCCGGAGAAGCCGAGGGCGAGTCCGCGGACCACCAGGCTCCTAGACCAGCTCGAGGACGGAGCGGATCCCGTCCTGCTCGTGCATGAGCTCGAAGCCCCGGTTGACCTCGTCGAGGCGCA
>CAXSFZ010000050.1:0-12302 GCA_964236905.1 uncultured Solirubrobacteraceae bacterium | reverse complement strand
CGCAGGCGGTGGGAGAGGAACGCGTCGACGTCGATGTCGCCGTCGAGGTAGCGCTGCACGAGCTCGGGGACCTGGTCGCGACCCTTGACCCCGCCGAAGCTCGAGCCGGCGATGCGGCGCCCGGTGATCAGCCAGCGGGGGATGACGTCGAGGGTCTCGCCCCGGCCCGCCACGCCGGTCACCGTGCAGAGGCCCCAGCCCATCCGGGCGGCCTCCACCGCCTGGGCCATGACCTTGACGTTCCCGGTCGCCTCGAAGGTGTAGTCGGCGCCGAAGCCCCCCGTCATCTCGAGGATCCGGGCCACCGAGTCGGGGCCCCCGACGAAGGTGTCCGTCGCGCCCTGGCCGGTGGCCAGCGCGAGCCGCTCCTCGGAGAGGTCGACGCAGACGATCCGCTCGGCGCCCATGAGCCGGGCGCCGGCGACCGCGCCGAGGCCGACCATCCCGGCGCCGAAGACCACGCAGGTCGATCCGGGCTCGACCCTCGCCGTGTTCATCGCCGCCCCGAGGCCGGTGCTCAGGCCGCAGGCGAAGAGGCAGGCGCGGTCCAGCGGCGCCTCCGGGTTGATCTTAGCAAGCGCGATCTCGGGCATCACGGTCGCCTCCGCGAAGGTGCTCGTGCCCATGAAGTGGCGGATCGGCTCACCGTCGCGCGCGAGCCGGGTGGTGCCGTCGGGCAGGTGGCCGAGCCCCTGCTGCTCGCGGATGGCCAGGCAGATGTTCGTCTTGCCCGAGCGGCAGTGGACGCATTCGCGGCACTGCGGCGAGAAGAGCGTGACCACGTGGTCGCCGACCGCGAGCGAGCGGACCCCCGAGCCGAGCGCCTCCACCACGCCCGCACCCTCGTGGCCGAGCACGCATGGGGCGTAGCCCGAGGGATCGACGCCCGACGCGGTGTACATGTCGGTGTGGCAGACGCCGCAGGCGTGGAGCCGGACGAGCACCTCCCCCTCCCGCGGGCCCTCGAGCTCGACCTCCTGGACGACGAGCGGCTTCCCGAACTCCTCCAGCACTGCGGCGCGGATCCTCATGCCGCCACCGTACCGGTGATGCGCCTCCTTCAGCCCTCGTCGCGCTGCGGCTGCTCGGGCCGCCCCTCCCGCGGCGCGCCGTCGGGCTGCGTCTCGGCCGGCGACTCCTCGGGGTAGCCGCCCTGGCCGACCGCCTCCGTCGGGCCGAACTGCTCGTTGGGCTGGTCGTCGCGGGCGGGCGTGTGGGGTGCGTCGGGGCCGTCGCTCATGACGGAGGGATACCCGACCTGCTCGCCGCTCACGCCGCGAGCAGGTCGGCGCCGAGGGCCGGCGCGCCCTCGCGGGCGTCGATCAGCTCGAGGACCGCCGCCTCGACCCCCTCGGCGTAGGGGCCCTGGATGGCCGACGGGGGGCCGTCGGAGCCCGCGAGCCCGTCCTCCAGCGCGTGGGCGATCGTGAGCCCGGCGCGCGAGCGGTCGAAGACCCGCGGGTCGATGTAGGAGGAGCGCGCCACGGCCGGGGTGTTGCCGAGGTACTGCGCCACCTCCTTGACCGCGCGGACCTCCACGCGGTTGCGCGCGGTCTTGGTGTCGCGCGCCGCCCCGGTGACCGAGAGCGCGATCGCGGCGAGCACCGTGGCGTTCCAGGTGCGGAAGTCCTTGGCCGAGACGTCGAGGCCGGTGCGGTCCTTCAGGTAGGCGTTGATGTGCTCGGAGCGCACGTCGTGCCACGTGCCCCCGTCCTTGTAGGCCAGGAGCTCCGGGCTCCCGCCCCGTCGCTTCTTGAGCTTCGCCACCACCTCCGCCGAGACCGGGTCGACCACGTGCTGCACCCGGCGCAGCCCGTGCTTCGCGGTGAAGTCGAAGAGGACCGCCCCCTCGACGACCCGGACGTGGCGCTTGTGCATCGTCGCGAGGCCGTAGGTCCCGTTCTCGGCCGCGTAGCCCTCCGAGCCGATGCGGAAGAAGCCGCGGTCGAGCAGGCGGACGGTGACCCCGAGGACCTGCTGGGAGGAGAGCGGCGGCCGCCGGAGGTCGTCCGCGACGCGCTCGCGCAGCACGGGCAGCACCCGGGCGAAGGCGAGCATGTCGTCGAACTTCGCCCGCGCCCGCTGGAGATGCCAGTCCGGGTGGTAGACGTACTGGCGCCGGCCCCGGGCGTCGGTTCCGGTCGCCTGGACGTGCCCGCGCGGGTCCGGCGAGATCCACACGTCCTTCCACGCGGGCGGGATGACGAGGGCCGCGACCCGGGCGAGGACCTCCGGGTCCTCGACCCGCTCCCCGCCCGCGTCGAGCACCTGCCAGCCCGAGCCGCGACGCCGCCGCGTCAGCCCCGGGGCACCCGGGTCGGCGCGTCGCAGCCGTGGCACGCCGCCGGCGCTCAGGCCGCGCGCAGGCGCCGCTGCGGCGCGGGCGCCGCCTCGACGTCGGCCATCTGATGGCGCATGTCCTCCAGCGACCGGCGGATCAGGCGCGAGACGTGCATCTGCGAGATCCCGACCTGCTCAGCGATCTCGCGCTGCGTGAGCCCCTCGAAGAAGCGCAGGCGCATGATCTCCTGCTCGCGCTCGGCCAGCACCCGCATGCCGTTCGTGAGCAGGACGCGGCGCTCGGCCGTCATGAACTCCGGGTCCTCCTCGCCGAGCAGCTCGAGCGCGGTCCGGTTCTCGCCGATCGGCTCCTCGAAGGAGACGGTGGAGTAGGACTGCGCGCCCTGGAGCGCGTCGAGCACCTCCTCCTCGGTCGCCTTCACGGCCACGGCGAGCTCGGCGATCGTGGGCGAGCGCGAGAGCTTGGTCGTGAGCCGGTCGGTGGCCTGGGTGAGCTTCGCGTTGAGCTCCTGGATGTCGCGGGGCACGCGGATGCTCCAGCCCCGGTCGCGGAAGTGCCGCTTGATCTCCCCGGCGATGTTCGGGGCGGCGAAGGTGGAGAGCTTCACGCCGCGCTCGAGGTCAAAGCGGTCGACGGCCTTGATGAGGCCCACGGCGCCGACCTGGACGAGGTCGTCGAGCGGCTCACCGCGGTTGGCGTAGCGGCGGGCGATGTGGCGGACGAGCGGCATCATCCGCTCGATGAGCATGGTGCGGGCACGGAGGTCGCCGTCGCGGTGATAGCGCTCGAGGAGTGCCACCTCGTCGGCGGCGATGACGGTGCGGGGGACGGTGGGGCGGATCTCGGTGGCGCTCATGGTGCTCTCCCGGCTTCGGACGACGGCGATGGCGTCACTTTCGCCATCCCACCGCGCAGGACAAGGCGGTCAGGGGTGGGCAGCGCGGTTGTGCGACATCCGTCCGAAGTGAGACAGGGCGGGCAGGGGTGGGCAGAGGACTGTTCGACCACGGGGTGAGCCGTTTGCGGCGCGGGACCGGCGGGCAACGCCCCCAGGCGCCGACCACGGGCGCCACGCCGTCCATGCCGCCACCCGACCTCGAGATCTCGCTGCCCGCCCGTCCGGAGAACGTGGCGGTCGTCCGTCACATGCTCGGCGGTGTCGGCGACGCGCTGGTGCTGCACCCGGAGGTCCTCTCCGACGTGAAGCTCGCCGTGAGCGAGGCGTGCGCGAACGCCGTGCTCCACGCCTACGCCGGCTCCCAGCCGGGGCTGCTCGACCTGGAGCTCACCGCGCACGCCGAGCGCGTCGAGATCGTGGTGCGCGACCACGGGCGGGGCATGACGCCGCGGCCGGACTCCCCGGGCCTCGGCGTCGGGCTCCCGCTGATGGCGAGCCTCACCTCCGCGCTCGAGCTCACGAACCGCAGCGACGGGGGCACCGAGGTGCGGATGAGCTTCGACCGGCAGCCGGGCGACCTCGGCCACGCGGACGCGTGAGCGTGCAGGCCGTGGATCCCGCCGCCCCGACGCTCGACCGCGTCGACCGCACGCGCGTGACCGTCGCGACCGGGCCGCTCGTCGGCCCCGTCCTGGCCCGGGTCATCGGCATCCACGCCTCGCGCGCCGACCTCCCGGTGGACCGCCTGAGCGACGCCGTGCTGGTCGCCGACGCCATCGCCGCCCAGGCGCCGGCCTTCGCCGTCGACGGACGCCTGCCCGTGAGCCTCCAGAGCGGGCCCGGACGGTTGGAGCTGCGGATCGGGCCGCTGCGCCCGGGCGGCGGCCAGGGCGTGCTCGAGGGCGCCGCGCTCCCGTCCGTCGGCTCGGTGATCGAGCGCCTGGCCGACGTCGTCCGCGTCCGCAGCGGCGCGGGCGGCGACGAGTACCTCGTGATCCGGATCGCGACGGGCGAGACCGCCGCGATCACCGCGTGAGCTCACGGGCCGGGTCGCGGGGCTGACCCACCGGGCCGGGTGCGTCAGACTGCGGGGCATCGCCCACCCGCCGAACCACCCGATGGAGGTAGCACCCCGCTCATGACGTTCGACTTCTCGCTGACCGAGGAACGGCCCGCGTCGGGCGCCCACGTCGTCGCGGTGGCCGGCGAGGTCGACATCTTCACCGCCCCGGAGCTCAAGCGGGCGATCGGCGCCGCCATCGACGCCGGGGCCCGGGAGCTCGTGGTCGACCTCACCGAGACCCGCTTCCTCGACTCCACCGCCCTCGGGGTCCTGATCGGCGCGGTCAAGCGCCTGCGCCCGCTCGAGGGTCGCCTGGTCATCGTCAACACCGAGCCGAGCACCGCCAAGACGTTCGAGATCACCGGGCTGGACCAGATCTTCACGATCAGCCCCACGCGCGACGGAGCCCTCGCCGTGCTCGCCGCGCCGTCCTCGAGCTAGCCCTCCGGCCCGATGGAGGGGCCGTCCTCGCCCCCGCCGGCGTCGGCGCCGCTGTTGCGGGACGTCTCGGGTTCCGGCTCCCGGCCCTCGGCGAGCTCGGCGAGGCGACGGAGCGCCTCCACGTTGCGGCCATGGAGCAGCAGGTCCACGAGCGGGTTGTAGACCACCCGGGCCAGCGGGCTGGCCGGGCCCTCGCGGATCGTCACGCAGGTGCCCGACCCCTGGGCGTCGAGCTCGAGCTCGACCCTGCCCCGCCCGAGCGGGCGCCCGCGGACGTGCAGGACCAGGCGCCGCGGCTCGTCGGCCTCCAGCACCGAGGACTGGTCCTTCAGGTCCAGCGGCCCGAAGGCGAGCGAGTGGTGGAAGGAGGTCCCCACCGCGGGGAAGCCCGGGTCGGCGTCGCGGACGTCGCGACAGCCCACCACCCAGTGGGCGTAGTTGTCCGGGTCGGCCAGGACCGCCCAGACGGCGGCCGGGTTCGCGTCGACGCGTCGCTGCGTGGTGGACATCCCCTCCCTCTTCCCGGCGTGGGGCGCCGGAACCCCAGAGCCGCGCCGGGCGGGCCGTGGGCGGCCCCACCATCGCCTGAGGATGGCCGCGACCCGCGACCTCCCGGACGTCGGCTCCGGCGGTCGCGACCGGACCGCGTTCGCGCTCGCCGCGGCGCGCGGGGCGCGCGCCGCATGACGCGGCCGGCGCGGTCCCCGCGGCTCAGAGCCTCGCGAGCTGCTCGTCGACCTTCTTGGAGCGCAGCGCGGCGATCCGGTCGAGCACGCGCTTGCGGCCGCGGCCCCCGCGCTCGTAGCCGTCCACGGCGGCGAGCTCCTCGGTGGAGAGCGCCTTGAGCTTGGGGAGCAGCTGCTCGACGGTCAGGGTGTCGTAGTCGGCGATGGCGAGCTCGTCGCCGGTCTCCGAGATCGCGCCGAGCACCTCGCCCTCCACCTCCGCCTCCCCGGGCACCGCACGCGCGGCCTGCACGGCGACGTCGGCCGCCGCGCCCGCAGCGTCCTGGGCCGTGTCCGCGGCCTCGGCCACCGCTCGCTCGGCTCCCTCCTCGACGTCCTCGGCGACCGCGCGGGTCGCGGCGGATGCCTGTCCGGCGGCCGCCTCGGCCTCGCCGCGTACCCGGCGCACGGTGCCCTTGGCCTTCTGCGTCACCCGGCGGACGGCGTCGACCGCGCCTGTCGTGGCCGGGTCGTAGCTCGGGTGCCCCTCGACCTCGGCCTCGACGACGTCCCTCGCCAGGCCGGGGATGAGCGCGCGGAGGTCCTTCAGCATGAGCTCCTCCTGGGTGCGGTGCTCACGCGCCAGGACCGCGGTCTTGGCGTCGCCGACCGCCTCGGCCACGGCCTCGAGCGCGTCGTAGGAGGCGATCTCGAGCGCCTCGGAGGCGACCTCGTCCTTCGCGTTCTTCAACAGCTTCTCCTCGCCGCCCGTGCCCCGGAGCAGGTTGAGCGGGGCGAGGACCAGCGAGACGCCCTGCCCGACGGCGTCCTGGGCGGTGCCGTAGACGACATGGAGCAGCGAGCTGGACTGGCCGAACTCGACGAGGCGCTGCTCGATGCGCTGGACCTGCGTGCGCGTCTCGTAGCGGTGGCGCTCGAGGAGGTCGCGGTACTCCGAGCGCGGCGTCATCGCGATGTGGGCGGTGAGGGTGGAGACGAGCGAGCCCTCGAGGGCGTGGAGCTCCTCGAGGTACTGCAGGACCTTGTCGGCGGAGGAAGGCATACTTCTAAGTGTCTCCGCCTCCCCGGGGGTCAAACGAGGTGCTCTGCGGTATGGCGCACACATGCGTCTCGGCTTCGCGGTGAAGGTCCTCGGGGCTGGCGGCCTGCCCACCCAGGACACCCGCCGCTGGCAGTCCGGCCCCCATCTGAAGGTCTCGCTGGAGCACCTCCGCGGCGTCTTCGCCTACCTCGCCGATACGGGGATCGGCATGTACCGGATGACCGCCTCCCTGGCGCCCTACGCGACCCACCCCGACCTGCCGCAGTTCCACCGCCAGGTCGACGAGAGCGTCGCGGAGCTGCAGGAGCTCGGCGCCGCCGCCCGCGCGCAGGGGCTGCGCCTCTCGAGCCATCCCGGCCAGTACGTCGTGGTCAACTCCGTCGAGGAGCGGATCGTCGAGGCCGCCCTGCGCGACCTCGAGCTCCAGGCGGAGCTCTTCGACGCGATGGGCCTCGGTCCCGAGGCCGTGGTGAACATCCACGTGGGCGGCGCGCCGGACGGGGTGCGCCCGGGGCTAGAGCGCTTCGAGGCCGGCTTCGCCCGGCTCTCCCCGGCCGCCCAGCGCCGCGTGGTGGTGGAGAACGACGACCGCACCTACGCGCTGGTCGACGTGCTGGAGCTCGCCGGGCGCATCGGCCGCCCGGTGGTCTGGGACATCCTGCACCACCACTGCCACGATCCGGCCGGGATCCCCGACGACGAGGCGCTGCGGCTGGCGCTGGCCACCTGGCCCGCAGGCGTGCGGCCGAAGATCCACTACTCCTCGCCGCGCACCAACGTGGAGGAGCGCAAGCGGAAGGTCGGCCGCCGGGTGGAGCGCTCGCTCGTGTTCCCGCAGCTGCGCGCGCACGCGGACCTCATCGACCCGATCGCCTTCGAGGAGTTCCTGCGGCGCACGGCGCGCGGCGCCGCCTTCGACGTGATGCTCGAGTCCAAGGCGAAGGACCTCGCCCTGCTGCGCCTGCGCGATCAGCTCGCCGCCCGTGGGCTGCGTCCGGAGGAGGATCACACGAGCGCCGCGCCCGGGGCTGCTTCCCTCAAGGACCCGACCGAGGAGGTGTCCGCGTGACCGCACCGCCCCGACCGCCCCGGCGCCGCCGGGCGCCGGCCACACCGCTGCTGAGCGCCGACCGCGCCGCACGGCTCCGCGAGGAGACGCGCTCCGCCGCCCGCAGCGGGCGGCGCCAGCTCCTCGTGCTCGGTCCCCTGCTGGCCGGCGTCCTCTACGTCCACGCCCACCAGCGCGAGCTGCTGCCCGGGCTGCGCACCCCCGTCCAGATCGGCACGGTGATCGCCCTGGTGGTCTTGGGCTGGGGGGTCGCGCGCGACATGATGCGCTCCGTCGGCCCGCAGCTCCTGCGGCGGCTGGATCCGGCCACCGCCGGCTCGGTCGACTTCCTCGTCCGGCTCGTCGGGATCGCGGTGGCGGTGCTCGCCGCGCTGCGCATCGCCGGGCTGCCGCCGCAGACCCTCGCGGTGGGCGGGGCGTTCACCGCGGTGATCTTCGGCCTCGCCGCCCAGCAGACGCTGGGCAACCTCATCGCGGGGACCGTGCTCGCCTCCGCCCGCCCGTTCCGGGTCGGCGACCGCGTGAAGCTGCAGGCCGGGGGCCTGGCCGGCGAGGTGCAGGGGACGGTGAAGTCGCTCGGGCTCCTGTACACCACGCTGCAGCACGGCGCCGACGCGATCATGGTGCCCAACAGCGTGGTCTTGAGCGCCGCGGTGGTGCCGCTGCGCGAGCCCGCGGCGGTCGACTTCCTCGCCCGTCTGCGCACCGGCGTGCGCCCGAGCGACGTGCAGGAGCTCATCGCGCGCACGGTCACGGTGCCGACCCGGACGCCGCCGCACATCGACCTGGAGGAGCTCGACGACGACGAGGTCGTCGTGCGGATCACCGCGACCCCGGTCGACGACGCCGACGGGTGGAGGCTCGCCGACGAGGTGCTCGCCGCGGTCGACCAGGTGGTCCGCGGCGAGGTCACCACCGAGCACGTGCTGGGCCGCTCGCGCCAATCTGCCTGAGCCCCGCCGACCTGGCGCCGAGGGCCTCCGCCACACGGGTATCCGACCGGCCCGATGCGCCCCTCGCCCACCCCGGACCCCATCGCCCGCGCCGCCCGCGAGGCGCTGGGCTACCACCGGCTGCGCCCCGGCCAGCACGAGGCGATCGCCGCGCTCGTCGAGGGTCGGGACTGCTTCGCGGTGCTCCCGACGGGCGCCGGGAAGTCGGCGATCTACCAGGTCGCCGCGCTGCTGCGCGACGCGGGCCCGGCGGTGGTCGTCTCCCCGCTCATCGCCCTCCAGCGCGACCAGCGCGAGCATCTCGGCGACCACGGGCTCTCGGCGGCGGCGATCAACTCGACCATGCGCGCGGGCGAACGCGAGGACGCCCTCGCCGCCCTGGCCGACGGGAGCCTGCAGTTCCTCCTGCTGGCTCCCGAGCAGCTCGCCGACGAGGCGCTGCTCGGCGAGGTGATCGCCGCGCGACCGGGCCTCTTCGTGGTCGACGAGGCGCACTGCGTCTCCACCTGGGGCCACGACTTCCGCCCGGAGTACCTGATGCTCGGCGCCGTGGTCGACGCGCTCGGGCATCCCCCGGTGCTCGCGCTCACGGCCACCGCCTCGCCCCTGGTGCGCGAGGAGGTCGCCGACCGCCTCGGGATGCGCGACCCCGTCGTGGTGCTCGCCGAGCTCGACCGGCCCGAGCTCCATCTCGCGGTCGAGCGCTTCCACGAGGAGGCCCACAAGCGCGAGCGGCTGGCGGAGCTGGTCGGCGAGCTCGCCGTGCCGGGGATCGTCTACGCCGGGACCCGCCGGGCGACCGAGGAGCACGCCGAGGAGCTGCGCGCCGCGGGCCTCGACGCCGCCGCCTACCACGCCGGGCTCCGGGTCCGGGAGCGCCGGGCCACCGAGGCGGCGTTCCTCGAGGGCCGCCTCGACGTGATCGTCGCGACCTCCGCCTTCGGCATGGGCATCGACAAGCCCGACGTGCGCTTCGTGCTCCACGTCTCCCCGCCCGAGTCCGTGGACGCCTACTGGCAGGAGGTGGGGCGTGCCGGGCGCGACGGCGCGCCCGCCGCCGCCAAGCTGCTCTACCGCGCCGAGGACGTGGGCCTGCGGCGCTTCTTCGCGGGCGGCGGCCTGGGGCTCCAGGAGCTCGAGCGGGTCGTCGAGGCGCTCCGCGGCGGCGCGCGGGTGACCGACACGAAGCTGCTCGCGCGGGCCTGCGGGCTCTCCCCCAGCCGCACGCTGACGGCGGTGCGCCGGCTCTCGGAGACCGAGGGCTTCTCGCCGGACGGCGGACTGGACGGCGTGCTGGCGCGCGCCGTGCTGGCCGAGGAGAAGCGCTCGGAGCTCGAGCGCTCGCGCGTGGAGATGATGCGCGGCTACGCCGAGCTGCGGACCTGCCGGCGCGCGTTCCTGCTGGCCTACTTCGGCGAGGAGCCGCCCGCGCGCTGCGGGCGCTGCGACGTCTGCGACGCCCTCGCGGCCGACGGGGGTGAGCCGCCCGCCGCCCCCGGCGACCCGCTGGCCGGCACGGGCCTCGCCGTCGGGAGCCGGGTGCGCCACGCCAGCTGGGGGCTCGGCGTGGTGCAGCACCCGGACACGGAGAAGGTGGTCGTCGCCTTCGACGAGGTCGGCTACAAGACGCTCGCGCTCGCGGTGCTGCGCGAGCGCGACGACCTGCTCGTGCCCGAGCTCGGCTGAGCCCGCGCGGGCGCCGGCGCCCCGCCGTCGCCCTGGCGGCCGGGGCGGCGTAGGCTGCGTCCGTGGCGACCCCCCGGCGAGCAGTTCCCCGCCCTGAGCGCTCCGTCCGGCGGCGTCGGTCGATCGCTCCCGGGGTCGCGCTCGGGCTGGTGCTGCTGCTCGCCTTCACCGGGTTCGTCCTGCGCCTGGCCGAGAACGCCGTGCGCTCCGAGGCCGAGCAGCGGGTGCGCGCCACCGCCGAGCTGACCGCCCGGCTGGCCGGGGAGCAGACGCTGCGCTTCGAGGAGGTCGCGGAGGCCTACGCCCGGCGGCTGCGCGGGCTGCCGGTGCCGCGGCGCGCCCGGCTGGGCCGCGCGGACGCCGCGCGGGTCCGCACCGCCCTGGCCGCGCTGCGCTCCGAGGTCAGCGGCGTGGACGCCGCGGCGTTCACCGATCCGCTGGGTCGCGTCGTGGCCGCCTCGCCCGCGATCGCTCCCGGCACCGACCAATCCGGCAGCGACTGGTTCCGGGGCCTGGGCCGCGGCACGCGCTACCTCTCGCGCGCGGACGTGCTGCCGGGCTCCACGGGCCCGGCCACCACCCTGGCGGTGCCGGTGCTCGGCCGCGACGGCACCCGCAGCGGGGTGCTGACCGCCACCGCGGTCAACCGCTTCCAGGCCCTGGCCGACCAGGCCGGCCAGGACACCCGCGTGACCGTGACCGACCAGGCCGGCGTGGTCGTCGGCAGCACCGGGAGCCCGCCCCGGCGGCTCGTCACGCGCCGCGGCGACCGCCTGGTCGACGCGGCGGTGCGGGGCGGCAGCGGCGTGGCGGTGCGCGACGTCGACGGCCGTCCGTCCGTCTCCGGCTACGCCTCCGTCGCGGGCACGGGCTGGGCCGTCGTGGCCGACGTCCCGGCCGATCGCGCCTTCAAGGACGTGACCCGGCTGCGGGTGACGCTGCTGGCCGGCGCCGCCGTGGTCGCCTTCCTGCTCCTGTGGCTCATCCCGCTGCTGGTCCTCCGGCTCGGGCGCGCGCGGGAGCGCATCGACGTCTCGGAGCGCTTCCAGGCCGACCTGCTGCCCACCGACCTGCCCGCGGGCGTGGTGACCCACTACGTGGCGAGCGAGAAGCGCATGCTGCTCGGCGGCGACTTCCTCGACGCGGTCCGCACGCCGGACGGCGGCCTCGCGGTGCTCGTCGGCGACGTCTGCGGCCACGGCCCGCGCGCCGCCGCCCTCGCCGCACGCCTGCGCGCCAGCTGGCGCACGCTCGCGACGGCCGGCGTGCCGCTGGAGCGCCTCGACGTGCTCGACGCGCTCGTGGTCTCCGAGCGGCCGGACGAGGACCTCTTCGCCACGGTGGTCGTCGCCCACGTCGACGCCGAGCGGCGCACGCTGCGGTGGGCGCTCGCCGGCCATCCGCCCGCGCTCCTCGACGAGGGGGGCCACGTCGAGCCGCTCGACGAGGGGGGCCACGTCGAGCCGCTCGACGAGGAGGGCCGCGGCCCCGCGCTCGGGCTGATGACCGGCATCGGGTGGCCGGTGGCGGAGCGCGAGCTGCCCGAGCGCTGGACGCTCGTGCTCTACACGGACGGCCTCATCGAGGCGCGCGGGCAGGCGGGCGGGGAGCGCCTGGAGGTGCTCGGGCTCCAGGCGCTCGTGCAGAGCGCGCGGGGCCCCGACGGCGTCTCCCCCGCGGCGCTCGTGCGGGCCGTGGCGAGCGTCGCCGACGCCGACGGCCACGGCCTCGACGACGACCTCGCGATCCTCGTCCTGGACGACCGCGCGATCGAGCGTCAGCGCACGGACGCGGAGGTTCAGGGCGCCGCCCGCGGGTAGGCGTCCTCACGAGGGAGCGCCCGGCGCCACGCGCCGCCCCCCGGACGACCACTACCCCACGAAAGGGGCTGCTCCATGCCCACCCTTCAGGACGTCAAGAGCTGGTCCGGCCAGGACGCCGTCGGCCCCGACGGCGACAAGGTCGGCTCGCTCGACCACATCTACCTCGACCGGCAGACCGGCGAGCCCACGTTCGCGGCGATCAAGACCGGGCTGTTCGGTCACAACCTCTCCCTGGTGCCGCTCGAGGGCGCCCAGGCACACGGGGACCACGTGCACCTGGGGTTTGACAAGGCGAAGATCAAGGATGCGCCGAATGTGGAGGCCGACGGGGAGCTCTCG
>CAXSFZ010000049.1:0-23920 GCA_964236905.1 uncultured Solirubrobacteraceae bacterium | reverse complement strand
GCGGCGGAACAGTAGCGACGCGTGACGTCGTCAGTCGAAACGTGAGCGCCGCCGAAGGCGGTGCGAAGCCAATCGGCCCCGTGGACTCACCGCACCTCGCTGCGCCGCTGCGTCCGCTCGTTGAAGTCGATGACGAGCGGCACGCCGTCCATCCCGTACCGCGCCCGGAGCCGGTTCTCGATGAAGTAGGCGTAGTCCCGGGTCACGCGGCTGCGGGAGTTGACCTGGATCGCGAAGCGCGGCGGGCGCTCCCCGATCTGGGCCATGTAGAGCAGCTTGAGGCGGTGGCCCTGCTTGGCCGGCGGCTGGCGCACCTGCTGGACCTCGGAGAGGAACTTGTTGAGCTGGGGCGTCGGGATCCGCCCGGACATCTTGTCCCCCAGCGCGATCGCCTCCTCGAGGATCCGCGTGACCTGCCGGCCGGTGAGCGCGCTGGCCGTGAGCACCTTGGGCCGCAGCCGCAGCTTGCCCTGGGCGTGGGCGCGCTCGTGCTTGAGGTCCTCCTCGCCCAGCGGGTGCTCGTCCCACTTGTTGAGGACGAGCGCCGTCGCGCAGGACTCCTTCATCGCGAGCTCGGCCAGCCGCAGGTCCTGCGCGGTGATGCCGTCCTTCGCGTCGCAGACCACGAGCGCGACGTCCGCGCGCTCCACGGCCCGCTGGGTCCGCAGCGTCGTGAAGTACTCCACCGACTCCTGGACCTTGGCCTGGCGGCGCATGCCCGCCGTGTCCACCACGACGATCCGGCGGCCGTCGACCTCGAGCGGCAGGTCGATCGCGTCGCGCGTGGTGCCCGCGACCTCCGAGACGATCACGCGCTCCTCCCCGAGCCAGCGGTTCACGAGCGTCGACTTGCCGACGTTCGGGCGACCGATCACCGCCAGGCGGACGCGGTCGTCGTCCTCCTCGGGGTCGTCCTCGGGCAGCTCGACGACCAGCGCGTCGAGCAGGTCGCCGCTGCCGAGCCCCTGCGCCGCGGAGACCGCGATCGGCTCGCCGAGCCCCAGGGCGTGGAAGTCGTGGACCAGGCCCGTGTCCTTCACGCCGTCGATCTTGTTGGCGGCCACCACCACCGGCAGGCGGGAGCGCCGCAGGAGGTCGGCCATCTCCTCGTCGCCGGGGCGCAGCCCCGCCTTGGCGTCGACGACGAGGAGCGCCACCTGGGCGTCGGCGATCGCCGCCTGCGCCTGCTCCCGGATCGAGCCGGAGATCGGGTCCGCGTCGAGGAAGTCCATGCCGCCCGTGTCGATCAGCGTGAACCGCCGGCCGTTCCACTCGCAGGCGATCTCCTTGCGGTCGCGCGTGATGCCCGCGCGCTCGTGCACGACGGCCTCGCGCGTCTGCGAGAGCCGGTTGACCAGCGAGCTCTTGCCGACGTTGGGGTAGCCGACCACCGCGACCTTCATCGCCCGACCAGCCCGACGATCTCCGCCACCACCGCGTCGATCGGCAGTCCCGTGGTGTCGAGCTCGACCGCGTCGACCGCCGCGACCATCGGCGAGGCGGCGCGCCCGGCGTCGCGCTCGTCGCGCTCGACGAGGTCGGCGACGGTGATCTGCCGGCGGCGGGCGCGCTCCTCGGCCGCGGCGGTCAGCCAGACCTTCACCTCGGCCCCCGGGGCGACCACCGTGCCGATGTCCCGGCCCTCGGCGACCCAGTCGCCCGCGGCGATCAGCGCCCGCTGCTTGGCCACGAGCGCCGCGCGCACCGCCGGCTCGGTGGCCAGGCGCGAGGCGGCCTGCGAGGCGGCCGGCGTCCGGATGGCCCCGGTGACGTCCGCGCCGTCGAGCAGGACCCGCTCGCCGTCGAAGGCGATCTCCAACGCGCCCAGATCCGCGCCGGCGCCGGCCAGCGCCGCGGCGCGGTACATCGCGCCCGTGTCCAGGTAGGTGAAGCCCAGCGCCGCGGCCACCGCCCGGGCCACCGTGGACTTCCCGGCCCCGGCGGGGCCATCGATGGCGACGAGCATGCGAGCATTGTGGCGCCCCATGCCGCGCGCCACCCTCCTGACCCCGCTGAGGCAGCGGGACTTCGCCCTGCTGGCGACGGCCATGACGATCTCCCTCCTGGGCGACGGGGTCTACCTCGTGGCGATCGCCTGGCAGGTCTACGACCTCACGAGCTCGCCCGCGGCGCTGTCGCTCGTCGGCCTGGCCTGGTCGCTCGGCATGGTCGCGTTCCTGCTGGTGGGCGGCTCGGTCGCCGACCGGGTGGACCGCCGTCAGCAGATGGTGGTCGCCGACGTCGTGCGCCTGGTGGCCGTCGGGGCGATGGGCCTGCTGGCGGTCCTGGGCGCGCTGGAGGTGTGGCACCTCGTGGCCCTGTCGCTGCTCTTCGGCATCGGCGAGGCGTTCTTCTCCCCCGCGTTCTCGGCGCTGATCCCGCAGCTCGTGGGCGCGGAGCACCTCATGCAGGCCAACGCGCTGACCCAGGTCGTGCGCCCCGCGACCTTCCGGCTGCTGGGGCCGGCGCTCGGCGGCGCCCTCGTCGCCGCCTTCGGGGCGGGCACGGCCTTCTTGACCGACGCCGCCACCTTCGCGGTGGCCATCGTCTGCGTGCTCGCGATCCGGACCCGGCCCGCGGCGCTCGAGATGGCGATCGGCGCCGCCCACGGCGGCGTGCGCGAGGGCCTGCGCTGGGCCCGCGGCGCCCCGTGGTTCTGGGCGACGCTCGCGATGACGGCGCTCGGGATCATGGCCACCGTCGGCCCGATCGAGGTGCTGCTGCCCTACGTCGTGCGCCACGAGCTCGACAAGCCGGCCAGCGCGTTCGGGATCATCCTCGCCGCCGGCGGGGTCGGGGGCATCGCCGGCGGGGTGGCGATGAGCCGGCTGGGGCTGCCGCCGCGCCAGCTGCGGTTCATGTTCGTCGTCTGGGGCCTCGCGGCGAGCGTCGTGGCCGGCTACGCGGCGGCCACGTCGGTCTGGCAGCTCGCGACGCTCACCTTCGCCTACGGCGTGGGGATGTCCTCCGGCATGGTCGTCTGGGCGACGCTCATGCAGACCCGGGTGCCGCCGGTGATGCTCGGCCGGGTCTCCGCGCTCGACTGGGCGGTCTCGATCGGCCTCTCCCCGGTCTCCTTCGCGCTGACGGGGCCGATCGTGGCGCTCGCCGGGGTCAACGCGACCCTGGTCGGCGGCGGGCTGCTCGGGGGTGGCGTCGCGCTCGCCACCTACGCCCTGGTGCCCGCGCTGCGCGCCGACGACGCGCGGGCCTCCGCGCAGGGGATCGCGGGCGTCGGCGAGGTGGCGGTGGCCGAGCCGGGCGACCTCGAGGCCGACGACCTCGACGCCCTCGCTCGGCGCTGACCCCGGACGGACGGACGGGCGGGCGGGACCCGCGCCGGCGTGCGCGCTCCGGCTCAGGTGACGAGCAGCCCCTTGGCCGCCACGAGCTCCCGCGCCCGGGCCGCCTCGCCGGCGGCGACCCACAGGGCCACGGTGCCGCTCAGGGTGTCGAAGGCCGGGGCGAGCGCCATGTCCGAGATGTTGATCCCGGCGCGGCCCAGGGTGAGCGCGAGGTCGGCGACGACCCCCGGGCGGTTGGGCACCGTGACCCGCAGCTCGGCGAGCGGACCCCCGCTGAGGTCCGCCTCCAGCAACGCGCGGCGCTGCGTCGCGGCCGCCTCCTGCCACGTCCGCAGGTCGCCGAGGCGCCTGCGCACGGCGGTGAGCTGCTCGATCGCCTGGTCGAGCTGGTCGCCGAGCGCGGCGGCGTTCTCGGCGTAGATCTGGGCCCAGAGCGCCGGGTTGGCGCCCGCCACCCGCGTCGCGTCCCGGAACGAGCCGCCCAGGGCCGGCAGCGCGTCGGCACCCACGGCGGCGTGCGCCTGGGCGACCATGACGTTGGCCAGCACGTGCGGGAGGTGGGAGACGGCGGCCATGATCCGGTCGTGCTCCGCGTGGCCGATGGCGGTCGGCACGGCTCCGAGCGCCGCCACCAGGCGGTGCAGGCGCTCGTACTTGTCCCCCGGGGCGTCGCTGCGAGGGGTCAGGTACCAGGTGGCGCCGTCGAAGAGGTCCTCGCGCGCGTGGGCGACCCCGGAGGTCTCGGCGCCGGCCAGGGGGTGCCCGCCGATGAAGGCGCGATCGCTGACGGCCTCGACCAGCGCGCGCTTCGTGGAGCCGACGTCCGTGACGATCGCCGCCGGCGCGGCCACCGCCAGGGCGGCGCGCACGTGCTCCTCGAGCGCCGCGACGGGCGTGGCGACCACCCAGATGTCGATCTCCGCGGCCGCCTCGAGCCCGGCGATCCCGGCGTCGATCGCCCCGCGCTCCTCGGCGGTCCGCAGGGCCTCCGGGTCGGGATCCCAGCCGAGGACCCGGGCGCCGAGGCGCCGGCGGGCCGCGAGCCCGACCGAGCCGCCGACGAGCCCCACGCCGAGCACTGCGATCCGCACGCGCTCGCCCCGACCCTCGTGCTCACCGCCACGAACGCATGAAAGGGGTCAGGCCCCGTTCATGCACGCGCCGCGGCGCTCAGCGTCTTGCCGGCGAGCGCGGTGGCCTGCTCGACCTTGGCGGCGTAGGCGGCGAAGTCCTCGCCGCGCAGCTGCTGCGGGCCGTCGCAGACGGCGAGCTCGGGCTCGGGGTGCACCTCCACCACGATGCCGTCGGCGCCGACCGCGGCGGCCGCGAGCGACAGCGGCTCCACCAGGTCGCGCCGGCCGGCCGCGTGCGAGGGGTCGACGATCACGGGCAGGTGGGAGAGCTCCTTGAGCACCGGGACGGCGGTGAGGTCGAGCGTGAAGCGGTAGGCCGTCTCGAAGGTCCGGATGCCGCGCTCGCAGAGCAGGACCTTCTCGTTGCCCTCTTTGAGCACGTACTCCGCCGCCATGAGCAGCTCCTCCAGCGTCGAGGAGAACCCGCGCTTGATCATCACGGGCACCCCGGAGCGCCCGATCTCGGTCAGGAGCGTGTAGTTCTGCATGTTCCGCGCGCCGAGCTGGATCATGTCCGCCACCTCGGCGACGGCCTCGAGGTCACGCGCGTCCATGCACTCGGTGACGATCGGCAGGCCCGTGCGGTCCTTGGCCTCCTGGAGGAGCTTGAGCCCCTCGACGCCGAGGCCGTGGAACGCGTACGGGCTCGTGCGCGGCTTGTAGGCGCCGCCCCGCAGCATCGTGGCGCCGCCCTCGAGCACCTGGTCGGCCGCCCGCAGGAGCTGGTCGCGGCCCTCGACGGTGCAGGGGCCGGCGATGAGCGCGAAGTGCTCGCCGCCCACCCGGCGCCCGCCGATCTCGAAGACGGAGCGCTCCCCGTGGGAGAACTGCGCGGAGGCGAGCTTGTAGGGCTTGGTGATCGGGACGACCCGGTCGACGCCCGGGTCTGACTCGAGCTGCAGGTTCGAGATGTGCTCGAGGTCGCCGATCGCGCCGATCACGGTCACGGCCTCTCCGGCCGACCGGTGGGCGCGGGCGCCGGCCTCCTCGATGCGGGCGACGACCCGCTCGACGTTCTCGGGGCTGCAGTCCTGCTTCATGACGATCATCATCCGGTGACTCCTGGGGGTGCGCTGCCTGGGTGGACGGAGCTAGAGGGAGCGGCGCTCGACCCGGAGGTCTCCTCGGAGGATCAGACGGCGTGGGGCGTGCCGGCCGAGCGCCTAGCTAAATCGCCAGGTGGCGTAGGACGCATAGGTGCCAGGGGTACGGGTGAGGGAGGCCTGGCGCGTCACGTCGCGGGAGATGATGGCACAGGTCAGCCCGGCTTGCGCGCCCTGACCTGGAAGACCGACATGAAGCCCGTCTCGAAGCCGTTGCGGGCCCCGCGGAGGTAGAGCCGCCAGACCCGCAGCCGCTCGGCCCCCACGAGCCGCTCGGCCTGCGGCAGGTCGGCCTCGAGGTTCGCGAGCCAGCGCGTCAGCGTGCGCGCGTAGTGCTCGGGGTAGCCCTCGGCGTGGCGCACCGCGAGGCCCGCCGCCTCGAGCGCGAAGACGATCCGGGAGAGGTGCAGCGGGGCGGCGTCGGCGAAGACGTAGCGCTCGGAGAACGGGCCGGCCTCGGGATCGCCGTGGCGCAGGCGGGCGATGCCGTGGTTGAGCAGCCAGCCGCCCGGCTCGAGCGCGGCCGCGAGCGTCGCCGCGTAGGCGTCGAGGTTGACCTCCCCCACGTGCTCGACCATCCCGATCGAGGAGACGGCCTGGAACCGCTCGCCCGCGAGCTCGCGGTAGTCCTGCACCCGGATCTCGATCCGGTCCTCGAGCCCGGCCTCGCGGACCCGCCGCTGCGCCTCCCCCGCCTGCTCGGGCGAGAGCGTGATGCCCGTGACGTGGACGTCGTGGCGAGCCGCCGCGTGCAGCGCGAAGGCGCCCCAGCCGCAGCCCACGTCGAGCACCCGCATCCCCGGCTCGAGCTCGAGCTTGCGGCAGACCGTCTCGAGCTTGTTGGCCTGCGCGTCCTCGAGCGACTGCTCCGGCGTCTCGAAGATCGCGCAGGAGTAGGTCATCGAGTCGTCGAGGAAGAGCGCGAAGAAGGCGTTGGAGAGGTCGTAGTGGTGGCGCACTGCGCGGTTGTCGCGTCGCAGGGAGTGGCGGCGGCCCTCGGGGCGCAGCTCGGCCTCGGGGATCGGCGGCGGCGCCTGCACCCCGGCGGCGCGCACGGCGGCGAGCGCGAGGCGGCGCTTGGCGGCGGCGTCGAGGGCCGGCGGCGTCCAGTCGACGAGCAGCCGGGCGACCGCGTCGAGGTCGTCGACCTCGAGCTCGCCGGAGACGTAGGCGCGGCCCAGCCCCAGCTGGCCCGGGGAGCGCAGCAGGTGGGCGACGGCGCGGGGCGAGCGCGCGGTGAAGGTGGCGAGGTGGTCGGCGTCCGTGGTCGGCTCGAGCTCGGTGCCGTCCCAGAAGCGGACGCGGAAGGGGCGCTGCGGGAGCGTGCGCTCGAGCTCGGCGCGCAGGGCGCGGGGGCGGGAGAGGGGCATGGCCTGCACGCTGCCACATCGCGCCGCCGCTCCGGGTCGCGCCGACCGCGCGAGGCCTGAAGGCGTGGCCGGGGCGCCGCGCGGGAAGGCCTGGGGGGCGGCACCCCCCAAACCAACCAGGAGCCAGACATGCCATCCAAGGGCAACGCGGAGTGGAAGGGCGACCTCCAGTCCGGCAGCGGGACCTTCACCGCCGGTGAGGACATCACGGGCAGCTACTCGTTCAAGTCCCGCTTCGAGGACGGGAACGGCGCCAACCCCGAGCAGCTCATCGGCGCGGCGCACGCCGCCTGCTTCTCCATGGCGCTCTCCAACGCGCTGGCGGAGGCCGGGACCCCGGTCGACTCGGTCAAGACCGACGCGGTCGTCACGCTGCGCGTGGTCGACGGCGCGCCGACCATCACGAAGATCGCGCTGACCACGGTGGGCGAGGTCCCGGGACTCGACGAGGACGGCTTCGTCGCGGCCGCCGAGGACGCCAAGGCGAACTGCCCGGTGTCCAAGGCGCTGGCCGGGGTCGAGGAGATCACCCTGTCGGCGTCGCTCGGCTCCCCCGTCGGCGCCTGAGGCCGCCGCGGCGGCAGCGTGCGGCGCCGGGCCTCGCCCGGCGCTGCACGCCCGCGGCCGGCGTGGCCGGCCGGCCGGCTGGCTGGCGGGCTGGCGGGCTGGCGGGCTGGCTAGCGTCGAGCCTCAGCCGACGGTCCGCGCCCGTCGTGGGAGCGGCCGCTCGCCGGCGTGGAGCCTCGAGGTGCCGGGCGGGCGCGGCCCGGTCCGGCCTGGAGGAGCGCGCAGCGTCGGAGCGCGCGCGACGCTCCACTCCCGCTGCGCGCCGTCGCCGGTTCCCGGGCGTGGAACGTCGCCCAGCGCGCGACGTTCCACGCCGGCTGCCGGCCACGCCCGCTGCCGGCGCGCCCCGCTGCCGGCGCGCCCCGCTTCCGGCGCGGTCGAGCACGAAGCCTCGCGCACCACCGACACCCCCGCCCGCCCCCGCGCGGCCCGTGCGCCGCATCGTCGGGCGGGCCCCGACGGGCCTCGTCCGAGGCTCCACGCGCTCGACATCGGCGTGCCGCGCCGCGCTCGACGCCGCCCCGCGGCCGGCGCGGTCCGGGCTACGGCAGGACGTCGCGGAGGGCGACCAGGAAGCGGTCGTTCTGCTGCGGCGTCCCGTAGCTGACGCGCAGCGCGCCCTCCCGCCCCAGCGCGGTGCCCGCCCGCACCAGCACGCCGCGCTCGGCCAGCCCGGCGACCACCTCGGCCTCGACGGCGTCCTCGGGCAGGTCGAACCAGCAGAAGTTCGCCTGGGAGGCGGCGGGCTCGATACCCAGGTCGTTGAGCCCCGCCTCCAGCTCGACCCGGGCGGCGATCGCCCGCTCCACCCGCTCGGCCACCGCGTCGGTGTGCTTGAGCGCCTCGGTCGCCGCGGCCTGCGCGGCGGCGTTGCAGAAGAAGGGCTGGCGCACCTGCGTGACGGCCTGGGCGAAGCGCTCGTCGCCGCACAGCGCGTAGCCCACCCGGAGCCCGCACAGGCCGTGGACCTTCGAGAAGGTGCGCAGGAGCACGAGGTTCGCGTGCTCGCGCAGCAGCTCGACGCTGTCGTCGGGGTCGTCGAGGAGGTTGAACTCGCAGTAGGCCTCGTCGAGGAGCACCGCGACGTGGCGGGGCACCGCGGCCAGGAACGCCGCGATCCGCGCCAGCGGGATCGCCGTGGAGGTGGGGTTGTTCGGGTTGCAGACGATCACCAGGCGCGTCGCGGCGGTGATCTCGCGGGCCATCGCGTCGAGGTCGTGCTCGTGGGCGCCGGTCAGCGGCACGCGGACGCCGGTGGCGCCGCTGGCCGCCTCGAGCTGCGGGTAAACCGAGAAGCTCGGCCAGGCGTACACGAGCTCCGCGCCCGGCTCGAGCAGCGCCTCGCCCGCGGCGAGGAGGATGTCGCAGGAGCCGTTGCCGATGGCGATCCGGGCGGCGGGGACCCCGAAGCGGTCCGCGAGTGCGGCCCGCAGCCGGCTGTTGGAGGGATCCGGGTACCGGTTCAGGCCGCCGAGCACCCGCGTGATCGCCTCGACAACCGCGGGCAGCGGGGGGTCGGGCGACTCGTTGGAGGCCAGCAGGGCCACCTCCTCCGGCAGCGCGTACCCCGCGGCGGCGGGGTAGACGGGGATGCGCGCCACGCGCGCGGAGTACTCGATCGCCATGCGGGGATGCTAGGCGCCCGGCGGCGGCCCGGACGGCGCTCAGCGCTCCCACTTCGAGCGCGGCCCCGCGACCGGCGGCACGACGTCGCCGTCGACCTCGAGCGTGACGACGAAGTAGGGGGAGACCTTCGCCTTCGGCCGCGTGCGGACGACGGCGGGGTGGCCGGCCAGGTCGAAGCGCTGCTCGGACTTCCAGCGCATCGCCCGCGTGTCGTCGCCGACGAGCGCGCCGTCCACGACGACCTGGCGGTCGCCGCCCCAGTACGTCCAGTTGAGCACCACCTCGTGGGCGGCGCCGTCGAGCTCGACGCGCCAGACCTTGCGCTCCATGCTCGCCGCGTACCCGCGGGCCCGCGAGCTGCACCCCGGCCTACTGCGCGCCCTCGAGGTCCTGCCGCAGGGCGCGCGCCGCCCCGAGGTAGACGTGACGGGCCTCGTGGCCGGCCTCGGCGGCGTAGTAGTGGATGAGCACGCGGATGACCGAGGGGAGCGCGCCCGGCACCGGGATCTCCCGCGCGCAGAGCAGCGGCACCCGGCCGAAGCCGAGCCGGCGGGCGGCGACCGCCGGGAACTCGGCGTCCAGGTCCTCCGTGAGGGTGAAGATGCACGAGACCACGTCGTCGGGGCCGATCGCGTTGCGGGCCATGATCTCGCGCATGAGCCCCTCCGTGGCCCCGAGGATGGCCGGTGCCGTGTTCTGCTCGACCGAGCTGGCTCCGCGAAGGGCGAACAGGCGCATCGGCGGCGATGATGTCAGGCCGAGGGGCCTCGGCGGTCCGCCGCCGGCGGCACGTAGGAGCGCAGCCGCTCGACCTCGGCCGGGGCGAGGCGCCGCACGCCGCCCTCGGCGAGCTCACCCAGGCGCAGCGGGCCGAAGGCGACGCGCTGGAGCGTCCTGACCGCGTGGCCGACCTCCGCGCACATCCGCTTGACCTGCCGCTTGCGTCCCTCGTGGATCGTCAGCTCGAGCACGCCGGAGCGCACCTGCCGCACCTTCGCGGGCGCGGTCATCCCGTCCTCGAGGCGGACGCCCTCCCGCAGCCGCCGGAGCTCCGGCTCGCGCACGGGCGGGTGCTCGACCTCGGCGAGGTAGACCTTCGGGACCTCGAAGCGCGGGTGGGTCAGCCGGTGGGCGAGGTCGCCGTCGTCGGTCAGCAGGATGAGCCCCGTCGTGTCCGCGTCCAGGCGGCCGACCGGGTAGAGCCGCGTGCCGGGCGCGCGGACGAGCTCGACGACCGTCCGGCGGCCGTGGGTGTCGGCGGCGGTGGAGACCACCCCGGGCGGCTTGTTGAGCAGGTACACCCGGCGCTCGGCCCCGGGCTCGGCCCCGCGCAGCGTGCGCCCGTCGACCCGGATGTGCTCCCGGCCGCCGACGTCGGTCGCGGGATCGGTGACGACGCGGCCGTCGACCTCGACGCGCCCGTCGAAGACGAGCCGCTCGGAGGCGCGGCGGGAGGCGACGCCCGAGTGCGCGAGGTGCTTGGCCAGCCGCATCGCCCCAGGTTGTCACCATGGGCGGGTGGACCCCGCCCTCCTCGAGCGCACGCTGGCCGAGCTCGGCCACCCCGCCTTCCGCGCGCGCCAGGTGTGGGAGTGGGCCGCGCGCGGCGCGCGGGGCTACGCGGAGATGACCAACGTGCCGGTCGCGCTGCGGGCCGAGCTCGCGGAGGCGGTGCCGTTCTCCTCCCTCGCGCTCGTGCGGGAGGCCGTGGCGCGCGACGGGACGATCAAGGCGCTCTTCCGCACGCACGACGGGCGCTCGGTGGAGGCGGTGCTGATGCGCTACCGCGACGGGCGCCGCTCGCTCTGCCTCTCCTCGCAGTCGGGCTGCCCGCTGACCTGCAGCTTCTGCGCGACCGGCGCGATGCGCTTCGGGCGCAACCTCACCGCGGGCGAGATCCTCGACCAGGCGCTGCACTTCCGCCGCGACCACGCGGTCGACCACGTCGTGTTCATGGGCATGGGCGAGCCGATGATGAACCTGCTCCACGTGCTCGAGAGCTGCCGGCGGCTCCCGGCGGTCGGGGTGACGCACCGCCGCACGGCGATCTCCACCGTGGGCTGGATCCCGGGCATCGAGGCCCTGACGGCGGAGCCGATGCCGATCCGCCTCGCCCTCTCGCTGCACGCCGCCGACGACGCGCTGCGCTCCCAGCTCATGCCGGTGAACGAGCGCTACCCGCTCGCGGACGTCCTGGCCGCCTGCGAGCGCTTCCACGCCGTCAAGCGGCGCGAGGTGTTCGTGGAGTACGTGATGCTCCGCGAGGTGAACGACGGGGCGCTCCACGCGCGCCAGCTCGCCGGGATCCTGGATCCGGCGATCTACAAGGTCAACCTCATCCCCTACAACCCGACGGGGATGTACGACGGCTCCTCGCGGGCCACGATCGAGCGCTTCCGGGCGGTGCTCCAGGAGCACGGGCTGCGCGCCACCGTCCGGCTGACGATGGGCCAGGACATCGACGCGGCGTGCGGGCAGCTCGCGGCCAGGGCGGACGGGGCGGTCGCGGCGGCCCCGTGAGGTGCGTCCTGGTGCACGCGGGCATCGCCGACGCACGGATGTGGGAGCCGCTGGTCCCCTGGTTCCAGGGCCACGAGCCGGTCTCCTACGACCTGCGCGGCCACGGGCAGATGGACGACGCGGACGAGCCCTTCCACCACGTCGACGACCTGCTCGAGCTGCTCGGCGAGCGCCCCGCGGTGCTGGTGGGCGCGTCCCTGGGCGCCCGGGTCGCGCTGGAGGCCGCCGTCCTGCGCCCCGGGCTCGTGCGCGGGCTCGTGCTCCTCGGCGCGACGGTGCCCGGCCGGAGCCGGTCCGCGAGCAGCGAGGCCCACGGCGCCGAGCAGGCGCGGCTGCTCGCCGCCGGCGACCTCGACGGCGCGGCTGCGTCGAACGTCCACTACTGGGTGGTCGGCGCCGGGCGGACGGCCGGGGAGGTGCCCCGGGAGGTCCTGCGCCTCGCGAGCGCGATGCAGCGGCGGACGTTCGCGGTCCAGGCCGCGCTGGGGGTCGGGGAGGCGCCCCGGGTCGCCGAGCTGCTGCCTCGCCTGCCCGAGCTCGCCTGCCCCGTCCTCGTCGTGGTCGGCGAGCACGACAGGGCGGAGGCGCACGCGACGGGGCGCGCCATCGCCGCTGCCGTCCCGGGCGCCGCGCTGGAGCTCGTGCCCGGGACGGCGCACCTCCCGTCGCTCGAGGCGCCGGCTCGCGTCGGCCCGCTCGTGGAGCGCTTCCTGCGGAGGCTCGGGTGAGCGCGGGCGTCCGCCTCGACAAGTGGCTCTGGGCGGCGCGCTTCTACAAGACGCGCGCCGTCGCGGCCGAGAGCGTCAAGGGCGGCTTCGTCCGCTTCGGGCCCGAGGAGCAGCGCACCAAGCCGAGCAAGGAGGTCGGCGTCGGCGACCGGCTGCGGGTGCAGACCGAGCACGGGCGCTTCACGGTCGAGGTCCGCGGCCTCAGCGAGCACCGCCGCCCGGCCGTCGAGGCGGTGCTGCTCTACGCCGAGACGGAGGCGAGCGCCCGCCAGCGCGAGCAGCTCGCGGCGATGCAGCGCGTGACGGGCGTGCCGATCGGCGAGCCCGGCCCACGCCCGACCAAGCGCGACCGCCGCCGCTTCGACGCCACGCCGGGCACGCGCCGCGGCCGCCGCTGAGCGGGCTCGGCGGCGGGCGGCGAGCGGGGTGGCGGCTCGCGGCGCGGGCTGGCGGCTTGCGGCGCGGGCGCCCGCATCGCCCGGGCGGGCGCCGGCCGATGCCGGGGCGGGCACCGGCATCACCCGGGCGGGCGCCAGCATCACTCGGCCGGGCGCCGGCATCGCCCGGAGCGGGCGCAAGCATCGCCCGGCGCGCGTTCGGATACCGGCCCGCCACGCGGGCTCGCATCCGAACGGGCCGCCTCGATCCTCGCAGTCGGCGCCCCCGCCCGCCCGCCCGCGGTCAAGCCACCCGAACCGCCCGGAGCGCGTTCGGATATCAGCCCACCACGCGGGCTCGAATCCGGACGGGGCGCCTCGATCCTCGCGTCGGCGCCCCCGCCCGCCCGCGCTCGAGCCCACCCGAGCCGCCCGGAGCGGGCGCCGGGATCGCCCGGAGCGCGTTCGGATACCGGCCCGCCATGCGGGCTCGCATCCGAACGGGGCGCCTCGATCCTCGCGTCGGCGCCCCCGCCCCCCGCTCGCGCTCGAGCCACCCGAGCCGGCCACCGAGCGCGTTCGGATACCAGCCCGCCGTGCGGGCTCGCATCCGAACGGGACCGCGGTGGTCCGGCACCGCCCGCTGCCTGCCGCCGCCGCCTCGCGGCCCCGGACCGGCTCAACCCCGCCCGAGCCGCGGCGGCCCCGCCCGCCGCCCGGCCGCGGGCCGGTTCACCCCCCGCCCGGGTCGACGCCCACCGGGCCGCCGGCGCGGGCCTCGCCCGCCCTGAGGAGGCGGTCGCGGAGCTCGGCGGTCTCCTCGGGCGTCGGGTCCCAGCGCGCGACGTCGGGGAGCTCCTGCAGCGAGGCCAGGCCGAAGAGCTTCAGGAAGAGCGGCGTGGTGCGGTAGAGGATCGCCCCGAACGGCGAGCGCCCGGCCTCCTCGACCAGGCCGCGCTCGAGCAGCGTGGCGGAGGCTGAGTCGGCGCTCACGCCCCGGATGCGGCTGATCTCCGGCCGGGAGACGGGCTGGAGGTAGGCCACGATGGACAGCGTCTCGGCCTGGGCCGGGGTGAGCGCCGGGGTCCGCGGCCGGCCGAGCAGCCGGCGCGCGGGCTCCTCGGCCTCCGGCGCGGTGGCGAGCGTGAGCCCGCCCGCCACCTCCTTCAGCTCGATGCCGCGCCGGCCCGGCGCGTAGGCCCGGCGCAGCTCCGCGAGCGCGGCGTCGAGCTCGGCCGGCTCGCACTCGAGCGCCTCCAGGAGCTGCGCGCCGGCGACGGGCTCGGGCGAGAGGAACAGGAGCGCCTCCGCCTGGCGGGCCACTGCACCGCTCACGCGCCGCGCTCCGCCACCACACGCTCGCGCGCGCCCGCGGAGCCCGCGACGCCCGGGCCCGGCCGGATGTGGATCTCGGCGAACGCCGCCTCCTGGGTCCACGTCGCCTCCCCCTGCTTGTAGAGCTCGAGGAGCCCGAAGAGGGTGACGGCGATCGTCACCCGGTCGGCGCCGGCGACCGCCTCGGTGAAGGTGCAGGCGCCTCGGCGCAGGAGCGCGCGCAGATGCGTGAGACGCTCGGCCACCGTCACCCGCACGAGCGTCAGGTGCTCGAGCGCGATCGCCTCGGGGAGCCGCAGCATCGCCCCGACGGCCCGGCCGAGCTGCGCCGGGTCGTAGACCGCCCGCGCGGTCTGGGCGTCGGGGGCGAGCACCCGCCGCAGGAACGCGGGGGGCGGGGCCGCCCGATAGCGGGAGCCGTGCTCGCCGTCGAGCCGCGCGCGCAGGTGATCGGCCGCCTGGCGGTAGCGGCGCGCCTCGAGCATGCGGGCCAGCAGCTCCTCGGCGGCCTCGCCCGGGCCGAGCTCCTCGAGCAGCTCCTCCTCCTCGTGCGCCAGCATGAGCCGCGACTTCAGCTCGAGCAGCGCGGCGACGAGGACCAGGAACTCGGTGGCGGTCTCCAGGTCGAGCTCGCCGCGCGCCTCGAGGACGTCGAGGTAGGAGACGACCACGTCGGCCAGCTCCACCTCGAGCAGGTCGACCTCGTCGCGCAGCACGAGCGTCAGCAGCAGGTCGAACGGGCCCGTGAAGACCTCGAGGTCGAGCTCCAGCTCGTCGATCGCGGCGGCCACGATCGGGACGGTAGCGAGGGCGCCGGTCGCCATCCGGACCGTCCGGGTGTCCGTCGAGCGGCCCCAGGCGCCGCCGCCCCGGCCGCCGAGGGGAAGCTGCCCGGGCGGCGCGGCGGCGAGCACCCGCGCTCCGCCGGAGCCGCGCGCCCACCCGGCCGGCGGACGACCGACGCTCGCCCCACGGCGGCCCTCGCCCCCGACCCGGCGCCGCGGGCGCTAGCCCGCCGCGCCGACGCCCATCGCCGCGCGCACGTCGGCCAGCACCGGCACCGCGAGCCCGCGGGCCTTGCCCGCCCCCGCGGCGAGGACGGCCTCGAGCGCGGCCTCGTCCGCCCGCAGCTCCGCGTAGCGCTCCCGCACGGGCGCCAGCAGGGCGGTGATCGCCTCGGCGGCGGCGAGCTTCAGGTCGCCGTACCCGCGGGCGCCCGCCAGCGATGCGACGACCTCCTCCGGCGCGGCCCCGCGGGCGGCCGCGGTGATGTCCACGAGGTTCGTCACCCCCGGCTTGGCCGCCGGGTCGCGGCGGATCGTGAACGGGTCCTCGGAGTCCGTGACCGCCCGCCTGAGCTTCTTCTCGATCGCTCCGGGCTCGTCGAGCACGTAGACCGTCCCCTCCACCGAGCCGTTGGTGGTCGACATCTTCCGCGTGGGCTCCTGCAGATCCATGATCCGCGCCCCGACGGCCGGGATCCGGTGCTCGGGCACCACGAGCAGCCCCTCCCCGAAGCGGGCGTTGAAGCGGCGGGCGACGTCGCGCATGAGCTCCAGGTGCTCACGCTGGTCCTCCCCCACGGGGACCTCGTCGGCGCGGTAGAGCAGCACGTCGGCGGCCTGCAGGACGGGGTAGAAGAGCAGCCCCGCGCTCACGAGCTCCCGCTGGGCGGCGGACTTGTCGCGGAACTGGTGCATGCGGTTGAGCTCGCCGACCGCGGTCACGCTCGTGAGCAGCCAGCTGAGCTCGGCGTGCTCGGGCACGTCGGCCTGGCGGAAGAGCACGCAGCGCTCCGGATCCAGCCCGGAGGCGAGCAGGACGGCGGTCGTGTCGAGCACCCGCTCGCGCAGCTGCGCCGGCTGGTAGGGCACCGTCACCGCGTGCAGGTCGACGATGCAGTAGATCGCCGGGTCGCCGCGGTCCTGGCCCTCCACGTACTGGCGGATCGCGCCGATGTAGTTGCCCAGGTGCTTGGAGCCCGTGGGCTGGATGCCGCTGAAGATCCGCATGGCGCAGCCAACGTACCGGTAGGACGTTCGTCCGGCGGCGGCCCGGAGGGCTCGCGGAAGGCGCCCCAACGGTCGATCGCGCCTCGAGACGGCTGCGCACGCCCTCACGCGACACCATCCATGCTGCTGAGCTCCCACGCCCCTCGCGCGCTCCTGGTCGAGGACAACCCCGCCGACGCGCGCCTGGTGCGCGAGCTGCTCTGCGAGGGCGAGGACGGGTTCGTGCTGACCGTGGCCAACCGCCTGAGCGCCGCGCTCGAGCTGCTGGCCGAGGAGCACTTCGCGGTGGTGCTCGTGGACCTCGGGCTGCCGGACGCCGAGCGCCTGGAGGTGCTCGACGCGCTGCGCTCCCGCGTGGGCAGCACGCCGGTCGTCGTCTACTCCGGCGCCGCCGACGACGGCCTGGCCGCCGCCGCGCGGGCGCTGGGGGTCAGCGACGTGCTGCGCAAGGGCGCGCTGGACGGCGCCGCGCTGAACGCGACGCTCCGGATGATCGTCGAGGCCGCCGCGTTCTCCGACGCCGTGCGCGAGCGGCTGCGCGAGGCGCGCCTCGTGGGCCAGCACGTCGCGGTGATCCGCCTGCTGGTCGAACGGCCGGCCGACGGCGGGCCGGCGAGCGCCGATGCCGCTCTCGCGCCGCTGGTGGGGGAGCGGCTCGCCGGCCGTCTCTGCCGCGACGACGGGCTCTTCCCGCTCGGCGAGGGGCGCTACGGCGTCGTGGCGGCCGTGGCCGACGCGGACGGCGCCGAGGCGCTCGCGCGGGAGCTCTGCTCGGCCTTCGAGCGCCCGCTCGGCGTGGGCGGAGGGCGCCTCGCGCTGGCGGTGCAGGCCGGCCACGCGTTCGCTCCCGGTGGCACGGGGACGGCGGAGGCGCTGCTGGAGCGGGCGAGCGTCGCGCTGCGCGAGGGCGGCCCCGTCGCGCCGCCCGAGGCGCCTGCGGCCGCACCGCTGCGCGACCACGCGAACGCGGCGCCCTCCTTCGCCGCGCGGCTGCGGCACGCGATCCGGACCGGCGAGCTCGTCCTGCACTACCAGCCGATCGTCCGGGTCTCCGACGACGCGGTCCCGCTCGTGGAGGCGCTCGTGCGCTGGCACGACCCGGTCCGCGGGATGCTCAACCCGGGAAGCTTCATCCCGCTGGCCGAGGAGAGCAGCCTCATCGAGGAGATCGGCTCCTGGGCGCTGATGGAGGCCTGCCGCCAGCTGCGCGCCTGGGACGACGCGGGCCTGCCCGCGGTGCGCTGCGCGGTCAACCTCTCGGCCCGCGAGCTCTGCAGCAGCGCGCTGCCCGCCCGCGTGGCCGACGCCCTCGCCCTCTCCGGCGTCGGCGCCGACCGGCTGGAGATCGAGCTCACCGAATCGATGTTCGCCGACCTCGAGACGACCGCGCAGGTCATCGCCCGCCTGCGCGCCATCGGGATGCGGGTCGCCATCGACGACTTCGGCACGGGCTACTCCTCGCTGGCCTACCTCTCGCGCTTCGCGGTGGACACGATCAAGGTCGACGGCGCCTTCGTGCGGCGGGCGACCCAGGACGAGGACGCGGCCGCGGTGGTCCACGCGATCGTCGGCATCGCCCACCAGCTCCGCCTCGAGGTGGTCGCCGAAGGCGTGGAGACGCTCGAGCAGCTCGCCTTCGCCGGCGAGCACGGCTGCGACCTCATCCAGGGCTGGCTCTTCGCCCGCCCGATGACGGGCGACGGGACGGCCGCCTGGCTGCGCTGGGCGCAGGACCGCGTCGCCTGCTCCGCCGATCGCCCGAGCGAGCACCAGCCGCGGCGGGCGCTGCGGGCCCGGGAGCCCTCCCCGCTCGACCCGCCGCGCCGCTCGCTCCTGCTCGCCGACGGCGCGCAGCTCGAACCGGTCACATCGGCTGGCGGATGACCGGGCGCTTCGCGGCGCCCGCCTCGTCGAGCCGCCGCACGGGCGTCGTGTAGGGAGCGTTCCGCGCGATCGCCGGGTCCTCGGCCGCCTCGGCGAGGATCGCCGCCATCGACGCCGCGAACGCGTCCAGGGTCTCCTTCGTCTCGGTCTCCGTCGGCTCCATGAGGAGCGCCTCGTCCACCAGCAGCGGGAAGTAGACCGTCGGCGGGTGGTAGCCGTGATCGAGCAGCCGCTTGGCCAGGTCGAGCGTCCGGATCCCGAGCGCCTGCTTCATCGGCGCGCCCGAGAGGACGAACTCGTGCATGCAGAGCTCCCCGAAGGCGAGCGGGATGCGCCGCTCCGTGTCGAGCTCCCGGAGCCTCGCCAGCAGGTAGTTGGCGTTCAGCACCGCCGTCTCCGAGGCGTCCTTGAGGCCGGAGGCGCCGAGCGAGCAGATGTAGGCGTAGGCGCGCACGAAGCAGCCGTAGTTGCCCTGGAAGCCGCGCAGGCGCCCCAGGGAGTCCGGCCGGTCGTGGTCGAGGTCGAACCGACCCCCCTCGAGTCGAACCACGATCGGCTTGGGCAGGAACGGCGCGAGCCGGTCGCTGACCGCGATCGGGCCGGAGCCCGGGCCGCCACCGCCGTGGGGCTGCGTGAACGACTTGTGCAGGTTGTAGTGGACGATGTCGAAGCCCATGTCGCCCGGGCGCGAGATGCCCATGACGGCGTTGAGGTTCGCCCCGTCGTAGTACAGGGTCCCGCCCACCTCGTGCACGATCCGGGCGATCTCCTCGATGTTCGGGTCGAAGATGCCGAGCGTGTTGGGGTTCGTGAGCATGAGGCAGGCGACCTGGTCGTCGGCCTTGGAGCGCAGGTCGTCCACGTCGACCCCGCCCTGGGCGTTGGTGGCCACCCGCACGACCTCGAAGCCGGCCATGGTGACCGTCGCGGGGTTCGTGCCGTGGGCGGTGTCCGGGGTGAGGACCTTGACGCGGCGCTCGCCGCGGGACTCGTGGTAGGCCCGGGTCAGCAGCACCCCGAGCAGCTCGCCGTGGGAGCCCGCGGAGGGCTGCAGGGAGACGTGCGGCAGCCCGGCGACCTCCCCGAGCGCGTGCTCGAGGTTGCTCATGAGCTCGAGGGCGCCCTGCGCGTGGGCGGGGCGCTGGAGCGGGTGCAGCCGTGCGTGGCCGGGCAGCGCCGCGACCCTCTCGTGCAGCCGCGGGTTGTGCTTCATCGTGCACGAGCCGAGCGGGTAGAAGCCCGAGTCGAGGTCGTAGTTGCGCTTGGAGACGCGCACGTAGTGGCGCACGAGCTCCGGCTCGGAGACTTCGGGCAGGCGCGCCGGCGCGGTGCGCCGGAAGGCCTCCGGGATGAGGCCGCCGACCTCCGGGACGTCGAGCTCGGGGCACAGGAACGCGCGGCGGCCCGGAGCGCCCTTCTCGAAGATCGTCGTCGCGTGGTCGCGCTGCAGTGCGGACTGCCGGCTCGGCGCGGTCGGCACGTCGTGGTGGAGCGCCTGGCTCTCCACGCCCGGGTCGCCGTGCAGCCGGTTCTCGTTGACGAGCGCCATGCTCTAGACCACCGCCTGGAGGGCGGCGGTGCCCTCCTCCTGCCGGCCGCCGCCGCGCTGCTCGGCCACCGCGGCCCCGAGGACCTCGGCCAGGCGATCGATGTGCGCCTTCGTGCGCTGCTCGGTGAGCGCCACCAGCAGCCCGCCGTCGGGCAGCGCCAGCCCCGGGTTGACCCCCTGCTCCTGGCAGCGGGCGATGACCGCGTCGACGTCGGGGACGTCGAGCCGGAGCGCGAACTCGCGCACCACGGGCTGGTCGTGCAGCTTCTCCACGCCCTCCAGGGCGGCGAGCGCCTCGCGCGCGTAGTGCGTCCGCTGCACGAGCAGCTCGCCGAGCTCCACCAGGCCGTCCCTCCCGAGCCACGAGAGGTAGACGACGCCGCCGAGTGCGTTGAGCGCCTGGGCGGTGCAGATGTTCGAGGTCGCCTTCTCGCGGCGGATGTGCTGCTCGCGGGTCTGGAGGGTCAGCACGAAGCCGCGTCGCCCGTCGGCGTCGACGGTCTCCCCGGCGATCCGGCCGGGCATCCGCCGCAGGTAGGCCTCCGTGGCGGCGAAGAAGCCGAACGAGGGCCCGCCGAAGTCGAGGCGCTGGCCGAGCGACTGGCCCTCCCCCACGGCGACGTCCACCCCGCACTCGCCGGGGGGCGCGAGCACCCCGAGGGTGATCGGGTCGACCTGGGCGACCACGACGGCGGGCGAGTCCTTGGCGGCGGCGCTCAGGGCGCTCGCGTCCTCGACCGCGCCGAGGAAGTTCGGCTGGGCGAAGAAGACGGCGCTCGTGTCGGCGTCGATCGCGGCGGCCCAGGCCTCCGGGTCGGTCACCCCGTCCTTCAGCGGGACCTCGACGACCTCGATGTCGTAGCCGTGCGCGTAGGTGCGCAGCGTCTCGAGCGAGTGCGGGTGCAGGCCGGCCGAGGCCACGAAGCGCCCCTTGCCGTTGGTGAGCTTGGCCAGGTATCCCGCGGCGGCCACCGCGCTCGGGCCCTCGTAGACCGAGGCGTTGGAGACGGGGAGGCCGGTCAGCTCCGAGATTGCCGTCTGGTACTCGAACATGACCTGCAGGCCGCCCTGCGAGATCTCGGGCTGGTACGGCGTGTACGGCGTGAGGAACTCCGAGCGCGACATCAGCATGTCGACGACCGCCGGGACGTAGTGGTCGTACATCCCCGCCCCGAGGAAGGTGAGCTCGTCCTCGGCGCTCGTGTTCCGGCTCGCGAGCTCGCGCAGGTGGGCGTACACGTCCTGCTCGGACATCCCCTCGGGGAGGTCCAGGCGCGTCCGCAGCCGCACGCCCTCGGGCACCTGGCGGTCGAAGATCTCCTCGAGCGAGGCGACCCCGATCGTCTCGAGCATGGCGGCGAGATCGGCCTCGGTCGTGGTGGTGTAGCGGCTCACTCCGTGAGCGTAGCCACGTACTCGGACTGGCTCAGGAGCCCGTCGCGTTCGGAGGGATCGCTCATCCGGACCCGCACGAGCCAGCCCTCGCCGTAGGGCTCCTCGTTGATCGCGTCGGGGGCGTCGGAGAGCGCGGCGTTCACCTCCACGATCTCGCCGGAGAGCGGAGCGACCACGTCGGAGACCGCCTTCACGGACTCCACCTCGGCGTACGGCTCGCCCTTGGTCAGGCTCGCGCCGACGCTCGGCGGGTCGAAGAAGACGACCTCGCCGAGGGCGTCCTGCGCGTACCAGGTGATGCCGAGCGTGGCGAGCTCGCCGTCGATCCGCGCCCAGTCGTGCTCGGGGTGGTAGAGCAGGTCCTCGGGGTAGCTCGCGTCGGCCATCAGGTGCTCGTCTCCTTGGAGTACAGGGGCTTGGTGTGGACCTCGGCGGGGCGCTGCCTGCCGCGGACGTCGATCTCGAACGGGGTCCCCGGCGTGGCCCGGGCGGCCGGGAGGTAGGCCAGGCCGATCCCCACGCCGAGCGACGGGCCCATGGTCCCCGAGGTGACCTCCCCGCCGCCGACGACGGGGTTGCCCTGGCGCGCGAGCCCCCCGGCGGTCATCACGAACGGGACGAGCTTCTCCGCGGGCCCGGCCGCGCGCACCGCCCGCACCGCCTCCGCACCGATGAAGCCCGTCTCCTCCCGGCAGGCCCAGCCCAGGCCGGCCTCGATCGGGCCCCGCGACTCCATGAGGTCGTTGCCGTACAGGTGGAAGCAGACCTCCAGGCGCAGGGTGTCGCGCGCGGCCAGCCCGATCGGGGCGGCGCCGCGGCGCAGGAGCTCGTCCCAGAGCGCCACCGCGTCCCCCGGCCGGGGGAGGAGCTCCACCCCGTCCTCGCCCGTGTAGCCCGTGCCGCACACGAGGACCTCCCGGCCGAGCAGCCGGCGCGGCTCGGCGGTGAACCTCGCCGGCAGCGGCCGGTCGCTCAGCGCCTGCACGAGCTCCCGCGCGCGCGGCCCCTGCACGGCGAGCATCGCGTAGTCGCCCGCGCGGTCCTCCACCACGCAGTCGAACCCCTCGGCCTGATGCCGGAGCCAGGCGAGGTCCTTGGCGTGGTTGGCGGCGTTGGTCACGGTGAGGTAGCGCTCGGGCCCCAGGCGGTAGGTGAAGAGGTCGTCGAGCACGCCGCCGTCCTCGCGGCACAGGAGGCTGTACTGGGCGCCGCCGAGCCCGAGCCGCTCCACGTCGTTGGAGAGCACGCGCTGCAGGAAGGCCGCGGCGCCGGGGCCGCTCGTCTCCACCTCGCCCATGTGCGAGACGTCGAAGACGCCGACGGCCTCGCGGACGACGCGGTGCTCCTCGAGCACGCCGGTGTACTGGACGGGCATCTCCCACCCGGCGAACGGGACCACGCGGGCTCCCGCGGCGACGTGGCGCTCGTACAGCGGCGTGCGGAGGAGGGCGTCGGCCATCGGGCCGGGACGCTACCAACCGCCCTGGCGGGCTCCCGGGAGGTGCGACGGGTGGTCCACGCCGGCGCATAGAGTGCCCGCCATGCCCAAGCGCCTCCTCGTCCTCCCGCTGCTGGCCTGCGCCGCGCTCGCCGCCTCCACGCTGCCGGCCGGTGCCGCCAGCTCGAGCACGATCAAGCTGAAGGACAACCTCTTCGCGCCGAAGAGCAAGACGATCAGCAAGGGGACGACCGTCAAGTTCCGCTGGGCCGGCAAGGCCCCGCACAACGTCACGGTCGACTCGGGCCCCGTGAAGTTCCACTCCAAGACGCAGACCTCGGGCAGTTACACGCGCAAGTTCACGCGGAAGGGCACTTACAAGATCGAGTGCACCATCCATCCCGGGATGGACCTGACGCTCAGGGTCAAGTAGCCCTTGCGCCGGCTCGCGGCAGCGGCGCTGGTCGCGCTGGCAGCCCTCGCCGTGGCGCTGCTGGCGGCCGGGTGCGGCGCGGACTCCGGGTCGAGCGCCACCGGTGCGGCCCCCGCGCCGCGCGGCCCGCGGGACGCGCGGCTGCGCGCGGAGCTCGCCGCTGCCACGGCGGTGGCCCCGGGCGACTTCCCCGCGCCGCGCGGCCGGACGCTCCAGGAGCTCTCCGACACGGTGACGGCGACCGGCCCGCAGCTCGCCTTCGCGAGCTCCGTGCTCACCACGGGGGCACACGAGCGCCTCGCGTTCGGCCTGATCGACCACGGCAAGCGCTTCCTCTACGCCCCGACGGTCATCTACCTCGCGCGCACGGGTGGGAAGGGCCCGGCGCTCGGCCCGTTCGTCGCGCCGGCCGACCTCCTGGTGACCGACGCGCCGTTCCGCTCCGAGACGGCCGCGTCGGAGAGCTCGCCGTTCGCCGCGGTGTACGAGGCCTCCGTGCCCTTCGCGAGGCCCGGCAGCTACGACGTCCTCGCCCTCGCCAAGGTCGAGGGCCGGGACGTCGCCGCGGGCGGGCGGGTCAGGGTCGTCCGCCCGGCGCAGGACAAGATCCCCGACGTCGGGGAGCGCCCGCCCGCGGTCGCCACCGACACGCTGGCCTCCGCCGGCGGCGACATCAAGGCGATCGACACCCGTCGCCCGCCCGGGACGATGCACGACGCCTCCTTCAAGGACGTGCTCGGCAAGAAGCCGACGATCCTGCTCTTCGCCACGCCGCAGCTCTGCCAGTCGCGCGTCTGCGGCCCCGTCGTCGACATCGCGGAGCAGCTCAAGCGGACCTACGGCGACCGGGTGCAGTTCATCCACCAGGAGGTCTACGTCGACAACGACGTGGCCAAGGGACTGCGCCCGCCCCTCCGGGCCTTCGGGCTGCGGACGGAGCCGTGGCTCTTCGCGGTCAACGCCCGGGGCGTCATCACGGCGCGCATGGAGGGCTCGTTCGGGTTCAACGCGTTCGAGCGGGCGATCAAGACCACGCTGCGGTAGCGGCTGGGGCTCGGCCGTCGCGGCGGGGCTCGGTGGGGCGCGGTGCGCCGCTGCGGGCGGCGGGTGGCGGGTGGCGGGTGGCGGCCGGGGCGGGGCGGCGG
>CAXSFZ010000048.1:0-27620 GCA_964236905.1 uncultured Solirubrobacteraceae bacterium | reverse complement strand
CCAAGGAGGCCCGGATGAACTACCTCAACAACGTGCTCACGAACTACAGCTAGCCATCACCCGGGCCGTCGGTGCCAGGCACCTGCGGCCCGGGTCGGCGTCGGCGGGCGGCCCGGTCGGCGTCGAGCGGGCGATCGACCTGCCTCACGGAGGCGGATCGCCCACTCGACGCCGGCCGCGGCGCTCAGCGCGGCGCGTAGGCGACCCGCGCCCACGAGGGCTCGGGCGCCAGCTCGACCGGCTCGCCGCCGCGGTCGGGCTGCACGTAGGTGAAGCTCTGGCCGACCGCGTCGTAGGCGACGTCGAGCTCGCCCTCCTTCACGCGCTGGTCGAGCCACGCCGAGCGGAAGACCAGGCGCCGCAGCCAGTGCACGAGGCTCCGGTCGCTCGGCCCGACGAGCTCCGGCCAGCAGTCGTTGACGTGCTCCCCGAGGCCGGAGGCCGGATCCTGGATCTCGCCGTTGACGGCCAGGTTGACGAGATCCTCCACCTCCCACTCGTCGAGGCGGCCGTCCACGACGAAGCCCAGCTTGAGCGCAGCCTGCTCGCAGCGCTCGGCGAAGTCGCGCTCGTTGAAGGTGAACCGGAGCTCGCCGTACTCGAGGACGAAGTCCTCGCCGGAGTCGTAGTTGCCGCGTTTCTCGGTGTGCATGAAGAAGGGGCCCCGGCGGCGAGAGCCCCGGCGCGAAGGCGGCATCCTACGGGCGCGGCCCGGCCCTGGCCGCAGGATGCACGGGTTGTTGCAGCGGGGAGGGTTCGCCGGAGGACCGTCGAGTGCCATAACGCGGAGCGTCGGCGCGCCAGGTTGTGCCCGGGCGGGGGCGAGGTTCACGCCCTCGACCCCTAGTGGGGCATGAGCGACGACACCGCAGCGACCATCCTGGTGCTCGAGGACGATCCGGCGACGGGCGCCTTCCTCCGGGACGAGCTGACCGCCGACGGCTTCGTGGTCGCCCACGCGCCCGACCTGCAGACGAGCCGGGAGCTGCTCGAGCGCACCTACCCCGACCTCGTCCTCGCCGACGTCGCGCTGCCCGACGGCTCGGGACTCGAGCTCCTGCGGACGATCCGCCAGGCCGACGGGCTGCAGTCCGGAGTCGACCCGCGCACGCCGGTGCTCGTCCTCTCGGGCCGGACGAGCGAGACGGACCGCCTGCGCGCCTTCGAGCACGGCGCCGACGACGTGCTCGCCAAGCCGTGCAGCTACCCCGAGCTCCGGGCGCGGATCACCGCGCTGCTGCGTCGCGCCGACGACCGGCCGGTGCGGGCGCGGCTGCGGGTCGGGCCGCTCCAGCTCGACCCCTCCTCGCGCGAGGTCCGCGTCCACGGCCGGCCGGTGAGCCTCGCGTCGAAGGAGTTCGCGCTGCTGCGCACGCTGGCGGCGGATCCGACCCGGGTCTACACCAAGGACGAGCTCCTGCGCTCCATCTGGGGCTACGGCGCCTCGAGCTCGAGCCGGACCCTCGACTCACACGCCTGCCGCCTGCGCCAGAAGCTCGCCGACGGCGGCGCGCGCCTCGTGGTCAACGTCTGGGGCGTCGGCTACCGGCTCGTCGACGGCGCCGAGGGGCGGGCCTGATGGCCGCCACCGTGCCCCTCCTGCTCGCCGCCGCGCTGCTCGCCGTCGCGCTCGGGGCCGTGATCGCCCTGGCGCGGGAGCGGCGTGCGGCCGCCGTGCGCGCCGAGCTCGTGGTCCGCGCCTGCCACGAGGTGCGAGGGCCGCTGGCCGCCGCGCATCTCGCGCTGCACGGGCTGGCCCGGCGCGGCGTGGCGGTCGGAGCGCTCGAGGACGAGCTGTGGCGGGCGGCGCGGGCGCTCGCCGACCTCGGCGCGGCGCCCGCCGGCTCGCGCGCGCTCGACGCCCCCGAGCCCGTCGACCTCGGTGCGCTGCTGCGGCGCCAGACCTCGAGCTGGCGGCCGGCGGCCGCCGCGCGGGGCTGCGAGCTCCGGCTGCGCGAGCCCGCCGGCGCGGTGGTCGTCCACGCCGACCGGCTGCGGCTGGCGCAGGCGACGGCCAATCTCGTGGGCAACGCGCTGGAGCACGGCGGCGGGTGCGTCGAGGTGCGGCTGGGCCGCGTGGGGGACCGGGTGAGCATCGAGATCACCGACGAGGGTCCGGGACTTCCGGCGCCCCTCGGCGAGCTCACGGCCCGGGCGCGGGGCGGGCGCGGAAGCCGCGGACGCGGGCTGGCGATCGTCGCCGAGATCGCCGCCCGCCACGGCGGATGCGTCGCCACCGCACCGGCGGCGCGCGGCGCACGGCTGGTCCTCGAGCTGCCGGCCTGGCGCGAGGCCGACGCCGAGGTGCCGGCGTGAGCCGGCGGCGGCGGGCGGCGGTGCTCGGCCTGCTCGCACTCCTGCTGGGCGGCCTGGCCGCCTCCGACGTCGCCGGGCGCGAGGCCGCGCTGCGCACCTCGCTCGGCGCGAGCGTCGGCGTGCTGGTCACGACGCGGGCGGTCGCTGCGGGTCAGCCGCTGGCGCGCGCCGGCCTCGCGCTGCGGCGGGTTCCCGCGCGCTTCGCGCCGGCGGCGGCGATCGGGACCGCCGCCGACGTGGCCGGTCTCAGAGCGGCGGTCGCGATCCCGGCGGGCAGCGACCTCACCTCCGCGCTGGCCGCCGACCCGGCGCAGCTGGCGAGCGCCGCGCTCCCCGTGGGGCCGGGTGAGCGTGTGGCCGAGCTCGTGGCCACGGGCTCGGCGCAGGACATCGTGCGGGGCAGCCGCGTCGACGTGCTCGTGACCCGCGAGACGGCCGACGGCCACGGCGAGACGACCCTCGCGCTCGAGGACGCGGAGGTGCTGCGCGTCGCGCCCGCCCCGGCCGCCCGAGGCGATGACGCCGGGCCGCGCGTCGCGCTGGGGTTGCGCGTGCGGCTGCGCGACGCGGTCTACCTCGCCGCGGCGCAGTCCTTCGCACGCGAGCTGCGGGTGCTCCCGCGCGCCGACGGCGACCGACGGAGTGGCGCGGCCGGGCTCCGCGTCGGCTCGGGGCTGTGAGCGCGCCGGCTCCCCGCGCCGCCGCGCGCCTCCGCAGTCGTCCGTCCGTCCACGACCGGTTCAGGACGCCCCGCCGACGCGCCGATGGAGAGCCCGACGTGCGTTCCGCGCGCGCTCGCCCTCCCATGACCCGACTCCCGCGCCTCGCCCTCGTCCTCGCCCTCTGCGTCCCGGCGGCGCTCCCGGCCACGGGGACGGCGGCGGTCCCGTCCTACCCGTCGGTCACCAAGGTCTCGCCGCTCAAGCTCGGGGTCGGCGACACCCTGACCGTCCGCGGGAAGGGCTTCCGCGCCGGCCACGGGCGCACCACCGTGGTGCTCAAGCGCGCCGGCGGCCGGGCCGTCTTCCTCAAGGCGGACACGGCCACGAAGACCCGGGTGAGCGTCGTGCTGCCCGGCAAGCTGCTGACCTCCCTGGTGCAGAAGGGCGGCAAGCCGGCCACGACCCGCTTCCGCGTCCGGGTGCTCACCGGCCGCCTCGGCAAGGCCTACACCTCGGTCAAGGGCTCCCCGCTGATCGGCCCGAAGCCGCTGGCCTCCAAGGTGGCCGCCAACGACTGCGACGGGGACGGCGTGAGCAACGCGAAGGACCTCGACGACGACAACGACCTGCTCCGCGACACCCTCGAGTCCGCCCTGCGGACCGACCCGTGCAAGCGCGACACCGATGGTGACGGGATGAGCGACGGCTGGGAGTACGAGTCGGCGCTCGACTACAACGGCCGCGCCAAGCCCTCGCCGAACAAGCGCCCGTACCCCAACGCGCTGGACGGCAAGGACGGCGGGATCGACGCGGACGGCGACGGCCTCACGAACGCCCAGGAGTACGCGGCCTGGGCGACCTTCGGGGGCGGCAAGCTGCCGCTCACCTACTCCGGCGGCGACCCGGCCACGGGCGGCAAGGCGCCGCCGAGTGCCGGCAACGACTGGGCCGACCGCGACCGCAACGGCTTCCTCTCCGACAACGAGCGCGATGCCGACGGCGACGGCCTGCCCAACCAGGAGGAGGACCTGGTCGACGGATACCCCGAACCCAAGACGCCGGTGGACGCGCGCGGCCGAACGCTCGGGATCTTCTCCGTCGCCCACATCGAGCGTTCCGACGTCCGCGCGGTCGTCGACAACGTCCCGCTCTACGGCACGCTGCCGCAGACCCACAAGGTGCTCCCGCTCAACTGGCTCGATCCCGACTCCGACGGCGACACGATTAAGGACGGCGCCGACGACAGCGACGGCGACGGCGACTCCAACCGCGACGAGCTCGTCGCGGAGATCGGCGGCAGCGGCCCGAGCGAGGAGCTGCCGATCAACGCGTGCGCTCCGAACCTCGACGCGCGACTGTGCATCGTCGGCGACGACGACATCGACAACGACGGCCGTCCCAACCGCAGCGACGACGACGACGACGGGGACCGGCTCGGCGACGCGGTCGAGCGCTCGCTCGGGCTCAACCCCTACAAGGCAGACACCGACGGCGACGGCGCGGGCGACGGGTTCGAGTACTACTCGGCGAAGGACTTGAACGGCGCGGCGCTGCCCTTCCCGGGCAAGCGGCCCTACCCCAACGCGCTCGACCCCTCCGACGGCGTCATCGACCACGACGGCGACGGCCTCTCGCTGGTCAACGAGTTCCGGGCTTGGGTCTACACGGGCTCCCCGTTGCCGCTGAGCTACTCCGACGGGAACCAGGCCACGGGGGGCGGCGCGATCGACGGCTTGAAGGACGTCGACCGCGACGGGGTCACGAACTACTCGGAGGTCTCCGGCCCGCTGAGCGGCCCGGCGTTCTGGACGGCCTGGGTCAAGGACAACAACCAGGGCTGCCCGGGCGGCGGGAGCTACGTGGAGTCGCCCTACCCCGGGCCGAAGTACACGGGCCTCGACTTCGTCGACCCCGACTCCGACGGCGACGGCGTGCTCGACGGCGCCGACGACATCGACCACGACGGCCTCACGAACCTCGAGGAGAGCCGGGAGTACGTCGGACCGAACGGCTCGGCCCTCGTCCGCCGCCCCGACTGGTGCTCGGTCTACGTCTCGGTCGGCCCGGGCACCTCGGGCCACAACGTGCCGACCGATCCCGCCGTCGACAACCCGGGCACCGATCGCTACGCGCGCGTCGACCCGTTCAATCCCTGCAAGCCCGTGTACTCGGAGGCGTGCCACAAGTTCGTCCCGCTCGGCTACTACGTCAAGGGCGACCAGTACGTCGAGGACTGGGCGGGAGCCAAGCCGAACCGCTGAGGCCGAGCCCCGATACGGTGGCGCCGCATGCGCCGGCTCGTCCTGCTCGCCAGCGCGATCGTCTTCGTCGACACCTCGTTCTACGCGGTCGTCGCGCCGCTCCTGCCCTCCTACGTCGAGCAGTTCCAGCTCTCGAAGACCGGCGCGGGCGTGCTGGCGGCCGCCAACCCGCTCGGCACCCTGCTCGGGGCGCTGCCCTGCGGCGTGCTCGCCGCCCGCTTCGGCTCGCGGCGGATCGTGCTGATCGGTCTGGGGCTGATGGGCTCCTCGAGCGTCGTCTTCGGCTTCGCGCAGCACATCGTGCTGCTGGACGCCGCCCGCTTCGTCCAGGGCGTCGGCGGTGCGTGCTCGTGGGCGGGAGCGCTCTCCTGGCTGATCGGCGAGGCGCCGCCGGAGCGGCGGGGGGAGCTGCTCGGCACCGCGCTCGCCGCGGGGATAGCGGGAGCGCTCGTCGGGCCGGCGCTGGGAGGGCTCGCCGAGATCACCTCGCCCCAAGCCGTCTTCAGCTCGGTGCTGGTGGTCGCGGCGCTGCTGGCCGCCGGGACCCTGACGACGCCGGAGGCGCACAGGACCACGCGGCTGGAGCTCGGCGCGATCAGCCGCGCCGTGCGTCAACGTCAGCTCCTGAGCGCGATGTGGCTCGTGACCCTGCCGGCCCTCGCCTTCGGGGCGCTCAACGTGGTCGGCTCCCTGCGGCTGGATCACCTGGGTGCTGGCACGGTGGCGGTCGCGGGCACCTTCCTGGTCGCCTCCGCGGCCGAGGCCGCCGTCTCGCCGCTCGTCGGCCGCACGGCCGATCGTCGGGGTCGCCTGCTGCCGATCCGCGCCGGCCTGGCCGCCAGCGCCGTCGGGCTCGGAGCGCTGACGCTGCCGGAGCGGGCCCTGCTGCTGGCGGTCGCGGTCGTCGTCTCGGCTGCGGCGCTCGGGGCGTTCTGGGCGCCGGCCATGGCGATGCTCGCCGACGCCGCGGAGCGCTCCGGGCTCGACCAGGGCTTCGCGTTCTCCCTCATGAACCTCGCCTGGGCGGCCGGGCAGGTCGCGGGCTCGGCCCTCAGCGGCGCCCTCGCGCAGCGGAGCTCCGACGCCGTCCCCTTCCTCCTCCTGGGCGCCCTCTGCCTGGTGACGCTCGTCGCGTTGGCCGGCGAGCGGGCCCCGGCGGATCCGGTGCCCGCCGCCGCGCCAGGTTCGGCCTGAAGGGGGGCAAGGGTCGACGGCTCGCACCTAGATGGGTGTGAGCACGCCCACGCCCGACCCCCTCGACCACCTGGCCGACGTCCTGCGTGCGCAGCTCGTCGGCGAGGCCGGCGAGGCCTCGGCGACCGCCGTCCTCGCCCCGGCGCCCCGGATCGCGGCGCTCGTCGAGCGGGAGGCCGGCGTCCTGGCGCCCGAGACCCGCGCCGAGCTCGCCCGGCGCATCGCGCAGCGGTCCTTCGGGCTCGGTCCGCTCGAGGCGCTCATGGCCGATCCGGCCGTCGACGAGATCATGGTCACCGGCACCCGTCCCGTGTGGGTGGAGCGGGCGGGGCGCCTGGAGCGGACCGGCGTCAGGTTCGCGGCGGAGGAGGAGCTGCGCCACACGATCGAGCGCATCCTCGCGCCCCTGGGGCGGCGGGTCGACGAGGCGGAGCCGCTCTGCGACGGGCGGCTCGGCGACGGGTCGCGCATCAACGTCGTCCTGCCCCCGCTGGCCGTCGACGGGCCGACCCTGACGATCCGCCGCTTCCGGCCGCGCGGCTTCGGCGCGGCCGAGCTCGTCGCCGCCGGGACGTGGACCGCGGCCCTGCACGACGTCCTGCGCGCGGCGGTGGACGCGCGCTGCAACGTCCTCATCAGCGGAGGCACCGGCTCGGGGAAGACCACGACGCTCAACGCGCTCACCTCGTTCGTGGGGGCGGGGGAGCGGATCGTCACCGTGGAGGACACGGCGGAGCTGCGCCTCCAGCAGCCGCACGTGGTGCGCCTCGAGGCGCGGCCGGCCTCCGTGGAGGGGCGCGGCGAGGTCACCATCCGGCGCCTCGTGCGCAACGCCCTGCGGATGCGCCCGGACCGGATCGTCGTCGGCGAGGTGCGCGGCCCGGAGGCGCTCGACATGCTCGGGGCGGTGGGCTCGGGGCATGACGCCTCGCTCTGGACGGTGCACGCCGGGTCGCCGGACGAGGCGCTCCGGCGCATCGAGACGCTCGCGCTGATGGCCGGGGTCGGTCTGCCGCACACCGCGATCCGCGAGCAGGTCGCGGGTGCCATCGACCTCGTGCTCCACCAGGCGCGGAGCCGCGACGGGAGCCGGCGCGTCGTGGCGCTCGCCGAGGTGCTCCGCGGGAGCGGTGGGCCGGCCACCCGCGAGCTGTACGCCGTCCGCGACGGGCGTGCGCGCTGGCGCCCGCCCCGGGATCCGCGGCTGGCCGCCCTCCTCGGTCCGGCGCGGGGGACGCGGTGAGCCCGGCCGCCCGCCTCGGATCGGCGTGGGGGACGCCGTGAGCCCGGCCGCCCGCCTCGGATCGGCGTGGGGGACGCCGTGAGCTCGGCGGCGCTGCTCGCCTTCGCGGCCGGCGCGAGCGCCGTCGGCGCGCTGTGGGACGGCGTGGCGCTGGCCCAGGGCGCCGGGATCCTCGCCTGGACGCGCCGGCTCGTCGCCCCGGTGCGGGCCGCGGGCGTCGTCGGCCGCCCGGCGACCGCCGACGAGCGGCTGCGGCTCGCCGTCGTCCTGGCGCTGACGCTGCTCGCGGCCGGGTGGCTGCTCGCGGGCTGGTGGCTCGGCGTGGCGCTCGCCGCCGGGGGGCCGGGGGCGGTGAGCCGGATGCTCGCGGCCCGGCGCCGGCGCTGGCGCCGCAGCCTGGCGGCGGGAGCGCCGCACGTGGCGCGCAGCCTGGCCGACGCGCTGGCGGGCGGTCAGGCGATCCGCGGCGCGCTCGGCGAGGCGGCCCGGGCGGGCGGGGCGGGAGCCGTGGTGGACGCCGAGCTGCGGGCGGCGGCCGCGGCGCTGGCCCTCGGGGAGCGCACGGACGTGGTGCTCGAGCGCCTGCGCGACCGCGCCGCGGCGCCGGGCTGGGAGACCGTCGTGGCCGCCGTCCTGCTGCAGCGCGAGGCGGGCGGCGATCTGGCCGGCCTGCTGCGGACGCTGGCCGTCGACCTCGAGGGCGCCGCCCGTGCCGAGGCGGACGCCCGCGCCGTCACCGCGCAGGCGCGCTTCACCGCGCGGCTGGTCTGCCTCCTGCCGCTCGCGGCCGCGGCGCTCGCCGAGCTCGCACGGCCGGGCACGGTGCGCGAGACGGCTTCGGGCGCCCTGGGGCTCGGACTCTGCCTCGCGGCGCTCGGGCTCGAGGTGACCGCGTTGATGGTCATCCGGCGCGTCGGCCGGCTGGAGCGCGCGTGACCCGCGCGACGCTGCTGGCGCTGGTGGCCGGCGTGGCGGCCGCCGCGGCCATCGTCGAGCTGGCCGGGCTCGCGGGGGAGCGCGCCGCGCGGCGCGCGGGCGCCGGGAGCCCCCCGGCGGCGGGACCCGGGAGCCTCGTCGGCCTGCTCGCGAGGCTGGGCCGGCGGCTCGGCCTGCGCGTCGCCGCCCCGGCCGATCTCGCGGCACGCCTGGCGGCGGCGGGGCTGCCGCGGCGGGTCGGCGCCCGCGACGTCATGGCGGTGAAGGTCGGCGCGGCCTTGACCGCGGCCGGGGCCGGGCTGCCGCTGGCCGCCGCGGCGCCCGGCCGCCTCGGGCCGGTGCTGCTGCTCGCCGTGCCGGCGGCCGCCTTTATGGGCCCCGACGGATGGCTGCGACGCCGTGCGCGGCTGCGAGCGCAGGTGATGGCCGACGAGCTGCCCGAGGTGCTCGACCTGCTCCGGGTGGTGCTGGCGGCGGGCCTCCCGCTTGGGCGTGCCATGGGCGAGGTCGGCGCCCGCCGCGGCGGGCTTCTCGCCGGCGAGCTGGCCCGCGCCGCCGACCGGATCGCCCTCGGGGTCCCGCGCGCCTCGGCGCTGGAGCACCTCCGGGCCTGCTGCCCGCTGCCCGCCGCCGGGGCGCTCGTGCTGGCCGCCGCCCGGGCGGAGCGACACGGGGCGCCGCTGGCTCCGGCGCTGGCGGCGCTGGCCGCCGACGCCCGCGCGGACCGCGCCCGGCGCCTCGGCGACCGGGCGGCGCGGGCGGCGCCGAAGATCCAGCTCGTGATCGCCCTGCTGCTCGTCCCCGCGGTGCTGCTGCTCGTCGCCGCCGCGCTGCTCGGCGCCCTGCGGTGAGCGGGGGCGGCGCCGAGGCGGGGCTACTTCACGCCGATGGCGAACGTGGAGCGGGCGAGGTCGCCGTCGCGCTTGCCGCCCGCGACGATCGTCCCGATCCGGTCGAGGTACGGCTTGGCCTGCGCGAAGCCCGGCTGGCTTCCCGCCAGCAGCCCGATGAGCCCGTTGATCTTGGGGAAGTCGACCAGGAACGTGGGCTTCTGCCCGTCGTCGAGGAGGTCGGCGGCGGCCTTGTAGGTGTCGTCGTCGCCGAGCTTCGTCGTCGGCTTGAGCGCCTCGTCGAGCGCGCTGCGGTTCAGGGCGAGGACGAAGCGGTTCCCGGCGAGCGCGGCGAAGACCTGGATCGACGCGGTGCCCGGCGCCACGGAGAAGCCGTCGTCGATGCCGTTGCCGCTCAGGTCCTGCGCCGGGAGGCCGGCGCCGGCGACGAGCGTGCGGGCCTTCGCGAGCGCGGCCTTCGTCGCCGCGGCGTCCTTGCTCTGGACCACCAGCGCGCCGCCGATGTCGGTCAGCGACGTCCCGCGCACGAAGAGGCCCGCCTGGCCCATCCAGGACAGGAGGTCCTTCTGCACGTCGATGCCCGCCTGCTGCTCGAGCTGGTCGAGCCCGCTCTGGACGTTGAGGCCGGGGGTCTTGATCGTCTTGAGCGTGTCGAGGCCCTCCGACAGGCTCTTGCCGAGGTCGCCGAGCCCGGCCGCCGCCCACGCCCCGGCGGGCAGCGCGGCCAGCGAGGTCGCGGTGGCGTCGGTCTCGTCGGCTCCCGCCTTGCCGCCCGAGGGGGTGGCCGCCGCGTGCACCGTCACGGCGTCGGCGTCCGCGGTGAGGCCGGCGGCGAACGTCTTGACGCCCTGGCGGTTGGCGAGTTCGCGCGCGCCCTCGAGGGACTGGGCGTCGGCCGTGTCGCCGGCGGACTTGACGATGAGGTCAAGACCCTTCGCCACGTCGCCGTAGACGATCCCGAGGGCGTCGTCGTCGACCGCGTCGACGACCTTGGCGAACTCCGCGGAGCCGGCGAGGCCGTCGCCCTTGCTGGCGTCGATGCTGGCCTTCAGCCCCGTCTCGGTGCCCACCACGAGCGTGTCGTCGAGGATCGCCGCCGCGGTCGCGTCGCCCGTGTCGAAGAGGTACTTGGTGCCCTGGTAGGTGCGGTCCTCCGCCGTCCCGTCGACGTCCTTGCGGACCGCCGCGAGCGCCTTGTCGCCGTCGGTCGTCTCGACCAGCACCGCGAAGTCGGGAGTCGTGCTCCCGGTGCGCGGCGCGCCCAGGACCGCCGCGGCCGCGTGGTCGCCGAGCCACGGCTTCACGTCGCGCTCGAAGTCCACCTTGTCCCCCGAGCCCTGCTTCCTGATCGCCTGCTGGACGAGCTGGTCCACGGTGGCGCCGGGCTTGAACTTCTGGACGAGCGCGTCGAGGTCGGACTTCTGGTCGCCGTCGGGCCGGATCGTCGCCTCGAAGTAGAACGGCGCGGTGGCCGGGACCAGGCGCGCGAGGCGATCCGAGCCGGAGGCGCCCGAGCCGCCCTCGTCGCTGCCGCAGCCCGCCAGCGGGAGCAGCACGAGGCCGGAGAGCAGCGCAGCGGCGGTGCGCCGCGGCGCACGGAGGGAAGTGGCGGTCACGGAGGGCTCCTGCCGGCATCGGCGCCGACGGTCGAGGACGCCGCGCATGGTACGCGCCGCGGCCCCGGCGCGGGCATGAACGCCGTCTGGATCGCTTCCGCGGTCGTCGGCCCGCGTGGGAGCGGGTGGGACGCCGCCTGCGATCGCCGCCTGCAACCGGCCCACGGAGCCCGAGCCCCCTCCCGCGCATGGCCGCGCCGAGCAACGTCTGAGCAACGCCGCGCGGGCGCTGCGTTGCACGGCGCCCGGCTGCACGCGGCGTTGCGCGGCGGATCGGGGCCGCCGGCCGCCGGCGCGGACGGAGGATGCGCTGCACAGCGCCGGTTTCCGGCAGACGAGGCGCTGACGGGTGGACGTTTGTGGGAACCCGTGTGCAGTCCGAGTTGCGTTGTGGGGGAAAGTGGGGGTACAGTGCCGACGCGGGCCGGGGTGGAGGGGCTCCTCCCACTCCTCCACTCCGGCCCGCACCACCTTCCGATGTCCTTCCGCGGCACCTTCGACTACACGCTGGACGCGAAGAACCGCCTCACGGTTCCGGCCAAGATGCGCTCCCAGCTGACGGAGACCGTGGTCCTCTCCCGCGCGACCGAGAAGTGCGTCGCGGTCTGGCCGAAGGGGGACTTCGACACCTTCGTCGAGGGCGTGCTCGCCGGCACCGGCCCGCTCGACCCCAAGCGCGACGCGATCAAGCGCTACTTCTACGCCCACTCCTACGACGTGGAGCTCGACTCGGCCGGGCGCGTGATGGTCCCCCCGAAGCTCCTGGAGTACGGCGGGCTCGCGAAGGAGGTCGTCGTCAACGGCATGGGCGACCGCATCGAGGTCTGGGACCGCGAGCGCTGGAGCGAGTACGACGACGCCCAGGACATCACCGCGCTCACCTCGCTCTTCGCGGACGCCCCGGCATGAGGGGCATCCTGCTCGACATGACCGCCGCCGCCCACGTCCCCGTCCTCGCCGGCGAGCTCATCGAGCTCACCGACCCGCGGCCGGGGCAGGTGGCCCTCGACTGCACCTTCGGGGCCGGCGGGCACGCGCGGCTGGTCGCCGAGCGCCTCGGGCCCGACGGGCTGCTCGTCGGCATCGACCGCGACCCCGAGGCCGAGCACCGCTTCCACCTCTTCGCCGCCGAGGCGGCGTGCCGCACGCGCTTCGTCCGCGCGGCCTTCGCGGAGGGGCTCGCGGAGCTCGTCGCCGAAGGCGTGCAGGCCGACCTCACCTACCTCGACCTCGGCATGTCCTCGATGCAGGTCGACACCTTCGAGCGCGGCTTCTCCTACTCCTACGACGCGCCGCTCGACATGCGCATGGACCCGACGCAGGAGCTGACCGCGGCCCTCGTGGTGAACACCTGGGAGCCCAAGGCGCTCACGCGGCTGTTCCGCGACTACGGCGAGGAGCGCCACGCTCCCCAGATCACGCGCGCCCTCGTGCGCGAGCGCGCTCGCCGGCCCCTCGAGCGCACCACCGAGCTGGTCGAGATCATCACCCGGGCGATCCCGACCCCCGCACGCTTCGCCGGCGGGCATCCCGCCAAGCGCGTCTTCCAGGCCATCCGGATCGCCGTCAACGACGAGCTGGGCCAGATCGACCGGGCGCTGCCCCTGGCCTGGCGCGCGACGCGGGCCGGCGGCCACGTGGCGGCCATCTCGTTCCAGTCGCTCGAGGACCGGCGGGTCAAGCGGTTCCTCGCGGCGCGCGCCCAGGGCTGCGTCTGCCCGCCGGAGCTGCCCGTCTGCGGGTGCGGTCGCACCCCGGAGGCCGAGCTCGTCACGCGCCGCGGCGTGGTGGCGAGCTCCGGCGAGGTCGCCGCCAACCCCCGGTCCTCCTCGGCGCGCATGCGCGTCGCCCGCAAGCTCCAGGAGATCCAGCCATGACGCCTCCCGCCGCCGCCACCGCCGCCGCCCGCCACGGCACCCGCGTGGGCGCCCCGGCACGCCCGTCCCGCCGGCCGAGCGGGCCCGCGCGCGCCCGCTCGGGCTCCTCCGCGCGCGCCCGCTCGGGCTCCCCCGCGGGCGCCGCGGCGGTCGCGCCGCTGGGCCTGCGCCTGCTCCGCGGCATCGCCGCGCTGCCCGACGCCCGCCTGGTCGACCGCGTCGCCCGCGGCCGGCTGTGGATCGCCCTGCTCGGCGCGGCGCTCGTCGGCATCGTGTTCCTGCAGATCTCCCTGCTGCAGCTCAACACCGGCATCTCCCGGGCGGTGCAGAGCGCGCAGACCCTCGGGCGCCGGAACACCGCGCTGAAGCTCGACCTCTCGCGGCTCGCCGGCGGCGAGCACGTGGAGGACTCCGCCGCGGCCCGCGGCTTCATCGTGCCGGCCACGGGGCAGCCGCGCTTCCTCGACGCCCGCCGGGCCAGCGCGGCGCGCGCCGCGGCCGCCATCACGGCACCCGATCCGGTGACCCAGCTCCCGCTCGGGATGATCTCCCCGTCGCAGGGCGGGACCGCCGGGCTCGCCCTGCCGGCGGCCCCGGTGGCCACGAGCGCCCCGGCGGCCGGGACCCCCGGAGCGCTCGCCGCCGCGACCACGACCCCGGCGACGCCCGCCAGCTCGCCGCAGGGCGCCGCCACACCCGCCGCCGCCCCGGCGTCGCCCGTCACCCCGACGAGCGCCGCCGGGTCCGCGGCACCGGCCGCCGCCGCGTCCGCGGGCGCCGCGGGGATCGCCGCCGCCCCTGCCGCGACCCCCGCCGCCCCGGCGAGCGCCACCGCGGCTCCCGGCGGCGCCGCGACGAGCGCCGGCGGGGCGAGCGTCGGCTCGGGAGGCTGAGGCGTTGAGCCTGGTCGACCGCCGCATCGGCCTGCTCTTCGCCTGCTTTCTGCTGCTGCTGGGCTCGGCCTTCGCCCGCGCGCTCTACCTCGGCACCGTCAAGGGCGGCAACCTCGCGCGGGCGGCCGACGTCCAGCAGACCACCGAGGAGGTCGTCCCGCCGCAGCGCGGCGCGATCCTCGACCGGCACGGCGTCCCGCTCGCGATCTCCGAGCCCGCGAGCGACGTCTCGGCCACCCCCTACCTCGTGAAGGATCCACTCCAGGCCGCCAAGCGGCTCTCCCCGCTGCTCGGCATCCCCGTGCCGCAGCTCACGACGGCGATCACCCGGCGCGACACGGGCTTCGTCTACCTCACGCGGGAGCTCCCCGCCGACCAGGCCGAGGCGGTGCGCCGGCTGCACCTCCCGGGGATCGCGCTCGCGCCGTCCGAGCGCCGCCAGTACCCGCGCCGGTGGCTGGCCGCGCAGCTCCTCGGGCGGGTGGGGATCGACGGTGACGGCCTCTCGGGGGTCGAGCGCGAACGCGACCGGCAGCTCACCGGCGCGGAGGGGCTGCGACGCTCGACCCGCGACGCGCTCGGGCAGGCGATCGACGTCCGCGACCTCAAGCCCGCACGCCCCGGCGAGGACATGACGCTCACGATCGACGCGCAGATCCAGGATCGCGTGGAATCGGTCCTCCACAAGCTCGGCGCCACCTACAAGCCCAAGGGAGCCAGCGCGGTGGTGCTCGACCCCCGGACGAACGCCGTGCTCGCGATGGCCACCTGGCCGCAGGTGGACGCGAACCGCCCGGACGCGGCGCCCGCCAGCGCGCTGCGCAACCTCGCCACGAACTTCACCTACGAGCCCGGCTCGACCTTCAAGGCCTTCACCGTCGCCGGGGCGGTGGAGGACGGCACCGTGACGCCCGACGAGCAGTTCACGCTGGCGCCGACGATCCAGGTCGCCGACCGCGTGATCGGCGAGTCGCATCCGCGCGGCACCGAGGTGCTCACCACCCGGGACATCCTCGCGCAGTCCTCCAACGTCGGGGCCATCACCATCGGGCGCAAGCTCGGCGCCACCCGCTTCGACCAGTGGACCCGCCGCTTCGGCTTCGGCACCTCCACGGGCATCGACCTGCCCGGGGAGGAGCGCGGCCTGTCCCTGCCCGTGAGCAAGTACTCCGGCTCCACGATGGGCAACCTGCCGATCGGCCAGGGGCAGCTCGTCACGCAGATGCAGATCTCCACGGCCTACGCCGCGCTGGCCAACGGCGGGATCCTGCGGCCCGCCCACGTCGTCGCCGACGTCGGCGGGCACCCGGTGCGCACGCCGCGCGGCCGGCGCGTGATCTCCGGGCGCACCGCGGGGGAGGTGCGGGGCATGCTCGAGGGCGTCTTCGCCCCCGGCGGCACCGCCTCGGAGGTGGAGATCCCGGGGTACACGCTGGCCGGCAAGACCGGCACCGCGAACAAGTTCGACACGAAGCTCGGGAAGTACTCCTCCTCGAAGTACGTCGCCTCGTTCGTCGGCTTCGCGCCCGCCCAGGCGCCGAAGCTCCTCGTCTCGGTGATGGTGGACGAGCCGCAGGGCCAGATCTACGGCGGCACGGTGGCGGCGCCCGCGTTCGGGAAGATCGCCTCCTTCGCGCTGCCCTACCTCAAGATCGCGCCGCGCTGAGGGCGACGCACGCGACGCCGGCGCCGCCCGTGCCCGCCGTAGACTCGCCGCCGATGACGCTGCGCGACCTGTTCGGCGCCGGGCAGCCGCCGGTGCCCGTGGGGGGGCTCGCCTTCGACGACCGCCTGGTCGCCCCGGGGACGGTCTTCTTCTGCGTCCCCGGCTTCACCCGGGACGGCCACGACTTCGCGGGCGCGGCGGTGGTGCGGGGCGCGGCGGCGCTCGTGGTCGAGCGTCCGCTCGAGGACCCGGCGCTCGCGGGAGTGCCGCAGGTGCTCGTGCCCGACGTGCGCGCCGCGATGGCCCCGGCCGCGGCGGCGCTGCACCACGACCCGACCGCGCGGCTGACCACGGCGGGGATCACGGGGACCAACGGCAAGACGACCACCGCCTACCTGCTGCGCGGGCTCCTGGAGGCGGACGGGCGCCCGACCGGGCTGCTCGGGACGGTCGCGAGCGTCGTGGGCGGCGTCGAGGAGCCGACCCGGCGCACCACGCCCGAGGCGATCGAGCTCCAGGCGAGCTTCGCCGCGATGCTCGCGGCCGGCGACACCCACTGCGTGATGGAGGTCTCCTCGCACGCGCTCGCGCTCCACCGCGCCGACGCGGTCCACTGGGCCGTCGCGGTCTGGACCAACCTGTCGCAGGACCACCTGGACTTCCACCCGGACCTCGAGGCCTACTTCCAGGCCAAGCGGCGGCTCTTCGCCGCGGCGGAGGGCCCGGCCGTCATCAACGTCGACGACGCGCACGGGCGGCGGCTCGCCGCCGAGCTCCCCGACGTGGTGCGCGTCGGGCTCGGGGCGGGGGCCGAGGTCCGTGCCCGCGAGCTCTCCTTCGGCCTGGCCGGCTCGGACTTCACCCTCGACGGGATGCGGCTCCACTGCCCGCTGCCCGGGCGCTTCAACGTGCTCAACGCGCTCGGGGCCGTGGCCGCCGCCCGGGTGCTCGGCGTCGGGGACGCCACGATCGCCGAGGCGCTCCCGCGCGCCGGACGGGCGCCGGGCCGCTTGGAGCCCGTGGAGGCGGGGCAGCCCTTCGCGGTGCTCGTGGACTACGCCCACACGCCCGACGGCCTGGAGAACGTGCTGCGCGCCGCTCGGGAGCTCGCGCCCGCGGGCCGGGTGCTCGTCGTCTTCGGCGCGGGCGGGGACCGCGACCGCGCCAAGCGCCCGCTCATGGGCGCGGTGGCCGCCTCCCTGGCCGATGTGGCCGTGGTCACGAGCGACAACCCGCGCTCGGAGGAGCCCGCGACGATCGTCGCCGAGGTCCGCGCCGGCGCGGGCCCGGGCGCCCTGGCGCTCGTGGACCGCCGGGAGGCGATCGCGCACGTCGTCGGCCTGGCCCGGGCGGGCGACGTGGTGATCATCGCGGGCAAGGGCCACGAGCAGGGGCAGGAGTTCGCCGAGGGCCGCACGGAGCCCTTCGACGACGTCGCCGTGGCCCGTGCGGCGCTGCGCGAGCGGGTCGGCGGCTGATGCGCGACTGGTCGCCGCAGGAGCTCGCCGCGGCGGCGGGGGCGGAGCTCGCCTCCCAGCCGCACGGGGTGGCGCAGGGGTCGCCGTCGGGGGGCGTCGTGGCCGCCGCGGGTGGTGACAGCCCGCGCCTCGCGGGGCCCGGGCGCGCCGTCGTCGACTCGCGCGAGGCGGGGCCCGGCGACCTCTTCGTCGGCCTGCCGGGGGAGCGCGTGGACGGGGGCCGCTTCGCGTCTGCCGCGCTGGCCCAGGGCGCCTGGGGCGTGCTCGTCGGCCCGGAGCACGCCGCCGCGGCGGCCGTCGTGGCGCCCGCCGACGCGGTGGTGCTCACCGCCGCGGACCCGCTCGCGGCCCTCCAGCGGCTGGCCACCGCGTGGCGCCGCGCGCTGGGTGCCCAGGTGGTCGCGATCACCGGCTCGACGGGCAAGACCACCACGAAGGACATCCTCGCGGCGATGCTCCGAGCGCACCGGCGGACCGTCGCGACCCGCCAGAACCGCAACACGGAGATCGGGCTGCCGCTCACGGTGCTGGAGGCGCCGCCGGGCACCGAGGTGCTGGTGCTCGAGCTGGCGATGCGCGGAGCGGGGCAGATCGCCGAGCTCGCCCGGATCGCCGAGCCCGACGTCGGCCTCATCACCAACGTGGGGCCGGTGCACGTCGAGCTCCTCGGCTCGGTGGAGGCCGTCGCGGCGGCCAAGGCGGAGCTCATCGCAGAGCTCCCCGCGGGGGCGACGCTCGTGCTGCCCGCCGACGCGCCGCTCCTGGCGCCCCACCTGCGCGCGGAGCTGCACACGGTGCGCTTCGGCCTCGGCGGGGAGGTGGGGGAGGCGGAGCTCGCCGGCCTCGAGCTGCCCTTCGCCTCCGCGCACATGCGCCTGAACGCCGCCGCGGCCCTGGCCGCGGCCCGGGCGCTCGGCGTCGAGCCGGCGGGGCGGATCGACGTGGAGCTCAGCGCCATGCGCGGCCAGGTCCGGCGCTCGGGGCGCGGGGTCACCGTCGTGGAGGACTGCTACAACGCCAACCCGATGTCGGTGCGCGCGGCGCTCGAGGACCTGCAGCGCTCGGCTCCCGGGCGGCGCGTCGCCGTGCTCGGGGACATGCTCGAGCTCGGGCCGGACGCCGAGGCCCTCCACGTCCGGGCGGGCGAGCAGGCGCGGGCGGCGGGCGTCGCCCTGCTGATCACCGTCGGGCCGCTCGCCGCGGCGATGGGCGGCGAGCACGCGGTCGCCGACGCCGCCGCGGCCGCCGCGCTCCTGCCCGGACTGCTCGAGGCCGGGGACACCGTGTTGGTGAAGGGCTCCCGAGGCGTCGGCCTGGAGGCCGTCGTCGAGGCGCTCGGCTGATGGGCGAGATCCTCATCGGTGGCACCTCATCGCTGCTCATCTGCATCTTCCTGAGCCCGAAGTTCATCGCCTTCCTCCGCGCGCGCGAGTTCGGCCAGCAGATCCGGGACGAGGGTCCCGCCGGGCACCACGCCAAGGCGGGCACGCCGACGATGGGCGGCATCATCATGTTCACCGCGGTGTCGATCCCGTTCCTGGTGCTGGTCGACTACCACGACGAGCGTGCGGTCGCCGTCTACATCGCCGCGATGGCCTGCGCGGCGCTCGGGCTCTTCGACGACGCGCAGAAGGTCTTCAAGCGGCGCTCGCTCGGCCTGCGGGGCCGCTGGAAGCTGATCGCCACCGTGGGCATCTCGCTCTTCCTCTGGTACGTGGCCACCGGGCCGGCCGGCCTGGACACCACCCTGCGGCTGCGCACGCTCGACGCGACCGTCGACCTCGGCCCGTTCTACCCCGTACTCATCTACCTGGTGGTGGCCGGGACCTCCAACGCCGTCAACCTCACCGACGGGCTCGACGGGCTCGCGGCCGGCTGCGCCGCCATCGTGCTGCTCGCCTACCTGGGGATCACCTTCATCACGGGCGGCGAGCAGGAGCTCGCGCTGCTCTGCGGGTGCCTGGTCGGCGCCTGCATCGGCTTCCTCTGGTTCAACGCCTTCCCCGCCACGATCTTCATGGGGGACACCGGCTCGCTCGGGCTGGGCGGCGCGGTCGGCGGGATGGCGGTCATGACGAAGACCGAGGAGCTGCTCGTGCTGCTCGGCGGCATCTTCGTGGTGGAGGCGCTCAGCGTGATCATCCAGGTCTTCTCCTTCCAGACCTTCCGCAAGCGCGTCTTCCTCATGGCCCCGATCCACCACCACTTCGAGATCGCGGGCTGGTCGGAGACCAAGATCATCCTGCGCTTCTGGATCATCGCGACCGTCTGCGCGGCGATCGGCTTCACGCTCTACCAGAAGTCGATCTCCTGACCCGGCCGCCGCTGCCGCCCGGGCCGTACCTCGTCGTGGGCCTGGCCCGCTCGGGGCTCGCGGCCGGCCGGCTCCTGGCCTCGCGCGGGGAGCAGGTCGTGGGCGTCGACGCGCGCGCCGCGCCGGCGGACGCGGGCTTCCCGACGCACGTCGGCGACGGGCTCGCTCTCCTGGCCGGCGCGCGCACGGTGGTCAAGTCGCCGGGGGTGCCGCCGCGGGCCCCCGTGGTCGCGGCCGCGCGGGCCGCCGGGGTGCCGGTGCTCGGGGAGCTCGAGCTCGCCTGGCGGCTGCTCGAGCGCCCGTTCGTCGCGGTGACGGGGACCAACGGGAAGACCACGGTGACCGAGTGGCTGGCCCACACGCTGCGCCGGGCCGGGCACGACGCGGCGGCCGCGGGCAACGTGGGACGGCCGCTCAGCGCCCTCGTCGGCGCGCCCCCGGAGCTCGTGGTCTGCGAGTGCTCGAGCTACCAGCTGGCCGACACGCTGGCCCTCGCGCCGGAGGTCGGCGTGCTCCTCAACCTGGGCTCCGACCACCTGGACTGGCACGGGAGCGTCGAGCACTACCGGGCCTCCAAGCTGCGGCTCTTCGCCCATCAGGACGCGGGAGCGGTCGCGATCGCGCCGGCGCGGGTGGCGCTGCCCGGGGCGGCCCGGCGCGTCGACCTCGTCGCGGACTGGCGCGCGAGGCTCCCCGGCGGCCACAACGCGGTGAACGCCGGGGCGGTGGCGGCGGCCTGCCGGGCGCTCGGCGTGGAGGAGGCGGCGATCCTCGACGGGCTCGAGAGCTTCGGCGGGGTCCCGCACCGCCTGCAGCTCCTGCGCGAGCACCGTGGCGTGCGCTGGGTGGACGACTCCAAGGCGACCAACGTCGCCTCGACCTTGACCGCGCTCGAGGCGACGCCGGCGCCCGTCCACCTCATCCTCGGCGGCGACGACGCCAAGGGCGAGGACTTCCGGCCGCTGGCGGGTCGCGCGGCGCGCACCTACCTCATCGGGCAGGCGGCGGTGCGGCTGGCGGTCGAGGTCGGCGGGGAGCGGTGCGGCGAGCTCGCCACGGCGGTCGCCGCGGCCGCGGCGGCGGCGCCGCAGGGCGCGACGGTGCTGCTCTCCCCGGCCTGCGCGAGCTTCGACCAGTTCACCGATTACGAGGAACGGGGAAGGCGCTTCGCAGCGCTCGTCGAAGCACTGGCCTGATGGCCGCATCGTCCCGGGGCAAGCAGCCGCTCGAATACAACATCCTGCTGACCGCGGTGCTCTGCCTGCTGGCGGCCGGCGCGGTGATGGTCTACTCCGCCTCGAGCTCGCGGATCCTGCTCGAGGGGCAGGGCAACGGCTCCACCTTCCTCGTGAAGTACCTCGCCTACGGCGCCGTCGGGCTCGTCCTCATGCGGGTGCTCGCCCGGGGCGGCGTGGCGCTCGTGCTGCGCCTGACCCCAGCGCTGCTCGCGCTCTCCTTCGTGCTGCTGCTGGCGGTGCGCACGCCGCTCGGGGTGGAGGTCAACGGCGCGCAGCGCTGGCTCGGCGCCGGGCCGCTGCAGTTCCAGCCCTCCGAGCTCATGAAGCTCGCCCTCCTGCTGCACGCCGTGAAGCTGCTGGCCGCCAAGCCGACGCTCGTCATGGAGCCGCGGCTGCTCGCGCCGCTCGGGATGGTCGCGGGGGGCGCCTGCCTCCTGATCGCCTCCCAGCCCGACCTCGGCACCGCGCTGGTGATCGCCTTCACGCTCGTCGCGCTGCTCGTGGTGGCGGGCATCCCGCTGCGCACGCTGTCGCTGGGGCTGGGCGGCCTCGGGGTGCTCGTGCTCCTCTTCGCGCTGGCCGAGCCCTACCGCACCGCGCGCCTGACGAGCTTCGTGAACCCGTGGGCCGACGCGGGCGGGACGGGCTTCCAGTCGGTGCAGGGGCAGATCGCGCTCGGCTCGGGCGGGCTGTTCGGGCGCGGCCTGGGCGCCTCGGTGCAGAAGGCGTTCTTCCTGCCGGAGGCCCACACGGACTTCATCCTCGCGATCATCGGCGAGGAGGTCGGCGTCGTCGGGATCGCCGGCCTGCTCTTCCTCTACGGCCTCATCGCCTTCGCCGGGCTGCGCGTCGCCAAGGCCGCGGCCTCCTCCTACGCGAAGCTCCTGGCCGCGGGCCTGACGGCGATGGTGCTCTGCCAGGCAGCGCTCAACGTCTTCACGGTGCTCGGGCTCGCGCCGCTGACCGGCGTGCCGCTGCCGTTCATCTCCTACGGCTCGACGAACCTCGTCGTCCTGCTCGCCGCGATGGGGCTGCTGCTCGACGTCGCGGGTGGGGGCGGGGCACGGCTGCGCCTGGTTGCGCCACCATCCCGCGCGCATGACGCGCGTCGTGATCGCAGCCGGGGGCACAGCGGGGCACGTCGTGCCGGCGCTGGCGGTGGCCGACGCGCTGCGGGCTGAGGGCGCGGAGGTCACCTGGATCGGGGGTGAGCGGGCGGAGGCCCGCCTCGTCCCGGAGGCCGGCTACGCGCTGCGCCCCATCCGGGTGGAGGGCCTCTCACGCTCCAACCCGCTCAAGGCGATGCGCGCGGCGGGGCGGGCGGCCGGCGCCGTGGCCGCGGCGCGGCGGATCCTCGCCGAGATCCGGCCCGACGTCGTGCTGGGCGGCGGCGGCTACGTGGCGGGCCCGGTGGGCGCCGCGGCGCTCGCCCGGCGCGTGCCGATCGTGCTGACCGAGGCCGACTCGCACCTCGGGCTGACGAACCGCCTGCTCGCGCCGCGCGCCGCGCGCGTCTGCCTCGCCTTCCCGATCGCCGGCCGGACCGGTGAGCGCTACCTCGTCACGGGCCGGCCCGTGCCGCCTCCCGCGAGCGACCGCGCCGCGGCACGGGCGCGCTTCGGCCTCGGCGACGAGGAGACCTGCGTGCTCGTCTTCGGCGGCTCGCTCGGGGCGCGCTCGATCAACGAGGCCGCGGTGGCCGGGCTGCGCGACGGGCCCTGGCGGGTGCTCCACGCGGCCGGGACCCGCGACGCGGAGGCGCTCCGGGCGCAGCTCGCGGCGGCCGGGCAGCGCGGGCGCGGCCGGGCCGCTCACCTCCCGCGACGCTCGGGCGGCGGCGGGACGCGGGCGCATGGGGGCGGCGGCGGGACGCCGGCGGACGAGCGGGGCGCCGAGACGCGGGCGCATGATGGCGGCGGCGGCTACGACCTCCGTGCCTACATCGATCGCTTCGGCGAGGCGCTCGCGGCCTGCGACCTCTGCGTCGCGCGCGCCGGCGGCTCCGTCTTCGAGGTGGCCGCGGCCGGCCGGGCCGCGATCCTCGTCCCCTATCCTCACGCCGCGGCGGACCACCAGACCGGCAACGCGCGCTGGATGGTCGACGGCGGCGCCGCCGTCCTCGTCCCCGACCACGAGCTCACGCCCCAGCGGCTGCGTGCCGAGGTGGAGGCGCTCCTCGGCGACCCCGACCGACTCCGCGCGATGGGGATCGCGGCGCTGGGCCTCGCCCGCCCGGACGCCGCCCAGCGGATCGCCGCCGAGGTGCAGGCCGCGGCGGCGCGGTGAGCGCCGGCCGCTCGGCCGGGCCGTCACCCGAGCGCGCCGACGCGCCCCGTCCAGCGGCGAGAGGGCCGATGCGGTCGCCCCACGGCCGCATCGGCCCCGTCGCCGCCGCGCCGGCCGCCCGCCGCGCCCGCCGCCCGCCGCGCCCGCCGCCCGCCCCGCCCGCCGCCCGCCCCGCCCGCGAAGATGCCGACCATGCACCCCTGGGGCCACCTGTTCGCCGCCCTCTACGACCCCGTCCTCCGCTCCTCCGAGCGGCACGGCCTGGCCGCCCTGCGCGGTGAGCTGCTCGCCGGGGCGGGCGGGCGGACGCTCGAGCTCGGCGCGGGCACCGGCCTCAACCTCCCGCACTACCCCCCGGCGGTCACCGAGCTCGTGCTCACCGAGCCCGAGGCGCCGATGGCCGCGCGCCTGGAGGAGCGCGTCCGCACCGCGGGCGCGTCCGCCCGTGTGGTCCGGGCCGGAGCCGAGGCGCTCCCGTTCCCCGACGGGAGCTTCGACACCGTCGTCGCCACGCTCGTGCTCTGCACGGTCCCGGACCTCGACGGCGCGCTGCGCGAGACCCGGCGGGTGCTCGCGCCGGGTGGGCGGCTGCTGTTCCTCGAGCACGTGCGCCACCCCGAGGCGGGCCGCGCGCGCTGGCAGCACCGCCTCACGCCGCTGCAGCGCCGGCTCGCCTGCGGCTGCCACCTCGATCGCGCGACGCCCGCCGCCGTCGCGGCCGCGGGGCTGCGGCTCACCGAGGAGCGCACCGAGCACTTCCCGAGGGTCCCCGGCCTGCTGCAGCCGCTCGCCGTCGGCCGGGCGTCGCGGTGAGCGCCTGGGCCGGGCGCACGCTCCACTTCGTCGGGATCGGCGGCGCCGGCATGAGCGGCTGGGCCCGCGTCGCCCGGCAGCTGGGGGCGACCGTCTCGGGAACCGACCGGGCGGACGGACCCGCGCTGGCGGCGCTCCGCGCGCTCGGGGTCACGGTCGCGCTCGGCCACGACGCCGCCCACGTGCCCGAGGGCGCCGAGGTCATCTACTCGAGCGCCGTGCCCGCCGGGAACCCGGAACGCGCCCGCGCCCGCGCTCGCGGCTGGCCCGAGCGTCCGCGGGCTGCGCTGCTCGGCGAGCTGACCGCGCTGCGGCGGACGATCGCCGTCGCCGGCGCCCACGGGAAGACCACGACCTCCTCGATGCTCGCCCACGCACTGCTCGCGCTCGGCGCGGACCCGGGATACCTCATCGGCGGGACGCTCTCGACCACCGGGCAGAACGCCGACTGGGGCGGGGGGGAGTGGCTCGTGGTCGAGGCGGACGAATCGGACCGCTCGCTGCTCGCCCTCGACGTCGAGGTCGCGGTGGTCACGAACGTCGAGCTCGACCACCACGCGACCTTCGGCTCGCTCCAGGAGGTCGAGGAGGTCATCCGGGCCTTCCTCGCCCGCGCGCCGCAGGCGGTGCTGCCCGAGGACCCGAGGGTGCTGGCGCTCCGCGACGGCCCGCGCACGACGTTCGCGACGCCGCGGCCTCCGCTCGTCCTGCGGGTGCCCGGGGAGCACAACCAGCGCAACGCCGCCGCCGCCCTCGAGGCGCTCGTGCTCGCGGGCTTCGACCGGGAGCGCGCCGCCGCCGCCCTGGCGAGCTTCGGCGGGGCCGGCCGCCGCTTCGAGGAGCTCGGCCACACCGCGGCCGGCGCCCGGGTCGTCGACGACTACGCGCATCACCCCACGGAGATCGCGGCGACCCTGGCGGCCGCCCGCGAGGTCGCGCCCGGGCGGGTGGTGGCGGTGTTCCAGCCCCATCTGTTCTCGCGCACCGCGGCGCTCGCCCCGGAGTTCGGCGCCGCGCTCTCGGCCGCCGACGTGCCCGTGGTGCTCGACGTCTACCCCGCCCGCGAGCAGGCGGTCGACTTCCCCGGGGTGACGGGCCGGCTCGTCGCGGCGGCGGCCGCCGACGCGCGCCCCGGGCACGAGGTGCTGTGGCTCCCGGGCGCCGGCGACGTCCTGGCGCTGCTGCCGCCGCGCCTGCGCCCCGACGACCTCGTGCTCGTGCTCGGCGCAGGGGACGTCGACGCGCTCGGCCGCGCGCTCGTGGCCACCTGAGGCGAAGACCGCCGCCGGGCCCGCGGGCGGGAGGAGCGGACGACGCCGCGTCGAAGCCCGCAGCGTGCACGCTCCGACCGTGTCCCTGCGCCGCGTCCCGGCCGGCCTCCTGCGCCCGCGCACCGGGAGCCGGCCGGGGGCGCTGCGCCCGCGACTGCGGCTCGGGGCGGCGGTGGTGCTGCTCGCGGCGCTCGCGACGGCCGGCTGGCTCGCCTTCCGCGACTGCGGCCTGGTCGCGGTCACCGAGGTGGAGGTGAGCGGCGTGTCCGGTCCCCAGCGCGGGGCGATCAGCGCCGCGCTGGAGACCGCGGGCCGGGACATGACGACCCTGCACGTCCGCCCCGAGGTCCTGAGGACCGCGGTCGCGCCGTTCGCCGTGGTCCAGTCGGTGAGCGCGGACGGCGACCCACCGCACCGCCTGCGGATCCGGGTGAGCCAGCGCGTCGCCGTGGCCACCGTGGGCACCGCCCGGGGCGCGGTGCCCGTCGCCGCCGACGGGACGGTCCTCGAGGGCAGCACCGCCGGCCACGTGCCGGAGCTGCGGCTGGCGCTGCCGCCCGCGGGCCGACGCATCACCGACCCCCGGACGCGTGCGACGCTCGACCTCGTCGCCTCCGCGCCCGCGCCGCTGCGCGCGAGGATCGCCGCCGCGTCCGGCGGCGCGGCGGGCCTGACCGTGGCGCTGTCCGACGGGCCGGTCGTGCACTTCGGGTCGAGCGCCCGCCTCGCCGCGAAGTGGGCGTCGCTCACCGCGGTCCTTGCAAGCCCCGCCTCCGCGGGCGCGACGGCCATCGACGTCCGCATTCCCGAGCGCCCGGCGGCGGCCGGCCTGGAGCAGGCCTCGACCCAGCGCGGACAACCGTCGAGCGGGGGCTGAGGCTGCTTCGTCCGCAAAGCTCCTGCACAGATCGAGGGTTGACCCCGCCTGCAACGCGCGTTGCGGACTAGACTCCGCGTTGACACGCCCCTGCCCGCCCGCGTACCGTCGGGCCGCCCCAGGGAACTCTCCTGCACAGCACCCTGGACTCCACGTCGAGGGTAGGACGGAAGTCTCAACCTCACATGGAATCCAGCGGAAGCTACCTCGCAGTCATCAAGGTCGTCGGTGTCGGCGGTGGCGGGACGAACGCCGTCAACCGGATGGTGGACGCCGGACTGCGCGGGGTGGAGTTCATCGCGGCCAACACCGACGCGCAGGCGCTGCAGATGTGCGACGCCGACATCAAGCTCAACATCGGGCACGACCTGACCAAGGGGCTCGGCGCGGGCGCCAACCCGGAGACCGGCTTCGCCGCCGCCGCCGAGTCGCGGGACGCCATCAAGGAGGCGCTCAAGGGCGCCGACATGGTCTTCGTCACCGCGGGCGAGGGCGGCGGGACGGGCACGGGCGCCGCGCCGGTGATCGCCGAGATCGCCAAGAACGAGATCGGCGCGCTCACGGTCGGCGTCGTCACGAAGCCCTTCGAGTTCGAGGGCACGCAGCGCATGCGCCAGGCCGACGAGGGCATCCAGCGCCTGCGGGAGGTCGTCGACACCCTGATCGTCATCCCGAACGAGAAGCTGCTGTCGATCGTCGAGCGCCGCACGACGATCCTGGAGGCGTTCCGCGAGGCCGACAACGTGCTGCGCCAGGGCGTGCAGGGGATCACGGACCTCATCACGATCCCCGGGCTGATCAACCTCGACTTCGCCGACGTGCGCACGATCATGTCCGACGCGGGCTCGGCCCTGATGGGCATCGGCACCTCCAGCGGCGAGAGTCGCGCGGCCGACGCGGCCAAGCACGCGATCTCCTCGCCGCTGCTCGAGGAGTCGGTGGAGGGCGCCACCGGCGTGCTGCTCAACATCACGGGCGGTCGCGACCTCGGCCTTTTCGAGGTCAACGAGGCCGCCGAGATCGTCCAGGGCGCCACGGACCCGAACGCGAACATCATCTTCGGCTCGGTCATCGACGAGCAGATGGGCGACGACGTCCGCGTGACCGTCATCGCCACGGGCTTCGATCACGGCCGCGCCCGCCCGCGCAACGCCCGCGAGGAGACCCGCCGCACCGCCGACCGCTCCACCCGCGACCGCTCCCCGCGCGTCGAGCGCTCGTCGCTGGAGATCAGCGACGACGACATCGACATCCCCGAGTTCCTCCGCTAACCCCGCCCGGCGGAGGAGCCGCGCGCCCCGCCGCGGGCCGGGCGCGGCCCCTGCGGCCTCGTCGTCCGACGCCCGCTGCGGCGGTTGCGGGCGGGCGGTGTCGAACGTCGGTGGTGAGGCGACGTTCCACGCCGGGGGTGGCGGTCGCGCTCAGCGGGCGTGGAACGTCGGTGGTAAGGCGACGCTCCACGCCGGGGGTGGCGGTCGCGCTCAGCGGGCGTGGAACGTCGGCTGCGAGGCGACGTTCCACGCCGGGAGGTGTGGTCGCGCTCAGCGGGCGTGGAACGTCGGCTGCGAGGCGACGTTGCACGCCGGGAGGTGTGGTCGCGCTCAGCGGGCGTGGAACGTCGGCTGCGAGGCGACGTTCCACGCCGGGGGTGGCGGTCGCGCTCAGCGGGCGTGGAACGTCGGCTGTGAGGCGACGTTCCACGCCGGGAGTGGCGGTCGCGCTCAGCGGGTGTCGAGCGTTGGTGGTGAGGCGACGTTCTACGCCGGGAGGTGTGGTCGCGCTCAGCGGGCGTGGAACGTCGGCTGTGAGGCGACGTTCCACGCCGGGA
>CAXSFZ010000047.1:10236-28913 GCA_964236905.1 uncultured Solirubrobacteraceae bacterium | reverse complement strand
GGCCGACAGACCCCCATCACCCGCCTGAACAACCTGCTCGGGACTTACACCTAGCGCGCGCCGCGTCGCTGCGCCGCCCGGCGCGCGCGGCGGAACTCGAGCACGTCACCGTCGACGAACCGCTGCGGCAGCGGTGCCGCCGAGAGGAGCGTCGGGATGATCGCCGTGCGAACGAGCTCCCCCTCCGGCGTGCGCCGGACGTGCACCGCCCGGGTGCCGGGCCGGGAGGCCACGACGCGCTCGAGGCGATCGCCGTGGAACAGGAGCCCGACGCCGTCGTCGGCGGCCCAGCCCGCGGGGAGCACCTCGCCGGCGACCGCCTGCTCGTAGGTCGGCAGGCGGTCGAGGTCGTTATCCGCGTGGACCGAGAGCGAGTGGGGCAGCAGCCCGAGGCCCTCGACGGGCCGCGGGATCCCGGTCGACTTCGTCACGCCGCCGGCGAACCAGCACATCGCCCCCGCGCTGAGCCCGGCCAGCACCACCCCGCGCTCCCAGGCCTCCCGGAGGATCGCGTCGAGCCCGTACTCGCGCCAGATCGCCAGCATGGAGCGCATCGAACCGCCGCCCACGTAGACCACGTCCTGGTCGAGCACGAGGTCGCGCAGCGAGATGCCCCCGGTCTCGCCCAGCCGGAAGAGGGAGAGCGCGGTGGGCAGGCACGGGCGGTCGGCGTAGGTCGCTCGGAAGGCGCTCACCTGCTTCTCGGCGTCGCCGGAGGCCGTGGGCAGGAAGAGCAGGCGGGGCACCGGCCGCGGGGCGAGCGAGAGGACGAACTCGTCGAGCACCGGGTTCTCCGGCTCCATCGTGAAGCCCCCGCCGCCCATGGCGAAGACGGTCCGCGTCACGGGCACCATCCGGGCCAGGCTACGCGGCCAGCGCGGGCGCGGCCGAGACCCCGAGGTACCGGGCCACGAGCGGCGTCTCGACCGCGACGGCGCCCACGGCCTCGACGCGGTAGGCGCTCGCGCCGGGTCGCGAGGTGACGACGTCGTGGAGCGCGGTGCCGACGAAGTGGAGCGCGGCGCCGTCGTCGGCGCCGTAGCCGGCCACCATGCCGTCCGCCACGCACTGGTGGAACTCGCTCCGGCGCGCGGGCTCGGCGTCGTAGTGCACGCAGTTGGAGAACGGCAGGAGCCCGAGGCCGCGCACCCGCTCCGGCGGACCGTGGAAGGCGGTGACCGCCTCCTCGAACCAGCAGAGCGAGCCCGCCGAGCCGCCGCACAGGATCGTCCCGTCGGCCCAGCACTCCTCGAGGACACGGTCGAGGCCGTGGGCCAGCCAGGCGCCGAGCAGCGAGATGACGCTGCCGCCGCCCACGTAGATGATGTCCTGCCTGCGCAGGTGCTCACGGAGGTCCCCCTCCACCGCACCCGCCCCGCGGTCGCGCCGGAAGAGCGAGACGTGCGAGGTCTCAGCCACGGCGCTGAAGGCGCGGTAGAACCGGACGACGTAATGGTCGGCGTCGCCCGAGGCGGTGGGGACGAAGCAGATCCGGGGCCGCTCCACGCCGGCCAGTCGGAGCACGTGGTCGTCGAGCAGCGGGGTGCCGCCCTCCACCGAGAAGCCGCCGCCGCCGAACGCGATGATCTGCGGCGCGCGGCCCATCCGAGGAGTGTGCCCGCGCCCACGGCGACGGTGTTGGTCCGACGGTCCCAACCCGCCTGGACACCGTGTCGAGGCGCCTCAGCGGCCGCTCCACGCCGGGTCGCGCCGCTCCGTGAACGCGAGGGCGCCCTCCCGGGCGTCCCGCGAGCCGAAGACGGCGCCGGCGATCTCGTCCTGGCGGCTCCACATCTCCTCGCTGCTCCAGTCGGACTGCTGCAGGAGCACCTGCTTGCTGGCGGCGACGGCGAGCGGGCCGTTGCGCGCGATGGCGGCGGCCAGCTCCAGCGCGCCGTCGAGCGCGCCGCCCGGGTCGGTGAGCCGGTTGACGACGCCGAAGGCGTGGAAGCGCTCGGCGCTCAGCGGGTCGCCGGTGAGCGCGAGCTCCATGACGACGTGGTAGGGCATCCGCCGGGGCAGGCGCAGCAGGGCGCCGCCGGCCGCCACGAGCGCGCGCCGGACCTCCGGGATGCCGAGGCGCGCCCCCCGCGCGGCCACGATCAGGTCGCAGGCGAGCGCGAGCTCGAGCCCGCCCGCGACGGCGAAGCCCTCGACGGCGGCGACGAGCGGCTTGCGCGCGCCCCGCCGGGTGATGCCGCCGAAGCCGCGGCCGTCGACCCACGGGAGCTCGCCCGCCGCGAAGGCGCCGAGGTCCATGCCCGCGCAGAACGTGCCGCCGGCGCCCTGCAGCACCCCAACCCGCAGCGCCTCCTCGCCGTCGAGCGTGTCGAGCGCGCGAGCCACGCCGCGCGCCATCGCGGCGTCGACCGCGTTGCGGACCCCGGGGCGGTTGAGGGTGATCACGAGCACGCTCCCACGCGACTCGGTGAGGACGGCGGGCGCGGCCATGGAGCGAGCCTAGGCAGCCGCCCGCTCGCGCGGGGTTCGCGGCGGGCGCAGGACGGCTCGCGGGTAGGGTCGCCGCCATGCACGAGATCGCGCCCGACGTCTTCCACATCCCGCTGATCCCCCGGAACGGGATCAACGCCTACCTGCTCGGGGACGTGATCGTCGACGCCGGAGTGGCGAGCTCGGCGAAGAAGATCGCCGCCGCCGTGGAGGGGCGCCCGGTGCGCGCGCTGGCCGTGACCCACGCCCACGTCGACCACCTCGGCGGCGCCCGGCGCCTGGTCGACCGCCTCGAGCTGCCCCTCTGGGCCCCGGCGGGCGACGCACAGGACGTGCGCACCGGCGAGCCGGTGGTGCCGGACACGCCGTTCCGCCGCCTGGCCGAGTTCGCGGGCGGCTTCGACGGCGTCGACGTCGCGCGTGAGCTGCACGAGGGCGACGAGGTCGCCGCCGGCTTCACCCTCGTCGAGCTCCCGGGCCACTCCCCGGGGATGTCCGGCTTCTGGCGCGCCTCGGACCGGGTGCTCATCTGCGGCGACGTGCTGACGAACATGAGCCTGCTGACCACGGCGGTCGGCCTCCGCCAGCCGCCCAACCTGCTCACGGTCGATCCTCCCCGCAACCGCGAGTCGATCCGCAGGGTCGCCGCCCTCGCGCCGGACGTGGTCGGCTTCGGCCACGGCCCCGTGCTGGCAGGCGCCGGACCGAAGCTCGCGGCGTTCGTCGCCGCGTGGTGATGGCTTTACTTAAGTAGATAGTTCTGCTTTACTTGTCCAGATCAACGACAAGGAGACGCATGGACGTTCCAGACACCACCCCCCAGCAGGACAAGCAGATCACCGTCGCGGTGCCCGAGGACCGGGTGCCCGAGTTCTACGCCTTCTACGGGCGCTTCCTGGCCGCCGGGCAGTTCCGCCGTCGCGGGCGCCGCGGAGGGCCGCGCGGCCACCACGGGCACGGCCGTTGCGGCGAGCGTGAGGAGGGCCGCACCGCGGGGACGCAGCCCGCCGCCGAGGGCTGATGGCGGACAAGGCAGTCACCGTCGCGGTGCCCGAGGAGCGCGTGCCGGAGTTCTACTCCTGGTTCGCGCACTTCCTCGCCGCGCCGGCCGGCGCCGAGCCGTCCGCCGACGCCTGGAGCCGCCCCGGGCCGCCCCGCGGCGGCCCGGAGGGCCTCGGGCGACGTGGCGGCGGGCCGGGCCGCTGGCACTTCGACGCCACGCCGTGGACCGCGGAGGACGCGAGGACCGCGCAGTGGCTGTACCGCAAGCTCGCGCCGCCGGCGCGTGAGCTCCTCGACCTCCTGCTCGACGAGCCGAGCCGGCGCTGGTCGGGCAACGAGCTGGCCGACCGGCTCGGGCTCGAGAAGGGCGCCCACGGCGTGGCGGGGATCCTCGCCTGGCCGGGCCGCTACGCGCGCAAGCTCGGCCGCCCGCTGCCCATCGCCACCGCCAAGCGCGACGACGGCGGGACGGACTACTGGGTCGAGGGCGCGGCGGCGGAGCTCTTCGGCGCGGCCCGCTCGGCCTGATCGCCCGCGCTCGGGGTCGGAGTCGGGGTCGGGCGCGGGGTCGGGCGGCGGGGTCGGGGGTCGGGCGGCTCAGGCGAAGAGCGTGAGCTCCGGCTCGCGCTCGCCGCGCACCACCGCCAGGTCGACCTCCACGCAGGCGATGCCGCGCGCGTCGGCGAGCACCCGCGCCTGCGGCTTGATGACCTGCGCGGCGAGCACGCCGGCGCAGACCTCCATCGCCGGATCGCGCCGGATGCGCTCGAGGTAGCGGGCGAGCTGCTCCACCGCGTCGATCGTGGCCACGCGCTTGATCTCCACCGCGATCCAGCCGTCGGCCGCGTCGCGGCACATGAGGTCGACGGGGCCGATGTCGGTCGGCCACTCGCGGCGCACGAGCCGGAAGCCCTCGCCGCACCAGGCCGGCGCCGCCGCGAGCGCCTCCTGGAGGTCGCGCTCCACCCCGTCCTTCTCGAGCGCCGCCGCCTCGCCCATGTCGTGGGTGACGTCGGAGAGCACCTCGGCGATGCGGATCTCGAGGCGGTCCTCGCTCGCGCCGGCGTGCTTTCGCACCACGATGTGGTCCGCCGACTCCTCCACCACCGTGGGCGGCGTCATCCAGTTCTGCGGCTTGACCGACGAGCCGCCGTCGTGCCACACCGAGACGCCCCCGTCGGCCTTGATCATGAGAAGCCTCACGGCCTCCGGCAAGTGGGTGGTCAGGCGACCGGTGTACTCGATGGAGCAGCGTGCGACGATCAAGCGCATGGAGCGCGTCAATGTACGACGCCTGCCGGACGATCGGAGCCCCCGGCGACCAACCTCGGGGAGCGGGCGGCGAAGTGACCCGGGGTCGCGCTCGAGCTGGTCGAGCACCTGCTCCTTCAAGGCTCGAGCGAGCGCTCGACGCGGTCGACGGCGGGATGGTCGAGCTGTTCGCTTGACGTGACCTCCGACGCGGTCATACTCGTCGGGTATGACCGTGCGGGTCGGGGCCAAGGGGCAAGTCGTGATCCCGAAAGCGATCCGCGACCGCGTCGGCCTGCACCCCGGCGACGAGGTCGAGTTCGAGGTCCACGACGATCAGGTGACGCTCGTTGCCGCGAACCGACCCGGTGGCCTTGGTGGTCGTTTTGCGGGGAGCGGCATGGCTGGACGGCTGCTCGCCGATCGCGCCGAGGAACCCCGGTGAACGTCTGCTTGGACTCCTGGGCGATCCTCGCCTGGCTCGACGGGGAGGAGCCTGCGCTCAGCCGCGTCGAGGGCGCGCTCGCCGAGCGGCCGGTCGTGAGCTGGGTCAACCTGGTCGAGGTCTACTACCGCCTCGAACGCGACCACGGACGCGAGCAGGCCGACACCACCCTCGCCGCCCTACGCGCAGCGCTCGCACCCGACCTGCCCGGAACCGCACGGATGATCGAGGTCGCCCGGCTCAAGGCCCGCGCGCCGATCGCGCTCGGCGACTGCTTCGCCGCGGTGACCGCCGGCGTCCACGGACTGCCGCTGCTCACGGGCGATCCCGAGCTCATCGAGCTCGGTGACCCGCCCTGCGTCGTCGAGGACCTCCGGCCGGGTCGGAGGTGACCCGAGGAGGCGCGTTCGGCGGACATCCGGGCGCGCCTCGGCGGAGGGGCGGCTCCGCGCGGCTACCGGACCCGGAAGCTCACCCACGGCGACTTGGCGGCCTTGTAGGGCGCGACGGTGCGGTAGGTGACCCGCACCCGCCACGCCCCGCGACGGCGCATGCGCGTGTGGAAGCGGAAGGGCCGGGCGGCCGTGAGCCCGCCGCCCACGAGCCGGACGTACCGGCCGCGCTTGTTGCGGAACTGCCAGTCGACCCAGACCTTGCCGCCCGGCGAGGGGCGCCCGCGGCCGGCGCGGATCAGGCGGCCGCGCAAGGAGCAGGTGATGGCGGGGCTCCGCGTGCTGCACCGCGGGCGGCCGAGGAGCTCGAGCACCGGCCTGAGCGTCGCCTCGACCGCCCCCGGGGCGACCTTGCTCACCGCCACCTTCTGGACGGTGCTGTTGCCGTTCTTGTCCACCGCGCGGACCTCGATCGTGTGCGGCCCCCGCGCCAGCGCGCTCGAGCCGAGCCAGGGCGCGAGGCCGACCGCACCGCCGGCGCTCAGCGCAGCGCTGAAGCTCCGGATCGGCTTGCCGCCGTCGTAGGTGTAGAAGACGCGGGCGACCCCGGCGCCGGCGTCGCTCACGTCGGCCTTCAGGTCGAGGCTGTCGACGAACCGGTGGCCGGCGACCGGCGAGACGACGTGCACCGACGGCCCGGAGAAGTCCCCGCACGGGCCGGGCTCCGCGTTCCGGGCCGCCGCGAAGGCGGCCAGCGACGGCTTCGCGCTGCCGTCCACGCGGTAGAGGCCGAAGTGGTTGCCCTCGCCGGGATCGTCGCGGTAGCTGAACCAGGCGGCGGAGACGACGTAGGGGTCGTCGGCCAGGCAGGTGTAGGCCTGGGTGAGGAAGGCCGCCTGCTGGGTCTCGGTGACGCCGGCGAGCTTCTGGCCCGCCCAGACGCCGATGGTGCACGTCTTGCTCGTGGTCCCCCAGCCCAGCTCGGTCATCCAGATCGGCTTGGGGTCCTCGTGGGCCAGCATGACCTTCCGCACCTCGCGGTAGCCGAGGAAGCTGTACTGGCCCAGGCGGCCGTCGGGCTCGCGGTAGAAGCTGTCGGGGCCGACCACGGAGCAGCCCGTGTCGGTGTGGACCGCGACGCCGTCGAAGAAGCCCTTGGCGCCGTCGGCGTAGAGGCTCTCGATCCAGTGGAAGTTGTTGCCCGTGGTGGCGCCGGAGAGGACGGTCGCCGCGGGGTCGGCGCCCTTGACCGCGGGGTAGCTGGCGCGCAGCAGCGACGTGTAGGCCGCCGGATCGGGCGTCCCGCCCCAGAAGCCCTCGGCGTCGGGCTCGTTCCACACCTCGTAGACCGGCGCCGGGCCCGGGCCGGGGCGAAGCCAGGCCGCGAGCTCCGCGAGGAACTCGGCGTACTCGCCGGCGTCGCGCGGGTGCTTCGTGGCGCCCGGGCCGACGCCGGCCCAGTCCGGGGCGTCGAGGACCGCCAGGAGCGGCGTGGCGCCCGCCGCCCGGACGCGCTCGACGTAGACCTTCAAGTCGGTGGTCAGGCCGCCCGGCGTCGCGGGACCGCTCGCGGAGAAGTCGCGGGGGGAGCCGGGCTCGAAGTTCCGCCACGGCACGAAGAAGCGGACCTGCCGGGCCCCCTGCGCCAGGGCCCCGAGCGCGTCTGGGTACGCGCTCACGTTCAGGCCGGGCGCGGGCGCGGCCTGCGCCGGGCCCGCCAGCCCGAGGGCGGCGAGCAGGACGAGGAGCGGGGCGGCGAGGCGGCGGGGCGACATGCGGGAGGAGGGGGACCCGGAGCTCGGGCGAGGCGGGCGGCGGCGCCTGCGGCCGCGCTGCCTCCCGTTCCTCATCGGCACCGCCGGGACGGGCGTGGATCCCGGCTGGACGGACGTCCGGTGCCGCGCGTCACGCCGCCGGGAGCACCCGCGGCGCGTGCTCCCGCAGCCACTCGAGCAGGTCGGCGACCTCGGCGTCCTCGGGTGCGAGCTCGAGGGCGCGCTCGGTGGCCGCGATGGCGTCCGTGGTCCGGTCGGTGCGGGCGAGCGCGTGCGCGTACCGCGCCCAGGCGAGGGCCGACTCCGGGTCGAGGATCGTCGCCTGCTCGGTCGCGGTGAGCTCCCCGCCGAGCTCGCCGGCCAGGTGGTGGGCCAGCGCGAGGTCCAGGAGGCCGGGCACCGAGGGGGCGAGCTCGCGCGCGCGCTCCAGCGCCTCGATCGCCCGCTCGCGCTGCATCAGCCGCAGGCGCAGCCGGCCCACGCGCTCCCATTCCGCGGCGTCGTCCGGTGCCCGCCGCGCGGCGCGCTCGGCCGCCTCGACCGCGAGGTCGTAGGCGCGCATGTCCTCGTAGATGCGCGCGGCGTAGCGGTGGGGGGCGGGGCGGTCGCGCTCGTGCCGGGCCCAGTCGCGGACGGCGCGCCCGGCGGCCGGGAGGTTCCCGCCCTGCCAGAAGGCGAGGGTCATCAGCCGCAGCACGGCGGTGTTCTGCGGCTCGGCGTCGCGCGCGTAGATGAGGCGCTGCGCGGCCAGGCCGTAGTTCCCCTCGGCCATCGCGTGCTGGGCGGCGGTCATGAAGCGCTGCACCCGCTCGGCGCCGGGATCCGGGCTCGAGAAGTCGACGAACTGCAGCGAGCCCGCCGGGACGGTGCGCACCCCGACCGAGAACTTGATCCGCGCCCACTGCTGCGAGCCCTGGTCGTCCTCGGTGAAGTAGATGCCGGTGACCGAGCCGACGCCCCACTCGGGGTAGGAGAGGCAGCGCGCGTAGCGGTGCACGACGGAGTGGTCGGGCATCCGCTCGCCGAACGGGTCGTGCTCGGACCGCTCGTGCGCCCGCGCCCGCGCGGCCTCCTGCTCCTCGTAGTTGCGGCGGCCCGCCTCCTCCCGCGCGCGCCGCGCGGCCGCGGCGCTCACCTTGACCGCGCTGCGGGAGACCCGCCCGCCGCGCGAGCCCTCGGCGAGCCGCTCCAGCGTGTCGGCCGCCTCGTTGATCGCCTTGAGGTGGCGCTCGTGCTCGAACTGCCGGCCGGGCGGGGCGAGGTCGGGGTGCCAGACCTTGGCCAGCTTGCGCCGGGCGAGCTGCACGCCCCGCTTGTCGAACGGCACCTCGAGCTCGAGGAGCAGCACGGACTGCTCGATGTCGAGGACCTGGGGCACGGGCGCCCACGGTACCGCCGCCGGCGCGCCCGGACGAGCGGTTCGAACCGCTCCGGGCCGGGCGGTCCGGGGGGCTGGCACGTGGCCGCGCGCGGGCCTGGACGCGCGCGCGACGGTCGGCTACCGTCGCGCGTCCGTGTCGCGTCGCCAGGTCAATGCCGCCCCGCTCTCGCCGCCCGCCGTCCCGGGCGCGGCCTCGTGGCGCGCCGGCACGCAGCAGACGACGAAGCGCGCGAAGACGTAGCGCGGACGGCTCATGACCCCGTCCGCGACCACCGCGGACCGGGAGCGAGCCACCTCTCCCCTCACCCGCGAGAAGGTGATCGAGCGCCTCGTGCGCTGGGCCGCGCTGTACGGCGCGCCGCCCACGACCGCCGACTGGAACCCGAGCGTCGCGCGCTGGCGCGCGCAGGGGTGGCGCGCCGAGCGCTACCGGCTCGGCGACCCCGAGACGGGCGAGCGGTGGCCCTCCACGACGGCGGCCAAGCGCCGCTTCGACGGCTCGTTCGACGCCGCGCTGCGCGCGGCCGGCTTCGTGCCCCACCGCTCCGGCCCGCGCAGCGGCGCGGACGACGGCGGAGCCGACAGGGGGAGCGGCGCCGCAACCGCCCCGCCCCGCCGGGTGCGCGTGGACGTCGGAGGGGTCGACGCCCGTGGGCTCTCGGCGGCCGCGCCGCGCGCGCTCGTCCGCGACGCGCAGCTCGCGGCCCGCGCGGCGGAGGGCCGCGCGCAGGCGGCCGAGCGCGAGCGCGCGCGGCAGCAGCAGCGCGCCGAGCGGGCCGAGGCGCGGGCGACGGCGGCGCGGCGCCGCGCGCGCGTGCTCGCCGACCGGGCTCGCCGCGCGACGGCGGCCCGCGACCGCGCGCGGCTGCAGCTCGCCGCCGCGCAGGGCGCCGACGGCGCCGCGGAGCGGGCGCTGCGCGAGGAGGCGGAGACCCGCGTCCGCGCGGCCGACGACCGGGCGGGCGCCGCGGCTCGCGACGCGCAGCGGGCCCGCGGCCTGGCCTCCGCCTCCGTGCGCGAGGCCGCGCGGCTGCGGGAGGGCCTCTCCGGCGCGCTCCGCCGCGCCGAGGACGCCGAGGAGCTCGTGCGGGCGGCGCGGGTCGCGAGGGCCGACACGGTCGCCGGGGAGCCGCTCCGGCCCTCCGACGGCACTTCGGCCCGGTCCGTGCGGACCACCGCAGGGGCGCCCGTGGCGCTGCAGCCCGCGCAGCTCGAGGCGCTGCGGGCGGCCTCCGCGGCGGCGCCCGGCGGGCCGGCGGTGCTCGCCGGCGCGCTGCGCGCCCTGGCGCAGGCCCGCGCCACCAACGATCCCGTGCGCCTGGCGGCGGCGCTCGCCGACGTCGCCGCGGCCGCGGTCGGCTGGCGCGAGCGCCTGTGAGCCGGGGGTCGACGTCCGCCGCGACCCGCGCTCCGGCGCCGGGGTGACGTAGGGTGGTCCGATGCGTCGCAGAGAGGCTCGCGCCGGCCGCGGCGCGGCCGTGCGCAGAACCGCGAGACCGTGGTGACCGCGCGCGTCGCCGTCGTCACCGGCGGTGGGAGCGGCATCGGCCGCGCCGCGGCTCTCGCGCTCGCCCGGTCGGGGTTCGCCGTGCTGGTGGCCGGGCGCCGGCCCGAGCCCCTGGACGGCACCTGCCGGGAGATCGCGGCGACCGGCGGCCGGGCTGCGGCCCTGCCCGGGGACGTCGCCGATCCGGCGTACTGCGAGGAGCTCTCCGCGCAGGCCGTGCGGCACTTCGGCCGGCTCGACGCGCTGGTCACCGCGGGTGCGATCTGCGAGAACGGGCCGGTCACGGAGCTGACCGCGACCGACTGGGACCGGACCCTCCTGGTGAACCTCCGGGGCACCGCGCTGTGCGCCGCCGCCGCGGCCCGGCAGATGCGCTCACAGGGCGGCGAGGGCCGGATCGTCCTGATCGCCTCGATCAACGGCGTGACCTCCGAGCCGGAGAGCGCGCACTACAGCGCGTCGAAGGCCGGCGTCATGTCGCTGGCCCGATCGCTGGCGGTGGAGCTGGCCGGTGACCGCATCGCGGCCAACGCCGTGGCGCCGGGATGGGTGGACACCGCCATGACCGCCGACTGGCTGGCGGGTGCGAGCGACGCCCAGAAGCAGCGGCTCAACCCGACGGGCCGCGCCGGGCGGCCCGAGGAGATCGCGAGCGTGGTCGGCTACCTCGCCGCGGACGCGCCCCTCTTCCTCACGGGCGCGACGATCATCGTCGACGGGGGGCAGACCGCGGTGGCCCCGATGCCCTGAGCGGCAAGGACGCCCGAGGCGAGCATCCTCGCCCTACCGCGGTTCCCGCGGCCGTGCCCCGCGCGATGCTCCGGTCGGCCGCGGCCGCTCTATCCTGCAGCGCCAGATGAGCTCCTCGTACGTCTACACGATGCACAAGCTGACCAAGCGCTACCCACCGGACAAGACGGTGCTCAACGAGGTCACGCTCTCCTTCTACCTGGGCGCGAAGATCGGCGTCCTCGGCTACAACGGCGCGGGGAAGAGCTCGCTGCTGAAGATCATGGCCGGCCTGGACGAGGACTACCGCGGCGACGCGCAGCTCGGGCCGAACGCGACCGTCGGGATGCTCCAGCAGGAGCCTGGGCTGGACGAGGCCAAGACGGTGCTCGGCAACGTCGAGGACGGCGTGCGCGAGACCAAGGACCTGCTCGACAAGTTCAACGACCTCGCGGCGAACTACTCCGAGGAGACCGCAGACGAGTTCGCGCGCCTGCAGGGGAAGATCGACGCCGCCGACGCCTGGAACCTCGACACCCAGCTCGAGTACGCGATGGACGCGCTGCGCCTCCCGCCCGCGGACGCCGAGGTCGCGAACCTCTCCGGCGGCGAGAAGCGCCGCGTCGCCCTCTGCCGCCTGCTCCTGCGCGCCCCCGACCTGCTGCTCCTCGACGAGCCGACGAACCACCTGGACGCCGACTCCGTCGCCTGGCTCGAGCGCTACCTCGCCGACTACCGCGGCGCCGTGGTGGCGGTGACCCACGACCGGTACTTCCTCGACAACGTCGCGGGCTGGATCCTCGAGCTCGACCGCGGGAAGGGCATCCCCTACGAGGGCAACTACTCGCACTGGCTCGAGGCGAAGGAGAAGCGCCTCAAGCAGGAGGACCGCCAGGACAAGTCGCGCCAGCGCCAGATCTCCGCTGAGCTCGAGTGGGTGCGCACGAACCCGAAGGGCCGCCGCACGAAGTCGAAGGCGCGGCTGGCCCGCTACGACGAGCTGGTCAACGAGGCCGACAACGTCCGCCTCGACGAGGTGACGATCCAGATCCCGCCCGGCCCGCGCCTCGGCGACACGGTCATCCAGGCCAAGGGCCTCGCCAAGGGCTTCGGCGACCGGCTGCTCTTCGAGGAGCTCTCCTTCGACCTGCCGCCCGCCGGCATCGTCGGGATCATCGGCGCCAACGGTGCGGGCAAGTCCACGCTCTTCAAGATGATCGCCGGCCAGGAGGAGCCCGACGCGGGCACCTTGACGCTGGGCGACACCGTCAAGCTCGCCTACGTCGACCAGTCGCGCGACGCGCTCGACCCCGACAAGACGGTGTGGGAGGAGATCTCCGACGGGCTCGACCTCATCAAGGTCGGCAAGCGCGAGATCAACTCGCGCCAGTACGTGAGCGGCTTCAACTTCAAGAAGACCGACCAGCAGAAGAAGGTCGGCAAGCTCTCGGGCGGGGAGCGCAACCGCGTCCACCTGGCCAAGCTGCTGCGCACGGGCGGCAACGTGCTGCTCCTCGACGAGCCGACGAACGACCTCGACGTCGAGACGCTCCGCGCCCTGGAGAACGCGCTCCTCGAGTTCCCCGGGTGCGCGGTGGTCATCTCGCACGATCGCTGGTTCCTCGACCGCATCGCCACGCACGTCCTCGCCTTCGAGGGCGACTCGCAGGTCACCTGGTTCGAGGGGAACTTCGAGGCCTACGAGGAGTACCGGCGCACGAACCTCGGGATCGACGTCGACCGCCCGCACCGCATCACCTACAAGAAGCTCACCCGGAGCTAGGCCCACGCGGCGGTCGCCGCGGCGTAGGTTGCGCCGCATGACCACCGTCATCCCGGCCCTGCGCGTCTCCTCGCGCGCCGTCCTCGACCAGTGGGTGGAGGCGTTCGGCCTCGAGGCCGTCCTCGCCATCGGCGACGGCGAGGTCGTCAACCACGCCGAGCTCCGGCTGGGTGACGGGTGGGTGATGGCGGGCACCGAGCGCGGCAACGAGTTCGACCGGCCGCCCGGGAGCGCGAGCCTCTACTGGGTGCTCGGCGACGAGCCGGCGGTCGAGGCGCTCCACGCCCGCGCCGTCGCCGCCGGCGCCCGCAGCGTCAACGCGCCCTACGCCCCGGACTACGGCGGGCGGGAGTGCTCACTGCTCGACGCCGACGGCAACACCTGGTCGTTCGGGACCTACGCGCCGGGCACGCCGCACTGAGGAGCCCGGCCCGCCGGGCCCGCGCACCGGCTCTGCGATCCTCGGGGGATGTCCACCGTGAGCGTCACCGAGTACACCGACCCCGCGTGCCCCTTCGCCTTCTCCGCGGAGCCGCACCGCTGGCGCCTGCGCTGGCTCTTCGGCGAGCAGCTCGAGTGGCGCCGGCACATGGTGGTGCTCTCGGAGAGCCGCGAGGAGAACCGGGAGAAGGGCTTCACGCCGGAGCGGATCGCCCAGGGCGCGAGCATGCTCGCCGAGCGGTTCGGCATGCCGATGAACGAGGAGCCCAAGGCCGAGGCCGCCGCCAGCCTGCCCGCCTGCCGCGCCGTGGTCGCGGCGCGGCTCCACGCGCCCGGGCAGGAGGGTGCGCTGCTGCGCCGCCTGCGTCAGCTGAACTTCACGGGCCCCCTCCTCGACGACCCCGCGACGATCGCGACGGCCGCCCGCGAGGCGGGGCTCGACGCGGCCGCGCTGGAGGGCTGGATGGCCGAGGAGGAGACCGAGCGGGTGCTGCGTGAGGACATGCGGCTGGCCCGCACGCCGACCGAGGCCGCGCTCGCGCTCAAGCAGAAGCTCGCCGGCACGCCGGACGGCGGCTGGCGCTACACGTGCCCGTCGCTCGAGTTCGCCACCCCGGGGGGCACCGCGTTCTCCGCGCCCGGGATGCAGTCGAGCCTCGGGTACGAGACCGCGCTCGCCAACCTCGCGCCCGGCCTCGAGCGCCGCGCCGAGCCCGAGCACGTCGCCGAGGTGCTGCGCTGGGCCGAGGTGCCGCTCGCCACGCAGGAGGTGGCCGAGGTCTGCGGGCTCTCCCGCGACGACGCGCGCACGGAGCTGGGCGAGGCCGGCGCGGTGGAGGAGCCCGTCGGCCACGACGGCTTCTGGACGCTCGCGGCCTGAGCCTCCCGCCCGCCCTGGCCGGCCCTGCCGAGTGGCGCTTGGCGTCGGGACGGTCCGACGCGGAGCGCCACTCAGGCTCGGTCAGACGGGCGTGCGGCGGCGTCGAGGGCCGCGATGGCACCGGCGAGCTCGTAGGGCGTGTCGACCACCGCGTCGGCGCCCGCCAGGGCGGTGCGGCCGAACGGGCCCGTGGTGATCGCGACGCAGCGCACGCCGTCGGCGCGCGCGCACGCGATGTCGAGCGGCGTATCGCCGATCACCACGGTCGCGGCGCGGGCGCAGGGCCCCTCCGGCGGCGTGCAGCGGCGCCCGGCGCGCCGGCGCGCGACGGCCGGAAGCGCCGCGCGATCCTCGTGGTCGGAGCCGAAGCCGCCCTGGCCCGGGGCGAACCAGTCGCCGAGGCCGGCCCGGCGCAGCTTCAGCCGCGCGACCGCCTCGAGGTTGCCCGTGACGAGCGACAGGACGTGCCCGGCCATCGTGAGCGCGTCGAGCACCTCCGGCATGCCCGGGCTGACCGTCCCGCGGAGGTCGGCGGGGCAGCGGCGCGCGTACTCCTCGCAGCAGAGGGCGCGCAGCTCGGCCATCCGGTCGTCGACCCGCTTGGCGTCGATGCCGGCCAGGGTGAGGATCGAGCGGGCGATCGCGTCGTCGGTGCGCCCGGCGGTCTCCACGCGCGCGGCCGGCAGCGCGATGCGGTGCACCGTGCAGATCGCCTGCTCGAGCGCCGCCTTGTGCTCCGCGCTCGCCCGCAGCAGCAGCGTGCCGTCGATGTCGAACAGGAGGAGCATGCGCCGATCATCCCGAAGCGGCCCCGCCGCGTGGGAAAGGCTCGTCCCGGCCCCGACGCGGCGCCGGCGGGCGAGCCCGCGCGAGCTGCGACCCGCACGCCCACCCGCCGTCCGCCGCCCGCGCGAGCTGCGACCCGCACGCCCACCCGCCGTCCGCCGCGCGCGCGGGCCGTCCCCGCGGACGCGCGGGTGCCCCTCAGCGGCCGAACGAGGTCCCGGCGTCCAGGCGCTGGGCGAGCGCGGCGATGAGCCTGGCCGCGTTCAGCACGTCCTCGACCTGGACCATCTCGACCGGGGAGTGCATGTAGCGGAGCGGCAACCCGACGGCCGTCGTCGGGATCCCCGCGCGGGACATGTGCACGACGTCCGCGTCGGTGCCGGTGCCGCGACCGCTCGCGGCGATCGTGAACGGGATCGCCTCCGCCTCGCAGACCTCGTGCATGAGCTCGAAGAGCGCCGGGCTGAGGATGGCCCCGCGTTCGATCACGGGGCCCGAGCCGAGCTTGTGCTCCCCGAGCTCGCGGGCCTCCACGCCCGGGGCGTCCGTGGCGTGCGTGACGTCGACCACGACGGCGACGTCGGGCCGCAGCGCGAAGGCGGCGGTGCGCGCGCCGTTGAGGCCGATCTCCTCCTGCACCGCGGCGACGGCCACGACGTCGCCCGGGGCGCCGCCGGCCTCCGCCACCAGCCGCGCCGCCTCGTAGGCCACGAAGGCGCCGAGCCGGTTGTCCATCGCCCGCGAGACCGCGCGCCCGTTCGGCAGCTCGAACGGCTCGCCCGTGATGACGGCGGTGTCGCCGATGCGGACCAGGCCCCTCGCCTCGTCGCCGTCGCGGGCGCCGATGTCGATGTGCAGCTCGGTGAGCTTCGTGCCCTTGTCGCGCTCGTCCGGCTTGATCAGGTGGATCGGCTTCTTGCCGACGACCCCGGGCACCGGCCCCTCGCGGGTGGTGACGGTGACGCGCTGACCGATGAGGATCGCCGGATCCCAGCCGCCGATGGAGGCGAACCAGAGGAAGCCCGCGTCGTCGACGTGGGTGACGATCAGACCGATCTCGTCGACGTGCCCGATGATCGCGAGCGACCTCCCGCCCGCCGTGCCGGGCACGGTGGCGTAGGAGTTGCCCATGTCGTCGACGCGCACGTCGGCGAAGGCGGAGGCGGCCTCCCGCCAGATGCCGGCCGGGGCCGTCTCGTAGCCCGACGGGCCGTGGGCGCGAAGCAGCGAGTGCAGGACGTCAGGGAGGGCCATTGCCCCCGATGCTACGGCCTCGGCGCGAGGCGCCCACGCCCGATCGGTCGTGCTCTGGCGAGCACGACCGCGACGGGCCGGAGTGGGCGCTCGCGGGGGCGCTCAGCGCCCGTTGACGGAGTCCTTCAGCGCCTTGGCGGCGGTGAACTTCGGCGCCTTCGAGGCGGCGATCTGGATCTTCTCGCCCGTCGCCGGGTTGACGCCCTGGCGGGCACCCCGCTCCACGACGGAGAACTTGCCCAGGCCGGCGATGTTGACCTCGCCGCCACGGGAGAGGGTCTCGCTCAGGATGTCGGAGAGGCCGTCGACGGCGCCCTTCGCCTGACCCGACGCGAGGCCGGTCTTCTCGGCGAGGTGCTGGGCCAGCTCGGTCTTGTTCACGATGCGTACTCCTCCTACGATTGGTCGGAAGTGGGCCATCCTTGCACGCCCGCCCGGCGGAAGCCCGTCGACCACGCCCTTCCGGCCGCCGCCGCGCCCGTCCCGCGGCCCGGGCGGACCGGCTAGCCCGCCGCCGCGAGCTGGCGCAGGACGTAGCGCAGGATCCCGCCGTGGCGGAAGTAGTCCGCCTCCTTCGGGGTGTCGATCCGCACCCGCGCCTCGAACGCGACCGCGCCCGCCTGCACCCGCACGGTGCTCGGCAGCCCGCCCGCGTTCAGCACCTCGGCGAAGCCGGTGACCGAGACGTCCTCCGCGCCGGTCAGCCCCAGCGAGGCGGCGCCCTGGCCCTCGGGGAAGACCAGGGGCAGGACGCCCATCCCGACGAGGTTGGAGCGGTGGATGCGCTCGAAGCTCTCCGCGATCACCGCGCGGACCCCGAGCAGGCTCGTGCCCTTGGCCGCCCAGTCGCGCGAGGAGCCCGAGCCGTACTCCTTGCCGCCGAGCACCACGAGCGGCGTGCCCTCCTCGGCGTGCTCCATCGCCGCGTCGTAGATCGACATGACCTCGCCGTCCTTCACGGTGTTCCCGCCCTGGGGGATGCGCCCTCCCGGCCCGCCCTCCAGCAGGTTCTGCAGGCGGATGTTCGCGAAGGTCCCGCGCATCATCACCTCGTGGTGGCCGCGCCGCGCCCCGAAGGAGTTGAACTCGCGCGGCTCCACGCCACGCTGCTGGAGGTAGAGGCCCGCCGGGCCGTCCTTCTTGATCGAGCCGGCCGGCGAGATGTGGTCGGTGGTCACCGAGTCGCCCAGCAGGGCGAGCACCCGCGCGCCCGCGATGTCCTCGATCGGCGTGAGCTCCCGCGTCATGCCCTCGAAGTACGGCGGGTTGGCGACGTAGGTGGAGGCGTCGTCCCACGCGAAGCGGTCGCCCGTCGGGATCTCGAGCCCCTGCCAGCGCGCGTCCCCGTCGAAGACCTGCGCGTAGCTCGCACGGAACATGTCGCTCTGCACCGCCTCCTCGACCGTCCGGGCGACCTCCTCCGAGGAGGGCCAGATGTCGCGGAGGAACACGTCGGCGCCGTCGTCGCCCTGCCCGATCGGGTCCTCGAGCAGGTCGATGTCCATCGTGCCAGCCAGCGCGTAGGCGACCACGAGCGGCGGCGAGGCGAGGTAGTTCATCTTCACGTCGGGGTTGATGCGCCCCTCGAAGTTCCGGTTCCCGCTGAGCACCGAGACCGCGGCGATGTCGTGCTCGTTGATCGCGGCGGAGATCTCGTCCTGCAGCGGGCCGGAGTTCCCGATGCACGTCGTGCAGCCGTAGCCGACCAGGTTGAAGCCGAGCTGCTCCAGCGGCTCGGTGAGCCCGGCGCGGTCGAGGTACTCCGTGACCACCTTGGAGCCGGGCGCCAGCGACGTCTTGACCCACGGCTTGCGCCGCAGCCCCCTGGCCACCGCGTTGCGCGCCAGCAGCCCCGAGCCGAGCATGACCGACGGGTTCGAGGTATTCGTGCACGACGTGATCGCCGCGATCACCACGTGGCCGTGGTCGAGCTCGAACGACTCCCCGTCGAGGGTCACGGGCGCGTGCGCGCCGCGATCCTCGACCGCGGTCGTGGTGTCGGCGGAGGGCGCGGGCTCCGCGTTCGGGGTGGAGCCGGGAGCGCTCGCAGCCTGCGCGTCCGAGCTCGGGAAGCTCTCCTTGGAGCCCTCGTCGACCCCGCTCTGCCCCTCGGGCAGGTAGCCGTCGAGCGCCTCGGAGAACATGGCCTGGGCGTCGGAGAGCGGGACGCGGTCCTGCGGGCGCTTCGGGCCGGCCAGGGAGGGCACGATCGTCGCGAGGTCGAGCTCGACCACCTGCGAGAACGTCGGCTCCTCGGAGCGCTCGTCGTGCCAGAGCCCCTGCTCGCGAGCGTAGGCCTCGACGAGCTCGGTGAGCTCGGGCGGGCGGCCGGAGAAGGTGAGGTAGCGGATGGTCTCGGCGTCGATCGGGAAGATCGCGCAGGTCGAGCCGAACTCGGGGCTCATGTTCCCGAGCGTCGCGCGGTCGGCCAGCGGGAGCGCGGCGATCCCCTGCCCGAAGAACTCGACGAACTTGCCGACCACGCCGGTTCCCCGCAGGAGCTCGGTGACGGTGAGCACGAGGTCGGTCGCGGTCGCGCCCTCGGGCATGGCCCCGGTCAGCCTGACGCCGACGACCTGCGGGATGAGCATCGACACCGG
>CAXSFZ010000047.1:0-10226 GCA_964236905.1 uncultured Solirubrobacteraceae bacterium | reverse complement strand
GGTGCCGTAGGCGTAGAGGGTCAGTTGCGCCTTCATGCCCTCGCGCAGCTTGCCGTTGAGCTTGAAGCCGATCACCTCGGGGATCAGCATCGAGATCGGCTGGCCGAGCATCGCGGCCTCGGCCTCGATGCCGCCGACGCCCCAGCCCAGCACGCCGAGGCCGTTGACCATCGTGGTGTGCGAGTCCGTGCCGACGAGCGTGTCGGGGTAGGCCGTGCCGCTCTCCTCGTCGACGAAGACCGTGCGCGCCAGGTACTCGAGGTTCACCTGGTGGACGATGCCGGTGTCCGGCGGGACCACGGAGAAGTTGGCGAACGCCTCCTGCCCCCAGCGCAGGAACTGGTAGCGCTCCTCGTTGCGCTCGAACTCGCGCTCCGCGTTGAGCGCGAAGGACTCCACCGAGCCGAACGAGTCGACCTGGACGGAGTGGTCGATGACGAGCTCGGCCGGGACGAGCGGGTTGATCTTCGCGGGGTCGCCTCCCAGCGCCGCCATCGCGTCGCGCATCGCGGCGAGGTCGACGATCGCGGGGACGCCGGTGAAGTCCTGCATCACCACGCGCGCCGGGGTGAAGGCGATCTCCGCGGAGGGCTGCGCGGCGGCGTCCCAGGTGGCCAGCGCCTCGATGTCGGCGGCGCTCACCGCGCCGTTGCCCTCCGTACGCAGGAGGTTCTCGAGCAGGACCTTGAGCGAGTAGGGCAGCCGGGCGACGTCGAAGCGCGACTGCAGCGCATCGAGGCGGAAGAGGGTGAGCTCGCGCTCGCCGACGCGCAGGGTCGCGCGGGCGTCGAAGGAGTTGGGGTGCTCGGGCATGGGGTCTCCGGGGGTCAGGGGAGGAGGGTGAAGGGGCTGCCGTCGACGGTGCGGGCGGCGCGGAAGTGCTGGCGGTCGAAGGTCGCGATGCGGGTCGTGCGGACCACGGGGGCGAGCGCGATGAGGGAGGCGTCGGTGAGACCGAGCTTGGGCCGCCGACGGGCGATGGCGAGCGTCTCGGCGATCGCCGTCGCCCACCAGCGGACCTGCAGCGCGCCGCTCTCGAGGTCCTGGAGGAGGAGCTCCGTCCCCCCGGCCCCGCCGCGCTGCGCGACCAGGTACTCCATCTCGGCCACGGCGAGCGGCGTGGTCACGAGGTCCTCGTCCGACGCGTCGTACCAGGTGATCGCCCGCTCATGGTCCTCGTCCCGGGGGTCGAGGACCGCGAGGACGACGTTCGTGTCGACGACGACGGTCACGCCTCGGGCGCACGCGCGGAGCGCTCCGCCACGTCGCGGCCGTCGAGGATCGCCGCGAGCTCGGCGTCGTCGCCGCCTGGATGCCGGACGTAGCCCGGGCGCTGCCGCAGCCTCCCGGCCGAGAGGCGGGGGCGCTTCGGCCGGGCCACGATCACCTCGAGGTTGCGCCGGATGAACTCCGCCTTGGTGACGCCCTCCTCGGCCGCCTTCGCGGCCAACGCGCGATCGAGCTCCTCGCTGAGGTAGATGCTCGTCTTCTTCGCCGGCGGTGTCGCCATGGACGTAGGGTATCACCCTACGTCAAGCGGTCAGCCCGGCGGGGCGAGCACGAAGCGGGCGGTGAGCACCGCGGTGACGAGCGCCATGGTGATCGCGGAGCCCAGGCACCAGATGCAGGTCGCCTGGACGGTGACGAGCGCGCGGTACTGCAGGTAGGCGGAGAACGCGAGGCCGAGCCAGGCGGCCAGCACCACCGCGAGGCGCCCCGTCTCGTCCCGCCACGTCATTAGCGCGAGGAGGATGCCGAGGTAGCCGAGCAGGCCCAGGAGCGCGACCGGGACGCCCGCCAGCTCCGACCAGCGCGAGCCCTGCACCTTCTCGCACCCCCCGCCGCCTGTGCACACGGGGTCGATGCCGGCGTAGTGGACGTAGGTCAGGTACCCCGCGATGCAGGCGCCGAGCAGCGCGAGGGCGGCCCCGACGCTGCGCAGGGGGTCGCGCCCGGCCGCCGTCACGACGCGGGGGCCACCCGGTCGAGCGCGGCGGAGAAGGCGTCGCCGGTGAGCGCCTGGACCTGCAGCGGGCGCAGCGTCCCCCCCGTGCGGCCGACCAGGAACGACGGCGTCGAGTTCAGGCCGTTGCGGTCGGCCAGCGTGTCGGCGGCGGTGAGCTCCGCCTGGGTCGAGCTCGCCGCGGCCGCGGTCCGCGCGGCGGCGGGGTCGGCCCCGGCCGCACGCAGCACCCGGGTGGCCAGCGCGTCGGTCACCCAGCCGGAGTTCTCCGTTCCCTGGTTGGCGTAGAACAGGTCGAGCGTGTTCCAGAGCTTGTCCTGGCGGCCTGCCGCGACGACGAGGCGGGCGGCCTTCGCCGAATCGGCCCCGATGAAGGTGCGCGGGCGGAACTCGAGCCGGACCTTCCCGGTCCGCACGTAGTCCCGCACGACCGTCGGCAGCGCGTCGCGGGTGTACTCACGGCAGAACGGGCACTGCAGGTCGGCGAACTCGACGAGGGTCACCGGCGCCGAGGCCGCGCCGAGGACCCGGCCGGCCTGCGGGATGCCGCCCAACAGCGCGCGGCTGTCGGACTGGCCGGCGATCGTCTCGCCCGCCTTCGGCGCCGGGGCCGCCGTGTCGTCGGAGCCGCTCAGGACGACGAGCAGGACCGCGAGGACCGCGGCCAGCGCGATCACGCCGCCGAGGACGGTGAGGCGGCGGCGGCGCACGGCGGCCTGGGCGAGCGCGAGCTCCTGCGCGCGCCGCTCGGCTCGGGCGGCGTCGCGCCGCTGCTTGCGGGTGGGGTCGTCGGTGGCGGCCATGGCTCCTCCAGGATCGGGGGTCGGGCTGAAGCGGGGCTCAGCGCGGGCTGAGCCCCGCGTCAATCGAGCGCAGCGTGGCGACGCAGGGGCACCGCGCCCTCGAGGCTACGCGTCGCGCTCCGCCCGGAAGCCACCCAGCCGCAGGGCGTTGGCGACGACGAGCAGCGAGCTGGCCGCCATGGCGACACCGGCGAGGACGGGGTCGAGGTCGCCCGCGACCGCGACCGGCAGCAGGACGACGTTGTACGCGAAGGCCCAGAAGAGGTTCTGCCGGATCGTCGCGAGCGTCCGGCGGCTGAGGCGCAGGGCGTCGGCCACGCCGCGCAGGTCCCCGCCGACCAGGGTGAGGTCGGAGGCCTCCACGGCCACGTCGGCACCCGTCCCCAGGGCGATGCCCAGGTCGGCCTGGGCCAGCGCCGGTGCGTCGTTGACGCCGTCGCCCACCATCGCGACCACCCGGCCCGCAGCCTGCAGGCGACGGACCTCCGCGGCCTTCCCCGCCGGGAGGACCTCGGCGACCACCTCGGGGATCCCCACCTCCGCGGCGACCGCGGCGGCCGTCGGCCGGTTGTCCCCCGAGAGGAGGATGGGGCGCAGCCCGAGCGCGCGCAGGCGGCGCACCGCCTCGGCGGAGCCGGCCTTCGGCGTGTCGGCGACCACCAGCAGCCCGCGCGCGCGGCCGTCCACGGCGAGCGCCACCACGGTCCGCCCCCGGGCCTCGGCCGCGGCCCGCGCCCGCTCGAGCGCCGGGGCCGGCGGCACGTGGTGGGCGGCCAGCAGCGCCGGGCGGCCGGCGAGCACCGCGCGGCCGCCCACCCGGCCGGCGAGGCCGAGCCCGGGGTGCTCCACCACCTCCGCGGCCGGCGCGAGCGGCCCGTCGGCCCGCGCCGCGTCGGCCACCGCGCGCGCCACGGGGTGCGTCGAGGCCGCCTCGAGCGCGCCGGCCAGCCCCAGCAGCTCCGCGCGGCCGGCGGGGTCGGCCGCGATCACCTCCATGAGCACCATCCGCCCGCTGGTCACCGTGCCGGTCTTGTCGAGCACCACGGTGTCCACGGCACGGGTGGCCTCGAGCACCTCGGGCCCGCGGATGAGCAGGCCGAGCTGGGCGCCGCGGCCCGTGCCGACCAGGAGGGCGGTCGGCGTCGCGAGCCCGAGCGCGCAAGGGCAGGCGGCGACGAGGACAGCGACCGCGGCGCTCACCGCGAAGCCGGCACTGGCGCCCGCGACGAGCCAGCCCGTGAGCGTCAGCGCGGCGAGCGTGAGCACCGCCGGCACGAAGACCGCCGCGACCCGGTCGGCCAGCCGCTGCACGGGCGCCTTGCCGCTCTGCGCCTGGGTGACCAGGCGGGCGACCTGGGCGAGCGCGGTGTCGGCGCCGACCCGCGTCGCCCGAACCACCAGCCGCCCGCCGAGGTTCGTCGTCGCGCCGGTCACCGCGTCGCCCGGGCCCTTCTCGACCGGGACCGACTCGCCGGTGAGCAGCGCCTCGTCGACCGCCGAGGCGCCCTCCTCCACCTCGCCGTCGGTGGCCACGCGCTCGCCGGGGCGCACGAGGAACCGCGCGCCCACGGCGAGCTCCTCGAGGGGCACGCGGCGCTCGCCGCCGTCCTGGCCGAGGAGCGTCACGTCCTTGACGGCGAGCGCGTGCAGCGCCCGGAGCGCGCTCCCCGCCCGGCGCTTGGCCCGGGCCTCCAGCGCGCGTCCCGCGAGGGTCGCGGTGACCACCACGCAGGCGACCTCGAAGAAGACGTCGTCGAGTCCGCTCGCCCGGTCGGGGACCAGGGAGAAGGCCATGCGCATGCCGGGGGCGCCGGCTCCGCCGGCCAGGAGGGCGACGACGCTCCAGCCCCAGGCCACGAGCGCCCCGAGGCTCACCAGCGTGTCCATGGTCGCCGTGGCGTGGCGGGCGCTCCTCCAGGCCGCCCGGTGCACGGGCAGGCCGGCCCACAGCACCACGGGGGTCGCGAGCGCCCCGGCGACCCACGCCCACCCGTCCCACTGGAGCGCCGGGACCATGGCGAGCAGCAGCACGGGGAGGCTCAGCGCCGCGGCAAGCGCGACGCGGCGCAGCTCGCGCGAGGGCGCCACGGCCGCCGGCTGGGCGGGGACGCTCGGCAGCGAAGCCGCGTACCCCGCCGCCGCCACCGCGTCGAGCAGGTCGCCGGGGAGGGTCCGCCCGGCGTCGTAGCGCACGGAGGCCCGCTCCGTCGCGTAGTTCACCGTCGCGGAGACGCCGTCGAGCTCGTTGAGTCGCCGCTCGACGCGCCCGGCGCAGCTCGCGCAGCTCATCCCGGTGATCGGCAGCTCGAGCTGCTCGAGGGTCGTCGGCGCCACCCGGCGAGCGTAGCAGTACCCCGTGGGGGTATCCGGGACGGCGGCTAGCCTGCGGAACATGGAGCGCGTCTGGGACTACCCACGCCCACCGGCCCTCGTGCCGAGCGGGCGCCGGGTGCGCATCGAGCTCGGCGGCGTCCTGGTCGCCGACTCCTCCGCCGCCCTGCGGGTGCTCGAGACGAGCCACCCGCCGACGATCTACGTCCCCCCGGCCGACGTCGCGGCCGGTGCGCTGCGCCCGGCCGCGGGCCGCTCGTTCTGCGAGTGGAAGGGCAGCGCGCACTACTTCGACGTCCTCGGCGGGGACCGGGTCGAGGCGCGCGCCGCCTGGGCCTACGCCGCGCCCGTCGCGCGCTACGCCGCGCTCCGGGACCACGTCGCGTTCTACCCGTCGCGGATGGACGCCTGCTTCCTCGACGACGAGCGCGTGCAGTCCCAGGCGGGCGACTTCTACGGCGGCTGGATCACCGCCGACCTCGAGGGCCCGTTCAAGGGCGGCCCGGGCACCCTCGGCTGGTGAGCACCTACCCTGCCGGGATGCCCGACCGCGCCGAGACGCTCAAGAAGCTCGCCCTCATCCGCGTGGTCGCCGCGGTCGACCTCGTGCTGCTGGTGATCCTGCTTGTCCTCGCGTTCTCCGGGAGCGACGGCGGCGTCTCGGTGCTCGGCCCGATCCACGGCGTCGTCTTCCTCTGCCTCCTCTACCTCACGGTGGTCGGCGCGAGCGAGAAGCGCTGGGGCTGGATCTTCCCCGTGACGACGGTCATCCCGCTCTTCGCACTGCTCTACGACGCCCGGGTCCGGCGCGAGGTCATCGCCGCCTGAACGGCGCGCGGGCCCGCCGCCCGTGCCATCCTGCGCCGCGATGCCCCGCCGCGCGCGCACGGGAGCGCTCTGCGCCGGCCTGGTGCTCGGGTTCGCCGGGTGCGGCGGCGCGACCCCCCAGCTCACCGCGCTGCGGACCCCCGAGGCCTACCTGCCCCCGATCGCCGCGGCCGCGGCGCCGGCGAGGGCCACCCCGGCCGACGACGCACGCGGTGCCGGCGCTCGCGCCGCGGACGCGCCGCCCGCTCCCGACGCCGCGCCCGCCGCCGGAGCGCCGGGGGCCGGCGGCGGCGCGGCGGCCCCCGGCGCCCCGAGCGACGCCGAGGTCGCCGCCGAGCTCGACCGGGCCTACCGGGGCACCACGGGCCGTGGCGCCGCCGACACGGCCACGGTCGCTGCCGACGGCCTGGCGACCGTCCCGATCACCGCCCCGGCGAAGGTGCGGGCGATGATCGTCGCGGGCAACCAGGTCGCCCGCAAGCCGTACGTCTACGGCGGCGGCCACGGCGGCGGCCCGGAGGGCCTCTTCACCGACTCGGCCTACGACTGCTCGGGCTCGGTCTCCTACGCGCTGGCCTCCGCCGGCTTCCTCGACGCACCGCAGGCCTCCGGCCCGCTGATGTCCTTCGGCCGCGCCGGGCGCGGCCGGTGGGTCTCGATCTACGCCAACGCCGGCCACGCGTTCATGGTGGTCGCCGGCCTGCGCTTCGACACCGTCGGCCGCGCGGAGCACGACACGCGCTGGCAGGCCGCCGGCCGCGGCGTCGGCGGCTTCACCGTCCGCCACCCGCCGGGGCTCTGAAAGACCCCACGCGGCCGACCTCCGCGCACGTGCCGATCGCCACGTACGCATCAAAGGGGTCAGGCCCCTTTGATGCGTTCAGGCGCGCTCGAGCAGGGCGGCGCCGTAGGGGGCGACGAGGAGGTCGGTGACCCGGGCGGTGGCGCCGAGCTCGACCGGCGCGCCCGTGAGCGCGCAGCGCCAGAGGCCGCGGAGGCCCTCGGGCACGGCGAGCACGACGTCCTCCCAGGCCCGCACGGGCGCGAGCACGAGCACCTCCGCGATGCCGCGGGTGAAGGCGCAGACGCCGGGACCGGCCTCCAGCGGCGTGTACGCGCCGCTCGGCCCGAAGGCGTCCTCCCGGCGGGCGCGCAGCGCGAGCCCCCGGTGGATGAGGTGGAGCTTGGCCGTCGCGCGGGTCGGCGGCGCGCCGGCGAGCAGGTCGTCGAGCGCCGCACGACGCGCCGCCCAGTCGACGGGGCGCCGGTTGTCCGGGTCGACGAGCGCGAGCATCCACAGCTCGTCGCCCTGGTAGACGTCGGGCACCCCCGGCGAGGTGAGCTTGAGCAGCGTCTGCCCCAGCGCGGCGCGCTCGCCCTCCACGCGTGCCCGCGCGGCGAGCGCCAGCACCTCCTGGTCCTCCACGAGCGCCCACGCCCATTCCTGCACCGCGCGCTCGTGCGCCTCGTCGGGCTCGATCCAGTTCGTGCTGAGCTTGGCCTCCCGGAGCGCCTTCTCGAGGTAGCCGTCGAGCCGCTCGCGCGTGATCTCCCCGCCGAGGCCCACGGCGATCTGCAGCGCCAGGAGCTGCTCGGCCGGCCGGGGCGCCGCCGTCGGATCGAGCTTCGCGCGCACGAGCCGCTCCCACTCGGCCGGCATGGTGGCGAGCGCGGCGATGCGGGCCCGCAGGTCCCCCGAGCGCTTGGTGTCGTGCGTCTGGGTGACGAGCAGCCCCTCGCCGAAGCGCTGCGCCCGCACGAGGTTCGCGGCGTGGAACGCGTCGACCGAGAGGCCGAAGCGCCCGGGATCCCCGCCCACCTCGTTGAGCGCCACCAGCGGCATGGAGCGGTAGAACGCGGTGTCCTCGATCCCTTTCGCGGTGACCGGCGGCGAGGTCTGCTGGAACCGCGTCACGAACTCGTCGAGCTCCCCCCGCTTCTCGTCGAGCAGGAGCACGCCGGCGAGCTCGGCCGGCATCTGCGCGGCCGCGACGTGCTCGCGGTCCGCGGCGCTGACCTGCCCGCTCCACGGCTCCACGTAGGTGCGGTAGACGGGGAGCCGCGCGAGCGCCCGGGCCAGGTCGTGCGTCGCGAAGCGCCCGCCGGAGAGCCGCGCGAGCCAGTCCAGCTCGCGACGGAACGTCCCCTCGGCCTGCTCGAGCTGCGCCTCCAGCGCGACGGCGTCGAACGCCCGGTCCTCGCCGGTCGTCTCGGCCCACAGCTCGAGCAGGGGGTGCTCCCCGGCCGGGTCGACGTAGAGCCCGAGCACGTCGTTGAGGAACTCGTAGCCGACCGTCCCGCTCACGGGCCACGGTGGGAGCGCCTCCCCGGGATGCAGGATCTTCTCCACCCAGACGCGCTCGGCGCCCGCGTCGCGCAGCCGCGCCAGGTAGCCGGCGGGATCGGCGAGGCCGTCGGGATGGTCCACCCGCAGCCCGTCGAGGATGCCCTCGCCCAGCAGCGCGAGCACCTTGTCGTGGGTGAGGTGGAAGACCTCCTCGCGCTCCATCCGGACCGCCGCCAGGTCGTCGATGTCGAAGAAGCGGCGGACGAAGCCGGTCTCGGCGTCGACGTCGAAGAGCTCCGCCCGGTGCTCCTCGTCGGCCCACCAGGGGTTCTCGGGCGCCGCGCCCATGTGGTTCGGGACGATGTCGAGGATGACGCCGAGCCCCGCGCCGGCCAGCTCGCGGAACGCCTCCTCGCCGCCGAGCTCCTCGGAGATCCGCGTCGGGTCGACGGTGTCGTAGCCGTGCGTCGAGCCCGGCCGGGCCTGCAGCGAGGGCGAGAGGTAGAGGTGGCTCACCCCGAGCTCCCGCAGGTAGGGCACGAGCGCCAGCGCGGCCCGGAAGTCGAGCTCCGGGCCGAGCTGCAGCCGGTAGGTGCAGCGGAGCACCGGGGCGGGGCTCATGCGTCGACCTCCGGGACGGCCTCCGCGACGTCGACGGCGAGCTCCGCCTCCTCGGCGGGACCCTGCTGGCGCGGCTCGACGCGCTTGAGCACGGTCAGCGACCGGCTCTCGCAGGTCACGGTGTCGCGCGCGGCCACCGTCCAGTCGCCCGGCAGCGCCTCCGGCGCGGCGGTGGAGAGCTCGAGCGCCCACTCGGTGCCGTAGCGCGGGGAGGGCAGGCGCACGTCGACCGCCTCGTGGTGGCCGTTGACCAGCACGAGGAACGAGTCGTCGACGATGCGCTCCCCGCGCCGGTCGGGGTAGGGGATCGCCTGGCCGTTCAGGAACAGCCCGACGGCCGGGATGTCGTCGCGCTCCCAGTCGCGGCGGGTCATCCGCCGCCCCTCCGGGCGGAACCACCACGAGTCCGGCAGGCCGGTGCCGTTGACGTCGGTGCCGGTCAGGAACTGCTTGCGGCGCAGCACCGGGTGCTCCTGGCGCAGCCGGATGACCCGCTTGGTGAAGGCGAGCATCCGCTCCTGGTGGCCCTCGAGCTCCCAGTCGAACCAGGAGATCGGGGAGTCCTGGCACCACGCGTTGTTGTTGCCGCCCTGGGTCCGGGCGTGCTCGTCGCCGCCGAGGATCATCGGCGTGCCCTGCGAGAGCAGCAGCGTGGCCATCAGGTTGCGCGTCTGGCGCCCCCGCAGGTCGTTGATCTCGGGGTCCTCGGTCTCCCCCTCCGCCCCGCAGTTCCACGAGCGGTTGTCGTCGGTGCCGTCCTTGCCGCCCTCGAGGTTGGCCTCGTTGTGCTTCTCGTTGTAGGAGACCAGGTCGCGCAGGGTGAAGCCGTCGTGGGCGGTGACGAAGTTGATCGAGGCCCGCGGCGCCCGCCCGTCGTCGTAGAGGTCCGCCGAGCCCGTCAGCCGCCCCGAGAGGTCGCGCAGGGGCGTCTCGCCGCGCCAGAAGTCGCGGATCTGGTCGCGGTAGATCCCGTTCCACTCCGACCACTGGACGGGGAAGTTGCCGACCTGGTAGCCGCCGGGGCCGACGTCCCAGGGCTCGGCGATGAGCTTCACCTGCGAGAGGACGGGGTCCTGGTGGATGAGGTCGAAGAACGCGCCGAGCCGGTCGACCTCGTAGAGCCCGCGGGCCAGGGTCGAGGCGAGGTCGAAGCGGAACCCGTCCACGCGGCACTCCGTGGCCCAGTACCGCAGGGAGTCCATGATCAGCCGCAGCGTGCTCGGGTGCACGGTGTTGAGCGTGTTGCCGGTCCCCGTGAAGTCCATGTAGAACCGCGGGTCGTCGGGCGAGAGGCGGTAGTAGCTGCGGTTGTCGACGCCCTTGAAGGAGAGCATCGGGCCGAGGTGGTTGCCCTCGGCGGTGTGGTTGTAGACGACGTCGAGGATGACCTCGA
>CAXSFZ010000046.1:0-29529 GCA_964236905.1 uncultured Solirubrobacteraceae bacterium | reverse complement strand
CGGCGGTCAGGAGCACACGCACCCCACGGTCCTCGGCCTCCAGCACGATCGCCCGGGCGTTCGGCTCCCCGCCCGCATGCAGCGCGGCCGGCTCGGCGCGGGGCCACAGGACGCTCAGGCGCAACTGCCCGAGCCGCAGCACCTGACCGGCGTGCGGCGCCAGCAACCCCACGTGGCGACGGGCCGCGGCCAGCGCCATCGCCGTGCCGTCCGCGGTCGCCTGGCCGTCCCGCCCGTCGAGGACCAGCCCGACCGGCACGGCACCGAGCACCGCCGCCGCACCGCCGATGTGGTCGGCGTCGGCGTGGGTGACCACGAGGAGGTCGAGGCGCTCGACTCCCGCGCGGCGCAGCCGGGCGACGACCCCGGCCTCCGGCAGCCCGGTGTCGACCAGCACCGACCGCCGCCCGTCCTGGAGCAGCGTCGCGTCGCCCTGGCCGACGTCGAGGAAGGTGAGCCGGAAGCCGCCCGGCACGTCGGCCGGAGCGCGCGGTGCCGGCCCCAGGACCAGCCAGGCCGCCGTGGCCAGCGCCGCGGCCGGCGCCGCGGCGCGACGCAGCCGCCGCACCGTGGCCCCCAACCCGAGGACGACCACCGCCAGCAGCACCGGACCTGGCCCGACCGCCACGACAGCCCCCGGCGCACCGGCCGCGACATCGGCGATCCACGACAGGTACCCGAGCGGGTACCCCGCCACGGCGTCCAGCGCGTCCACCGTCGCCGCGACGAGGCCGCCGATCGGCCCCCCGACCGACAGCAGCTGCCCGGCGGCCGCGGCGAGCACGCCGAGCCACATCACGGGCGCGACCGCCGGCGCGGCCAGCACGTTGGCCGGGACCGCCACCAGTGACGCCTGCCCGAAGTGCGCGGCCACCACCGGCGCGGTGGCGAGCGTCGCGGCGGCGGTCATCGCCGTGACGTCGGCCAGGGGCCCCGGCAGCCCGCGCCGCACCAGGCCGCGGCGCCACCGCGGCGCGAGCAGCAGCAGCGCGAGGACCGCGACGAAGCTCAGCTGCCAGCCGGGGTCCGCCGCCGCGCGCGGGTCCAGCGCGAGCGTCACCGCCGCCGCGAGGCCGAGCGCGTACCAGCGCGAGGCCGGCCGCCCGACGAGCCCCGCCGCGACTGCGGCGGCGCCCATCACGCCCGCACGCTGGATCGACGGGCCCCCGCCGGCCAGGGGCACGTAGAGGACGACGAACGCGAGCACGAACCACAGCCGACCGCTGAGACCGAGGCCGACGGCGCTTCCCAACGCCGTCGCGAGCGCCGCGAGCAGCACCACGTTCGTGCCGCTCGCCGCGACGAGGTGGCTGAGCCCGGCCGCGCGGAACGCGTTGCGCGTGGCCGTAGGCAGTGCGGCGTCCTGCCCGAGCACCATGCCGCGCAAGAGCCCCGCGGCAGCCGGCGGCAGGCCGCGGTCGAGCGCGAGCTCCGCCCGGGCGCGAACACCGTCGAGCGCGCCGCGCAGCCCGCCGCGCCGGCCCACGGTCACGGCCGAGACGGCGCGGAGCTCGGCGTGGGCGCGACGCACGCGCGCGAAGTCACCCGCCGGCCGCAGTCCGCCCGCGACCTCGAGGACGGCGCCGGCCGCCGGGAGGGCGCCCGCCGGCGCCGTCGGGACACGCAGCAGGACGGGCTCGCCACGGAGCGACACCAGCGCCGACCACCCGCCGAAGGAGGCTGGTCGCGGGGCCTCGCGGAGGACCACGCGCTCGCGGACGCCGTGGCCCAGCGCCGGCCCCAGCGCGGTCGCCTCGAGCGCGGCGACCCGCGCCCGGGCCAGCACCGTGCCGGCCAGCACCAGCACGGCGACCGCCACGGCCAACGCCACCGACCGCCCGAGCAGCGCCGCCCGCTCGGCCGCCGCCAGATCGAAGCCGCCGTCGGTTCCGGAGCCGAGCGGCGGCAGCTCGCCCCCGCCCTCCTGCGGGTCCCGCCGCGGGCGTCGGAGGGCCGCCGCCGCGCCGACCGCCGCCGCGAGCGCCGCGACGGCCAGCGCCACCGCCAGGCCGAGCGCGCGCGGCCCGAGGAGGAGACCAGTCACGAGCGCGAAGAGGCCTGCGTGCCGCGGGCGACGGACGACCTCGTCCGTAAGACGCCGCCACGGCGGCCGCCAGCGGCTCACGTGACGACTTGGGCGCGCATCGCCTCGAGCTTCTTCGGACCGATGCCCGGCACCTGGGCGAGGTCCTCGACACTGCGGAACGGGCCGTTCTGCGTCCGCCAGGCCACGATCTTGGCCGCGATGGCCGGTCCGACGCCGTTGAGCGCCTCGAGCTGCGTGGCGTCGGCCTGGTTGACGTCCACCGTCGCGGGCGCCGACCCCGGGGCGGTGCCGGCGACGGCCCCCGCACCGGCCGCGGTCGCGGTCGCACCGCCCGTCCCCGCCGCGGCCGCCGCACCGCCTCGGCCGCGGCGGGCCACGAGCACCTGCTGCCCGTCCGTGAGCTTGGCCGCGAGGTTCAGCGCGTCGAGCTCCGCCCCCGAACGCCCGCCGCCGGCGAGCTTGAGCGCGTCGGCGACGCGGTCGCCCGCCGCGAGCTCGTACACCCCGGGCCGCCGGACGTCGCCGGCCACGTGCACCAGCAGCCGCTCCTGCGCCTCCCCCACCTCGACGCCGCCGGCGCCCGAGGCACCGCTCGGGCCGGAGCGGCCCGGGGCGGCACCGGCGCCGTCCGCGCTCCCCGAACCGGCTCCTGCGGTGAAGCCGCCCGCCGGGACCGCGCCGGTCCCGGTGTCGGCGCGCAGCGCCCGACCGCCGAGGAGCACGACGAGCACCACGGCGACGAGGTAGACGGCGAACTGCCGGCGGCTGATCTCGGGCATCGGCCGAGCCTAGGTGCGGCTCGCGTGACGGATCTGCCCTCGATCGCACCAGCTTCGCGCAGGCGCTGCGGAGGATCAGCGCACGACGAGGTTCACGAGCTTCCCGGGCACGACGACCTCCTTGACGACCTCGCGTCCGTCGAGCTGCACGCGCGCGTTGGGCGCCTCGCGCGCGAGCGCGAGCAGCTCCTCGGAGGAGGCGCCGGTCGCCGCCGCCACGCGGTCCCGCAGCCTGCCGTTGACCTGCACCACGAGCTCGAAGGTCGGGGACTCGAGGAAGCGCTCCTCCGCCGCCGGCCAGGGCTCGTCCCAAACCCGGTGGCCCGTGAGCTTCTCCCAGGCGTCGGCGGCGACGTGCGGCGCGAAGGGGAAGACGAGCGAGGCCGCCGTGCCCACCGCGTAGCGCAGCGCCTCCGGGTCGCGGTTGCCCTGCTCGTAGAACTCCTTGGAGCAGGCGTTCACGAGCTTCATCACCTCGGCGATCGCCCGGTTGAACGCGAAGCGGTCGCTCATCGCGCGGGTGACCTCCTCGATGGCGTGGTGCGCCGCGCGGACCAGCTCGAGGCCCGGGCCCTCCGGCTCGTTGGGCAGCTCCGCCCCGCGGCCCGGCCCCTCGGCCGCCCCGGCCGCCAGCCGCCAGAGCTTCGAGAGGAAGTCCGCGACCCCGACGATGTTCTGGTCCGACCAGTCCGCGTCCTTGTCCGGCGGCCCGATGAAGAGGATGTACGTCCGCGCGGTGTCCGCGCCCCAGCGCTCCACGATCTCCGCCGGGGAGACCACGTTGCCCCGGGACTTCGACATCTTCGCGCCCTCGCGCGTGATCATGCCCTGGGTGAAGAGCCGCGCGAAGGGCTCCTGCACCGAGAGGTGGCCGAGGTCGGCCAGCGCCTTGGTGAAGAAGCGCGCGTAGAGGAGGTGGAGGATCGCGTGCTCGACCCCGCCGACGTACTGGTCCACCGGCATCCAGCGCGCGAGGACCTCCGGGTCCCACGGCGCCTGGTCGTTGCGCGGGTCGGTGTAGCGCAGGAAGTACCAGGAGGAGTCGACGAAGGTGTCCATCGTGTCGGTCTCGCGCCGCCCCGGCCCGTCGCAGGCCGGGCAGGGGACGTTGACCCACTCCTCCGCGGCGGCCAGCGGGGAGCGCCCCCGCGGCTGGTAGTCCTCGATGTCCGGGAGCTCCACCGGAAGCTGCTCCAGGGGCACCGGAACCGTCCCGCACCGCTCGCAGTGGACGATCGGGATCGGGCAGCCCCAGTAGCGCTGACGGGAGAGCAGCCAGTCGCGCAGGCGGTAGTTCGTCGACGCCTGGCCCTTCCCCTCGCGGTCCACCCAGGCCACCATCGCCTCGAGCGCCTCGCGGTTCGGCGTCCCGTCGAAGTCCGGGTGGGAGTCGACCACGCGCCCGTCGCCGGTGTAGGGGAGGCCGTCGGCGTCGCCGTCCGGGTTCACGCCCTCGATCACCCGCCGGATCGGCAGGTCGTAGGCGGTGGCGAAGGCGTGGTCGCGCTCGTCGTGGCCGGGAACCGCCATGATCGCGCCCGTGCCGTACTCCATCAGCACGTAGTCGGCGACCCACACCGGGATCTGCTCGCCGTTGACCGGGTTCGTGACGTGGCGCCCGGTGAAGACGCCGGTCTTCGCCTTGTCGGCCGCGCCCCGCTCCTCGCTGGGCTCCGTGAGCGCTCGGTTGACGTAGCGGCGCACCGCGTCCTCGCGCCCGGTGCCCGCGGCCATGCGCTCGACGTCGGGGTGCTCCGGCGCCATGACGAAGAAGGTCGCGCCGAAGAGCGTGTCCGGGCGCGTGGTGAAGACCGCGTACTCCGTGCCGAGCTCCGCGCAGCGGAAGGTGACCTCCGCGCCGCTCGAGCGGCCGATCCAGTTGCGCTGCATCGTCTTGACGTGCTCGGGCCACTCGATGGTGTCGAGGTCGTCGAGGAGGCGGTCGGCGTAGTCCGTGATGCGGAAGAACCACTGCTCGAGCTGGCGCGCCTCCACGAGCGCGCCCGAGCGCTCCCCGCGCCCGTCGACGACCTGCTCGTTGGCCAGGACCGTCTCCTCGACGGGGTCCCAGTTGACGACCGCCTCCTTGCGGTAGGCGAGGCCGGCGGCGAAGAGCTGCAGGAAGATCCACTGGGTCCAGCGGTAGTACTCCGGTTCGCAGGTGGCGAGCTCGCGTGACCAGTCGATGGAGATCCCCCACTCCCGGAACTGGCGCTGGAAGGCGGCGATCGCCTCGTAGGTCGCCTCGCGCGGCTTCTGCCCCGTCTTGATCGCGTTGTTCTCCGCCGGCAGGCCGAAGGCGTCGAAGCCCATCGGGTGGAGCACGCGCCGGCCCGTGCGGCGGTGGAAGTGGGCGACCGCGTCGCCCACCGAGTAGACCTTGAGGTGGCCGATGTGCGGCTCGCCGCTCGGGTACGGGAGCATCTCGAGGACGTAGGAGGCTTCGCCGTCGCCGACGTCGTTCGAGACCTCCCATGTCCGCTCCTGGGCCCAGACCCGCTGCCAGCGGGACTCGATCTCCTTCGGGTCGTAGCGGTGCTCGGCCATGGGCGGCGGAGCATAGAGTCCGCCCCGTGCGCCCCTCCGCCCACCGGGCCGGAGTGGCGCTGGTCGGCCCGATGCGTCGCCCGCCGGTCGACGGATCCGTCCGACGAGCGAACTAGTGTTCGCATCATGGAGCTAACACCGGATCGGAAGGGCACCATCGCGGAGCTCGCGATCATCCATAAAGCCGACCTCCTCGGGATCGGCGTGTCGCGGCCGATGGCCGAGGGCATGCGCTACGACCTCGTCTTCGACTGGCACCTCGGCCTGCAGCGAATCCAGTGCAAGTGGGCGACGCTCCTTTCGGGATCCGTCACCTTCCGCCCCTTCTCGTGCCGCCGGTCGGGCGCAGGCCAGGTGACGCGCACCTACGAGCCCTCCGACGTCGACGCCTTCGCGGTGTACTGCTTCGCGCTCGATGAGGTGTGGGTGGTCCCGCTGGCCGACGTTTGTCAGACACGGCTCGTCACTCTGCGACTCGCACCGGCGAAGAACAACCAGCGCTCCGGCGTTACACTGGCCGAACCGTACCGGTTGGGGGCCATAGCTCAGCTGGGAGAGCGCGTGACTGGCAGTCACGAGGTCGGGGGTTCGAGCCCCCCTGGCTCCACTGGCCGAGAGCCGCCCGCCCGGGCGGCTCTCGCCGTTCCGGGGCGTTCCCGCGACGGTCCCGCGGTCAGGCCGAAGCGGCCTCGGGGACCTGCGCGGCCAGGCCCGTGAGCTCGTCGGCACTGAGCTCCAGGCGCGGCACCTCGCCCCAGAGCTGGTCGAGGCGGTAGAACTCGCGTGTCTCCGGCGTGAAGACGTGGACCACGACGTCGAGGTAGTCCATGAGGATCCAGCGGGCCTCCCCCACGCCCTCCACGCGCCGCGGAAGCGCGTCGGCGGCGCGCTTCATGCCGAGGTGGACGCCGTCGTGGATCGCCTTGGCCTGCCGTTCGGTGTTGCCCTGGCAGATGACGAAGAAGTCCGTGTAGCCCGCGACGCCGCGGAGATCCAGCGCGACCAGGTCGATCGCCTTCTTCTCGGCCGCGAACGCGGCGGCGAGCTTCGTCAGCTGCTCGGGCTCTCTCATGTGGCGGCGCTCCTCATGGGGTCAGTGTGGCAGGGGTGTCGGAGCGGTAGAGGCCGTGCGCGGCGATGAGCGCGGCGACCGCCGCCGGTACGAGGTGACGGATCGGGCGGCCCGCGGCGACGCGGCGGCGCAGGTCGGAGGAGGAGACGTCGAGGCGGGGCATGTCGAAGAACGCAAGGCGCCCGGGCGGCACCAGGCCGGCGAGCCGCGCGCGGACGTCCTCGCGGCCGACGCCCTCGCGCTCGGCCACCGCGAGCGTGGCCAGCTCGAAGACGGTCGCCGGCTCGCGCCAGGTGGGCAGGCCCTGGGCCTGGTCACCCCCCACGATGAAGGTCAGCTCGTCCTCTGGCGTGCTCGCACGGATCGCGCGGAGCGTATCGACGGTCCAGGACGCCCCCCCGCGCTCCACCTCCAGCCGCGAGACCTCGAGCCCGGGGTCGCCCTCCACGGCCGCGCGGCAGAGGGCGACGCGGGCCTCCGCGCCGGGGTCCGCGACCGCCTCCTTGTGCGGTGGCGTGTGGACGGGCATCAGGATCACGCGGTCGAGCCCGAGCTGCGAGCGCGCCTCCTGCGCGCAGACCAGGTGGCCGACGTGCGGCGGGTTGAACGTCCCGCCGAGGATGCCGACGCGAGCCATGCGCGAGCCGGCCTAGGGCCGGACGTGGCCGTCGCCGCGGACGACGTGCTTGGCCGAGCAGAGCTCCCGCAGCCCGATCGGCCCGCGGGCGTGGAGCTTCTGGGTGGAGTTGCCGATCTCCGCCCCCATCCCGAACTCGCCGCCGTCGGTGAAGCGGGTCGAGGCGTTCAGGTAGACGCACGCGGCGTCCACGCCGAGCTCGAACGCGCGCAGGGCGGCCGCGTCGCCGGAGACGATCGCCTCCGAGTGGCCCGAGCCGTGCGCGCGGATGTGATCGAGGGCCGCGTCGAGCTCGTCGACCACGCCGACCGCGAGGGTGAGCGCCAGGTACTCCGCGTCCCAGTCGGCCTGGTCCGCGTCGAGCAGCTCCCCGGCCAGCGCCGCCCCGGCCAGCGCCCGCGTGCGCCCGTCGACGCGAAGCTCCACGCCCGCGTCGCGGAGCGCGCGCAGCGCCCGGGGCAGGAAGGCGGCGGCGACGTCGGCGTGCACGAGCAGCGTCTCGGCGGCGTTGCAGGCGCTCGGGCGCTGGACCTTCGCGTTCAGCACGATCTCGTGCGCCCAGGCGAGATCGGCGGCGGCGTCGACGTAGACGTGGCAGTTCCCCGAGGCGGCGAAGATCACCGGGACGGTCGCCACCCCCTTGAGCGCCCGCTTGAGCCCCTCTCCCCCGCGCGGGACGATGAGGTCGACCACACCGGTCTGGGTCGCGAGCTCCGCGAGCTCCTCCCGGCCGCCGCCCGCCACCAGCCCGATGGCGCCGTCGGGGATCCCGGCGCCCGCAGCGGCCTCGGCGGCGAGCCTCGCCAGCACGGCGTTGGAGTGGGCGGCGCTCGAGGAGCCGCGGAGCACCACGGCGTTCCCGCTCTTCAGGCAGAGCGCGGTCGCGTCGATCGTGACGTTCGGCCGTGCCTCGTAGACCACCGCGATCACCCCGAGCGGGACCCGCACCGTCCGGACGTCGAGGCCATTCGGGAGCCGGCGACCCTCCACGACCTCGCCCACCGGATCGCCGAGCGCAGCGATGTCGCGCACCTGCGCGGCCATCGCGGCGATGCGCGCCGGCGTGAGCGCCAGCCGGTCGAGCAGCGCCGGGCCGAGCCCCTGCTCCCGGCCGGCCTCCAGGTCGCAGGCGTTGGCCTCGAGGAGCTCCGGGGTCCGCGCCTCCAGGGCGTCGGCGATCGCGTGCAGCGCGGCGTCCTTGACGGCGGTCGGCAGCGCGGCCAGCTGCCGGGAGGCGGCCTGGGCGGCCAGGCAGGTCTCCCGCACGGAGACGGCGGTGGTGGCCATGCCGGGAGCCTACCCGCGCGGCCTCCCCCCTCCGCCCGCACGCCGGCTCGCCACCGCGCCCTGCCGCAGGCGACACGACCCCGCGCACCCACTGCTCAGGCCAGCACGAAGTAGTCGCGGTGGACGGCCTCGTCGGTCGCGCGCGGCAGCAGCTCGCGCACCTGCGCGCTCTGCAGGCCGACGACCCGGCGCAGCTCGGCGGCGGAGTAGGAGACGATGCCCTTGCCGATCACCTCGCCGCCCGCCGCGACCTCCACGGCGTCGCCGGCCTCGAAGCCGCCCTCCACGCCGGTGATCCCCACGGGCAGCAGCGAGGTGCCCGCCTCCCGCAGCGCGCGAGCGGCCCCCGCGTCGACCTCGACGGTCCCGTGCGACGGCTTCGCGTACTTCAGCCAGAGCTTGAAGGAGGAGTAGCGGGTCTCGCGCGCCTCGAAGTGGGTGCCGGCCGTCCGGTCGCCGTCGAGCAGCCGGGCGAGGTCCCCGGGGACCAGGCCGCTGCCGATCGCCGCCGGGATGCCGGCCGCGGTGGCCATCTCGGCCGCCACGACCTTGGAGCGCATGCCGCCCGAGCCGAGCGCCGTGGTCTCCGCCCCGATGGCGAGCTCCTCCAGGGCGGAGAAGTCGACCACCTCCGGCACCCGCTCGGCGGCCGGGTCCCCTCGCGGGTCGCCCGTGAACAGGCCGTCGGTCACGGTGAGCAGCACGAGCCGGTCGGCCGCGAGGAGGATCGCCACCTGCGCGGCGAGGAAGTCGTTGTCGCCGAAGGAGATCTCGTCCGTGGTGGTGGTGTCGTTCTCGTTGATCACCGGGACGATGCGCCAGTCGAGCAGGCGGCGCAGCGTCTGGCGGACGTTGAGGTAGTGGGTCCGCGCGCGAAGGTCGAAGAAGGTCAGCAGCACCTGGGCGGCACGGACCTCCCGCGCCGCGAGCAGCTCCTGCCAGGAGTGGTAGAGCCCGCCCTGGCCGACGGCGCTGGCGGCCTGCAGGTCGGCGATCGCGCTCGGCCGCGCCGGCAGCCCGAGCTCCCGCATCCCGCGGGCGATGGCGCCGCTGGAGACGACGATGAGCTCGTCCCCGGCGCGGTGGCGCGTCGCGAGCTCGTCGCAGATCGCCGCCAGGGCGTCGAGGCGGAGCTCCCCGGCGTCGGTGGCGACGACGCTCGATCCCAGCTTGACGACGAGGCGGGCCATCCCCGCCCCAGCCTAGGACGGCGGTGCGGGGATCGGACTGGCCTGCAGCGCGCGGGCGACGGCGAGCAGGTTGCTCGCGCAGGCGCGCCCGGTCGCGTTCGACCACTCCTGCTCGTCGGAGGTGGAGTACGCGTCCTCCGAGGGCCCGGGGCCCTTGTTCCAGTAGGTCCAGCCCTGCCCGGGCAGCGTGTAGCCGATGTCGCTCAGGCACTGGCCGACGTTCGCGATGATGTGGTGGGCGCCGTCCTCGTTGCCGGTGACCACGATGCCGGCGACCTTGTTGTACGCGACGGGGCGCTCCTGGTCGTCGGTCTCGGAGAGCATCGCGTCCATGCGCTCGATGGCCCGCTGGCAGAGCGAGGAGGGCTGGCCGACCCAGGTCGGCGTGGCCATGATCAGGATGTCGGCCGCGAGGAGCTTCTCGTGGATCATCGGCCACGCGTCCTCGTCGGAGATCGCCTCCGACACGACGCCGGGGTCGATCCGGTGGTCGGCCAGGCGGACGAACTCGACCGTGACCTGCTCGGCGGCCAGGGCGTCGGCCACGACGCGGGCGAGCGCCTCCGTGTTGGAGGGCTCCGGCGAGGACTTGAGGGTGGCGTTGAGGACGAGGGCGCGCATGGCGCACTGCTATCCGGGCGTCGCGGCCCCAGAACCCGCTCAGTCCAGTTCGAACACGACGCCCGCGATCTCCACGTCGTCGCCGGGCTCGAAGCCCTCGGCCTCGAGCGCGCGCAGCACCCCCATGCGGCCGAGGCGGTGCTCGACGTGGGCCAGCGCGTCCTCGTTCTCGAGGTCGTGCCGGGCCAGGAGGCGCTCGACCTGCTCGCCGGAGACCCGGTAGCCGCCGTCCTCGCGCTGCTCGACGCTCCAGCCGCGTCCCGCCGCCGGGCGGAAGAGCCGGTGCTCGGCGAGCTCGCCCTCTCCCGCGAGCTCCTCGCGCTCCTCGGTGCGGACGAGCGGCACGCGCCGCAGCAGCTCGAGCTTCAGCTCCTCGAGGCCGGTGGCCGTCGCGCTGGAGGTGACGATGACCGGCACGTGCTCGCCTGCGTCGTCCTCCCACTCCTCCCGGGTGGGAAGCGCGGCGTCCAAGCGCGCCTGCCAGCGCTGCCGCGCCTCCTCCACCGCGTCCGGCGGCAGGAGGTCGGCCTTGGAGAGCACGAGGACGCGCGGCAGGCGCGCGAGGCGCGCGTCGTGCTTGGCGAGCTCCGCCTCGATCGTGGCCCAGTTCTCGGCGGGATCCGAGCCGTCGAGCGGCGCGAGCTCCAGCACGTGGACCAGCAGGCGGGTGCGCTCGACGTGCGCGAGGAACTCGTGCCCGAGCCCCGCCCCCTCGCTGGCGCCCTCGATCAGCCCCGGGATGTCGGCCAGGATCAGCTGGCGGTCGCCGCCGTCGAGCGTGCCGAGCACGGGCTCGAGCGTCGTGAAGGGGTAGTCGGCGATCTTCGGCGCGGCCCGCGTGAGGACGGAGATCAGCGACGACTTCCCGGCGTTCGGGACGCCGACGAGGCCGACGTCGGCGAGGAGCTTGAGGCGGAGGTCGAGCCACCCCTCCTCGCCCTCGAGCCCCTTCTCGGCGAAGCGCGGCGACTGGCGCACCGCGCTCTTGAACTTCCGGTTGCCGCGCCCGCCCGAGCCGCCCGCGGCGATGGTCACCCGCTGGCCGGGCCGGACGAGGTCGTGCACCGTGCCGTCCTCCGCGTGCACCTCGGTGCCGGGCGGGACGCGCACCTCGAGCGTCGCCCCGTCGGCGCCGTGGCGCTGGTTGCCCTCGCCGTGGCGCCCGCGGCCCGCCTTGTGGTGGGCGGAGCGCTTGAAGGACTGCAGGTCGCGCAGCGAGTCGTCGCAGACCAGCACGACGTCGGCGCCGCGGCCGCCGTCGCCGCCGTCCGGCCCGCCCATGGGCACGTGCGCCTCGCGACGGAAGCTCGTGCAGCCGTTCCCGCCCCCGCCCGCCTGCACGAAGATGCGTGCCTTGTCGTACAGCATCGAGCGCGTAGTGTGACGCCGGTGGCTCCCGACGACGTCCTGATCATCACCGGCGCCAGCACGGGCATCGGCGCGGCGACCGCCCGCGCGGCGGCCCAGGCCGGCCACCGGCTCGTGCTCGCCGCCCGCTCGGCGGAGAAGCTCGAGGCGCTCGCGGGCGAGCTCGGCGGGAGCGCGCGGGCCATCGCGGTGGCGACCGACGTCACCGACTGGGCGGCCAACGAGGCGCTCGTGGCCGCCGCGCTCGACGCCTTCGGCCGCGTGGACGCGGTGTACGCGAACGCGGGGTTCGGCGCCTCGCGCGGGTGGCTCGAGGAGACGCCGGAGCACTGGCGCGACATGGTCCTCACCAACGTCCTCGGCGCCGCCTACACCGTGCGCGCCGCGCTGCCGGCGCTCAAGGCGAGCCACGGCCACGTGCTGCTCACGGGCTCGGTGGCGGGCCGCCGCGCCCTTCCCGGCTCGCTCTACTCGGCCACAAAGCACGCCGTCCACGCGATGGGCGAGGCGATCCGGGCCGATCTCAACGACACGGGCATCCGGACGACGATCATCGCCCCGGGCATGGTCGAGACGCCGTTCTTCGACGACAGGCCGAGCATCGAGGCGCTCCAGCCCGAGGACGTCGCGGCGGCCGTGATGTACGCGCTGGCCCAACCCGCCCACGTGGACGTCAACGAGATCCTCCTGCGCCCGACCGCCCAGTCGGGGTAGCGGCCGCGCGGGACGACGCCAGAAGATCACTCAGCGACCGCCCGCACCGGCCTCGCGCCGGCCCGCAGAGAGCGGATGCGCCTCGCCAGGTGGACCTCGCTTCAGGAGGCGGCGCGCAGGGCGCGGGCGAGGAGCAGGCCGAACGCGGCGGAGCCGAAGGCCACCACGCCCGTGGCCACGCCCGCAGGTGGCACGGCGCGACGGGCCGCCAGGAGCGCGGCGCCGTCGGCCAGGTCGCAGCTCGCGCTCGCGGCCACGAGCGTCAGGGCCGTCCCCGGGGTGCCGAGCCGGCCGCGCAGCGCGGCGACCGTGAGCGCGCCGAGCACCAGGTCGCGGGCTCCGAGCGCGCGCACGGCCGCCCCGCCACCACCACTCTCGGCGGCGGCGCCGAGCCACGGGCGGCCCGTCGGCGCCGGCGCGGCGAGCAGCCCGGCACCGACCGCGACGCGTGCCCCGGCGACGAGGGTCGCGAGGCCGCGGGCCGAGGCCATGCCGCGATTACTCGCCGGAGGCCACCGCGGGAGCCGGAGCGGACGCCCCGCCGGAAGCGCCCGCGGGAGCCGGAGCGGACGCCCCGCCGGAAGCGCCCGCGGCGACCGGAGCGGGGGCACCACCGCGTGCGCCCGGGCCCACGGGCGCGACCGCCTCGCGGTCGACCGCGACCGCCTCGCGGTCGACCTCCGCCTTCGCCTGCGCGTCGGCCGAGATCACGTTGACCACGCGGCCGCGCCGGCCCTCGGTGAACTCGAGGAAGCCGACGGCCTTGGCGAACAGCGTGTCGTCCTTCCCCATGCCGACGCCCTCGCCCGCCTTGAAGCGGGAGCCGCGCTGGCGCACGATGATCTCGCCGCCCGTGACGACCTCGCCGGCGAACTTCTTCACGCCGAGCCGCTGGGAGTTCGAGTCGCGGCCGTTGCGGGAGGAGCCGAGCCCCTTCTTGTGCGCCATGGTCTAGCTCCCCTTGATGGAGGTGATCTCGATGCGCGTGAGCTCCTGACGGTGGCCCGTCCGGCGTTTGTAGCCGCGCTTCGGCTTGAACTTGAAGACGCGCAGCTTCGGGCCGCGCAGGTGCTCGACCACCGTGGCGTCGACGGAGGCCTCGGCAAGGCCCGCCTTGTCGAACACGGAGCGGTCACCGGCGATGAGCAGCGGCTCGAGCGCGACGCGGGCGCCGGCCTCCTCGGGCAGCCGCTCGACGAGCAGGGTCTGCCCCTGCTCGACGCGGTACTGCTTGCCGCCGGTCTTGACGATTGCGTACATGGTCCCTACTCGGTTGAGGTCGCTTCGGCCGTGGCAGCCGAACGGCGCCGCCCACCCCTACGGCCGCGGCGCCGAGGCCTGGAGTCTACCGCCTCCTCCTCGCCGGGGCCCTCGGCCGGGGCGGCCCCCTCCGCGCCGTCCGCGGTCTCCCCGGCCGCGGCCGCGTCGCCCCCGACGAGGACCGCGACGGCCGCAGTCCGCCCGGCCTCCTCGATGCGCACCAGGCGCTTGGCGCCGACGAACGGGCCGCCCTCCTCGACGGAGATGATGTAGCCGTCGATCTTGGCCACCGCGTCGTCGACGTTGTACATGTGCGGCTCGACGATGTGCACGAGCACCTCGTCACCCTCGCGGAACGGCACCGCCTCCTCGAGGATGTCGTCGTTGGCGCCCTCCCGGACCACGTCGAAGTGGTCGAGCGGCAGCCCCTCGGTGCCCGTGAAGTGGAAGAACATCCCCGTCTCGGCCTCGAGCTGGTGCAGCACGCGAGCCGCCTGGCCGGTGAACTCGGAGCTCACGCCGGGGTGCATCCGCACGAGGAACGCCTCGACGCCGCGCGGGGCCCGGGCCGCGAGGTCGCGCAGGCGGCGCTCGAACTCGATGGCGATCGTCGCCTCGGACTTGATGACGCCCTCGCCGTGGCAGGTCGGGCAGGGCCGCGACATCACCTCGCGCACGCCCTCGGTCACGTTCTGCCTGGTCATCTCGACCAGCCCGAGCTTGGAGATCTCCGCCGTGAAGGTCTTCGTGCGGTCCTCGTCGAGCGACTGGCGCAGCGTCTTGAGCACGGCCTCGCGGTTGCGGGCGCGGGCCATGTCGATGAAGTCGATGACGATGATCCCGCCGATGTCCCGCAGGCGCAGCTGGTTGACGACCTCCTCGGCCGCCTCCAGGTTCGTCTTGGTGATCGTGTCCTCCAGGCGCGCCTGCTTGCCGCGGCCGATGAAGGAGCCCGAGTTCACGTCGATGACCGTCAGCGCCTCGGTGTACTCGATGATGAGGTAGCCGCCCGAGGGCAGGTCGACCCGCTTGGAGAAGAGCCCGTCGATCGTCTTCTCCACGCCGTAGGCCTCGAGCAGCGGCGTGGAGTCCTGCCACAGCTCGACGCGGTCGACGAGCTCCGGCGCGGTGCGGGTGAAGAACGAGACGAGGCGCTGGTGCTGCTTCTCGTCGTCGACGATCGCCCGCTCGAAGTGCGCCGAGAAGATGTCGCGCACCACGCGCACCGAGAGGTCGGCCTCCTGGAAGACCAGGCCGGGCGCCGGCGTGGTCTCCGTGCGCTGCAGCAGCACCTCGTGCAGCTTGTGCAGGTACTGCGCCTCGCGCTCGAAGTCGGCCCGCTTGGCGCCGTGCGCGGCGGTGCGGATGATCGCGCCGCCCGAGGGCATCTCGAGCGACTTGGCCTCGCGACGCAGCCGCTCGCGCTCCTTGTCGTCGAGCCGCTTGGAGACGCCGATGCCCTCGCCCGTCGGCGTGTAGACCATGTAGCGGCCGGCGATGGTCAGCTCCATCGAGACCCGGGCGCCCTTGGTCTTCAGGGGATCCTTCACGACCTGGACGACGATCTCCTGCCCGGGCTTCAGCAGGTCGCTGATCTTCTTGCCCGGCGCGCCGTCCCGCCCGCCGCCGCCCCGGCCGCGCCGCGGGATCTCGACCCCGGGCAGCACGATCTCGTCGACGTGCAGGAAGGCGTTCTTGTCCAGGCCGATGTCGACGAACGCCGCCTCGAGCCCGGGCAGGACGTTGTCGACCTTCCCGTTGTAGATGTTGCCGACGATGGAGCGGTTGCCCCGGCGCTCGAAGTACAGCTCCGCCACGCGGTAGCCGTCGGCGAGCTCCACCTTCTTCGTGCGGCCGCGGCCGCGCGTGGTGGGCTTGGTCTCGGCCGACTCGGGGGTCCCGGTGGCCTCCATCAGCGCGACGCGGGTCTCCCCGCGGTCGACGCTGACGAGCACTTGCTTCTTCAATTCGATCAGTCCTTTAGGTGAATCCGAGGACACGGCCCTTGCCGGCTGTCGCAGCGCGCCCTTGCGCGTGGATCGACAGGAGCAGGCCGACGGCCACGAAGGTGGTGATCACCGAGGAGCCGCCGTAGCTCATGAGCGGCAGCGGGATCCCGGTGATCGGCATGATCCCGACGTTCATGCCGACGTTGACGAAGACCTGGAAGAGCAGCATCGCGAGGATGCCGCCGGCGACGACCGCGCCGAACAGGTTCTTGGCCAGGGTCAGCGCGCGCAGGGATCGCCAGATGAGCAGAGCGTAGAACGAGAGCAGGATGGCTCCCCCGGCGAAGCCGTAGCGCTCGGCGAGCGAGGCGAAGGCGAAGTCGGTGTGGTTCTCGGGGAGGAAGTTGTCGCGGGTCTGGGTGGCCCGGCCGCGCCGGCCCACCTTCTCCCCGGAGCCGATGGCGATGCGGGACTGGTTCTGCTGGTAGCCCGCCTTGCGCGGGTTGTCCGACGGGTGGAGGAACGCCGTGAGGCGCTGGGTCTGGTAGGAGTGCAGGACGGTGTGGCCCGTCGCCGGGCCGACGACCAGCACGAGCGCGACGGCCGCGACGCCGAGCACGCCCAGGCCCGCGAAGTGCAGCGGCGGGACGCCGACGACGAAGAGCACCGTCAGCACGATCGCGATGTAGACCAGGGCGGAGCCCAGGTCGGGCTGCAGCATCACGAGCGCGGCGGGGAAGAGCGCGAGCAGCATCGTGCGCGCGGTCGTGTCCCGGTCGGCCAGGCGGCGGGTGCGGTCGACCACGAAGGCCGAGAGCACCACCACGATGAGGACCTTGCCGAGCTCGGAGGCCTGGAAGGAGAAGAAGGGGAGCTGGATCGCCCGGCGCGAGCCGCGGGCGATCGACCCGAGGCCCATCACCGCCACGAGCGAGGCGATCATGACGGCGTAGACCGCCCACTTGAGCTCGCGCAGGCGCGAGTAGTCGAGCCGCGAGATCGCCGCGGCGAGCACGGTGCCGACCCCGAAGTAGATCGCCTGGCGCTCGAAGAAGAAGCCCGTGGCGTACCCCTCGACCTTGACGGTCTTCAGCGTCACGAGCGAGCAGGCGCAGATCCCGAGGACGGCCACGACCATCACGACGTCCACGGGCAGCCGGAGGCCGCTCGGCCCGAGCCCGCCGGTGCGACGGGGCTCCTGCGTGGGCGCAGGCGAGATCGTGCTGCTCACAGCGACGCGCTCTCCCCGGCCTTGAACGGCCCGGGCCGGTTCAGGAACCACTGCGAGAGGATCTGGCGCACCATGGGCGCGGCGGCCTCGGCCCCGAACCCGCCGCGCTCGATCGTCCCGACCACGAGCAGCGGGCGATTGTTGCTCGGCGTGCGCGGCACGTAGGCGGCGTACCAGGACTGGTCGCCCTTGGCGGTCTGCGCGGTGCCCGTCTTGCCGTAGACCGGGAAGCGCCCCTGGTCCCAGCCCGCGAAGACGTCGGCGGAGGTGCCGCCGCCCTGGCTCGCGGCGGCGTGGAGGCCGTCGCGGATCGCCTGCAGGCCCGCCGCGGGCAGCTTCACGCGGCGTGCCGGCTTGGTCTCCAGGCCGAGGATCGGCCTGCCGCCGTCGTCCTCGATCCCGACGCCGAGGTGCGGGACCGGGACGGTGCCGCCCGTGGCGATCGCCGCGTAGGAGAGCGCCACCTGGAGCGGCGTGGCCTGCAGGTCGCCCTGGCCGATCGCGAGGTTGACGTCGTCGCCGGCGCTGTAGGGGCGATCGGTGCCGTCGGCGATGCCGCAGGGGGCGCCCTTGGCCTTCGAGGTGCCCGAGGGGTACGTCGTGCCGCGGCGGCAGCGCTTCTCGCGCCGGTTCAGCCGCGCCCGCCACGCCGCGTCCGGGACGACCCCGGTCGTCTCGCCGCCCGTGTCCACGCCGGTCAGCCGCCCGAAGCCCAGCCGGTGCGCCCAGCGCTGGATCGCGTGACCGCCGCCCTTGTTGAACGTCTCCTTGCCGATCTCGTAGAAGTAGACGTCCGAGGAGACGGCGAGCGCCTTGCGCAGGTCGACGGGACCGTAGGCCTGCCCCTTCGCGTTCTGCCGGATGCCCGCCTTGCCCTGATCGAGGATCACCTTCGACGGATCCGTGGCGCCGACGGACATCGCCGCCAGCGCGGTGACCGGCTTGAACGTCGAGCCCGTGGAGTAAATCGAGGAGACCGCGCGGTTCGTGAGCGGGGAGCCCGAGGCGTCGCTGAAGAGCTGCGCGGCGCGCGCGTCGCTGAGCCGGCCGACCAGCTCGTTGGGATCGAAGCTCGGTGCCGAGCCCATGGCGCGGACCTCCCCCGTGTACGGGTCCATCGCCACGAACGCCCCGGGCCTGCCCTGGGCGGCGCGGGCCAGCGCCGCCTGCGCGACCTTCTGGAGCCGCAGGTCGAGCGACGTGCGCAGCTGGCGCCCGGGCCGGGGCGCCACCGCCCGCTCCTGCGCGCCGACGGGCCGCCCGGAGGCGTCCACGTAGATCTTCTCGGTCCCGTCCACCCCCCGCAGGTAGCGGTCGTAGGTGCGCTCCAGGCCGTTCTGGCCGATGACCGACCCCAGGGGCACACCCCGGTAGCGCTTCGTGCCGAGCTGCTGCTTGGAGATCTCGCCGAGCTGCCCGAAGACCTGCGCGGCCGCGGTGCCGTTGGGGTAGTCGCGCAGGTAGACCTCGCGCACGTCGACGCCCCGGAACCGCCGCTGGTGCTCGACCACGAACTGCCGCACCGCCGGGGCCACGTCCTCCTTGAGGATCACCGGCACGAACGGCTCCTGCACCAGGCCGATCACCACGAGGCGCTGCGTCGCGGCCAGGCTCAGGCCCGTGACCCGGCGCATGCGCGCGAAGCGCGCCCGGAGGTCCGCCGGCGCCGGGGGGATCGGCACGTTCGGGCCGCGACGGCCCCTGGGGCGCTCGGCGCGGAGCCTGGCCTTCGCCCCCCACCCCAGGGCGAGCGTCCGCTCCGCCTCGGGCAGCGAGCGCGGGTCGAGCCGCAGCACGATCGCCCGCCGGTTGCGCACGAGCACGTTGCCCGCGCGATCCACGATGTCCCCGCGGGGCGCCGGCACGGGCTGCTTGCGGACGCGGTTCTGGGTGGCCTCGGCCAGGAACTGATCGCCCGAGAGCACCTGCAGGAACCAGAGGCGGAAGAAGATGATCCCGAACAGCACCAGCGCGACCGTGCCGAGGCTCGCCACGCGCAGCGCGAGCTGCGGGGAGATGGGCATCCGGCGGTCGGCGGAGGGGTCGATCATGGGCGGCTCAGCGGGGAGAGCCCCGAGCTCTGCGAGCCGCGGCGCCGCCTCGCGCGGGCGCCGTCGCGCCCGGTCGGGAGGAGCACGCGGCGGACCCCAGCGTAGACCGGCAGCGCGAGCAGCGTCGAGACGAGCGTCGCGACCACGAGCTGGCGCATGAGCTCGACGGAGACGGGTGCCTCCGTGCCCAGCAGGAAGAGCAGGAGCGCGTAGCCGAAGGCGGCGAGGGCGCTGGCCGCGAAGCCGACGGCGAGCGGCACGAGCGCGGACTGCGGCTCGCGCAGCTCCCCGAGGCGGCCGGCGCCGTAGCCGATCGCGATGTACACGAGCGAGGAGACCCCGAGCGTCGCGACGAGCGCCGTGTCGACCAGGAGCCCGGCCGCGAAGCCGAAGACCGCTCCCGTCGTCCGTCCGGTCAGCAGGCCGACGGAGGCGACGACGAGCGGCACGACGTCGGCGTTGGTGCCGAAGACGTAGAGCTGCGAGACGGCGGAGACCTGGAGGACCACCACGAAGGTGGCCAGCGCGGCCAGCCGCACGGCGAGTGCGGATGCGGTTCCCATCAGGAGCGGCGCGGATCCAGCTTGGTGATGACCTCGACGAAGTCGAGGTCGCGGACGTCCACGAACGGCGCGACGGTGATGACCGGGGTATCGGAGCCCGCGTCCCGGACCCGGGTGACCCGCCCGATCGGCAGGTCGGGCGGGAACGGCGAGGGGTAGCGCGGATCGCTCGTGCCGGAGGTCACGACGCTCGTTCCCCGGGGGACGATGTCGTCGGCTCCGAGGCCCTCCATCCGGAGCTCGCGCGGCTCGCCGGGCGCCGGGGTCACGGTGCCCTCGATCCCGTCGCGGTCGGCGAGCTTCGCCCCGGCGCCGAAGTCGGCGTCGGTGAGCAGCGTGACGATCGCGTTGCCCGGCCCGGCGGTGTCGACGGTCCCGACCAGGCCGTCGCCGGTCACCACGGGCTGCCCCGCGCGGACGCCGTCGCCCGTGCCCACGTTCAGCTTGATCGCCTGGTTGATGACGTTGGGAAACTTGCCGATCACGCGGCCGGCGACCAGGCCCATGTCCTGGATCTGCGCCCGGTCGTTGAGGTCGACGAGCCCGCGCAGCTCCTTGTTGTCGGCCTGCAGGGCGCCCGCGTCGGTCCGCTGGTTGCGCAGCGCGGTGAGCTCTCGCCTGAGCCGCTTGTTCTCCGCCTTGGCGTCGAAGGTGTCGCCCACCCAGCCCACCCCGTCGCGGACGGGCTTCAGGGCGCGGCTCGCGCCGTCCTGCACCGGGGTCAGGACCGCCGAGGCGCCACGCTGCACGGCGCCGAGGCCGCCGCCGGCCGAGTCGCCGAAGGAGGCGGTCAGCAGCAGCAGGCAGCCGACGACAAGGGCCACGAGGACCGCGCGTCGGCGCCGGATGGTCTTGTCGTGCATCGCGAGGGGGACTCCGAAGTGAGGGGGTGGCGCGCCACGAGTGCTCCGCCGTGGCCGCGCTAGTAGCGGCGCGCGCGATTGCGACCGTTGCGCGCGGTCTTGTTGGAGCGGTGGATCGCCTCGAACTCCTCGAGCGAACGCCCCGAGCCCACGGCCACGCAGGTGAGCGGCGACTCGGCCAGGTGCGCGGGCATCTGCGTCTCCTCGCGCAGCCGCTCGTCGAGGCCCTGCAGCAGGGAGCCGCCGCCGGCCAGCATGATGCCGCGGTCCATGATGTCGCTCGCCAGCTCCGGCGGCGTGCGGTCCAGCGTCTCCTTCACCGCGTCGACGATCTGCGAGAGCGGCTCCTCGAGCGCGGCGCGGATCTCCTCGCTCGTGAGCACCACGGTCTTCGGCAGGCCGGAGACCATGTCGCGCCCGCGGATCTCGGCCTGGACCTCCTCCTCCATGGGGTGGGCGCTGCCGATCTCGAGCTTCACCTCCTCGGCCGTCTGCTGGCCGATCAGGAGCTTGTACTCGCGCTTGGCGTAGTTGATGATCGCCTCGTCGAGCTCGTCGCCGCCGACCCGGATGGACTGGGAGACGACGATGCCGCCGAGCGAGATGACCGCCACCTCGCTCGTGCCGCCGCCGATGTCGACCACCATCGAGCCGGTGGGCTCCCCGACGGGCAGCCCGGCGCCGATCGCGGCGGCCATCGGCTCCTCGATGAGGTAGGCCTGGCGGGCCCCGGCGGAGAGGCACGCCTCCTCCACCGCCCGCTTCTCCACGCCGGTCACCCCGGAGGGCACGCAGACGACCACGCGCGGGTGCGCCCAGCGGTTCTGGTGGACCTTCTGGATGAAGTGGCGGAGCATCTCCTCCGTCACGTCGAAGTCCGCGATCACCCCGTCCTTGAGCGGGCGGATCGCCGAGATCGTGCCGGGGGTGCGGCCGAGCATGCGCTTGGCCTCGATCCCGACCGCGTGGACCTCGCCCGTCCGGGAGTCGATCGCCACCACGGAGGGCTCGGAGAGCACGATCCCGCGCCCGCGCACGTAGACCAGCGTGTTGGCGGTGCCGAGGTCGACGGCCATGTCGCGGCCGCCGAAGCCGGTGAGGTAGCTGAAGAAGCCCATGCGGGGAGGGCTCGTGCGACGGCTCACGGACAGGCTCCCGCGTGCTGCCGCCCGGGCGCCCGCCGAGTGTAGCGGTGCACCCCTGGCGCGCCGCCGTCCGCCACGGGCGTTGCAGGGCCGCGAATCGCCTGCTCTCAGCGGCGTTGGCACGCGCGGCGGGCCGGCTCCTCAGAGGAGGTCGGGCGCCAGGTCCAGGAGCGCCGCGACCGGGAGCCCGACGACGTTGGGGTACTCCCCCTCCAGGCGGGTGACGAGCGCGGCTCCGCGCTCCTGCACCGCGTAGCCGCCCGCGCGCCCGCGCCACTCCCCGGTCGCGACGTAGCGGTCGACCTGCGCCGGCGTGAGCGCGCGGAACGTCACCGCCGTCACCGCCACACGCTCCCCGGGGCTCGGGCCGCCGAGCAGCACGAGCCCCGACACCACGCGGTGGGTGCGCCCGGCCAGGAGCCGCAGGGTCGCGGCGGCATCCTCGGCGTCGGTCGGCTTCCCGAAGAGCTCGCCGCCCAGGGTGACGAGCGTGTCGACCCCGAGCACCCGTCGTCCGGGCTCGGCGCGCTCGCGGACCGCGTCGGCCTTGCGGAAGGCGTTGGCCAGCGCGACCTCCTCCGGCTCGCCGACCGCGAGCTCCTCGACCCCGGCGGGCCGCACCTCGAAGGCCACCCCGAGCTGCGTGAGCAGCGCGCGCCGCTGCGGCGAGGCGCTCGCGAGCAGCAGCGGCGGCGACGGCCGCGGCGGCGGCGGGCTCAGAGCTCCGGGAACCAGATGCCGGTCTCGCGCGCGGCGGACTCCGGCGAGTCCGAGCCGTGCACCATGTTGGTGCCGATCTCCCGCGCGAAGTCGCCGCGGATGGTCCCGGGCGTGGCCTCGAGCGGGTTGGTCGCGCCGATCAGCTGACGGGCGGCGGGGATCGCCGACCCGCCCTCCAGGACGAGCGCCACGAGCGGGCCACCGGTGATGAAGTCCACGAGCTCGCCGAAGAACGGCCGATCGCGATGCTCGGCGTAGTGCTCCTCGGCCGTCGCTCGCGGCGTGGTCAGGTGCTTGAGGGCGACGATCACGAGACCCTTGCGCTCGAAGCGCGCGAGGATCTCGCCGGTCAGCCCTCGGGCGAACGCGTCGGGCTTGACGAGGATGAGGGTGCGTTCCATGTGGCGCGGATCCTAGGCGGGACCCCACCCTGGCGCCCTCCCGCTCCACCGAGGGGGGCGAAGCGTCCACCGTGGCGCCTAGTGGGGGTGATGCCTCCACTCCTCACCAAGGACCGCTACGCCGCCGCGCTCGACTGGGCCGACGGGCACGTCGGCGTCGTGTCGCGGTCGGAGCTCGGCCGGCTCGGCGTCCCGCCCGGGACCATCGCCGCCTGGGTGGCCAACGGCCGCCTCCAGCGCGTGGGGTGCGGCGTCTACGCGGTGGGTCACGCGGCGCTCCGCCCCGAGGGCCGGTGGCGCGCGGCGGTGCTGGCCTGCGGCCCGCGGGCGGCGCGTGAGCCACCACACCGCGATGCTGGCGCTCGGGCACCGAGCCCCCGAGGCCGCGGAGCTCCACCTCACCACCACCGGCGCGGGCCGGAGCCGGCCCGGGCTCCGCGTCCACCGCTCTCCGCTCGTCGCGGCCGACCTCACGACGCGCTTCGGCCTGCCGGTCACGCGCGTGGAGCGCACGCTGGTCGATCTCGCGGACGTGCTGGGGTGGCCCGAGCTCGCGGAGGTGGCCGACCGGCTGTGGGAGATCGACCTCGCCGCGCTCGGCGCCGCGCGGGCACGGGCGGGCCGGCGCGCCGGCCGGCACCGCAGCGCCCTGCTCCTCGCGCGGGAGGAGCCGCACGCACGCTCGGAGTTCGAGCGCGCGTTCCTGCGCTTCCTGCGCCACCACGGGTTGCCCCGGCCCTCGGGGCTGAACCGGCGCGTCGGCCGGTTCGTCCTGGACGCCGTCTACGACGAGCCGCTCCTGGCGGTCGAGCTGGACGGCCGCGCCTACCACGCCCGCCGCCGGGAGATGGCAGCCGATCGCCATCGCGACGCCACGCTGCAGGCCATGGGCTACCGCGTGCTGCGCATGGTCTGGGAGGACCTCCACCCGCAGCAGGCCGCCGCGACGATCACCCGGCTGCGCCGCCTGCTCGCTCTGCGTGGCGCGTGATGGCGGCATGGCCGCCATCACGCAGCACGCTACGCCTCGGGCTCCTGCTCGTCCTCCGGGTCGGGCTCGGCGACCGCCTCGGTGAGCGCGGCGCGGCGCGGCAGCCGCGCCTGCGCGGCGTCGAGGCGGGCGCGCAGGGGCGCGGCGGTCCGGCCGACGAGGGCGCGCTCGGCGCTGGAGAGATCGGGCCAGCGCGCCCGCAGCGCGGCGAGGGTGGCCGCGGCGTCCTCCAGCCGGTCGCGCGCGGCGAGGCCCGCGCCCTCGAGCAGCGCCTCCTCGGCCTCGCCGAGCGCCAGCGAGGCGCCGGCGAGCTCCTTCAGCAGCGCGTCCACTACTCGGTGGCGACGCGTTCCTCGGGCTGGCGCCGGCGGCGGCGCGGGACCGGAGCCGCCACGCCGGGGATCGCGGCCTCGCAGTAGGGGCAGAGCTTCCACTCCGGGTCCAGCGGCCGCGCGCAGTTCACGCAGGGGTCCTTCAGCTTGCGCGAGCAGTTCGGGCAGCGCAGGAAGTCCTTCTCGACGTGGTAGTCGCAGTGCGGGCAGAGGAAGTAGTCCATGGAGTGCAGCCGTGCCTCGGCGGTCTGCATCTCGAGCTCCCGCTCGCGGACGTCGTCGAGGTACTCCGGCGGCCGCACGATCATGTAGATGACCGTCCCGACGAACGGGAAGAGCGAGGCGGCGGTCGCGCAGCCGATCACGATCGGATCGGCGATGCGGCGGCGCGCGTCGGTGAAGGTGTAGTAGACCAGCGCCAGGTAGACGAAGACCAGCAGGAGGATCAGGAGCTTGACGGCGAGGTTCAGGCCGTCGGAGTTGATCCCGAAGACTGCGAGGGGGAGCGGCATGGGCACGGGAATCGTACTTCGTGGCCTTACAGGAAGACCCTGCCTAGCACGTAGCCCACCGCGAAGAACAGCAGGATCACCGTCGCGACCACCCCGGCCACCGCGGCCATCATCCGCAGGACGCTCGGGCCGTCCTCGTTCACAGCGTCGAGGCCGGCGCCGCCCCGGCGGGGCGCGCGAGGTCGGCCAGCAGGTAGAGGGAGCCCGTGGCGAGGACGACCCCTTCGGGCCCGGCGAGCGCGCGCGCACGGGCCAGCGCGCGGCGCGGATCGGGCTCGACGTGGATCGGCGGGCCGACGCCGACCTGCGTCGCGAGCGACCGCAGGGTCGCGGGCGGGAGCGTCCGCGGGTTGGCGTTGGCGGTGGCGATCGCCGCGGCGCAGAGGGGAAGCAGCTCGGCGAGCATCGCGGCGGCGTCCTTGTCGTCGAGCACCGAGATCACCGCGACGAGCCGGCGGCCGGCGAGCACCTCGCGCAGCGAGGCGGCCAGCGCGCGGAAGCCCGCCGGGTTGTGGGCCCCGTCGAGGATGGTCAGCGGCCGCTCCCCCACGGTCTCGAAGCGGCCGGGCACGAGCGTCGAGGCGGCCGCGTCCGCCACGGCGACGGCGTCGAGCGGGCGGGCCAGGAACGCCTCCGCGGCGGCGCAGGCCAGCGCGAAGTTCGTGCGCTGGAAGGTGCCCGCCGCCCGCAGCCGCAGCTCGGCCGGCGGGGCCGGCGGCGCCTCGACGAGACGCGCGCCGCGTTCGGCCACGACCGCGTCGGCCACCGCCCGCGCGTCCGGGTGCAGGCCCGCGCCGACCACGAGCGTGCCGCCCGGGCGCACCACGTCGAGCTTCTCGCCGGCGATGTCGCGCACGGTGGGCCCCAGCCAGCGGGTGTGCTCGAGCCCGACGTTGGTGAGCACCTGCACCGAGGAGGGGATCGTGTTCGTCGCGTCCCAGCGCCCGCCGAGCCCGGCCTCGACCACCGCGACCTCCACGCCCGCGGCGGCCAGCTCGAAGAAGGCGGCCGCCGTGAGCGCCTCGAACTGGGTCACCCGGTCGCCCGGCCCGAGCGTCCGGTCGACGCTCGCCGCCGCGGCCCGCGCCGCGGCGACCGCCGCGGCGAAGCGCTCGGGTGCCGCGTCGGCGCCCCCCACGCGCACGCGCTCCACGAAGGAGACCAAGTGCGGCGAGAGGTAGGAGCCGGCGCGGAGGCCGTGGGCGCCGAGCAGCGCCGCGATCATCCGTGTCGTCGAGCTCTTCCCGTTGGAGCCGACGACGTGGACCGAGGCGAAGCGCTCCTGCGGCTCACCGAGCACCGCCAGCAGGCCGCGCATGCGGTCCAGCCCGAAGCGCATGCCGAAGAGCTCGAGGCCGCGCAGGTAGGCCTCCGCCTCGCCGAGCGGAGCCGTCGCGGCATCCGGCGCCGCCATCAGAGCGCGTCGCGCTCGCCGCGCAGCCGCGCGAGCTTCTCCCGCTCGGCCGCGACCACCGCCGCGGGAGCCCGCTCCACGAACCCCGCGTTGGCGAGCTTGCCCTCCGCCCGGGCGATCTCCGTCCCGAGGCGGGCGCGCTGCTCGTCGACCTTGCGCCGCGCCTGCGCCGGGTCGAACCCGCCCCCTTCGAGCACCTCGACGCTCCCGCCCGGGACCTGGATCGTGGCCACCGCCTCCCCGTCGCCGCCGTCCTCCAGGCGGGCCATGCGCTGCACGAGCGCGGCCGCCTCCGGGACGAGCCCGCCGATGCGGACCGGTAGGAACGCGCCCGCCCGCACGCCGGCGTCCTGGCGCCAGCCGCGGATGGTCGTGATCGCGGTGATCGCCGCGGCGACGGCCGCCTCGGCCTCGAGGTCGCGGAGCTCGGGGCGCGCCGGGGGCCGCCGGGCGCCCGCCAGCAGCGTCCCGTCGGCGCCCGGCAGGTGCCCCCAGAGCTCCTCGGTGACGAAGGGGATGACCGGGTGGGCGATCGCCAGCGTCTCGCGCAGCACGTGCAGGAGGGTGTCCGCGAGCGCGGGGTCCACCTCCCGCGCCTTCGTGAGCTCCACGTACCAGTCGCAGAGCTCCCCGTAGACGAAGTCGTAGAGCCCGAGCGCGGCCTTCGAGAAGTCGAAGGCGGCGATCCGCCCGGCCAGCTCGCCCTTGAAGGACTCCAGCCGCGAGAGGATCCAGCGGTCCTCGAGCGTCGTGGGCCGCGGCGCGCCGGCCGTCCCCTCCGGCACCTTGCCGAGCACGAAGCGGGTGGCGTTGAAGAGCTTGTTGGCGAGGGCGGAGCCCTGCGCGACCTTCTCCTCGGAGAAGCGCACGTCCTGGGTGGAGCTCATGGCCAGCAGCCCGAAGCGGACCGCGTCGGCGCCGTAGGCCGGGAAGTCCCCGCCCTGGGGGAAGACCGCGGGGCGCGGCCCGCCGTCGATCAGGGCGAGCGGGTCGATCCCCGTCCCGAGCGACTTGCTCATCCGGCGGCCGTCGGGGGCCTGGATGACCGAGTGGTTGTAGACGTCGGCGAACGGCGCCTGGCCGGTGAACTCGATCCCGAGCATGACCATCCGCGCGACCCACAGGAAGAGGATGTCGCGCGCCGTGGAGAGCACGGCGGTCGGGTAGAACGCCCGCAGCTCGGGCGTGTCGGCGGGCCAGCCCAGCGTCGCGAAGGGCCACAGGGCGCTCGAGAACCAGGTGTCGAGCACGTCGGGGTCGCGCTCCCAGCCCTCGCCCGCGGGTGACTCGGCGCCGACGAAGGTCTCCTCGCCGCGATACCACACGGGCAGCTGGTGCCCCCACCACAGCTGGCGCGAGATGCACCAGGGCCGGATGCCCTCGAGCCAGTCGAGGTAGCGCTTCTGCTGCGCGGGCGGGTGGATCCGCACGCGGCCCTCGCGCACCGCGGCGAGCGCGGGGGCGGCGAGCTCGTCCATCCGCATGAACCACTGCAGCGAGACGAGCGGCTCGATCCGCTCCCCCGAGCGGTGCGAGAACGGGACGGCGTGCACGTAGGGGCGCGTGGAGCGCACCGCGTCCCCGAGCGCGGCGACCACCGCGGCGCGCGCCTCGAGCACGGTCAGCCCGGCGTAGGCGGGCCCCGCGGCCTCGGTCATCCGCCCGTCCTCGCCGATCACCGTGAGCTCCTCGAGCCCGTGCCGCCGGCCGATCTCGAAGTCGTTCGGGTCGTGCCCGGGGGTGATCTTCAGGCACCCCGTGCCGAAGTCCGCCTTCACGTAGGGATCGGCGATGACCGGCAGCTCGCGCCCCACGAGCGGGAGCACGACGCTCCGGCCCACGAGCCCCGTGTACCGCTGGTCGTCCGGATGGACCGCGACGGCGGTGTCGGCGAGCATCGTCTCGGGTCGCACCGTGGCGACGACCACCTCGCCCGAGCCGTCCGCCAGCGGGTAGGCGATCTCGTACATCGCGTCCTCGACCTCGCGCTCCTCCACCTCGAGGTCGCTGAGGGCCGAGCGCGAGCCCGGATCCCAGTTGACCAGGTAGTTGTCGCGGTAGATCAGGCCCCGCTCGTACAGGGCGACGAAGACGCGCACGACGGCCTCGGCGTAGCCCGCGTCGAGCGTGAAGCGCTCGTGGTCGAAGTCCGCCGAGCTCCCGAGCCGCTTGAACTGCTCGACGATGGTGCCGCCGAACTCCGCGCGCCAGGCCCACGCCCGCCGCGCGAACTCCTCGCGGCCGACCTCCTGGCGGGTGGTGCCCTCGGCGCGCAGGAGCTTCTCGACCTGGGTCTGCAGCCCGATGCCCGCGTGATCGGTCCCGAAGATCCAGCGCGCCCGGGCCCCGCCCATCCGGTGCCAGCGGATGAGCGTGTCCTGCACCGCCCCGTTGAGGGCGTGCCCCATGTGCAGCGCGCCCGTGACGTTGGGCGGCGGGATCGCGATGGAGTACGCCGGCCCCTCGCCGTCGGGGTCGGGGTGGTTGAGCCCGCTCTCCAGCCAGGCCCGGCTGATCCGGGGCTCGGCCTCGGCGGGTTCCCAGCGGGTCTTCTCCTGCAGCGACATCCGGGCGGAGTCTACGATCGGCCCCGCGCGGCCCGGGCCGGCCGGCTCACGCCGCCGGGCGGGCGAGCCAGCCCTCGATGAGGTGCCGGGCGATCGCGAGCCGCGGAGGGAGGAGCAGCCCGCCTTCCGCGGGGACGCCGCCCTCCCCCTCCCACGCCACGTCCTCCCGGGCGGCGGCGGCCAGCTCGGCGCGGCCGAACCAGCGCACGGACTCGAGCTCGTGGTCGACGACGCGGGCCTCGCCTCCGGTCCACGTCGCCTCGAACCCGAGCATGAGGTTCGCCGGGAACGGCCAGGGCTGCGAGGCGACGTAGCGCACGCGGGCGACTTGCACGCCCGCCTCCTCGCCGCACTCTCGCGCCACGGCGTGCTCGAGCGGCTCGCCCGGCTCCACGAACCCCGCGAGCGCCGAGAACCGGTTGGCCGGCCAGCTCGGCTGCCGGCCGAGCAGCACGCGGTCGCCCTCGGGATCGACCACGAGCATGATCACGACCGGGTCGGTCCGCGGGTGGGCGGAGTGCCCGTCGGGGCAGCGGCGGACATGGCCGCCCTCGAAGCTCGACGTCGCCTGGCCGCAGCGCCCGCAGAAGCGGTGGCTGCGATGCCAGTGGAGCATGGCGGCCGCGTAGGCGAACAGCCCGGCCTCGGCCGCGGGCATCGAGAGCGCCGCGCCGCGCAGCTCGACGAGGTGGCCGAGCTCGGGGTCCCCGCCCTCCGCCGGCCGGGCCCAGACCGCGCGCTCCCCGTCGAGGCCGAGGAACACCGCGTCGCCGTCGACCGGGCCCCGCGACTCGCCGACGCCGTCGCGGCCGACGAGCACCACCCGGGCCGCGGGATCGCCCCGGGCGCCCTCGAGCCACGCCGCGTCGGCGCGCCGCGGACCGGCGCGGTCGAGCGTGCCGCCCGCGAAGGTGATCGGCTGCGGCGGCAGGGGACCGGGAGCCTAGGCCGACTCGGCGGCCGCCGGCGCCTCGTCGGCGCTCTCGGGTGCCGCCTCGGTGACGAGCGTCGGTGCGCGCCCGGAGTCGATCGTCTCCTTGGTGACCACGCACTTCTTGACGTCGCGGCGTGAGGGGAGCTCGAACTGCACGTCGAGCAGCGTCTCCTCGATGATCGACCGCAGGCCGCGCGCGCCGGTCTCGCGCTCGAGCGCGCGGTCGGCGATCGAGGCGAGGGCCTCCTCGGCGAAGACGAGCTCGATGCCGTCGAAGGAGAAGAAGCGCTGGAACTGCTTGACGAGCGCGTTGCGCGGCTCGGTCAGGATCGTG
>CAXSFZ010000045.1:8190-29831 GCA_964236905.1 uncultured Solirubrobacteraceae bacterium | reverse complement strand
ACGATGAACACGTCCGCCCCGCGGATCGACTCCTCGTAGCGGCAGTAGACCTCCCCGGAGGAGAACGTCTTGAGCGTCACGGGACCCAGGTCGAGGCCGAGCTTGCCGGCGATGCGGCTGGCGAGCTCCGGGTTCGCCCGCCCCGAGAAGAGCATGAGCCGCTTGGGGGACTCGAAGGGCAGGCTCGTCAGAGGGGCCAACGGAGCCTCGCTCGGATCGCGGACGGGAGACGGGTGGAGGTCGGTCGTCGTCACGGGGTCGGCTCGGGCTCCGCGCGCGCAGCATAGTCCTCGACGTTGCGCTGACGCGCGCGGGCGATGCCGAGCGCTCCCGGCGGCACGTCCTCGGTGATGACCGAGCCGGCGCCGGTGAGGGCGCCGTCGCCCACGCTGACCGGTGCGACCAGCGTGGTGTCGACCGCGGTGCGCACCCCGGCGCCGATCCGCGTGCGGTGCTTGCGCCGGCCGTCGTAGTTCGCGGTGATCGTCGCCGCCCCGAGGTTGGTCCCCGGGCCCACGTCCGCGTCGCCGAGGTAGGAGAGGTGCGGGACCTTGGCGCCCGCCCCCACGTCGGAGTTCTTGACCTCGACGAACGTCCCGACCTTCGCCCCCGCGCGCAGCACCGTGCCCGGCCGCAGATAGGCGAAGGGCCCGACGCTCACGCCGTCCTCCGCCACGGCGCCCGTGGCGTAGGAGTGCGGCACGCGCACGTCGTCGCCGAGCACCGTATCGAGCAGCGTGGTCTGCGGGCCGATCGTGCAGCCGCTGCCCACCCGGCTCGCCCCGCGCAGGGAGCACCCGGGCTCGATCGTCGTGTCCGGGCCCACCTCCACGCCGGCGTCGACCGTGGTCGTCCCCGGGTCGACGAGCGTCACGCCCTCCCGCATGAGCCGGACGAGGATCCGCCGCTGGGCCACCGCCTGGACCCGGGCGAGCTGGACCCGGTCGTTGACGCCGAGCACGAGGCCCGGGTCGTCGACGGGATGGGCGGCGACGGGGAGCCCGAGCGCGCGGAGGGCCGGCAGGGTGTCGGGCAGGTAGTACTCCCCCTGCGAGTTGTCGCTCCGCAGCCCGGCGAGCGCCCGGGTGAGCGGACCCGCGTCGAAGCAGAAGATCCCCGTGTTGACCTCGCGGATGGCGAGCTCGCGAGCCGTGGCCTCGCCGCCCTCCTTGGTCTCGACCACCCGCAGCACCCCGCCCGTCGTGTCGCGCACGACGCGGCCGTAGCCGGACGGGTCCTCGAGGCGGGTGGTCACCATCGTCGCGGCGGCACCGCCGGCCACGTGCGCGGCGACGAGCTCGCCGAGCACCTCGCGCGAGACGAGCGGCACGTCGCCCGAGAGCACCACCACCGGCAGCGCGGGGTCGAGGTGGGCGGCCGCCGCGCGGACCGCACCGCCCGTGCCGTCGGCGACGGGCTGCACCACGAGCGCGACCCCCTCCGGCAGCGCTCCCTCCAGCGCGCCGTCCGCCCCGCCGACGACCACCACCGAGGCGGCACCCGCCGCCCGCGCGGCCAGCACCGGCCAGTGGACCATCGGCCGCCCGCACACCGGATGCAGCACCTTGGGCAGCTTGGAGCGCATCCGGGTCCCCTGCCCGGCGGCCATCACGACGGCGGTGAAGGACACCCGCGGGATCCTATGGGGCGCCCCGGCGCTTTTAGCGGTGGAGCTGGGGAGCAAGGACTCGAACCCTGGTTCCTGGGACCAAAACCCAGTGTCTTGACCGGTTAGACGACTCCCCACCGATGCGGTCGCTCCAGCGTACCCAGGGCTCGAACCGGCTCGCAGGGTACGCTCGCGACCCGTCCGCTCGTCCCCACCCGGGAGCCCACCATGAAGCAGTTCTCCTGCGGCGCCGTCGTCCCCGGCTGCACCGCCACCTTCACCGCGCAGTCCGACGACGAGATCCTCGGCCAGGTCGCCGAGCACGCCAAGGCCGACCACGGCATGCAGGAGGTCCCCGACGGCGTGGTCGACGACGTCAAGGCGAACATCCGCGAGGTTCCCGCCACCTAGCCGCGGTCGTCCGGGCCCGCCGCGCCGCCGTCAGGCCGCGGGCGCCGGGCGCCGCACCGCCACCGCGTGGCGCAGGTGCCCGACCAGCGCCTCCGGGGCCACCGGGTCGGCGGCCAGCGCGAGCGCGTCCGCGCGGGAGGCCAGGCGCCGCTCCGCGCGGAGCAGCCCGAAGCCCCCCGCACGCACGGCGGCGGACCCGGCGAGCACCTCGAACCCCTGGCCCGCGAGCTCGAGGAGCGCCGGGTCGGGCCGCGGCAGCCCCAGCAGGAACGGGGAGCCGTCGCTCGTCGGGGCGAGCACGATGGCCACCCCGTCGGCGAGGTCGTCCAGCGCGTCGGCGGCGTGGGCGGCGCCGAGCGCAGGGACGTCGGGGGCGACGAGCAGCACGGGTCCCGCGTGATCGCGCAGTGCAGCGCCCGCCATGAGGGTGGAGGTCGCCTCGAACGCTCGACCCGGCGCGACGGCCGCGACCCAGCGCCGCGCGCGGGCGACGAGCTCGTCGTGCAGCGCGGCGGCCGCCGGGGGGCCGAGCAGCGCCTTGAGCTCGGGGGTCGCGGGGGCCGCGAGGCTCGCCACCACGACCGCCGCGGGTGCGGCGCTCAGTCCCAGGAGAAGTGGGTGCCGGTCGGCGCGACGTCGGCGTCGGCCAGCGCCGGCAGGGTGGCGGCGAGCGCGGCCGCGAAGGTCTCGGTGCTCGCGCCGACCAGGCGGACGAGCTCCTCCATCGGCGTCGGGGCGTCGGGCCTGACGCCGTTGGCGTAGTCCGTCGCGTAGCCCAGCAGCGCGAACGGGAGCCCGGCCTCCCCGGCCAGCACCGCCTCCGGCCCCGCGGTCTGGGAGACGGCGGTGACCCCGGCGGCGCGGAGCAGGCGGATCTCCGCCTTCGTGTTGAAGCGCGGCCCGTCCACGTGGCCGTAGGTGCCGCCGTCGCGCACGGGGTGGCCGACGGCGCCCGCTCCGGCCAGGAGCGCCGCGCGGAGCGGTGCCGAGAACGGGTCCTCGAAGACCCAGTGGCCGCGGCCCGGGGCCCCGGGCTCGGTGTGCAGCGTGCAGGGCGAGCCATCGGGGAGCCGGTTCTGGAGGAACAGCAGGTCGTCGAAGACGATGAGCGAGCCGAGCTCCATGTCCGGGTCGCACGTGCCGCAGACCGTCGCGGCCAGCAGCGCCTGGGCACCCGCCTGCGCGAGGGCGGAGATGTTCGCCTGGTGGGTGACGGCCGAGGAGAGCAGCGCGTGGCCCTCGCGGTGGCGGGAGACGTGGAGGACCTCGGCCCCGGAAAAGCGCCCGGACGTCACCGGGACCGTCCCGAAGCGCGTGGCGACGAGCTCCGTCCCGGCGGCCTCGAGCCCCGGGAGCGCATAGGTGCCCGAGCCCGTGATGATGCCGACGCGCATGGCGGCGGATGCTAGGGCGTCGCCGGCAGGACTCCCGCGCCCGGCGCGCCGGGATCGAGGGCGGGCGCGGCGGGATCGGCGGGCGCGCCGGCGGGCGGCTCCGCGCCGGGCGCGGGAGCCTGCGACTCGCCCGGAGGGTCGGACGGAGCGGGGGCGGCCCCCGCCGACCCGTCGCCGGGAGCGCTCTCGGCCGGCGTCGGATCGGGCGCGGGGGCGGGGTCGGCCGGCGCGGGCGCAGCGTCGGCCGGTGCGGGCTCGGGATCGGCCGGCGCGGGAGCCGGCTCCGGCGCCGCCTCGGCCGGTGCGGGATCGGCCGCCGTCGAGGCGGGATCCGCCGCGGGTCCCGGCTCCGCCGGGGTCGACGCGGGCTCCGCCGAGGGCTCCTCCGCGACGCCCGGATCGGTGCCGACCCGGACCTCCTGGAGGTTCGAGACCCCGTCGCCGTCCGCGTCGTCATCGCCGTCGTCGCGGCCGTCGGCGTTCGAGTCCTCGCGCTCGGGGTCGCTCGCGATCTCCTGCTCGACGCGGTTGACGAGCCCGTCGCCGTCCGCGTCGTCGTCCCCGTCGTCGCGGCCGTCGGCGTTGGAGTCCCGGCGCCGGGGGTCGGCGAGCAGGCGGTACTCGGTCCGGTTGGAGAGGCCGTCGCCGTCGAGGTCGCGGGCCGCGTCGGCGCCCCGCCGTGGATCGAGGCGGTGGGCGACCTCCCAGCCGTCGGGGAGCGCGTCGTGGTCGGTGTCGACCGCGCGCAGATCGGTGCCGAGGCGGCGCTCGCGCAGGTCGCTCAGCCCGTCGCCGTCGCTGTCCTGCGCCAGGCTCCGCTCCAGGCGGACCCGGTCGCGGCCGCCGGCCGGCCGTGACCGCGCCTGGTCCGCCGCGGCGGCGCCCCACCCGAGCGGCGGCGTCTGCGCGGCCGCGATCGGGGTGGCCGTGGCGCCGCCCGCGGCGGCTTGCGTCGCGGCGCCGTCGCGGGTGCCGACCTCGCTCACCCGGCCGCGGCGCGCGCGGCGCTCCGGTGCCGTCGGCGCCAGGGCGAGCAGCGCGGGGCGCGGGAGCACGGCGCGGCGCTCCGGGGCCGCGTGCGTCTCGCTCCACCCGGAGAACCCGAGCACCTGCGCCCCGAGCGAGGACGCGCCCGAGGCGACGAGCAGCCCCGAGGTGAGCACGGCCACCGCGCCCGTGAAGGCGCCGATCGCGCGGGGGCGCGGGGTGGACGGCAGGCGGGGCACGACCGCAAGGCTGCCCCACAGCTCCGGCATACCCAACTTTGTTGGACGTTTGATCGATGCGGCTCCCCCACTTGTGGGGGAGCGAGGCCCGCCTCAGCGCCGCGGGACCCGCCCGCCGCCGGCTCCGGTCTCCGTCGCCGGGCCGCCGCGCTTGGCGATCCCGAGCACCCGCATGGCCTTCAGCCCCAGCGACAGCTTCTCGCGACCGTCGGTGGAGCCCACGTCGAGGCCGCTCAGGTCGCGCACCCGCTCCAGCCGGTAGCGGATGGTGTGGCGGTGGGTGAACAGGCGCTGCGCGGTGCCGGCGACGTTCCCGTCGGCGTCGAGGAACGTCTCCACGGTCTGCACCAGGTCGGTCTCGTACTGGTCGTCGTAGGCGACGAGCGGCTCGACGGTCTCCGCGTAGAAGCGCTGCAGCTCGGCCGGGTCCTCGCTCATCGCGGGCAGCAGGAGCCGGTAGGCGCCGGTCTCGTCGAAGGCGATGCCCGACCGCTCGCGGTCGCCCTCCGCGACGTTGGCGGCCAGCAGGGCCTCGTTGCCCGCGCGCGCCAGGTCGCCCGGGTCCTGCGCCACCCGCGAGCGGCCCACCGCGAAGGTGTGCCCGGCCAGGCCGGCCTGCAGCTCGCGCAGGACGCCGTCCGCGGCGCGCTGGGCGACCGCGTCGTCGTCGCCGGGCAGGAGCACGACGACCTCCGCGACCGGGCCGTCCCCGCGCTCGGTGGAGGCCGGGACCGCCACGGCCGCGCTCAGCACCGCGCGGGCCCCGCGCTCGGCCACGGCGACGACGCGCGCGCGCCAGCCGTCCTCGACGGTGACCTGCGGGTGGGCGCGCGCGATGAGCACGCTGGCGCCGGCGACGAGGTCGATGCCGACCGCCCCGCCGCGCTCGAGGATCTCCGCGGGGGCGACGATCACCCGGTCGAGGACCGCGTGCACGAAGGCGGCGGCGGCCTCCTGCGAGGCCCGCTCGGGCGCCCGGACCCGCTCCACCTCGGAGGCGACGAGCGTGGTGACGAGCTTGACGAGCCCGGTGCCGGCCCCCTCGCCGCCCCGCAGCCGCATGCGCAGCAGGCCGACCGGCTCGTCGGCGACGCGGAGCTCCAGGGTCTCGACGCCCGCCCCGTTCGCGGTCAGGGAGCGCTCGTCGGCGGGCGAGCGCGCCGCGACGGCCAGCACGGCGCCCGCCCGGTCGACGAGGACGAGGCTCGCGTCGAGCGCACGGGACGCCGCCCGGACGATGTCCGGCAGCCCGGCGCCGGACTCGACCGCGTCGGTGATCGCGTCGAGCGCGGCGAAGTCGGGCCCGCCCTGCGAACTCTGGGTGACCGGGCTCATGCCGAGGGGCAGTGTACGAGCGGCGACCGGGCCGGCCGTCCGGGCGCTCAGCCCTGGAAGTTGTTCCAGAACCAGACGACGGCGGCGCCGCCGCCGACCCCGGCGATGACGAACGCGCCGAGCACGTAGAGGCTGAGGAAGCCCGCGCCGATGCGCTCCCACCAGCGCGAGTAGGCGCTCACGGCGGGCACGAGGATCAGCCCGACGTAGGCCGCCAGGGCCAGCAGCCCGCAGGCGGCGGCCACGACGTAGGTGACGGTCTGGTTGCTCACGAGGCGCTCCGATGATGACGCACGTGGCCGACGAGCAGGGCCACCGCGGCGCAGACGGCGAAGCAGGCGGCGCCGAGGCCGGCCCCCGCGACCACGTCGGAGAGGTACTGGGCGCGCAGGTACACGCGGGTGAGGGCCACGACCACCACGACGACCAGCGAGGCGACGAGCACGGCGGCGCGGGCTCCCCAGCGCGGGAGGACGCGCGCGACGGCGACCGCGATGGCGACCCAGGCGAGGCTGTGGGCGACGTGCGCGCTCGGGAAGCTCGTGGCGCTCGTCTCGACGAGGCTCCCGAGCGGCCGGGGGCGGTCCTCGGCACCCCGCACGATCGCCTCGGCGGCGAGCAGCAGCGCGTAGCCCGAGCCGATCGCCGCGGCCTCCAGGAGCTCGCGCTTGGCGACCAGGACGCCGCAGGCGAGGACGACCGCCGCGAGGGTCAGGCCGAGCAGCCCGAGGGTGGTCACGGCCTTCGCGACGTCGGTGAGCCAGTGGGCGTGGAGGTCGTCGGCGGCCCGGAGCGCGCGGGCGTCGGCCGCGGGGACCTCGCCCGGCCCGAGGGAGATCGCGTAGGCCGCCACCGCGAAGACGCCGACGCCGAGGACCGCCAGGACCGTCGTGAGCTCGAGGCCGAGGTCGCCGGGGGTGACGCGAGCCCAGGCGAAGCGGGCCGGGCGCGCACCGCGCCGCACGACCACCCGGACGAGGGGGCCCACGACGGGCCGGCGCTCCTGCGCCTCGACGACCGCGCGGACGCGCCGCCGGTTGCCGGGCACCCGGAGGTACCGCGTGAGCGCGACGGCCGCGGTGACCACCACGATGACGGTGCCCAGGGCGAGCGTGCCGGTCTTCGCGTAGTCCAGGACGGTGCCGAAGCTCTGCCAGAAGAGGTAGCCGAGCAGGCAGAACGCCGAGCCCCAGAGGCCGGCGCCGATGACGTCGTAGGGGACGAAGCGCCGCAGCGGCATGCCGCTGGAGCCCGCCAGGAACGGGGCGATGGCCCGGACGAGCCCGACGAAGCGGCCGAGCAGGATCGCGCGGCCGCCGTACCTCTCGAAGAAGCCCTCGACCTTCTCGAGGCGCTCGGGGGTGATGGAGACCTTGCCGCCGTGACGCTCGAGGAAGCCGCGGCCGAGGCGGCGCCCGAGGTAGAAGCTCGTCAGGTCGCCGGCCACCGCGCACGCCCAGACGAGGGCGATGAGCGCGATGACGTCGATCTTGCCCTGGCCCGCCACGACGCCGCCGACGAGGATCACCGTCTCGCCGGGGGCGAGCAGGCCGACGAACGCCCCGGTCTCCAGGAACGCAAGGACGCCGACCAAGAGGTAGGTCCAGCGCCCGAGGGTGTCACCGGCGTCCTCGAGCAGCTGCTCGACGTCGGGGAAGGCCACGAGCCCGAGGCCGTAGGCCAGCGCGCCGAGGACCGCGACGGCGCCGCCGACGAGCAGCGTCGGCTCGAGCCGGCGCCGGCGCAAGAGCAGGAACGCGGCCAGCGCGGCCGCGCCGACGAGCCAGCTCGGCTTCACGTCGCGTGCACGGGCTCGGTCAGCACGAGGCGCGGGTGGTGGCGACGCAGCGCCTGGGCGGCGGTGCGGGCGGCGCCCGGGTCGACGAACAGGCCGAGCACGGTCGGGCCCGAGCCGGAGACGAGCGCGTGGTCGGCGCCCGCCTCCCGCGCATCGGCCAGCGCCCCCGCGATGCTCGGCAGCAGGGAGATCGCGGCGGGGCCGAGGTCGTTGACCACGAGCGCGTCGGGAAGCCCGGTGCGGCCGGCGACCACCCTCGCCCGCACCTCCGCCCGGCGGCCGTCCAGGTCCGCCGCCGACCGCGGCAGGCCGAGGCGGTCGAACTCGCGGTAGACGTCGGCGGTGGCGAGGGCCGCCTCGCCGGGGACGACGAGCACCGCGAAGGACGGCCACACCGGGGGGAGCGCCTCCACGCGCTCCCCCGCTCCCTCGGCCAGGTAGCGGCCCGGCCGCACCTGGGCCGGGACGTCGGCGCCGAGCCCGGCGGCGAGCTCCAGCAGCTCGTCGCGCATCAGAGGGGTCTGACCCCTTTCATGCGCGCGGGCGAGGAGGCGCAGCGCGGCGGCTGCGTCGGCGCTTCCGCCCCCGAGGCCCGCCGCGACCGGGATGCGCTTGGCGACCTCGATCCGAACGGGCGGCCCGTCCCACCCCGTGCGCGCCCGGAACGCCGCGATCGCCTCGGCCACGAGGTTCGGACCCTCCACCCCGACGCACACCACCTCGTCCCGCGGGCCGTCGGTGCCAGGCACCGTTGGCCCGGGCGGCGGGGCGAAGGTGCCTGGCACCTTTGGCCCGGGCACCTTTGGCCCCGGCGGCGGGGCGAAGGTGCCTGGCACCTTTGGCCCGGGGGTGAGGCGGAGGTCGTCGCAGAGGTCGATGGCCTGCATGACCGACACCAGCTCGTGCCGGCCGTCGGAGGGGCGCCTGCCGCCGACGAAGAGGCACAGGTTGACCTTCGCGGGCGCGCGCTCGATCACGCCGCCAGCGCTTCGTGGAGCGCCCGGAACTCCTCGGGCTCGAGCCGCTCGGCGCGCTCGTCGGCCGGGTGCCCCATCGCGACGAGCGCCGCCCGCGCGCGGTCGCGCAGGTCGGGCGCGGCGTGCGGGCCGAGCTGCAGGGAGCGGGCGAGCGCCTTGCGGCGGTGGGCGAAGGCCTGCTGCACGAGCCGGCGCAGCGCGAGCTCCGGCGCCGGGCCGTGGCGCTCGAGGACCACGAGCACCGAGTCGACGTTGGGCACCGGGTGGAAGACGGTGCGCGCCACCTTGCGCAGGACCGTCACCTCGCAGGCCAGCTGCGCCAGGACGGAGGGCACGCCGTAGGCGCCGCCCCCGGGCCGCGCGGCGAAGCGCTGGCCGACCTCCTTCTGCACCATCGCCACCCAGCGGGTGACCTCGCCGAGCTCCTCGATCGTCCGCAGGATCGCCCCCGCCGCGATGCCGTAGGGGAGGTTCGCCACGACCCGCGTCGGCGCGGGCGCGAGCGCGCGCAGGTCGAGCTGCATGGCGTCGGTGACGTGGAGGCTCGCCCGGTCGCCGAACGGGCCGAGCGCGTCCCGGAGCGCCGGCTCGAGCGAGCGGTCCAGCTCGACGACGTGCGTGTGGGCGACGAGCGGCGCGAGGTGCTCGCTCAGCACGCCGAGCCCGCCGCCGATCTCGAGCACCACGTCCTCGGCGCCGAGCCGCGCCGCCCGGGCGATCACCCCCAGGATGTTCGAGTCGATCAGGAAGTTCTGCCCGAGGTCGCGCTTCGGGCGCACCCCGAACTCCCGCAGCCGCCGCAGGGACGGCTGGACCGGCGTGCTCACCAGCCGTACAGCTCCGCCGCGGTGGCCTCGACCTGCGCCTCGAGCTCGGCGTAGGGCACGCCGCGGACCTCCGCCACGAAGGCCGCGGTGTGCGCCACGAAGGCCGGCTGGTTGCGCTCCCGGCGCACGGCCTGGGGCGTCAGGTACGGCGCGTCGGTCTCCACCAGCAGGCGATCGGCCGGGACGCGGCGGGCGGCGTCGGCGAGCGCGGCGTTCCTCGGGTAGGTGACGTTCCCGGCGAAGGAGCACCACCAGCCCGCCTCCACGCACTCGGCCACCCGGCCGGGCATCGCGAAGCAGTGCAGGAGGACCCGGACGCCGCCCGCCTGCTCGCGCAGCTGGCCGATCACGGCGTCGTCGGCGGCGCGCGCGTGGATGACGAGCGGCTTGCCCAGCTCCCGCGCGAGGTCGATCTGCGCGGCGAAGGCCCGCTCCTGGTCGGCGCGCGGCGCGCCGTCGCGGTAGAAGTCGAGGCCGGTCTCGCCGATCGCGACGCAGCGCGGATGGGCGGCCAGCGCCCGCAGGTCGGCCAGCGCGGCGTCGTCGAAGCCGGCCGCCTCGTTCGGGTGGCGCCCGACGGCGGCCCACACCGCGTCGAACTCCGCGGCCGCCGCCAGGGCGGCGCGGTTGGAGGCCTCGTCGGTCCCGATCGTGAGCAGCTTCACGACCCCCGCCGCCCGCGCCGCGGCGACGAGCTCCGCGTTGGGGGGCGCGCAGGAGTCCAGGTGGGTGTGGGAGTCGATCACGCGGGCGCGGGGTCGTGCTTCGGGAAGAGCGGGGCGACCTTCTCCACCCGGGCCACCGCGCCGCTCCCGAACGCCGCGGCGGCCCAGCCGTCGTCGGGCGCGCCGAGCGCGCCGAGCAGCGCCGCGCTCGTCTGCGGCAGGTAGGGCGCGAGCAGCACGGTGACCGTCCGCAGCCCCTCGACGAGCGTCGCCAGCGCGGTGTCGAGCTGCGCGGCGCCGTCCGGCTCCTTCGCGAGCCGCCAGGGCGCCTGCTCCTCGACGTAGCGGTTGAGCCGCCGCACCCGCGTCCAGATCGCCTCGAGCGCCTGGGTCAGCTCGCCGCGGTCGAGGTGCTCGGCGACCCGCGCCGGGAGCCCGTCGAAGTCGGCCTCCAGGTCGAGCGCCGCGGGGGCCGGGACCGCACCGCCGCGGTACCTGACCACCATCGCGCTCACCCGGCTCGCGAGGTTGCCGAGGTCGTTGGCCAGCTCGCTCTCGTAGCGCTGCTCGAAGGCCTGCGCGCTCACCTCGCCGTCGCCGCCGAACTGCACGTCGCGCAGGAGGTAGAAGCGCAGCGCGTCGACCCCGAAGCGCTCGATGATCGCGAAGGGATCCAGGACGTTCCCGAGCGACTTGCTCATCTTCTCGTCGTTCATCAGCAGGTAGCCGTGCACGAGCACGTGCTCGGGCACCGGCAGCCCGGCGGCCATGAGGATCGCCGGCCAGAAGACGCAGTGGAACTTCAGGATGTCCTTGCCGACGACGTGGAAGCTCGCGGGCCAGAAGCGCTCGGTCAGGTCCTCGCCCGGCCGGGCGTAGGTGAGCGCCGTGTAGTAGTTGAGCAGCGCGTCGAACCAGACGTAGAAGACGTGGCCGGGATCCCACGGGACCTGCACGCCCCACTGCAGCTTGGCGCCCCGCGAGAGCGAGACGTCCTGCAGGCCGCCCGTGATGAAGGCGAGCGCCTCGTTGCGCCGCTCCTTCGGGAGGACGAAGTCGGGGCGCTCCGCGTAGAGCGCCTCGAGCCGCTCCTGGAAGGCGGACAGCTTGAAGAACCAGTTCTCCTCGCTCTCCCAGTCCAGCGGGATGTGGTGGATGGCGCAGCGGTCGCCCTCCGCGATCTCCGACTCGGTCTTGAAGTCCGCGCAGCGCGGGCAGTACCAGCCCTCGTAGCGGCCGAGCTCGACCCAGCCGTTGTCCTTGACGGCCTGCAGCAGGCGCTGGACGCCGGCCTTGTGCTCCGGGTCGGTCGTGCGGATGAAGAAGTCGTTGGAGGCCGCGAGCCGCGGCGCGAGCGCCCGGAAGCGCTCCGCGTTGCGGTCGGCGAGCTCCTGCGGGCTGACGCCCTCCCGCTCGGCGGCCAGCACGACGGGCTCCCCGTGCTCGTCGGTGCCGGTCAGGAAGAAGACCTCCTCGCCGCGCTGGCGCTGGTGGCGGGCCATGACGTCGGCCGCGATCGTCGTGTAGGCGTGCCCGAGGTGCGGGGCGCCGTTGACGTAGTAGATCGGGGTGGTGACGGTGAAGGACATGGCGCCCTGAGACTAGGAGCCGGGCGCCTCACCGGCGGTGGAGCAGCCCGCGGTAGAGCGCGTTGGCGGGTGCGCCGGTGAGCTCGCCGACGACCTGGGCGGCCGGGCGGGCCCGTGCGCCCGCGGCGACCAGGCGCTCGAGCGCGTCCAGCGCGGCGTCGAGGTCGGCGGCGGCGGGCGGCGGCGGCCCGACGACGAGCACCACCTCGCCGCGCGGCTCGGCCGCGGCGTAGCGCGCCGCGAGCTCCGCCGCCCGTCCCCGCACGACCTCCTCGTGCCGCTTGGTCAGCTCCCGGCAGACCGCGACCGCGCGCTCGGGATCGAGCTGCGCGAGCACGGCCAGCGCCCCGGCCGTCCGGTGCGGCGACTCGAAGGCCACGAGCGTCTCGCGGCCGGCGGCCAGCAGCGCGCGCAGCTCGCCCGCCTTGCGCGGCAGGAAGCCGACGAAGCGCCAGCGGTCGCCCGGCAGGCCGCTGGCCACGAGCGCGGTGAGCGCCGCGCTCGGCCCCGGGAGCACCTCGACGCGCACCCCGGCCGCGATGGCCGCCTGCACGAGCGCGTGCCCGGGGTCGGAGACGAGCGGCATCCCGGCGTCACTCACCAGGGCGACGAGCTCGCCGGCGGCGATGCGCCGCACGAGCACCGGCGCGCGGGTCACCTCGTTGTGCTCGTGGTAGGAGACGAGCTCGCGGGCGCGGACGCCGTGGCGCGTCAGCAGCCCGAGCGTGTGGCGGGTGTCCTCGCAGGCGACCACGTCGGCCGTGCGCAGGACCTCGAGCAGGCGGAGGCTCACGTCGTCGAGGTTGCCGATCGGCGTGGCGCAGACGACCAGCCGGCCGCCTTCCGCCCGCCGCGCGTCGCCGCCGGGCGGCTGGCCGTCCTTCTCGGCCTCCGTCCTCACGCCGCCACCGCGTCCCAGGCGAGCACGGCCGCACCGAGCATCCCGCTCTCCGCGCCGAAGCGGGCGGCCACGACCTCCGTGTCGCGCGAGGGCGCGAGCGCACGCGCGCGGACGACCGCACGGGCGGGGCCCAGGAGCAGCTCCCCGGCGGCGATGACCCCGCCGCCGACCACGACCACGGACGGGTTGAAGACGTTGGCCAGCGACGCGATGCCGACGCCGAGGTGCCGCCCGATCCGCGCGAGCACCGCCGCCGCGGCCGGATCGCCGGCCCGGGCGAGCTCGCTCACCAGTGCGCCGGTCACCGCGCGCCCGTCGGCCAGCGCCCGGCCGAGGGCGCCCTCGGGCTCTGCGTGGGCGACGGCGAGCGCCGCGCGGCCGAGCGCCGTGCCGCTCGCGTACACCTCCAGGCAGCCGCGGTTCGGGCAGTCGCCCGAGCACGGCGGGCCGTCCTGGTCGACGACGACGTGGCCGAGCTCCCCGGCCGCGCCGAGGGCGCCGCGGACGAGGCGGCCGTCGACGACGATCCCCCCGCCGATGCCGGTGCCGAGCGTCAGCAGCAGGGCGTGGTCGTGACCGCGCGCGGCGCCGAGGCGATGCTCGGCGAGCATCGCGGCGTTCGCGTCGTTGTCGGCGACGACCGGGACGCCGAGGCGCTCGGCCATCACCTCGCGGATCGGCACGTCGTGGATCGGCAGGTGCACCGTGGAGACGGCGACTCCGCGCGTGTGGTCGAAGAGCGACGGGATCCCGAGCCCGACGGCGCGCACCGGGCCGACCTCCGCCCGCACCTCGTCCACGGCGGAGGCCACCGCGTCGAGCACCGCGTCGAGGCCGCTGGCCGGCGCGCGGCGGTGCGCACGCCGGTGCACCGCGAAGCCCGCGTCCACCGCGCCGGCCAGCAGGTTGGTGCCGCCGAGGTCGACGCCGATGACGCAGCCGCCCGGCACGCCAGCCACCATACTCAGGCGCTGCCGTGCCCGACCCGCCTGAGCCGCCCGCCCCCGAGGACCCGCCGCCGTACACGCGCCACCGCGCTCGGGCCAGGCCGCTCGGCCCGGCCCCGGAGGCGGCCGGGCGGGCCCCGGGGGAGCCCGGGCCGGCACCGCCGCCCCCGGCCGGGAGCAGCGCCGCGCCGCAGGCCGCCGATGCCCACCGCGAGGCGCCGCCCCCCGCCGCGAGCCCGGGCGAGGCGGGCCACCTCGCGCCTCCGGCGGCCCCCGCCGCGCCCGCGCCGGACGACGACGCGCGCCCCTACACGCTCCACCGCGCGAGCCGCGGCCGGCCGCGGCTGCCCCTTCCCGGCCGGCCGCACCTGCGCCGCCCGCGGGCCCGCCGCGTGGTGCTGGCGCTCGCGCAGCTGCTCGTGGGCTGGGTGGTGCTGAGCTTCGTGCTCTTCCTCGTCTCCGCGCTCGTGCACCGCGACGACCTGGGGACCCACCTCGGCTCGAGCGGCTTCCCGCCCGTGCGCGCCACCACCGTCCTCGTGCTGGGCTCGGACCGGCGCGAGGCCGGCTCCAAGGAGCCGGGGGCGAACACGGGCCCCGCGCGGGCGGACTCCATCCTGCTCGTCCGGGTCGGCGGCGGACACTCGGCGCGGCTCTCGATCCCCCGCGACACCGTCGTCGACATCCCCGGGCACGGGACCGACAAGGTGAACGCCGCCTTCGCCCTCGGCGGCGCGGCGCTCATGGCCCGGACGGTCCGGGCGAACCTCGGCATCGAGGTCGACCACGTGATCGAGGTGAGCTTCTCGAACTTCCCCGACCTGATCGACGCGATGGGCGGCGTGGACTACACGGGCGGCTGCGTCGTGAGCCAGATCAACGGCGGAGCACGCAACGGCGGCACCACCCTGCGCCTCCACCGCGGCACGACGCGGATCACCGGCCACCAGGCGCTCGCCCTCGCCCGTACGCGCGAGAACTCCTGCAACCCGCGGGAGTCCGACCTGACCCGCGCCCGGCGCCAGCAGAAGCTCGTGGCCGCGATGAAGGCGCGCCTGCTCTCCCCCGGAGCCTTCGTGCGCCTGCCGTTCATCTCCTGGGCGGCGCCCAAGGCGCTGCGCTCGGACATGGGCGGGCCGACCCTGCTCGGCCTCTTCGCGGGCCTCGCCACGAGCGGGACCCCCACGACGCGGATCCTGCGCCCGACGGGGGCGACGACGCTGCCCGACGGCGGAGCCGGGCTCGTGGTCAGCCCGGCGCGGCGGCGCAGCTCCGCCCGGCGCTTCCTGGCCGGGTGAGCGGCTTCAGCCGCTCAAGTCGACGCCTTGTCCTTCTTGGCGGGGGCGTCCGCCTTGGCCGCGGGCTTCTCCGCGGAGGAGCTCGAGGAGGACCCGCCCGCGTCGGAGGAGGAGCTCGACGCGCCCGACGCGGAACCCGACTCCCCTGAGGCCTTCTCGCGCTTCTCCTGCTGCTTGTCGGAGTGGTCGGCCGAGCCGCTCTCCGCCGACTTCTCGAGCTCGCGGTTGCGGCGCCGGGTCCCGTAGTCGGTGTTGTGGAAGCCCTTGCCCTTGAAGTGGATGGCGGGGGCGTGGAGCACCCGCTGCACCGGCACGCCGGTCTGGGGGTCCTGCGTCAGCGCGTCCTCGGCGAAGCTCTGCATCACGTCGAACGTGGTGCCGTCGGGACGGCGGTACTCGTAGATCGGCATGAGGGGATCAGTCTAGCCCAGGGTCGCTGGCACTCGCCGCCCCCGAGTGCCAGTCCCTGAGCAGCTCGTCCATCGCGGGGACCTCGAGCGGCCGGCTCAGCAGATAGCCCTGGACCAGGTCGCAGCCCAGCCCGCGGACCGCGTCGAGCTGGTGCTCGGTCTCCACGCCCTCCGCCACGGTGGTGAGCCCGAGTCGCTGGGCGATGTCCACCACCGAGGCCACGAGCGAGCCGTCCTGATCGACTCCGTCCGCGCCCGAGACGAACGCGCGGTCGATCTTCAGGACGTCGACCGGGAGCCGCCGCAGGTAGGCCAACGAGGAGAAGCCCGTCCCGAAGTCGTCGATGGCCAGCCGGACGCCGACGTTGCGCAGCGCCTGGAGGGAGGAGGCGTCGCGCTCGTCCTCGGCCATGAGCACGCTCTCGGTCATCTCGAGCAGCACGTGCGCCGGCGCCACGCCGTGCTCGTGGAGCATCGCCTCGAGCTCCACGGCGAGCGTGGGCCCCGTGAGCTGGCGCGGCGAGACGTTGATCGACATGACGAGCCGACGGCCCTCCGGCACGGACAGCGCGGCGAGCCGGGCGACGGCGGTCCGCATGACCCAGGCGCCGATGGGGACGATGAGCCCGGTCTCCTCGGCGATCGGGATGAACTCGTCCGGGCTAATGGCCCCGAAGCTCGGGCTGTGCCAGCGCAGCAGCGCCTCGAAGCCGCGCAGCTCGCGCCCCGGCGTCCAGAGGGGCTGGTAGGCGAGCCGGAGCTCGCTGCGCTCGAGCGCGCCCCGCAGGCGGCTCTCCAGCTCGAGCCGCCGCATCCGGCGGCGGTCGAGCTCCTCGTTGAAGCGCACGGTGCGGCCCCGCCCGGTGCGCTTGGCCTCGTACAGCGCGACGTCCGCGTCCCGCAGCAGGTCCACGGGCTGGTGCGGCTCACCGAGCGCCGCGACCGAGAGGCCGATCGAGGCGGTCACGTACAAGCTGTGCCCCTCGAGCTCGAACGGCGGGCGCAGCGCCTCCATGCAGCGCTCCGCCACCCGCTCGATGTCGCTGGCGAGCTCGACGGGCTCCGTCACGACCACGAACTCGTCGCCGCCCGGGCGGGCCACCCCGTCCTCCGCACGGGCCGTCGCCCGCAGCCGGGCGCCCGCCTCCCGGAGGACCGCGTCGCCCGTGGGGTGGCCGAGGGAGTCGTTGATCGACTTGAAGCGGTCGAGGTCGACGAACAGGACCCCGACGAAGGTGGCCCCCGGGCGGGGGCGGCGCAGGAGCACCCGCGCGAGATGCTCGAGCAGGAGCGTCCGGTTGCCGAGGCCGGTCAGGGGGTCGTGCAGCGCGACGTGGGCCAGCTGGTCGCGGATGGCGCGGAGCATCCGCTCGGCCACCGCGGCGGGGAACGTGCGGGCGACGTCGAGGTCCGCCGCGGTCCACGGTCGCGAGCGGTCGCGCACCTCCTCCGTCCAGGCGGTGAAGGACGTCCGCGGGCCCAGTGCGCCGGGGCTCCCGGGCTGCTCCGTGTGCGCGTCCGGGTCGCCGCCCCACACGACGGTGTGCGGCCACTCCCGGCGGTACCACACGAGCGCCTCGCCGACGCCCGGGGCCAGCCGGACGGCGAGCGCGCCGCTGGCCTCCCCCGGGTCCACGCCGAGCTCCGCGCGGAGGCGGTCGACCCCCATCGGCTCGGCGTCGCGCAGCCGGGCGATCAGCAGCCGGTCGACGCTCGCGTCGGGGACGCAGCCGACGGTGAGGCGCTGGTCGCCGATGCTGACCGCCAGGCCGTCGGCGTCCACGAGCTCGAGCGCCTCCCGGCCCGCGGCCGCGAAGCCCTGCTCGAGGTCGGGCGCGGCGAACAGCTGCTCGACGAGCGCGAGCTCGAGCTCGCCGCGGGCGCGGCGGTGGAGCTCCCGCTCGCTCTCCTCCTCCCTGGCGAGCTGGAAGGAGAAGAGCTCGCCGACGAGCTCGGCGGCCCCGCGCACCGCGTAGGGCACGAGCCGCGGCGCGCGGTGGTGGCAGGCGATGAGGCCCCACAGGCGCCCCTCGCGCCGCAGCGAGATCGTGAGGGTCGCCGCCACGCCCATGTTGCGGAGGTACTGCAGGTGGATCGGGGAGACGCTCCGGAGCACGGAGCCCGACAGGTCGAGCGGCGCGCCGGCCGCGGTGGTGGGCGGGACGATCGGCGCCGGCACGTAGTCGACGTCGGGGATCACGCGGATCGTCTGGCGCAGGTAGAGCGCGCGGGCCTGGCTCGGGATGTCGGAGGCGGGGTAGTGCAGTCCCAGGAACGGCTCGAGGCCGAGCTCACGCGCCTCGGCGACGACCTCGCCGTGGTCGTCGGGGTGGAAGGCGTAGACCAGGACGCGGTCGAAGCCCGTGAGCCGGCGCACCTCCTGGGCGGCGAGGGTGGCGATCGCGGTGACGCCCCCGCCCGCGTGGACGGCGGCCATCGAGCGCGAGACCGACCGCAGCAGGGAGGCCGGCGGAGTGCTCGCGTCGGTGCCGAGCGGCTCCAGCTCGCAGAGCGGCGGGCCGCCGGGACTCCGGTGGACGATCGCGTCGGCCGGCAGCGGTCCGGCCGGCAGCGCCAGCTCGACGGAGAACGACTCGGCGTCCACCCCGCCCGCGTGGCGCAGCGCCTCGGCCACCTCCACGGCACCCTCGCCCGCGAGCAGCGTGGAGAGCGGCGTGCCGAGCAGCCGCTCGAGCGGCCGCCCCCACAGCTCGGCCGCGTTGGCGCTGGCGTGCACGACGAGCGGCTCCGGCTCCTCGGAGAAGCCGAGGAGCACGCCGTGGGGCTGGACCGCGCCCGGGATCTGGATCGGCTCGCGCGCGCACGAGGCGAGGTCGACGGGGCCGGCGACGGGCGCGGGGTCGCTCACGCCGCCCGCTCGAGCCCGGCGTCGAAGGCGGCGAAGGCGGCCAGGGCGCCGGCGGTCGCCGCGTCGGCGTCCCGCACGCCGCCGGGCCCGTCGAGCCAGCGCCGGAACGCGGGCCAGCGGCCGGGGGCGAGCGCTCCCTCGAGCGCGCCGAGCGCCGGCCCGGCCACCGGGAGCCGCCGCCGTGCCTCACGGGCGATGAGGTGGCCGCCGAGGCGTGAGCCCTCCAGCACGTACCAGGCGCCGAGCGCCTCGTCGCGGCTCGCGGGCGGGGCGGCCGCGCGCACCGGGCGGGACGGCGCGCGGCCCAGCCGCCGCAGGTCGGCGCGCAGCAGGCCGGCGCGCCGCCAGCCCGACTGCAGCTCGGCGGGGGTCGCGGCCGCCTCCACCCAGGGCGCCAGCGCACCCTCGAGGGCCACGTGGAACGCCTCGAGGAGCCCGAGCAGCCCCGCGTAGCCCTCGAGCGAGCCGAGGCGCCCGAACGCGTCCACGCGCTCCTCGCTCGCGACGTGCTGAGCGCTCGTCGCGTGCCGGAGCCGGGCGGCGACGCCCGGCCCTGAGGCCGCTGCGGGTCGGGCGCCGAGGGTCAAGGTGCCGTGCAGTCAACCACGCGGGGCCGACGGCGTGCAGCGGCGCGGCTGGTCACCGCCCCACGCGCGAGGCGACCACTACGCTCGCGACGTGCCCGCCGAGGAGACCGTCACCATGGAGAAGGTCGTCGCCCTGTGCAAGCGACGCGGCTTCATCTTCGCCTCCAGCGAGATCTACGGCGGCATCGGCTCGACCTACGACTACGGGCACTACGGCGTCCTGCTGAAGACGAACGTCAAGAACGAGTGGTGGCGCTCGATGCTCGCCGAGCGCGACGACGTGGTCGCCCTCGACTCGGCGATCCTGCAGCACCCGCGCGTGTGGGAGGCCTCGGGCCACCTCTCGGGCTTCACCGACCCCCTCGTCGACTGCCGCGCGTGCCAGGCGCGCTTCCGGGCCGACCACCTCGAGGAGCGCGCGGTCGGCCTGGCCTGCCCGCGCAGGCCGAGCAGGCTCCCCGGCGAGGGGCCGGACTGCGACCTCACCCCGGCGCGCGACTTCAACCTGATGTTCAAGACGACGGTCGGCCCGGTGGAGGAGACCGGCTCGGTCGCCTACCTGCGCCCGGAGACCGCGCAGGGCATCTTCATCAACTTCAAGAACGTGCTGCAGTTCTCGCGCAAGAAGCCGCCGTTCGGGATCGCGCAGGTCGGCAAGTCGTTCCGCAACGAGATCACCCCGGGCAACTTCATCTTCCGCACGCGCGAGTTCGAGCAGATGGAGATGGAGTTCTTCGTGCCGCCCGATCAGGCGGAGCAGTGGTACGAGACCTGGAAGGCCGAGCGCTTCGGGTGGTACCAGCGCCTCGGGATCCGGCCGGCGAAGCTCCGGCTGCGCGAGCACGACCCCGACGAGCTCTCCCACTACTCGAGCGGCACGGCCGACGTGGAGTACGAGTTCCCCATCGGCTGGTCGGAGCTCGAGGGGATCGCCAACCGGGGCGACTTCGACCTCACCCAGCACGCGCGCTTCTCCGGCGAGAAGCTCGAGTACTTCGACCAGCCCACGGGCGAGCGCTACGTGCCGCACGTGATCGAGCCGGCCGCGGGGGCCGACCGCGCGACCCTCGCGTTCCTGGTCGACGCCTACGCGGAGGAGGCGCTCGAGGGCGGCGAGACGCGCACCGTGCTGCGGCTCCACCCGCGCCTCGCGCCCGTGAAGGTGGCGGTGCTCCCGCTCGTCCGCAAGGACGGCCAGCCCGAGCTGGCCCGGGAGCTCTTCGCGGAGCTCCGCGGGACGCTCCAGGCCGAGCTCGACGAGGGCGGCTCGGTGGGCAAGCGCTACCGCCGCCAGGACGAGATCGGCACCCCGTACTGCGTGACCGTCGACCACCAGTCGCTCGAGGACCGGACGGTGACCGTGCGCGAGCGCGACTCGCTCGCCCAGGAGCGCGTCCCGGCCGACGCGCTCCTCGGCCACCTCGCCGCCCGCCTCGCGGCCCCCTGGCACTCGCCCAAGCTCGCCGCCTGACGCCCCTGCGGGACCTCCGGCGCATCAAAGGGGTCTGACCCCTTTCATGCGGTTGTGCAGGATGTCACGAACGCCGCCGCGAGGGCCGGCGCGACGGCGGCGATCGCCCCGCTGGTCCGGGCCAGGCGGCGCTGGCGTGCCGCGCCCGGCTCCCGGGCCAGCGCGGCGACGCCCGCCAGCGCGTCGGTGCAGCCCAGGTCCTGGGCGTGCGGGGCGAGCGCCTCGAGCGTCGCGGCGAGCCCGTCGCGCACCGGCACGAGCCGGGGCCTGCGCGGGTCGAGGAACGCCGCGTCAGGGCCGTCGCGGGCGGCGAGGAACCGGTTCTCGCGCAGCATCTCCTCGGCGGCCGCGCCGGGCGGCGCGTCGCGCCCCTCCTCGAGCTCGAAGCGCGCCAGCGCCTGCACGAGGGCGGTGAGCGCCGCCGTCTCGGCCACCGTGGTCTGGGCGTCCATCACCCGCAGCTCGAGCGTGCCGAACCGCGGCTGCGGGCGCATGTCCCACCAGACGAAGGTCGAGTCCGGGATCGCTCCGCTGGCCACGAGCCCGTGCACCGTGGCCTGCCACTCGGCGTAGTCGTCGAAGCGGGGCGGCAGCCCCGTCCGCGGGAACGCCCCGAAGAGCGAGGTCCGCGTGGAGCACATCCCGGCGTCGCGGCCCTGCCAGAACGGCGAGTTGGCCGAGAGCGCGAGCAGCAGGGGCAGCCGCCAGCGCAGGCGGTTCATGAGGACGATCGCCGCGTCGGGGTCGGGGACCGCCACGTGGACGTGGAGCGCGAAGGTCGGCTCGCGGCGCGCGAGCCCGCCCATCGTCGTGAGCACGAGCTGGTGGCGCTCGGCCTCCGAGACGCCCGTCTCCTGCCAGCTCGTGGTCGGATGGGTGCCCGCGGCCGCGACCACCAGGTGCTCGCGGGCCAGCGCCGCCTCCACCGCCACGCGGGTCTCCGCCAGCTCGCGGGTCGCCGCCCCGACGTCCGGGTGCGGCGCGGTCACGAGCTCGACGACGCCCTGGTGGGTCTCGCTGCAGACCCGGTCCCCGAGCTGCTCCTCGAGGCGCGGCAGCACCGCGCCGCTCACCTGCGCGAGCCGCCCGGTCCCGGGCTCGAGGAGCATCACCTCCTCCTCGAGGCCGAGCCCCCAGGGCGCCGAGACGTTCCAGTCGGCGCTCACGTCAGCACCCAGGTGTCCTTCGCGCCGCCGTCCTGCGAGGAGTTGACCACGAGCGCACCGGCCGCCATCGCCACGCGGGTGAGCGCGCCCGGGAGCGTCCTGGTCCACCCGCGCCCGCTGAAGGTGAACGGCCGCAGGTCGACGTGGCGCGGCTCCAGGCG
>CAXSFZ010000045.1:0-8118 GCA_964236905.1 uncultured Solirubrobacteraceae bacterium | reverse complement strand
ACGCCGTGCCCGCCGTAGCCCCCGCGCGGCTTGACCACGAACTCCTCGAGCGCGCCCAGGACCTCGGCCAGCGCCGCGGGCTCGCCGAGGTCGAGCGTGGGCACCGAGCGCAGCCGCGGCTCCTCGCCGAGGTAGAAGCGCACGAACGCCTCCACGTGCGCGTGCACGAGCTTGTCGTCGGCCACCCCCGTGCCCAGCGCGTTGACCAGCCCGAGGGTGCCGGCCAGCCAGGGCTCCGCGACCAGCTCGGCCAGGCGGGTCGGCGCCCCGTCCTCGCCGCACATCCGGTCCTCGTCGCAGCGGCGGTAGAGGACGTCGACGGGCCGGCCGTCGGCGGTCCGCAGCCGGTCGCCGTCGCGCTCGAGCTCCTCCGGAGCCACGAGCGCGGCCTCCGCGAGCGCGGCGAGCGCCTCGTGCTCGGCGTGGGCGACGTTCTCGGGGCCGTCGGTGAGCACGACCACGCGCGGCTCGGCGACCCCCGCCGGCGCGGCGTCGGCGAGCGTCGCCCGCAGGAGCTCGGCCACGGGCCCGGCCACCGCGCGGCGGCCGAGCTCCGGGAGGGGGAGCACCGACTCGGTCGCCCGCCGGGCGGCCGCGAGGTAGGCGAAGCCCGAGGGCGCCCGGCAGTTGTCCTCGAGCACGAGGAACCCACCGTCCGGCCCGCGCACCACGTCGAGCCCGGCGATGCCGATCGGCGTGCTGCCCGCCGGCAGCCGCCCGCGCAGCGCGGGCTCGTAGCCCTCGGCGCGGTCGATGACCGCGTCGGCGAGGAGCCCGGCCGCGACGACGCGGCGCGCGCCGTAGGCGTCGTGGACGAAGGCGTTGAGCGCCCGCACCCGCTGGTCCAGGCCGGCCGCGAGCTCCTCCCAGGCGGCGGCGGGCAGGAAGCGCGGCACCGGGTCGATGCGGAAGGGCGGCGCGTCGGCGCCCGCCCCGAAGGTCGCGCCGAGCTCGGCGACCCGCGCGGTGGCGCTCTCCCGCAGCCCCGCGAGGTCCGCCCCGGCCAGCGCGGCGTCGAGCACCGCCTGCGCTGCCGGGGCCGCCCCGGCCTCGTCGAACGGGACGGCGCTCACAGCCCGTGCTCCTGCAGCCACAGCTCGAGCAGGCCGACCTGCCAGAGCTTCGAGCCCTCGAGCGTCGTCGTGTGCGCGTTGGGCGCCGCGAGCAGGCGGTCGACGTACTCCCGGCGCAGCACGCCGCGCTCCCGGGCGCGCGGGGAGCTGAGCGCGTCCTGCACCAGCCCGAGCGCCGGGCCCTCGAGGTGGGTGAGCGCCGGGACCGGGAAGTAGCCCTTGCGGCGGTCGATGATCGCGTCCGGCAGCACCCCGCGGCAGGCGGCCTTCAGGACGCCCTTGCCCCCGCCGGCGAGCTTCAGCTCCGGCGGGCAGGCGGCCGCGAGCTCGACCAGCTCGTGGTCGAGGAAGGGCGTCCGCGCCTCCAGGCCCCAGGCCATCGTCATGTTGTCCACGCGCTTGACCGGGTCGTCGACGAGCATCGTGTCGGTGTCCAGCCGCAGCGCCCGGTCGAGCGGCGTGTCGGCCCCCGGGCGGCGGAAGTGGCGCTCGACGTGGCGGGTGCTCGCGTCCTCGCCGGCGAGCGCCGTCGCCTCGAGCAGCTCGGCCATCTCCGCGTGCGGCCGGTCGAAGAACTCGCGGGCGTAGGCGTCGGCGCCGAGGCCCGGCGCGTCCCGCAGCGGCGGGTACCAGGAGTAGCCGCCGAAGACCTCGTCGGCACCCTGCCCGCACTGGACGACCTTGCGGGTCTGCGCGACCTGCTCGGCCAGGAGGTAGAACGCGACGGCGTCGTGGGAGACCATCGGCTCGCTCATCGCCGCGATCGCCGCGGGGAGCGCCGCGACGACCTCGTCGGCGTCGACGCGCCAGCGGTGGTGGTCGGTCCCGTACTCGCGGGCGACGAGGTCGGAGAACGCGAACTCGTCCCCCTCCCGGCCGCCGCCGGCCTCGAAGCCGACCGAGAAGGTCGCGAGCTCGCCCTGGCCGGCCTCGGCCAGCAGCGCGACGATGATGCTCGAGTCCACGCCGCCCGAGAGCAGCACGCCGACCGGCACGTCGGCGACCATCCGCCGCGCGACCGCGGTGCGCAGCGCGGCGAGCACCGCGTCGCTCCAGTCCTCGGGCGCCATGCCGTCGTCCTGCGGCCGGCGGCGGAAGGCGGGCTCCCAGTAGGTGCGGCGCGCCTCGGAGCCGTCGGGCTCCAGCGTCAGGATCGTCGCCGGGGCGAGCTTGCGCACCCCCGCCAGCACGGTCAGCGGCGCCGGGACGACCGCGTGCCAGGAGAAGTAGTGATGCAGCGCGACGGGGTCCAGCGCGGTGTCCACGCCGCCGCCGGCCAGCAGGGCGGGCAGCGTCGAGGCGAAGCGCGTCGCGCCGCCGACCGCCGCGAGGTAGAGCGGCTTGACCCCGAGGCGGTCGCGCACCAGGTGGACCCGGCCGCTGTCGCGCTCCACCACCGCGAAGGCGAACATCCCGGCGAAGCGCTCCACGCAGGCCGGGCCCCAGGTCGCCCACGCCCTGAGGATGACCTCGGTGTCGGAGTGGGAGAAGAACGCGCAGCCCGCCCGCTCGAGCTCCGCGCGCAGCTCGCGGTGGTTGTAGACGCAGCCGTTGAAGACGACGACCAGCCCGCTCGCGGCGTCCACGAGCGGCTGGCCGCCGCGTTCGGAGAGGTCGATGACCTTCAGCCGGCGATGGGCGAGCGCCACGGGCCCCGCAGCCCAGGCGCCGCTGCCGTCGGGCCCGCGCGGCGCGAGGACCTCGGCCATGCGGACGACCGCGCCGACGTCCGCTGCGCGGCCCCGGGCCACCTCCCCCGCGAAGCCGCACACCGCTAGGCGACCCCGGCCGCGCGCCGCTCGCGGCACGCCTCGGCGAACGCGGCGTAGAGCGCGGCGCCCTCGGTGCGCCCCGTCAGCGACTCGGCGTGCCACTGCACCCCGACGAGGAAGCGCGCGTCCGGGTCCTCGAAGGCCTCGACCACCGCGTCGGGTGCCCGGCCGACCACCCGCAGCCCCGCCCCGAGCGCGTCGACGCCCTGGTGGTGGAAGGAGTTGACCTCCAGCGCGCCGCGCCCGAGCACCCCGGCCAGCGCGCTCCCGGGCTCGAGCGCGACCGCGTGCGTGGGCCGGCTCCCCTCCGCGGCCTGGCGGTGGTCGATCGCCGTGCCGACCACGTCGGGCAGGTGCTGGTGGAGCGTCCCGCCCCGGGCGACGTTCAGGAGCTGGGCGCCGCGGCAGATCGCGAGGACCGGCAGGCCGCGGGCGTCGGCGGCCCGGGCCAGCGCGAGCTCGAAGCGGTCCAGGTCGGGCTCCGTGGGCCCGAGCCGGGGATGCGGCGGCGCGCCGTAGGCCGCGGGCGCGAGGTCCGGGCCCCCGGAGAGGCAGACGCCGTCGACGCGGTCGAGCAGCTCCTCGATCCGCTCGTCGGGCAGGGGCGGTGCGACCACCGGCAGGCAGCCGGCGGCGGAGAGCGCCTGGAGGTAGCGCAGCCCGAGGACCATCTCGTCGCGGGCCGGATCCGCCTCGGGCGTCGGCGGTCGGCTCGCCCGCATCTCGGAGCTCGTCACGACGATGAGCGGGGCGTCCACGGCGGAGAGCATGCCCTCTTGGGGCTCGAGGGAGCCTCGTCCCTGCGTCCGAGGATCTCGCCCCGGAGCTCGACCGCGCGGCGGGGTGCGCCGTCCCCGGCACGACGAGGGGCGCCTCTCGGCGCCCCTCGAAGCCCGGGATGCCCTCGCGGGCTAGGTCGTCGGCGCGCCCGGCGCGGGCGAGGGGACCGGCGTGGCCGGCGCGGTGGTGGAGGTGTAGTCGAACTCCTCCTCGGCGCCGAAGAGCAGGTCGAGCAGCTTGTTGCGCACGTCGGAGGAGACGGCGACCGCCACCCCCGCGCCCACGACGAGCACGAGCAGCTTGCGGCCGAGGCCGCCGCCCTTCTTCTTGCGCGACTTGCCCGAGGGCGCGTCCGCGAGCGCGTAGCCGACGTCCTTGAGCGCCTCGACGGCGGTGGCGACGTTGGCGTGCAGCTTCTTGTCCTCGAGCACGGCCTTGGAGGGCGACTTGCCGGAGGCCAGGCGCTCGTAGGCGGTCCGGGCGGACTCGTAGGCCACGCGCACGTTGTCGTGGAGGTCCCCGTCGGTGGCGACCTTCTGGAGGTAGGGGTTGGACCTCACCGCGTCGACCGCTCCGGCCGCGGAGGCGCCGGCGGCGACCGCCTTGTTCTTCTTGCTCATGGGACTTCGAGTCACCTCTCGTTGCGGGGGCGATGGCTGTGCTGCGGGGAGCCTATACCCGCCCCGATGGGTTCCAGCGCAACGTCCAGCACCTCGCGGACGTCCTCCACCCAGCGGAACTCGAGGCGCGCGCGCAGCGCGGCGGGGATCTCCTCCACGTCGCCCTCGTTGCGGGCGGGCGCCACGATCGTGGTGATCCCGTGCCGCTGGGCCGCGAGCGACTTCTCCTTGAGCCCGCCGATCGGGAGCACCTGGCCCGTGAGCGTGACCTCGCCGGTCATCGCCACCTCGTTGCGCACCCGGCGCCCCGTCAGCAGCGACACGAGCGCGGTCGTCATCGTCACCCCCGCGGAGGGCCCGTCCTTCGGGGTGGCTCCCGCCGGGACGTGGATGTGGAGGTCGTGGGTGGAGAACCAGTCCTCCTCGAGCGCGGGCGCGAGCTCCGCCTGGTGGCCGCGGACGTAGGAGAGCGCCGCCAGCGCGCTCTCCCGCATCACCTCGCCGAGCTGCCCGGTGATGACGAGCTCCGGCTCCCCGCCGCGGCTCGGCATGGCCGTGGCCTCGACGAAGAGCACGTCGCCCCCGACCGGCGTCCACGCGAGGCCCGTGACCACCCCGGCCTGGCGGGTGCGGCGCCGTGTCTCGGAGAAGAACCGCTGCCGGCCGAGCAGCTCGCGGGCGCGCGCCTCGCCGATGCTCGCGCGCGCCGGCCGCGGGCCGCCGTCGCCGCTCGCGACGGCGAAGGCGACCTTCCGGCAGAGGGTGCCGATCTCGCGCTCCAGGCCGCGGACCCCGGCCTCCCGCGTGTAGTCGGCGATGATCGCCCGCAGCGCCGCGTCGGAGATCGTGATCCACGACTTCTTCAGGCCGTTGCGCTCCACCTGGCGGGGCACGAGGTAGCGCCGGGCGATCTGCAGCTTGTCCTCGGCGGTGTAGCCCGCGAGCTGGATGACCTCCATCCGGTCGCGCAGCGGCCCCGGGACGGTCTCCAGGGTGTTTGCCGTGGTGATGAACATGACGTTCGAGAGGTCGAAGGGCACGTCGAGGTAGTGGTCGCGGAAGGCGCCGTTCTGCTCCGGGTCGAGCACCTCGAGCATCGCCGACTCCGGCCCGCCCCCACCGCCGAAGTCGCGGCCCAGCTTGTCGATCTCGTCGATCATGAACAGCGGGTTGTTGGAGCCGGCGTCGCGCAGCGCGCGGATGATCGTCCCCGGGAGCGCGCCGATGTAGGTGCGGCGATGGCCGCGGATCTCCGACTCGTCGCGCACGCCGCCCGCCGAGATGCGCTCGAACTCGCGGCCGAGGGCCCTGGCGATGGAGCGCCCGAGCGAGGTCTTCCCCACGCCGGGCGGCCCGACGAAGCAGAGGATGGTCCCCCGCGCGTCCGGCTTCAGCTTGCGCACCGCGAGGAACTCGAGGATCCGCTCCTTGACCTGCGCGATGTCGTAGTGGTCCTCGTCGAGCACCTCGCGCGCGTGGTCGAGGTCGAGCCGGTCCTCGGTCGCGCGGTCCCACGGCAGCGAGGCGAGCCACTCCAGGTAGGTGCGCAGGACGCCGTGTTCGGCGGCCTGCGGGGGCAGGTGCTCGAGCCGGCCGAGCTCGCGGTCGGCCTGCTTTCGCACGTCGGCCGGCAGCTCCATCGCGTGGAGCTGCTCGCGCAGCTCGCTCGCCTCCTCGGCGCTCTCGTCGAAGTCGCCGAGCTCCTCCCGGATCGCCTTGAGCTGCTGGCGCAGCACGTACTCCCGCTGCCCCTTGTCGATCTCGGACTGCACCTGGGACTGGATCTGCGAGCCGATCGAGACGACCTCGAGCTCGCGCGCGAGCGCCTCGACCAGGCGGCGCAGCCGGGTGGCCACGTCGACCTCCTCGAGCAGCTCCTGCTTCTCCTCGGTCCCGAGCCGCAGCGCGCCCGCGATGAGGTAGGAGAGCGTGCTCGGGTCCTCGACGCTGGCCACGGCGACCTGCAGCTCCTCGGGGAGGTAGGGGACCTCCTCGACGATCTGGCCGAAGGTGCGCACGACGTTGCGCTGGAGCGCGACGAGCTCGGGCGACTCGCGCACGACGTCGGGCAGCTCGGTGATGCTCGCGACCAGGTAGGGCTCCTCCTGCTCCCAGGCGTCCAGTCGCACCCGCTGGGCGCCCTGCACGAGGATCCGCAGCGTCCCGTCGGGCACCTTGAGCATCCGGGCGACCGAGCCGACGACCCCGACCGGGTGGAGCTGCTCGGGGCCGGGCGTCTCGTTCTCGGGCTCGCGCGCCGCGACCATGACGAGCATGCGGTTGCCGGCGAGCACGTCGTTGACGAGCTGGACCGAGCGCTCCTGGCCCACCGCGAGCGGCATGATGGTGTCCGGGAGCGGGACCGTCTCGCGCAGCGGCAGGACCGGCAGGCTCGCGGGGAGCCCGCGCTGCGCGCCGACCTCGACCTCCTGCGCGCCCGGCTCCTGCGCGATCTCGATCACGAGCGCTCCCGCGCCGGCGCCGCGTCCCCCAGCTCGACGTCGATCGGCACCTGGCGGGCGCGGCTGACGGGCTGGGCCAGCGGCAGCTCGACCCGCAGCACGCCGTCGCGGTAGGTGGCGCGCACCTCGTCGGAGCGGACGTCGGCGCCCAGCGGGATGACGCGGCGGAACGGCCCGAAGTCGATCTCGAGCTGCTGGTAGACGCGATCGTCGCTCTCCGCCGGGCGCCGGTGGCCGCTCAGCACGAGCTCGCGCCCCTCGATCTCGAGCGTGATCTCGGCCGGGTCGATGCCCGCGAGCTCGGCCTGCACGACCGCCCGCGCCGGCTCCGCCGCCGGGCTCTCGTAGAACACGTCGACGGCGGGGGAGAACCCGCCGCCCCGCCGCGCCGTGAGCCCCGGCCCGAACACGTCGCCGAACAGCTCGTCCATCTCCCGCCGCATCCGCTCGAAGTTCGCGAAGAGGTCGCGCTCGGGTCGCATCGCCCGAGGGTACCCGCGGGTGCACGCCGCCCAGGCGCCGGCGCCTCCGCCCCGGCGCCTCTCCGCGAGCCCGTTCGGATCCCGGCCCGCTGCGCGGGACGCGATCCGAACGCCATCGGCCGCGAGCCGCCCGAGCCCGAGCCCCGCCGCTCACACCTCGTACACCGCGCCGCCCACCGCCACCTCGACGAGCCCGGCGAACGCGGCGGCCGCCTGGTCACGGGCCCAGTCGAGGTCGAGCTCGTCGGAGACGTGGGTGAGCACCAGGCGGGCGGCCCGCGCCGCGGCGGCGTGCTCGCCGGCCTCCGCGGGGGTGAGGTGGCCGCGCACGCCGTCGCGCTCGGGCCGCGGCAGCGTCGCCTCGATGAGCAGCAGGTCCGTGCCGGCGGCGAAGGCGACGAGCCCCGGCGACGGAGCGTGGTCGGCCCCGAAGGTCATGCGCCCCGTCGCGCCGGCGATCTCCACGGCGTGGGTCGGCAGGTAGTGCGGGACGGCGTGGAAGCGCACCCGCAGGGCGCCGACCTCGAGCCGCTCGTCCGCGCGGTACTCGCGCAGGGCGAAGGCGGCCTCGACGTGGTCGGGGGGCATGCCGCCGCCCGAGCAGACCTGGCGCAGCGCGTCCGCGGCGCCCGCAGGCGCGTGGAGCGCCGGGCGGGCCGGCGCGTCGGCGCCGGGCCACGGGTCGACGGGCACGGGCTGCCGGCGCGGTGCGTACGTGAGCGCCGAGGCGAACGGCACGAGGTCGAAGAAGTGGTCGGCGTGGAGGTGGGTCACGACGACGGCGTCCACCCGGACGTAGTCGACGACCTCGCGGAGCTTGGCGAAGACGCCGTTGCCGCAGTCGAGCAGCAGCCGGGTCCCTCCCTCCTCGACCAGGTATCCGCTGCACGCGCCGCCCGCGTCCTGCCAGGCGGGCGACTTGCCCAACA
>CAXSFZ010000044.1:0-32021 GCA_964236905.1 uncultured Solirubrobacteraceae bacterium | reverse complement strand
GTGGCCATCGCCGGGGAGGATCGCAGGCGGCGGCAGGAACGTGGCCGGCCGGCGCGAAGCACGCGGGATGCTCCGCCTCCACGGGATCTCCGAGCCCGACCTCGAACGCCACCTGCTGCGCCGGGGCGTCACCGAGCTCTCGGCGAGCCGCCACGCCTGCGTGGACTGCGGCCGGACCCCGCTGGTCGGCGAGCGCTACCACCGCTACGCGCGCGGCCGCGTCGTCTGCGAGCTCTGCCGCCCGCAGCACGCCGAGGAGCCCCAGGCCTCCGACGTCGTGCGCCACTCCGAGCACGGCCACGCCGTGCGCCTGCGCGTGCGCCCCGCCGCGTAAGCTGCGGGGTGTGGACCCCGTCACCTCCGACGTCGTCATCGCGCGCCCGCCGGCCGAGGTCTTCGCCTTCCTCGCCGACGTCGCCAACCACCGCTCCTTCATGGGCCACTTCACCCGGGACTGGCATGTGACCCGGGAGGACACCTACGGCCTGGGCGCGGGCGTGCGCTTCGCCTTCGAGCAGCACCGCAACCACTACCCCTGGATGGACCAGACCGTCTTCGAGTTCGAGCCGCCGCGGCGCATCGTGCTCGTGGGCCGCACGGGCAAGTTCAACCGGGTCCGGACGCTGACCGTCTACGAGCTCGAGCCGTCCGTCGGCGGGGGGACGCGGGTCTCGGTCTCCTTCGAGAAGGTCCCGGACAAGCCGACGGACCGGCTCGCCGAGGGCAAGGGATTCCACAAGGCGAAGTGGCGCAAGACGGTCAAGGTGCTGCGCGACATCCTCGAGGGCGAGCGCGAGGCAGGGCCGCGCGCCACGATCGCCGGCGGCGCCCGCAAGCCCGCGACGGGCTTCCGCTTCGAGGCGCCGCAGGCCCGCCTCGCGAAGTAGGATGCGCCGCCTGATGCTCCGTCGCACCGCCGCCCTGGCCCTCGTCGCCGCGTCCTGCTTCGGGGTCGCCGCCTGTGGCCAGGAGGACAACAAGACGCAGCAGGGCCAGCTCGCGGCAGCGGAGTCCGAGGCGCTCTACGTCGACCTCGACGGCCTCAAGTACCAGGTGCAGCTCTCGCGCCAGCTCAACCCGCGCGACGCCGAGGACGCCGATTACTTCCGCAACCTCCCGGTGGGGGAGGCGACCCTCCCGAAGGGCCAGGTCTGGTTCGGCGTCTTCATGCGCGTCGAGAACGACGGCAAGAGCTCGGTGCCCTCCGCCCGGGAGTTCGAGATCGAGGACACGCAGGGCAACGTCTTCGAGCCGCTGTCGAGCCCCAACACCTTCGCCTACCGCCCCGAGTCGATCCCGGGCGGCGGCTTCCTGCCGAACCCGGAGCGGCTGCAGGCCTACGCCGGCACGCAGGGCTCCCTGCTGCTCTTCAAGATCCCCTACTCCTCGCTGGACAACCGCCCGCTCGAGCTGGCGATCAAGGATCCGAACGACACCCGCCGGGCCGCCCGCGTCGCCCTCGACGTCTGACGGCGGCGCCCGCTAGCGCTGGAGCGCGGCGAGCAGCACCTGGCGCGCGACGGGGGCGGCGGTGTCGCCGCCCGCGCCCGCGCGGACGAGCAGCACCCCGACCGCCACGCGCGGCCGGCGGCGTCCCGCCGGGGCGAAGGCGGAGAACCAGGCGTCGGTGTCGGTGTCCCCGGCGCTGTCGCCGCAGTCCTCCGGGTCGGTCGGCGGCGCCCCGGGCGCCTGGGTCACCTCGCAGCGCCGCGTCGTCTCGAGCTCGGCGGTGCCGGTCTTGCCGGCGACGGGGACCCCGGGGATCGCCGCCGAGGTGCCGGTGCCCGAGGTCACGACGCCGCGCATGAGCTGCTCCACGGTCGCCGCGACCGCCGCGGTGGTCACCCGCGAGCGCGGCGCGGTCGGCTCGCGGCGGGCCACCCCGGCGTCGAGCGTGAGCCGCGGGCGCCCGCCCGCGTCGGCGATCGTGGCGGCCACGGCGGCCATCTGCAGCGGCGTCGCCTGCACCCGCCCCTGCCCGATGGCGGAGGAGCCCACGGCGAGGTCGTCGCCGATCTCGGCCGCGGCGGGGATCGCGGCGACCGCGGCGCCGGGCAGCAGCGGCGCGCCGTTGAAGCCGAAGCGCTCCGCGACGTCCACGAGCCCGGCGGCGCCCAGCCGGACGCCGAGCGGGGCGAAGACCGAGTTGCACGAGAGGGCGAAGCTCCGGGCCAGGGTGCCGCCGCAGGCCTCGCCGTTGGCGTTCCCCAGGCGGACGCCCTCGAGGACCGCCTCGGTCTCGATCGGGTAGCTCCGGGCCCGGTCGGTCAGCCCCCGCTCGAGCGCGCCGGTCAGCGTGATGATCTTGAAGGTCGAGCCCGGGGGCTGCAGGCCGGAGAACGCGATGCCGGCGTAGGCGAGGACGGCGCCCGAGCGCGGGTCGAGCGCGACCACGCCGCCGAGCCGCCCGGCCAGCCCGGCGACCGCGGCGCGGACCACGGAGGGCACGATCGTCGAGCGGACGGCGGGCGCCTGCCGCGGCCGGCGGCCGGCCAGCACGCGGCCGCCGGCCCGCAGCTCGCCGCCCGGGGCGCCGAGCAGCCGCGCGTCGAGCGCGCGCTCCAACCCGGACTGGCCCACGGGCGTGTCGGCGGGGACGCCGAGCGCCCGGAGCTCCTTCGCGCGCGCGGCGTCCGGGACGCCGAGCCGGCCGACGACGTCGGGCGCGAGATCGGCCACGGAGGTCTCCGGCGTCCGGGCGTCGCCGCGGGCCAGGACGGAGCCGTCGCGGGCCAGCAGCGTCGCGCGCGGCGGCATCTCGACCGTCCGCGTCAGCTCCTCGCCGAGCCGGAGCCCCGGGAAGGCCAGGTGGCGCCGCCAGTCGACGCCCGCGTCGTCGCCGTCTCCCGTCACCGGGAGGTCCTCCGGGGCGGCGACCCGCCCGTAGCTGCGCGTGGTGAGCACCATCGGCACCCGGATGAGCTCGGGGCGGAGCACCCGGGCCGGGCCGGCGACGCTCAGCCTCTGGCCCGTCGCGAGGGCGAGGAGCTGCCGGTGGAGCGCCGCGAAGCGCTCCGGGGGGATGCGCTGCCGCGCGCCCGGGGTGAGCTCGGAGTACATCGTGCGGTAGTCGCCCCGGGCCCAGGCGCGCGCGTAGCGCTGGGCGAGCCCGAGCCGGTCGGTCCCGCCGCCCAGGCGCACCACCGCGGCGCCGACGGCCGCGACGGCGAGGAGCAGGATCCCCACCGAGACGACCCGCCGCACCCGCACCCGCCGGGCGCTCGGGCGGCGGGCGGCGGGCGTGAGCCGCGGCGCTCCCGCGGGCCGCGCGCGGGCCGCCCGGCGCGACGCGGCGCTGCCGCGCGCGGGTGGGCGGGAGGGGCGGTCCGGGGCCACGGCGCGCCGAGCGTACCCGGCGCGGAGGCGGCGGGCCGCAGCCCGGCGGCGGCGCCCCGCGCGCCCCGGCCCGGGCGGCGCCCCGCGGGCCGGGGCGCTCCGCCCGCGACCGGGCGAGCGCCTACCGTGCCTGCTCCCCGTGAGCGCCCTCGACCTGCTCATCCTCGCCTTCACGGTGCTGCTGGCGGCGGCGGGCTTCCGGCGCGGCTTCGTCGCCGCGGTGCTCTCGCTGGCCGGCTTCGTCGGCGGCGCCTACCTGGGCACGCGCCTGGCGCCGCTGCTGCTGCCCGACGGCTCCTCCTCGCCCTACGCGCCGGCCTTCGGACTGCTCGGCGCGGTGCTCGGCGGCGCGGCGCTCTCCACCTCGTTCGAGGGCCTCGGCCTGGCGCTGCGGCGCACCCTGCGCGTGCTCCCGGGCCTGCGCAGCCTCGACGGACTGCTCGGCTCGGTGCTCGCGGCCGCGCTCGCGCTCAGCATCGCCTGGGTGGGCGGCGCGGTGGCGCTGCAGACCCCGAGCGCCAGCGGCCTGCGGCGCGGCATCCAGCGCTCGGAGATCCTCTCCCGCCTGAACGACGTGCTGCCGCCGTCGGGTGGGCTGCTCCACGCGCTCGCCCGCATCGACCCGTTCCCGACCCTGAGCGGCCCTTCCGCCGACGTCCCGGCGCCCCGCGCCGCCATCGCGCGCGACGCCGAGGTGGCGCGCGCGGCCGGCAGCGTCGTGCGGGTGCTGGGGACGGCCTGCGGCCTGGGGGTGGAGGGCTCGGGCTGGGTGGCCGCCGACGGGCTGGTGGTGACGAACGCCCACGTGGTGGCGGGCGAGCAGGACACCACCGTGCAGCGCGGCGGGACGGGGCGCCGGCACCGGGCGACCCTCGTGGCGCTCGACCCGCGCAACGACGTCGCGATCCTGCGGGTGGCGGGCCTCGCGGCGCCCGCGCTCCGCCTGACGGAGGACCCGGGCTCGGGCACCGGTGCGGCGATCCTCGGCTTCCCGGGCAACGGCCCCTACGACGTGCGCGCGGCGCGCCTGGCCAGCACGCGCACCGTGGTCACCGAGGACGCCTACGGGCGCGGACCGCTCCAGCGCTCGATCACGACCTTCCGCGGCCTGGTCCGCCCGGGCAACTCCGGCGGCCCGGTGGTCGACGATCGGGGCCGGGTCCTCGCCACGGTCTTCGCCACCGCGGGCGGCGCCCGGGTGCGCACGGGCTACGGCGTCCCGAACGCGGTGGTGGCCCGGGCGCTGGCCGGCCCGCTGCGCCGCGTCTCCTCGGGCCCCTGCGCGCCCTGAGCGTGGCGCGGGGCCCGCGGGCCCCGCACGGGAGCGCCGAGGGCCTGTCCCCGCACGGGAGCGCACGGGAGCGCCGGGGGCCTGTCCCCGCACGGGAGCGTCAGCGAGCGCCGGGGGCCTGTCCCCGCACGCGAGCGTCAGCGAGCGCCGGGGGCTACGCTCCGCCGCCCATGGCCAAGACCCTCGTCATCGCCGAGAAGCCCTCCGTCGGGAAGGACCTCTCGCGCGTGCTCCCGGGGCCCTTCGAGAAGAAGACGGGCGCGGCGGACAAGACGGAGCGCTACCTGGAGGGCCCCGAGCACGTCATCTCCTGGGCGGTCGGCCACCTCGTCCAGCTCGCCGACCCCGAGACCTACGACGACAAGTACAAGAAGTGGCGGATGGCCGACCTCCCGATCGTGCCGTCCAAGTTCCAGCTGACCGTCCGCGACGAGCGCTCCCAGAAGCAGATGACGGTCGTGCGGCAGCTGCTCAAGCGTGACGACGTCTCGGGCGTGGTCAACGCCTGCGACGCGGGCCGCGAGGGCGAGCTGATCTTCGCCTACCTCTACGAGCAGGCGAAGGCCAAGCAGCCCGTCAAGCGGCTCTGGCTCTCCTCCATGACCAACGACGCGATGCGGGACGCGCTGGCCAACCTCCGCGACGGCGCCGAGTTCGCCCACCTGGAGGAGGCGGCCCGCTCGCGGTCGGAGGCCGACTGGATCGTCGGCATGAACGCCACCCGCGCCGCGACGATCCGGCTGCGCTCGAGCTTTGACGGCGCCGTCTCGCTCGGGCGGGTGCAGACACCGACCCTCGCGATCATCGCCCGCCGCGAGGAGGAGATCCGCGCCTTCGTCCCCGAGCCCTACTGGCTCGTCGACGCCGACTTCGAGGCCGAGGGCGCCCGCCGGTACCAGGGCCGCTTCCACGAGGGCGCCCAGCCGCGCCTCGCCACGGCCGCGGCGGCGCAGGCCGTCGTCGAGGCGGTCCGCGGCCGGCGGGGCGAGATCACGAAGCTCGAGAAGCGCAAGCGCACGGAGATCGTGCCGCTGCTCTACGACCTCACCTCGCTGCAGCGCGAGGCCAACACGCGCTACGGCTTCAGCGCCCGGCGCACCCTCGGCGCCGCCCAGCGCTGCTACGAGGAGCACAAGGCGCTCACCTACCCCCGCACGAGCTCGCGGTTCCTCACGAGCGACATGGCCGGGGAGCTCAAGGAGATCGCCGCGAAGGTGGGCCGGCGCCCGGAGTACGCGGCCGCGGCGCGCTACGTCGGCGGGCTCGACCTGCTGCCGCTCAAGCGCGTCGTGGACGACGCCAAGGTCGGCGACCACCACGCGATCATCCCGACCAACGCGGAGCACAAGCTCGACAAGTTCTCCGAGGACGACCGCCGGATCTACGACATGGTCACCCGGCGCTTCCTCGCCGCCTTCCACCCGCCGGCCGAGTGGGAGAACACCCGGATCGAGACGACGGTCGAGCGTCACGTGTTCCGCACCCGCGGCAAGGTGCTCGTGGTGCCGGGCTGGCGCGGCGTCTACGGCGAGCTCACCGAGGACGAGAAGTCCGCCGCCGAGGAGGACGAGGGCCGCGACCAGACCCTGCCGAAGCTCGAGCAGGGGGAGGCGGCGGAGACCCGGCAGGTGGAGAGCGCGGCGAAGGAGACCAAGCCGCCGCGGCGCTACTCCGACGCCTCGCTGCTCGGCGCGATGGAGACCGCGGGCAAGCTCGTCGACGACGAGGAGGCGCGCGAGGCGATGAAGGAGTCCGGGATCGGGACGCCCGCGACCCGGGCGGCGATCATCGAGCGGCTCATCGACGTGGGCTACGTCGAGCGCGACGGCCGTGCGCTGGTGGCCACGGAGAAGGGCCTCAACGTCATCCGCCTGCTCGCGGACCACCCGCTGACCTCGCCCTCGCTCACGGGCGACTGGGAGCACCGGCTCGGCCGCATCGAGGAGGGCGCGGAGACCCGCAAGGCGTTCATGGCCGACATCGCGAAGTTCGCGGGGGAGACCGTCGGCGTCCTCGACACCACGCTCAAGGACGTCCGCATCCCGCGGGCCAACCTCGGGCCGTGCCCGGTCTGCGGCCACGACATCATCGAGAACCGCAAGGGCTACTCGTGCTGGAGCCGCGAGGACCCGGGCTGCGGCTTCGTCATCTGGAAGTCCAAGGCGGGCAAGACGATGCCGCCCGTGGTCGTGCGCGAGCTCGTGCAGACCGGCCGGACGGCCAAGCAGGTCACGGGGTTCAAGGGCCGCTCGGGCCGCTCGTTCCGGGCCAAGCTCGCGCTCGTCCAGAACGAGGAGGGCCGCTGGCGCGTCGAGTTCGACGAGGCGTGGGCCAAGGAGGGCGCCAAGCCGCCCGAGGGCGAGGACGCCGGCGAGGCGGCCGCCGCGGCCCCGGCCGCCCCGGCGCAGCCGGCCGTGGCGAACGGGGCGGAGGCCGCGTAGGCTGCCGCGCCATGCACCGCGCGGCGCTCCTGGTCGGCCTCCTCGCGCTGGGCGCGCTCGGGCCCGCCACCGCCGCCGCGGCGCCCCGCGTCACCCAGCAGGCGACGATCGGGGCGGTGAGCGCCACCCTCTCCTGGACGGCGCCGAAGCGGGCCTTCGACGGCGTGCTGGAGCCCCGGCTGCAGATCACCCGCGCGGGGGCCGTCGCGCTCGACGCCGGCCTCGGGGACCTCTGCGACCGCTGCTCGTTCAACGGCACGGCCGAGGAGCCGAACGTGGAGCTCCACGACCTCGACGGCGACGGCGAGCCCGAGGTGCTCGTCTCGGCCTACACGGGCGGCGCGCACTGCTGCACGGACATCGGCATCTGGGACTTCCGCGCCTCCCTCGGCACCTACGGGCACCTCGTCCACCCGTTCGGCAACGGGGGCGCCGTGGTGCAGGACGTCGACGGGGACGGCAGCCTCGAGCTCCGCTCGGTGGACGACCGCTTCGCCTACACCTTCGCCGCCTACGCGTTCTCCGCCCGGCCACCGCAGGTGCTGCGCTGGAGCCGGACGCCGCGGGTGGGGCTGACCGACGTGACCCGCCGGTTCCCGAAGCTCATCCGCGCGGACGCGGCCGACCTGCGCCGCGCGCTGCGCACCCGGTCGCGCGACGTCGACCTCCGCGGTCCCCTCGCCGCCTACGTGGCCGACGAGTACCTGCTCGGCCGCGGGGCGGTCGGCCGCGCCGAGATCGCCCGCCTGGCCCGGCGCGGCCGGCTCGGCTCGGCCCGCGACACGGTGTGGCCCGGCGGCCGGCGCTTCCGCCCGCGCCTGCTCGCCTTCCTGCGCCGGACGGGCTACCGCTAGGCCACGGAAGCGCGAGTGCCGGATGACCCCCACCGTCTGAGGGTCATCCGGCACTCAGGGTCGCGAACGCGGCGGGAGCGCGGGAGCGGGAGCGGCGGAGCGGCGGGAGCGCGGGAGTGGCGCGGGCGCCGCCGCGGTGCGCGCGCGGGAGCGGCGCGGGCGCCGGCGCGGGGACTGCCGCCGGGCGCCCGCGAAGCCGGTACCTTGAAAACCGGTGCGTCCGACCCTCACCATCTTGCTGCTGGCCGGCCTCGCGCTGCCGGCGACGGCCTCCGCCCAGCTCGCGGCGCCCGGCCCGGCCACGCCGCCGCCGGCTCCCGCGGCCACGGGCGTGATCGTGCGCTTCGCCCCCGGGGCCGACGTGCGGGAGCGCGGGGAGGCGCGCGCGGCGGCCGACGTGCGCCGCACCACGGGCCTGCCGCTGGCGCGGACCGAGCTCGTCGAGCCGGCGCCGGGGGTGAGCGCCGCCACGGCGGTCCGCCGGCTCGAGCGCGAGCCCGACGTGCTCTACGCGGAGCCCGACGCTCCGCGCCAGGCCTCCGCCGTGGTGCCCACCGACGCCCTCTTCGGAAGCCAGTGGGCGCTGCGGAACACGGCGCAGTTCGGCGGGACCCCGGGGGCGGACATCGACGCGCCCGACGCCTGGGAGATCACCACGGGCGACCGGTCGGTGCGCGTCGCGGTGATCGACACCGGGCTCGACCTCACCCACCCCGACCTCGCGGCCAACGTCTGGTCCAACCCGGACGAGCGGCCGGGCAACGGCGTCGACGACGACGGCGACGGCTACGTCGACGACGTGTCCGGCTGGGACTGGGTGCAGGGCGACGCCACGCCGACCGACGGCCACGGGCACGGGACGCACGTCGGCGGCATCATCGGCGCCGTCGGCAACAACGCGACCGGGGTGGCGGGCATCGCCTGGCAGAGCTCGCTGATGGCCCTCCGGGTGCTCGACGCCCAGGGCTCGGGGACCGTGGCGGACGCCGTGCGCGCCTACGCCTACGCGGCGCGGGCGGGGGCCCGGGTGGCGAACCTCTCCTTCGGCGGAGCGGAGTCCTCGCGCGCCGAGCGCGACGCGCTGGCGGCCGCGAGCGGCGTGCTCTTCGTGGCCGCGGCGGGCAACGGCGGGGCGGACGTCGACGACAACGACGCCGTGCCCGAGTACCCGTGCGAGTACGACCTCCCCAACGTGGTCTGCGTCGCCGCGAGCGGGACCGGCGACGCGCTCACGTCGTACTCGAACTTCGGCCGCACCTCCGTCGACCTGGCCGCCCCCGGCGACCAGATCCTGAGCACGTGGCCCGGCGGGGGCGACAAGTACCTCAGCGGGACCTCGATGGCGGCGCCGCAGGTGACCGGCGTCGCGGCGCTCGCGCTCTCCGTGGCGCCCGCGCTCACGGTGGCCCAGCTGCGCGCCGTGCTCCTCGGCTCCGTCGACCGGCCGCCCGCGCTGGCCTGCCGGGTGGCGACGAGCGGGCGCCTGGACGCCGCTCAGGCGGTGCGGGCGGCGGCGGGGGTGGCCGCGGGTGCGCCCGCGCCCGGGGTGGCGGAGCCGTGCCCCGCGGGCGGACCCGCGGCGTCGGCGGCCCCCGCCGCGGCGGCGCCGGCCGCGCCCGATCCCGCGCCGGCGGCCACGCCGGCCCCGGCGCCGGCGCCCGCCCCGGCGACCGTCCTCACCGGTGCCCCGCGCCCGCTCGGGCTCACGCTCACCGCGCCGCGCGCGATCCGCGCGGCCACCCTGCGCGGCGGCGGCCTGCCGCTGCACGTCGGCTGCACCGAGGCGTGCCGACTGACGGTCGCGCTCACGCTGGACGCGCGCACCGCGGGGCGCCTGGGGCTGAGTGCGCGCCGGGTGAGCACGACGACGGCGCGGCTGACCCGCGCGGGCCGACGAACGCTCGCGCTGCGCCTCAGGGCCGCGCCGGGCGCGCGGCTGCGGGGCAGCGGCCACCTGACGCTCCGGGTCACCGCCACGGACGCCGCCTCCCGCTCCCGCTCCCGCACGCAGGCCGTCGCGCTGCGCCGCTGAGCCCCCCGCGCGGGGCCGTCCTGCGGCGTTGCGCGGGGCCGTCCTGCGGCGTTGCGAGCATGCGGCGTCCGTGCCGCTCACCCTGGTCACCGGCCCCGCCAACGCGGAGAAGGCCCGCGTCGTCCTCGACGCCTACGTCGCCGCGGCGGCGCGCGAGCCGCTGCTCGTCGTCCCGACGCTCCCGGACGTCGACCGCTACCGCCGCGAGCTCGCCGCCCGCGGCCTGGTGTTCGGGGCGCAGGTGCTCACCCCGCAGGGGCTCGTGCGGGAGCTGGCCCGGCGCGGGGGCCTCACCGGGCGCCCGCTCGGCGCGCTGACGCGGGAGCGCGTCGCCGCGGCGGCCCTCGCCGGGACCGAGCTGCGGGTGCTCGCCGCCTCCGCCCGCACCCCGGGCTTCCTGCGCGCGCTGCTCGCGCTGCTCGACGAGCTGGGGGCGCTGCGGATCACGCCGCAGCGGTGGACGGTCGCGCTGCGCGCCTGGGTGGCGGCCGAGCCGGCCCGCGAGGCCTACGCGCTGGATCTCGCGGCGCTCCACCGGGCCTACGCCGCCGGGGTGGAGCGGGCCGGGCGCCCCGACGCCACCCAGCACGCCGTCGCCGCCCTGGACGCCCTGCGCACCGAGCCCGCGCGCTGGGGCGGCACCCCCGTGCTGCTCTACGGCTTCGACGACCTGACGCTCCTCCAGCGCGACGTCGTGGAGACGCTGGCCGGGCCCGTCGGCGCCGCGGTCACGGTCTCGCTGCCCTACGAGCCGGGGCGCGAGGCCTTCGCCGGCTCGGAGCGCACCCACCAGGAGCTGCTCGCGCTCGGGGCCGAGCACCTCGCGCTGCCCGCCGTGGAGGAGCACTACGCCGCGCCGGTGCTCCATCACCTCGAGCGCTCCCTCTACGAGCCCACGGCGGCGCGCTACCCGGCCGCCGCGGCGAGCCCGCCGGCGTTCGGATCCGGACCCGCGGAGCGAGCGGGCGGCCGAACGGCCCCCGCGGCAGGCCTGGACGGCGTGCGGCTGCTGTGCGGCGGCGGCGAGCGGGCCGAGATCGAGCTCGTCGGCGCGCACGTGGTGCGGCTCCTGCGCGAGGGCGTGGTCCCGGGGGAGATCGCCGTCGCGCTGCGGCGCCCGGCAGCGCTCGCGTCGCTCGTGGAGCGCGTCTTCTCGGCCTACGGCATCCCCTTCGCCCTGCAGCGCGAGGTGCCCGCAGGCCACACCGCGCTCGGCCGCGGCGTGCTCGCGCTGCTGCGCTGCGCGCTCGTGGACGGCACGGGAGCCGACGAGCTCCTCGCCTTCCTGCGCACCCCGGGCTTCCTGCGCCGGCCCGAGCTCGCCGACGACCTCGAGGCCGAGGTCCGCACGGGCGGGCTCGCGAGCGCGGCCGAGGCACGCGCGGCCTGGGAGGCGGCCGGGCGCTTCCCGCTCGAGCTGCTCGACCGCGCGGCCGCGGCCCGGGGCCGGGGCGCCGCGGCGCTCTGCCGCTGGGTCGCGGAGGAGGCCGGCCGGCTCTTCGCGGCGCCGCTGCGGGAGCGTGCGCCGATCCTGGACGGCGCCCAGGAGGCCGAAGCGCGCGTCGCCGCGGCCCTGCGCAGCGCACTGCGCGAGCTCGCCGGGCTGCCGGAGGCGCTGCTGCCGGACGTCCCGGAGCTCCTGCGCCTGCTGGCCGCGCTGCCCGTGCGCGTGGGGCGGCGGCCGAGCCCCGAGCTCGTGAGCGTCGCCGACCCGCTCGCGATCCGCGCGCGGCGCGTGCGCGCGCTCCTGGTCTGCGGCCTGCAGGAGGGCGCCTTCCCCGCCGCCCCGGCGCCCGAGCCGTTCCTCGGCGACGCCGAGCGGCGGGCGCTGAACGCCGCAAGCGGCCTGCGGCTGCCGCTGCGGGAGGACGCGCTCGGCGCAGAGCGCTCGCTCTTCTACGCGGCCGTCTCGCGGCCGACCGACGAGCTCGTGCTCTCCTGGCACGACGCGGACGACGAGGGCGCGCCCGCCGTGCGCTCGCTCTTCGTCGACGACGTGCTCGACCTCCTGCCGGAGGGCTTCGAGGCGGCGGCGACGCAGCGGCGGGAGCTCGGCGCCGCCGGCTGGGAGGACCCCGTCCTCGCGCCGACCGCGCGCGAGGCCGCGCGGGCGGCCGCGAGCGCCGCGGAGGCGGCGCGCGACGAGCACCTCGCGCCGCTCCGCGACCCCGTGGTCCTCGCGGAGCTGCGCGCGCGCGAGGAGTGGTCGGCCAGCGCGATCGAGCTGTGGGTGGCCTGCCCGGTGCGCTGGTTCGTCGAGCGCCAGCTCGCGGCCGACGAGCTCGTGCCCGACCCCGAGCCCATGGTGCGCGGCGCCCTCGCGCACAAGGTGCTCGAGGAGGCGCTCGCGGCCCACGCCGAGGGCGGCGCGCCGCGGCCGCTGCGGCCGCAGGACGCGGCCCGGTTGCGGGACCTGGCCCACGCGGCCCTCGCCCGCCACGCCGCGCGCTACCGCATCTCGGCCAATCCCGATCGGCTGCGTGCCGCCCTGCGGCGCCTGGAGGCCGACCTCGTCCGCTACGTCGAGTGGGCCGCCCACGCGGGCTCCGACGCCTCGCCCGCCCACTTCGAGCTCGCCTTCGGCGGGGCCGAGGAGCGCCCCGGCGTGGCGCTCGGGGGGCTCAGCCTGCGCGGGCGGATCGACCGGGTGGACCTGGCGGCGGACGGCACCGCGCTCCTCTACGACTACAAGGGGAGCACGGCGGCGCCCCAGGCCCGCTGGCTGGCCGACGGGAAGCTCCAGCTCGCGCTCTACATGCTCGCGCTGCCGCACCTGCTCGGCGTCGAGGCGGCGGGCGGGCTCTACCAGCCGCTCGGCGGCAGCCAGGACCCCAAGCCGCGCGGGCTCGTGCGCGGCCAGGCCGACCCGGGGCAGGCGTTCGCGGGCAACGACCGGGTCGCCGACGCGGCGTTCACCGCGGTGCTCGACGGCGCCCTCGCGGCCGCCACCCAGGCGGTGGCCGAGATCCGGGCGGGGCAGCTCGCGCCGCGGCCCTCCTCCTGCGGCTGGCGCGGCGGCGGCTGCACCCACCCGTCCGTCTGCCGGGCCGCCGGGCTGTGAGCGGCTACACGGGCGAGCAGCGCGCCGCCATCGCCAGGCGCGACGGGCCGCTGTTCCTCTCCGCGAACGCCGGCTCGGGCAAGACCACGGTGCTCGTCGAGCGCCTCGTGGCCGCGGTCCTTGAGGACGACGTGGCCCCGGCGCAGCTCCTGGCCATCACCTTCACCGACAAGGCGGCGGGGGAGCTGCGGCGCCGGGTGCGGGCGCGGCTGGCCGCGCTCGGGGAGCGCGCCGCCGCGCGCGAGGTCGAGCGCGCGCAGATCTCCACTATCCACGGCTTCTGCTCGGGGGTCCTGCGCGCGCACGCGGTGGCCGCCGGGCTCGATCCCGCCTTCGCGGTGCTGCCCGTCTCGACGACCCGTGCCCTGCGCGCGCGGGCCTTCGACGGGGCGCTCGCGGACCTCCTGGGCGACACGGGCGGGCCGCCGCGGACGGCCGCGCTCGACCTCGCCGCCGCCTGGGGCCCCGACCGCCTGGCCGACGCGGTGCTCGAGGTCCACGATGCGCTCCGCTCCCAGGGCCAGACGGTGCCGGAGCTCCCGCCCTGGGCGCCGCGCGCCACGGTGGCGGACGCGCGCGCGGCGCTGCGGGCGCGGACGGTGGCGGCGGGCGAGGAGCTCCGGGGGGCGCGCGCGGGGGTGCGGAGCATCGAGGCGGCGCAGGCGACGCTCGCGGGGTGCCTCGAGCTCCTCGACGGGCCCGAGCCGACCGCGGCGCAGCTCGACGGCCTGAGGCTCCCGCGCGCCGTCGCGGAGCTCAAGACCGACGCGTGCGAGGCCTGGACGGAGGCGCTGGGCACGCTCGGCGCGGCGCTCGTGGACCGCGAGGCGGCCGGCGACCACGCGCTCCTGGCCGAGCTGCTGCGGACGTTCGCCGCGCGCTACGCCGCCGCCAAGCAGGAGGTGTCGGGCCTCGACTACGACGACCTCCAGCTCCGCGCGCGGGATCTGCTGCGCGACGTCCCCGCCATCGCGACGGGCTACGCCGAGCGCTTCGCCCGCATCATGGTCGACGAGTTCCAGGACACGAACCGCCTGCAGCTCGAGATCGTGCAGCGCCTCGACCGCGCGAACACGTTCCTCGTGGGGGACGAGCTGCAGTCGATCTACGGCTTCCGGCACGCCGACGTGGCGCTCTTCCGCGAGGAGCGCCGCCGCCACGAGGCGCGGCGGGAGGCCGGCGTCCTGGCCACGAACTGGCGCTCGGCGCCCGAGCTGCTGGCCACCATCAACGGCGCCTGGGGCGCGGCGATCCATCCCGACTACGTCCCGCTGGTGGCCGGGCGCGCGGCGGTCGGGGCCGCAGGGCCGCGCACCGAGCTGCTGCTCGCGGCCGACGCCTGGGACGCCGAGGACCTCGACCCGCGCCTCGCCGACGAGCTCGCGGAGGGCATGCCGGCCGGCGTGAAGGCCTCCAAGCTGGCCGAGGCGCGGGCCGTGGCGCGCCGGATCCGGGCGCTGGTCGACGCCGGGGAGTGCGCGGAGGCCGACGTGGTCGTCCTCGCCCGCGCCGCGACCGACCTGCACGTCCACGAGCGTGCGCTGGAGCGCGAGGGCTTCGCCACCCTGGCCGCCGGCGGCCGTGGGTACTGGCTGCGCCAGCCCGTGCAGGACCTCACGAGCTACCTCGGCGCGCTCGTCAACCCGCGCGACGAGCGCGCGCTCTACGGCACGCTCGCCTCGCCGCTCTGCGGGCTCTCGAGCGACGGCCTGGCCCACGTCGCCGCCGTGGCCCGTGCCGCCGGCGGCGGGGCCTGGAAGGCGGTGCGCTCCGTGGCCCTGGCGCAGCGGCTGGGCGCCGCGGACGCCGCCGCGCTCGAGGCGTTCCTCGTCCGCTTCGCCGTGGAGCGGACCGCCGCGCCGCGGTACGGGCTCGACGAGCTGCTCGAGCGCGCGGTGCTCCAATCGGGCTACGACCTGCACGTGCTCCGGCTGCCCGGCGGCCGCCGCCGGCTGGCCAACGTGCACAAGCTGCTGCGGCTGGCGGCGGGCTTCGAGGCCGCGCACGGCCGCGACGTGCGCGGCTTCATCGACCACGCCACCGCCGAGGTGGAGGCCGACGCGCGGGAGGCCGAGGCGCCCGTGGAGCTGAGCGGCGAGCCCGCAATCCGGCTCATGACGATCCACGCGGCCAAGGGGCTCGAGTTCGGCGTCGTGGTGGTCGCCGACCTCGGGCGCCGTGCCCGCGCGGAGTCCGGGGACCTGCTCGTCGCCGACGGGCGCGTCGGGCTGCGGCTGCTGCGCCTGGGCCGCAAGGGCGTCGGCGCGCTGGCCCACGCCGAGCTCGTCGCGCGGGCGCGGGCGGCGGCGCTCGAGGAGGAGCGCCGCATCCTGCACGTCGCCTTCACCCGCGCGGAGGAGCGGCTCATCCTGAGCGGCGTGGTGCCGCTGGCCGACGCCTGGCCGAAGCCCGGGGCGACGGCCTGCCCGCTGAGCTGGATCGGGCCGCGCCTGGACCCGCGGCTCCTGGCCCGGCTGCCCGCCGAGCCCGCGCTCGTCCTCGACCACGATCCCGGCCCGGGGCGGATCCACGTCGGGGTCCAGCTCGTCGCCCCGGCGACCGCCCCTGCCACCCTCGGCCTCGCCGCGCCGCCGCCGCCGGGCGCCCAGCTCGACATGTTCAGCGCTTCGGCCACCTCTCCCGCGGTGAGCGCCCATGGGCCTCGGACGGGTCGAAGCCCATGGGCACTCGGCGACGAGGAGCGGCCCCCGGCGGCGCGGGAGCTGCTCACCGCGGGCCTCACCGCGACGCTCACCGATCCCGCGGCCGGGCTCGACGTGCGCCCCGGCCCGCCCGCGCCGCCGCCGCCGCCGGTCCCGACGCTCTCCTACTCCTCCCTGAGCGCCCACGCCCGCTGCGGCTACCGGTGGTACCTGGAGCGCGTGCTGCGCCTGCCGGCCACCGAGCCGCCCGCTGCCGCCGGCGCCCCGGCCGGCGAGGGCCTCGATCCGCGAGCGCGCGGGAGCATCGCGCATCTCGCGCTCGAGGAGCTCGACCTGCGGGCGCCCGCCGTTCCCGACGCCGCCGCGCTCCAGGCGCTGGGGGAGCGCTTCGACGCCGCGCCGAGCGTCGCGGAGGCGGAGGAGATCCGCGGGCTGCTCGCCCGGTTCCTCACCGCCTCGCCGCTGCCGGCGCGGCTGCGGGCGGCCCGTCGCGTGCGCGTCGAGGCGCCGTTCGTCCTGCCGCTGCCGGACCCCGACGCGCCGCTGCTCACCGGCGTCCTCGACGTGCTCGCCGACGAGCCGGACGGCACGGGCCTGGTGGTCGACTGGAAGACCGACCGGCTCGGGGAGCGCGACCCCGCCGAGCTCGTGGCCACCGCGTACGGCACCCAGCAGGCGCTCTACGCGCTCGCGGTGCTGGCCGCGGGGGCGCCGGCGGTGGAGGTCGCCTACGCCTTCCTCGAGCGCCCGGAGCTCGTGGTGGCCGCCCGCTTCGCCCCGGCGGACCTGCCCGGGCTCTGGGAGCGCGTCCTCGCGCGCGCCGCCCCGGTCCTCCGGCGCTCGTTCGCCGTGAGCCCGGCGCCGCACCTCCAGCTCTGCTCGGGGTGCCCGGGCCGGGGGAGCCTCTGCATCCACCCGCTCGAGCTCACCGACCGCCCCGTGCCCTGAAGCGCTCAGGTGGAGCGGGCCTCGCCGGGGCCTCCCGAGGCCTGCCGGGGATCCGGGCGGCGCGCGGAGCGCGGGGCGCTCGCGGTCGGCACCGGCCGCTCGGCCGACGGCGGCGGCGTGAGCATCGGCGGGCCGCCGCGGCCCGCGGTGTCCTCCCGCTCGATCGCCATGTTGAGCTCGGCGCCGAAGAGGAACGCGTTGGCGGTGATGTAGAGCCAGAGCAGCAGGATGATCGCCGCCCCGAAGGCGCCGTAGGCCGCGCCGTAGCTCGAGAACCCCTTGACGTAGATCCCGAAGCCGATCGAGGCGGCGATCCAGATCGCCACGGCGACCACCGCGCCCGGGGTGAGCCAGCGCATGCGGCGCGGCTCGACGTCGGGGGCGACGGCGTAGACGAGCCCGAAGCCGACCAGCGCGGCCAGCAGCGCGACGGGCCAGCGGCCGTAGGACCAGACGGTCGCGGCGGTGCTCCCGAGCCCGATCTCGCCGAAGAGGTCCTCGGCGATGCCGCCGCCGAGGAAGAGCGCGACCAGCACCACGGCGAAGAGCAGGATGACCACGAGCGTCGCGGCGAGGTCGGTGAGCTTGTGGGCGACGAAGCTCCGATCCTCGTCGACGGCGTGCACGACGTTCAGCGCACGCCCGGCGGCCCCGAAGGCGCCCGAGGCGCCGTTGAGCCCGAGCGCCACGGAGATCGCCAGCGCGATCCCGACCCCGGAGCCCGAGCTGTCGAACAGCGTCTGCAGCGAGCTCTTCACCACCTGCGCGGTCGCCCGGTCGGCGCCGTGGTCGGCGACGTACCCCGCGGCGTCGGTGGCCAGCGAGGCCTCCCCGAGCAGGCCCAGCAGCGAGACGCCGACGAGCAGGGCCGGGAACAGCGAGAGCATCGCGAAGTAGGTGAGCGCCGCGGCATGGTCGGTCATCTGGTGGCGGCGATAGGTCCCGAAGGCGCGCCAGGCGAGCTTCAGGGGCGCCGTCCGCGCCGGCGCTGAGGGGTCGGCGGCCATCTGAGCGGAGCACATGCCCTTGCCCGACGCCGGGTAACCGCGGCGCCATGCGAGCGATCCTCGACATCGACGGGACGCTCGTCGACTCCAACTACCACCACGTCATGTCCTGGGGGCGAGCCCTGGCCGACCACGGCTGGGTGGTGCCGCTCTGGCGGATCCACCGGGCCATCGGCCTCGGCGGTGACCTGCTCGTCGAGCACGTCGCGGGCAAGGAGGCCGAGCAGCGCTCGGGCGCGGCGGTGCGCGAGAGCGAGGGGCGGCGCTACTTCGAGCTCATCGACGAGGTGCAGCCGCTCGACGGCGCGCGCGACCTCGTCCTCGAGCTCAAGCGCGCGGGGCACGCGGTGGTCGCCGCCTCGAGCGCCAAGCCCGAGGAGGTGGAGCACTACATCACCCTGCTCGGCGCCTCCGAGCTCGTCGACTCCTGGACGAGCGCGGGCGACGTGGAGGACGCCAAGCCCGCGCCCGACCTGGTGCAGGTGGCCATGGACAAGGCGGAAGGCGACGAGGACGCCATCCTCATCGGCGACTCCGTCTGGGACGTGGAGGCCGCCGCGCGCGCGGGCATCCCCACCTTGGCCGTCCTGACGGGCGGCTACAGCGAGGCGGAGCTGCTGGAGGCGGGCGCCCAGGCGGTCTTCGGCTCGGTCCGCGAGCTCGTCGACCGCCTGGGGGAGACGCCGCTCGGCTGAGCGCGGGCCGCCCGGGGCGGCCCGGCGCCGCGGCCCTACCGGGCGGCGCCGGGGTCCACCTCGCGCAGGAAGCCCTCGAAGAGGCGGCGGTGGCCCTCCTCGTCGTGGAGGATGGCGATCACCATGTCGTTCGTGACCGGGTCCACCCCGTCGGTGACGTTGATGATCTCGTTGTAGAGCTCGATCGCCGAGGTCTCGGCCTCGATCACGCCACGGATCACGTGGGCCAGATCGGTCTGGTCGGTCGGCGGCGCGAGCGCCTGCTGCTGCGCGACGAAGTCGACCGAGGACGGCACGACGCCGTAGAGCTCCTTGATGCGGGAGGCGAACTGCTGGGCGTGCCCGAGCTCCTCCTGCACATCCTCCAGCAGCGACTCCTTGATCTCCTGGGCGCGCAGGCCGTCCGGGTTCGTGGAGTTCGTGACGTAGTTGATGACGGTCTCGAGCTCGGCGAAGTACGCCTGCTTGAGCAGCTCCACGATCCGGTCGCGAGCCTCGGTGTTCTCGTCGGCCAGGATGCCCTGGCTGGCGTTGCGGGTGGCCATCGGGGGTGCTCCTCGTGGTGGGGTTCCCCGAGTGCGTACCCCTGCGGCGCGGGGCGCAACCAAGCCCGCCGCCGGTTCTCCCCGAGCGAGGGCCGCGCCGCGCTGGCAGGCTGTGGCCATGCACTTCGACGTCCTCCTCTACCCCGGCTTCGACGAGCTCGACGCGCTCGCCCCGTGGGAGGTGCTCTCGGGCCTGGCGGCCGCCCTCCCCGAGCACACCGCGCGGCTCGTGAGCCTCGACGGCCGCGAGCCGGTGACCGCGGCGCACGGCGCGGTGCTCCAGCCCCACGGCGCCCTGGCCGAGCGGCCCGACGTCCTCGTGGTCCCCGGCGGCGGCTGGAACGAGCGGGACGGCAGCGCGGGCGCCTGGGCCGCGGCCGAGCAGGGCGCCGTCCCGGCGGCGATCGCCGCCTGCCACGCCCGGGGCACCGTCGTGGCGTCGGTCTGCACCGGAGCGATGCTCCTCTCGGTCGCCGGGCTCCTCGACGGGCGCCCGGCCACGACCCACCACAGCGCCGTGGAGGAGCTCCGGGCCACCGCGGCGGAGGTGGTCGACGGAGCCCGGGTCGTCGACGACGGCGACATCCTCACCGCGGGCGGGGTGACGAGCGGCCTCGACCTCGTGCTCTGGCTCGTGGAGCGCTTCGTCGGCCCCCAGGCCGCGCTCCTGGCCGAGCGGGAGCTCGAGTACGAGCGTCGCGGCACGGTCTGGCGGCGCGCCACGCCCGCTCCCGCCTGAAACAGGGCGCCCAGCCGTTGGCCGCGGCCCGCGGATGGGCAAGACTCCACGCCTCATGCCGCGCGCGATCTGGACCGGTGCCATCTCCTTCGGGCTCGTCAGCGTGCCCGTGAAGCTCTACGCCGCCGTGCAGAGCAAGTCGGTGAAGTTCAACCAGCTCGACGGCGAGGACCACTCCCGCATCGCGATGAAGCGCACGAACGCGCAGACGGGCGAGGAGGTCCCCTACGAGCGGATCGTGAAGGGCTTCGAGATCGCGCCGGACCGCTACGTGATCATCGAGCCGGGCGAGCTCGAGGCCTTCGACCCGAGGAAGACGAAGACCATCGACATCGAGGGCTTCGTCGAGCTCGCCCAGGTCGATCCCATCTACTTCGACCACCCTTACTACCTCGTCCCGGGCGCGGGCGGCGCGAAGCCGTACCGCCTGCTGGTCGACGCGATGGCCGAGACGAACCGGGTCGGGATCGCCAAGGTGGTCATCCGCTCCAAGCAGCAGCTCGTGGCGCTGCGGCCGATGGGCGACGTGCTCGGGATGAGCACGATGAACTTCCACGACGAGATCGTCGACGCGAGCAGCCTCGACGAGGTCCCCGCCGCCGAGGACGTCGAGTCGCGTCCGCGTGAGCTCGAGATCGCCAAGCAGCTCGTGGACTCCCTCGCCGAGGCCTGGGAGCCCGAGAAGTACGCCGACACCTACCGCGACGAGGTGCTCGCCCTCATCGAGCGCAAGGCGGCGGGCGAGGAGATCGCCGTCCAGCCGACCGAGAAGGCCGACGAGGCGCCGGTTCCCGACCTCATGAGCGCCCTGAAGGCCTCGCTCGACGCCGTCCGCGAGCGCACCGCCGAGGCCCCCGCCACCGCCCGCAAGCCCGCGGTGGCTCCCGAGGCCGCTGAGAAGAAGCCCGGGACGTCGCGCAAGCCGGCGGCCCCGAAGGATGGCGCGGACGCCAAGCCGGCCGCCGCGAGGAAGCCGGCCGCCGCCGCGAAGAAGCAGGCCGCCGCGAAGAAGCCGGCCGCCGCGACGAAGCAGGTCGCCGCCAGGAAGCCCGCCGCCGCGAGGAAGCCGGCCGCCAAGAAGCCCGCCGCGGCGAAGAAGTAGCCGCCCCGCCCCGCCCCGCCCCGCCCCGCCCCGCGGGTGGGACGGGCGCGCGCGTTCTCCGTGGTGAGAGATGGGCGCTATGCCACCATCACTCACCAAGGAGAGTGCGCCAGCCCCGCGCCAGCGCCCCGCGCAGCGCGACCCGCCGCCGGCGTCGCGTCGCGAGCCCCCGCCTACGTGTCGTCGTGGAGGAACGCCGCGGCGATGCCGGCCTCGTCGAGGCCCGCGCCCAGGCAGGCCAGCAGCTTCATCCGGGCCGCCTGTGCGCTCAGCCCGCCCGCGGCGACCGCGAGCTCGCGGATGTCGGCCTCCTTGCCCTCGAAGCCGTAGGTCTCGTAGAGGATCGCGCCGCGCTCGGGCCGGGTCGTGGCCACCACCGGCACCCGGGTGACCGCGTCGCGGAGCGCCGCCAGCGCGCGCGGGCCGAGGTGGCCGGCCCCGAGCGTCGAGACGACGACCCCGTCGGCGTGGTCGGCCACCGCCGCGCGCAGGAGCGCGCCGTCGTCGCCGAGCCAGGTCGGGACGATCGGCACGCGCAGGTCGAGGTGGACGGGCACCACGGGCGGGCGGCGGACCGGGAAGGTCCCGATGTTCACCCGGCCCTCGTGGATCACGCCGATCGCCCCGCCGTGCGGCGAGCCGAAGGGCTCGGCGGCGGTGGAGTCCACCTTGCGGACGTAGCGCGCGGCGTGGATGCGCCCCGCGAAGACCACGACGACGCCCAGGCCGGCGCCGCCGACGCTCGAGGCCAGCGCGACCGCGTCGGCCAGGTTCGCCGGCCCGTCGGCCCCGGGCGCGCTCGCCGGCCGGATGGCGCCCGTGAACACGATGGGCACGTCCCCGCCGTACATGACGTCGGTGAGATAGGCCGTCTCCTCGAGCGTGTCCGTGCCGTGGGTGACCACGACGCCGCGGCCGCGCGCCGCGTGCCGCAGGGCGGCCTGGGCGATCAGGAGCGCGTCCACCGTGTCGAGGTGCGAGCTCGCGAGCTCGCAGACCGACTCGACCTCGAGGTCCTCGACCCGGGCCAGGCTCGGCACGGCGGCCACGAGGGCGGCGCCGTCCAGCGCGGGAAGCGCCATCCGGTCGCCGGACATGGCGATGGTCCCCCCGGTGGAGAGGATCGTGACGGCGTGTCCCATGGGGTCCGAACCGTAGCCGGGGACGCTCTGGACCCCGCCGCGCCAGGGGTTCTGGTGCGCGAGGACCGCTGGTAGGATCCAGGCGCTGCACGCCCTCCTGGCTCGAGCGGGTCCGTTCCTCCGTCCCCCGCCGGCCACTCCATACATGACGACACGCTCCCTGCCGCCCAAGGCCGATGGCCTCTACGACCCTCGCTTCGAGCACGACGCGTGCGGCGTCGCCGTGGTCGCGCGCCTGGACAATACGCCGACGCACGAGGTGGTGCTGCGCGCGCTCGAGGCGCTCGACAACCTCGAGCACCGCGGCGCGGAGGGCGCGGACGTCAAGACGGGCGACGGCGCCGGCATCCTCACCCAGCTCCCCGACGCGTTCCTGCGCTCCGCGGTCGACTTCGAGCTGCCCGAGCCCGGCCGCTACGGGGTGGGCGTCTGCTTCCTGCCGCAGGACCCCGACCTGCGCCACCGCCTGGAGCAGCTGCTCGAGCTCAACGTCCGCGTCGAGGGCCAGCACGTGCTGGGCTGGCGCGACGTCCCGGTCGACCAGGAGCACGTGGGGGAGACCGCCAACCGCTCGCGGCCCTACATCAAGCAGCTGTTCGTCGAGGCGGGCCCGGGCCACCGCGACGACCAGGACGCCTTCGAGCGCAAGCTCTACGTCATCCGCCGCATCGTCGAGCTCGCGGCGGGGCCCGACTTCTACGCCCCGAGCTTCTCGAGCCGGACCCTGATCTACAAGGGCATGCTGATCTCGACGCAGCTGCGCCGCTTCTTCCCGGACCTCTCCGACCCCCGCTTCGCGAGCGCGATGGCCCTGGTCCACTCGCGCTTCTCCACGAACACGTTCCCGAGCTGGGAGCTCGCCCACCCCTTCCGCGTGATCGCCCACAACGGCGAGATCAACACGATGATGGGCAACAAGAACTGGATGCGGGCGCGCGAGTCGCAGCTCGCCTCCGAGCTCTTCGCCGGCGACCTGCAGAAGGTCGTGCCCGTGGTCCGCGACGGCGGCTCGGACTCCGCGACGTTCGACAACGTCCTCGAGCTGCTCATGCTCGCCGGCCGCTCGCTGCCCCACAGCGTGATGATGATGGTCCCCGAGGCGTACGCGGGCCGGGCCGACCTCAGCGAGGAGCTCAAGGGCTTCTACGCCTACCACGGCTGCTTCATGGAGCCCTGGGACGGGCCCGCCGCCATCTGCTTCACGAACGGCCGCGTCGTCGGCGCGACCCTGGACCGCAACGGCCTGCGGCCCGGCCGCTGGGTGGAGACCGCCGACGGCCACGTCATCCTCGGCTCGGAGGCCGGCATGCTCGGCGTCCGCCCGGAGCAGGTCGTCCGCCTCGGGCGCCTCGCGCCCGGCAAGCTCTTCCTGATCGACCTCGAGCAGGGCCGCATCGTGCCCGACGAGGAGGTCAAGCACGAGGTCGCGACCCGCTCGCCCTACGCGAAGTGGTACGCGGAGCAGATCGTCCGCTTCGACGACCTGCCGGTGAAGGAGCCGCTCGGCCCCCGGACCGAGCCGCTGCGCACCCGCCAGCTCGCCTTCGGCTTCACCCAGGAGGACGAGCGCGTCCTGCTGGCGCCCATGGCCCTCAAGGGCGAGGAGCCGATCGGCTCCATGGGCAACGACGCCGCGCTGGCGGTGCTCTCCGACCAGAGCCCGCCGCTGTTCGCGTACTTCAAGCAGCTCTTCGCGCAGGTGACCAACCCGCCGATCGACCCGATCCGCGAGGCCGTGGTCATGTCGCTGACCACCGGCGTGGGAGCCGAGGGGAACATCCTGGGCGAGGCGCCCGAGCACGCGCGCCAGCTCGCCCTGGAGCAGCCCGTCCTGCGCAACCACGAGCTCGAGACGCTCCGCCAGATCGACCATCCCGCCTTCAAGGCGCACTCCATCGACATCACCTGGCCCGTGGAGGAGGGCGGGGCGGGGCTCCAGAAGCGGCTGGCCGACGCCTGCGACGAGGCCTACGACGCGGTCTGCGGCGGGATCAGCATCGTCATCCTCTCCGACCGGAACGTGAGCGGCGCGCGGGCGCCGATCCCGTCCCTCCTGGCGACCGCGGCCGTCCACCACCACCTCGTGCGCGAGGGGATCCGGCTCGAGGCGGGCCTGATCATCGAGTCCGGGGAGCCGCGCGAGGTCCACCACTTCGCGACCCTGCTCGGCTACGGCGCCAACGCGGTCAACCCGTACCTGATGTTCGAGACGGTCGGCGCGCTGCAGGAGGACGGGCGGCTGCCGGGGATCGACTCGCGCGAGCAGGCCGAGCGGCACGTCGTCAAGGCGCTGGGGAAGGGGCTGCTCAAGACCATCTCCAAGATGGGGATCTCGACCATCCAGTCCTACACGGGTGCGCAGATCTTCGAGGCCGTCGGCCTGGACCGCAGCGTCGTCGACCGCCACTTCACCGGCACCGCCTCCCGGATCGGCGGGATCGACCTGCCGACCCTCGGCGAGGAGGCGCTGCGGCGCCACGGCCGCGGCTACCCGCGGGACACCTCCGGCGACCTGCTGCCCGTCGGCGGCGTCTACGCCTGGCGCCGCGACGGCGAGCACCACCAGTGGAACCCGGAGACGATCGCGGCGTTGCAGCATGCGGTCCGGGTCGACGGCGAGGCAGGTCCGTCGTCGACCCGCTCCCAGGCCGAACGCGCCGAGCCCTCGTCGGACGCGCAGGCCAAGTACGACGAGTTCGCCCGCACGGTCAACGAGGACGCCGCGCGCCGGGCGACCCTGCGCGGCCTGCTCGACTTCAGGCCCTCGGCGGGGGCCATCCCCCTCGAGGACGTGGAGCCCGCGAGCGAGATCGTCAAGCGCTTCGCCACGGGCGCGATGTCGCTCGGCTCGATCTCCACCGAGGCCCACGAGACGCTGGCCATCGCCATGAACCGCCTGGGCGGGCGCTCGAACACGGGCGAGGGCGGGGAGGACCCGTTCCGCTTCGTGCCCGATGCGGGCGGCGACTCGCGCCGCTCGGCGATCAAGCAGGTGGCCTCGGGCCGCTTCGGCGTCACGGCGCACTACCTGGTCAACGCCGATCAGCTCCAGATCAAGATGGCCCAGGGCGCCAAGCCCGGCGAGGGCGGCCAGCTGCCGGGCCACAAGGTCGACAAGTACATCGGCTCCGTGCGGCACACGACCCCGGGCGTGTCGCTCATCTCGCCGCCGCCGCACCACGACATCTACTCGATCGAGGACCTCAAGCAGCTGATCTACGACCTCCGCTGCGCGAACCCCGCGGCCCAGGTCTCGGTGAAGCTCGTGGCCGAGGTCGGGGTGGGGACGGTCGCAGCGGGCGTGGCAAGGCCAACGCCGACCACGTGGTGATCGCCGGGCACGACGGTGGCACGGGCGCGAGCCCGCTCTCCAGCGTGCAGTGCGCCGGCGTGCCCTGGGAGATCGGGCTGGCCGAGACGCAGCAGACGCTCCTGCTCAACGACCTGCGCACCCGCATCACCGTGCAGACCGACGGGCAGCTGAAGACGGGGCGCGACGTCGTCATGGCCGCGATGCTCGGCGCCGACGAGATGGGCTTCTCGACCGCGCCGCTCATCGCGACGGGCTGCATCATGATGCGCGCCTGCCACCTGAACACCTGCCCGGTCGGCATTGCGACGCAGGACCCGGAGCTCCGCAAGCGCTTCGCGGGCAAGCCGGAGCACGTGGTGAACTACTTCTTCTTCGTCGCCGAGGAGGTCCGCGGGATCATGGCCTCGCTCGGGATCGCGCGCTTCGAGGAGCTCATCGGCCGCGTCGAGCTGCTCGAGGGCTCCCGCGCGATCGAGCACTGGAAGGCCCGCGGCGTCGACGTGGCGCATCTCCTGCACCGCCCGCAGCTCCCGGAGGGGGCGCCGCTGCGCCGCACGCAGGGCCCGCCGCCCGTCCTCGACGACGCGCTCGACCACGAGCTCATCCTCCAGGCCGAGCCCGCCCTCGCGCGCGGGGAGCACGTCCGGCTCGAGGCCCGGGTCCGGAACGTCAACCGCTGCGTCGGCGGGCTGCTCTCCTCGCGGATCGCCCGCGACCTCGGCGCGGACGGGCTGCCCGAGGGCACGATCGAGGTGGCGTTCACCGGCTCGGCCGGCCAGTCCTTCGGCGGCTGGCTCATGGCCGGCGTGAGCTTCGCGCTCCACGGCGACGCGAACGACTACACGGGCAAGGGCCTCTCGGGCGGCGTGCTCTCCGTCCAGCCGCCCGCGGGCGTCACCTTCGCCGCGGAGGAGAACGTCATCGTGGGCAACACCGTGCTCTACGGCGCCACGAGCGGGCGCGCGTTCTTCCGCGGCCAGGCCGGCGAGCGCTTCTGCGTGCGCAACTCGGGCGCGAGCGCGGTGGTCGAGGGCGTGGGCGACCACGGCTGCGAGTACATGACCGGCGGCCGCGTCGTGGTCCTCGGCCCGACGGGCCGCAACTTCGCCGCGGGCATGAGCGGCGGCGTGGCCTACGTGCTCGACGAGGACGGGGCCTTCGCCGCGAAGGTCAACCCGGAGATGGTCGACCAGCTCGAGGCGATGGACGACGTCACGCAGGAGTGCTTCGAGCTCGTCGCCGAGCACGGTCGCCGGACGGGCTCGGCGAAGGCGGCGGCGGTGCTCGCCGACTGGGAGGCGGCGCGCGCCCGTTTCGTGAAGGTCTTCCCGACCGACTACAAGCGGGTGCTGGCCGAGCTCGCCGCGGAGGAGGACGGCTCGCGCGAGCCGCCGCGGGCCGACGAGTACGCGGAGGAGGCGGTCGACGTGGTCGGCGCGCCGAACGTCCTCGGCGGGGACGGGGAGTAGCCGTGGGCGAGCTCGGGGCGTTCCTGAAGGTCGAGCGGCACGGCGTGCCCTACCGCGACGCGGGTGACCGGCTCGGCGACTACGACGAGTTCCTGGTCCCGCGCCCGGTGGCGGAGCTCGCCGAGCAGGGCGCGCGTTGCATGGAGTGCGGCGTGCCCTTCTGCCACAACGGCTGCCCGCTCGGGAACCTCATCCCGGACTGGAACGACCTGGTCTACCGCGACCGGTTCGCCGACGCGATCAAGCAGCTCCACGCCACGAACAACTTCCCCGAGTTCACGGGGCGGCTCTGCCCGGCGCCCTGCGAGGCGGCCTGCGTACTCGAGATCCGCGAGGGCGACGCGGTGACGATCAAGCAGATCGAGAACGCGATCGTCGACCGGGCCTGGGCCGAGGGCTGGGTGGTCCCCGAGCCGCCGGAGACCGAGACCGGCCGCACGGTCGCCGTGGTGGGCGCGGGCCCGGCCGGGCTGGCCGCCGCTCAGCAGCTGCGCCGCGCCGGGCACGCCGTGACCCTCTTCGAGCGCGACGAGGCGGCGGGCGGCCTCGTGCGCTTCGGCGTCCCGGACTTCAAGATCGAGAAGCACGTCGTGGAGCGCCGCGTGCAGCAGCTCGTCGCCGAGGGCGTCGAGCTCCGCTGCGGCGTGGACGTCGGCCGGGATCTCACCGTGGACGAGCTGCGCGAGGCGTTCGAGGCCGTCGTCCTGGCCACGGGCTCGCGCGTCCCGCGCGACCTGGAGGCCCCGGGGCGCGAGCTCGCGGGGATCCACCCGGCGATGGAGTACCTCGCCCTCCGCAACCGCGCGGTGGCCGACGCGCACGCGGCAGGGCGCGACGAGGTGGCCCCCGGGGCGATCACCGCGCGCGGCAAGCACGTGGTGGTCATCGGCGGCGGGGACACCGGCGCGGACTGCGTGGGGAACTCGCTGCGCGAGGGCGCCGCCTCGGTCACGCAGCTCGAGCTCCTCCCCGAGCCGCCCGCGCAGCGGCCCGACGCGCGGACCCCCTGGCCCCTGTGGCCGCAGAAGTTCCGCCTGAGCTACGCGCAGGAGGAGGGCCGCGCGACCCGGCGGGCCGACGCGGCGTTCTCCGTGGTCACCACGCGCTTCGAGGGCGACGCCGACGGCGCCGTGCGTGCCCTGGTCGTCGCGGACGCCGAGGCGGCGCCGCCCTTCGGGCCGGTCGAGGGCACCGAGCGGGAGCTGCCCGCCGACCTGGTGCTGCTGGCCATGGGCTTCCTGCACCCCGAGGCGGCCCTGCTCGACGCGCTCGCGCTGGAGCGCGATCCGCGCGGCAACGTCAAGGCGGGGACCTACGAGACCTCCGTTCCCGGCGTCTTCGCCGCCGGGGACTGCCGCCGTGGCCAGTCGCTGATCGTGTGGGCGATCAACGAGGGCCGGCAGGCGGCGCGCATGGTCGACCGCCACCTCCACGCGCTGGCCCACGAGGAGGCGCGATCGCTCGTGCTCTCCGGCAACGTCACGGGCGCCGACGAGGGTCCCGAGGGCCCGCCGCTGCACACCAGCGGCGCTATGCCGGCCGGCGGCTGAGCCGGGGACGCTTCAGGACGCGGCGGCCGAGGCCGGCGCGGGCGTCCGCACGAGGCGGGCGGTCACGACGATCCGCTGGCGGGCGCTCCACAGGGGGTGGCAGGCGGTGAGCACCAGGCGGTCCGAGCGGACGCTGCGGAGCACCTGCGACTGCTCCGGCGAGACGATCCGGGTTCCCTGGACGACGTAGGAGTAGCTGCCGTAGGGCATCGAGAGCTCGATCCGGTCCCCGCGCCGCAGCCGGTCGAGGTGCCGGAACGGCGCGCCGTGGGTGGTGCGGTGCCCGGCGATGCCGACGGTGCCGTGACGGCCGGGCAGCGCGGTGCCGGCGTAGTGGCCGGGCGCCTGGGCCAGGGAGGACGAGCTCGTGCCCTGCACCCAGACCTTCGACAGGCCGATCCGCGGGATGCGCAGGCGGCCGAGCGGCGCGCCCTCCCCGCTTCCCGCCGCCAGGCGGCGGGCCGACCGGGCGCGGACGAGATTCGCCGCCCGAGCGGCCGCGACCAGCCTCCGACGCGACGCCCGCCGGAGCGCGGCGTCGGCCCTGGAGCCGCCGGCGCGCGAGGCCGCGGCCGCCGGCGCCCGCAGCGCGCCGGCGCCCGCGCCGGAGAAGTGCGCGGCGAGCTTGTCGTACTCCTCATCGAGCTTGCGCTGGTCGTGCGAGGACTGCAGCGCCCCCAGCGGCTCCTGCCAGGCCACGGTGGCGGCGGCGTCGCCGACCGCGACGAGGCCGCCCGCGACCAGGAGCGCGCCGGCCAGCCGGCGCGCTCTCCGGGTACGGCCTGGACGGCCCACGGCGCCCGGGTCAGGCGCGGCGCGAGGAGCGCACCAGCGCGCCGCCGCCGATCAGCGCGAAGGCGCCGATCAGGCCGACGAGCCAGACGTTCGAGCCCGTGAAGGCGAGCGTCGAGGGAGTCGTGGTGGTGCCCGCCGCGGTGTCGGGCGCGACGCTGGCGGCCGGGGGCGAGGTCGTGTCGCCAGCCGTGGTGTCCTCGACGTCGCCGGAGTCGGTGGTGTCCGTCGTGGTGGTCGGGGCGGCGGTGGCCGTCGGGGTGCTCGGCGTCGTGGCCGTGGTGGTCGGCGGCGTCGCCGGGGTGGTGGGGACCGTGGTCGTGGTCGTCGGGGTGGTGTCGCCGTACGAGCTCGTCTGCGCGAGAGCCACCGAGGGCAGCGCGCCAAGTGCGAGGGCGACGAGGAGGGGGATGTACCGTCCGGTCATGCGCCGGACCCTACTTGGTGGAGCGGCGGGATGCCCAGCGTGCACCGTAGGTTGTCAGTATGAGTGGCTCCGGAACGGTCGTAGCGTTCGGGGGACGCAGAGGACCCGGTTCGGGCCGGGGCCGGGGCCGCCTCGTGTCCTCCCGCCGAGCTCGGCGGCCATCGTCGTCTCCGTCCCAGGCGGGCTGCGCACGAACTTGACGCACCCGTCACCTTCCGGGAGCATCGCAGGATGACCCTTCCCCGGACGTGCGTGATCGGTGCGGGCTCCTCCGGCATCGCGGCCGCCAAGGCGCTCCACGAGCGTGCCGTGCCGTTCGACTGCTACGAGAAGAGCGACCGGGTCGGCGGCAACTGGGTCTTCGGCAACGTCAACGGGATGAGCGCCGCCTACGAGGGGCTGCACATCAACACCTCGCGGGAGCGCATGCAGTACTCGGACTTCCCCATGCCGAGCTCCTATCCCGACTATCCGCACCACGCGCAGATCGCCGCCTACTTCGACGCCTACGTCGACCACTTCGGGTTCCGCGACCGGATCCGCTTCTCGACGGGGGTCGAGCACGCGGAGCGCGACGCCCAGGGCACCTGGACCGTCACCCTCGACACCGGCGAGGTCGAGCGCTACGACGCCCTGGTCGTCGCCAACGGGCATCACTGGGACGCGCGGATGCCGGAGCCCGCGTTCCCCGGTTCCGACACGACGGCCATCGAGCAGAAGCACGCGCACGCCTACAGCTCCGACGCGGAGCTGCGGGGCCGGGACGTCGTCGTGGTCGGCATGGGCAACTCGGCGATGGACATCGCGGTGGAGAGCTCCTACGTCGCGCGCTCGACGTACCTGAGCGCCCGCCGCGGCGTCTGGGTCACCCCGAAGTACCTGCTCGGCCGGCCGACGGACCAGCTCAGGAACGATCCGCGGGTGCCGTTCCGCGTGCGGCGCTGGGCGCTCGAGCGGCTGCTGCTCGCCACGGTCGGGCCGATGGAGAAGCACGGGCTGCCGAAGCCCGACCACCGCTTCGGCGAGGCGCACCCGACGGTCTCGGGCCGGATCCTCGACCGCATCGGCCACGGCCGTGTCCTCCCGCGCCCCGACGTCGCCCGGCTGCACCCGCACGAGGTCGAGTTCACCGACGGGACCCGCGTGCCCTGCGACCTCATCGTCTACTGCACGGGCTACAAGATCACCTTCCCGTTCCTCGACCCGGAGCTCCTGAGCGCACCGGAGAACCGCATCGAGCTCTTCCGGCGCGTCCATCACCCGGACGTGCCGAACCTCTTCCTCGTCGGCCTGCTCCAGCCCCTCGGGGCGATCATGCCGCTCAGCGAGGCCCAGGGCGCCTGGGTCGCCGACCTGCTGCGCGGGGAGTACCACCTGCCCGCCCCCGCCGCCGTGCGCGCCGACATCGCCGCCGACCAGGCCGCGATGCGCAAGCGCTACGTCTCCTCCAAGCGTCACACCATCCAGGTCGACTTCGACGACTACCTCCTCGATCTCGCCCGGGAGCGCCGGGCCGGCGCGGCACGCGCGCGGGCGGCCGGCTTCGCCCTGCCCGTCGCCCCACGGGTGGCCGTGGGGGCGGCCGCGTGAGCGGCTCCCAGGCGCCGGTCGGCAAGCGCGAGGCGACGAAGGCGGCCAACCGCGCGGCGCTCCTGCAGGCGGGGACCGAGGTCTTCGCCGAGCTCGGCTACGGCGCCGCGAGCGTGCGGGACATCGTGCGGCGTGCCGACCTCGCGGCCGGCACGTTCTACAACTACTTCCCGGACAAGGAGCGCGTGCTCCGCGCGATCATGGCCGAGGTCGCGACCCGGGTGCGTGCCCGCACCCGCGAGGCGCGACGGACCTCGACCACCGTCGAGGCCTTCGTCGCCGGCGGGTTCCGCGCCTACTACGAGCTGCTGGCCGGCGATCCGCACCTGTTCGCCTTCCTGCGGCGCAACGCCGGCACCATCCGGGCGCTCTTCGAGGAGCCCGCGCTGTTCGCCGGGGTCGAGGAGCTCCGCGCCGACCTGCAGGCCGCCGTCCGGGCGGGGACGCTGCCGCGCGAGCTCGACGTGGACTACGTCGCCGGGGCGATGGTCGGCGCCGGCTTCGAGGTCGCCGTCCTCATGCTCGAGCGCGAGCCGCCCGACGTCGAGGGCGCCGTGGCGTTCATCACGGCCCTCTTCCTGGGCGGTCTGGACCGGCTGGCCTGACGGCGGCGCGGTCCCCCGGAGCGGTCTCTAGCCTCCCGGGGCATGCGTCGCCCCCTTCTGAGCCTCCTCGTCCTCGCCGGCCTCGTCCTCGCGGCGCCCACCGGCGCCAGCGCCGCCCGGTTCGGGATCTCCGACCAGCAGGCCTCGACCTTCACCAACCCGCTCTACAAGCCGCTCAAGCTGAAGTACGCGCGCTACGTCGCGCCCTACGACGTCGCCCTGGATCCGCTCCAGCGCCAGCGGATGACCGACTGGTACAACGCCGCGCTGAAGGCCAAGCAGACGATGCTCGTCTCCTTCGAGCACTCGCGGACCGCCCGCAAGGAGCAGCGGCTGCCGACCAAGGGCCACGTCACCCCCCCCCTGAAGCCCTTCAAGAAGCGACTCCCGCCGGCGCGCGACATAACCACCTGGACCCG
>CAXSFZ010000043.1:26371-32070 GCA_964236905.1 uncultured Solirubrobacteraceae bacterium | reverse complement strand
CCGGCAGGCCGCGGCGCAGGTCGGTGAAGCGTTTCGGCCCAAGCAGCAGCTCGCGGACGACCAGCAGCGCCCAGCGCTCGCCCACGCGATCGAGCGCCCGGGCCATCCCGCACGCGTCGCCGTAGGTCCGTGCCATGAGGCGAGGCTACACCGTTTGGTCGGCCGGTCCGACTCTCTGGTTGGGAACTCCAACCATATGGTACAACTCCCGCCATGCCCGCCACCGCCGCCTCGCCCGTCGCCGACCGCGACCGCTGGCTCGCCCTGTACGTGCTCTGCGCGAGCGTCCTCATGATCGTCCTCGACGCCACGGTGGTGAACGTCGCGCTCCCGTCGATCCAGGACGACCTGGGCTTCTCCTCCAGCGGGCTCGCCTGGGTCGTGAACGCCTACCTCATCGCGTTCGGCGGGCTGCTGCTGCTGTCGGGCCGCGTCGGCGACCTCATCGGGCAGCGGCGCGTGTTCCTCGTCGGCCTCGGGATCTTCACCGCCGCCTCGCTGGCCTGCGCCCTCGCGCCGAGCCAGGGCGTGCTCATCGTCGCCCGGTTCGTGCAGGGGATCGGCGGCGCGCTGAACTCCGCGGTGGTGCTCGGCATGATCGTCGTGATGTTCCCCGAGCCGCGCGAGCAGGGCAAGGCGATCGGCGTCTTCGGCTTCGTCGCCTCGGCCGGCGGCTCGATCGGGCTGCTGCTCGGCGGCGTGCTCACCGAGACGATCAACTGGCACTGGATCTTCTTCATCAACGTCCCGCTCGGCGTGGTGGTCGCCCTCGCGACCCGCCGCATGGTCGCCGACGCACCCGGCATCGGCCTGGACCAGGGGGCCGACCTCCCCGGCGCCGCGTTGCTGACCAGCGGCCTCATGGTGGGGGTCTACGCGATCCTCCGGGTCGGCGAGCCGGACGCGGACGCCGCGCTCCCGGCCGTCCTCGGGCTCGTGTCCATCGCGCTGCTCGGCGCCTTCCTCGTGCGACAGGCCCGCATCGCCCAGCCGCTCATGCCGCTCCGGCTCTTCAAGTCGCGCAACGTCGCGGGCGCGAACGTCGTGCAGTCCTTCATGGTCGCCGGCATGTTCGGGATGTTCTTCCTCGGCGCGCTCTACCTCCAGCGCGTCCTGGGCTACGACCCGCTCGAGGTCGGCCTCGCGTTCCTGCCCTCCACCGTGGTGATGGGCACCATGTCGCTCAAGGTCTCCGGCCCGGCGATCATGCGCTTCGGCGCGCGGACGGTGCTGCTGCCCGCGCTGGCCTGCATCGGCCTCGGCTTGCTGCTCTTCGCGCGCACGCCGGTCGACGGGAGCTGGTTCGCCGACATCCTCGCGCCGACCGTGCTCATCGGGCTCGGCGCCGGCCTCGGCTTCCCGGCGCTGATGGGCCTCTCCATGTCGGGTGCGACCCCGAGCGACGCGGGCCTCGCCTCGGGGCTCATCAACACGAGCACGCAGGTCGGCGGCGCGGTGGGCCTGGCCGTGCTCGCGACGTTCGCCGCGAACCGAACCGACAGCCTTCGGGCGGGCGGCAGCGGCGTGGCCGAGGCGCTCAACGGGGGCTACCACGTCGCCTACCTGATCGGCGTCGGGCTCGTGGCGATCGGGGTGCTCGTGACGGTGCTCGTGCTCCGCACCGCGCCCGCCCCGGCGGTGGCGGCCGACGCGGCGGCTCCTGCCCCGGGAGCGGCGCCGGAGTACGAGACGGTCTAGGCGCGGCGAGAGGCCACGGTCGTGCTGCCGGGTCCTGCGACCCCGGCGGCAGGTTCACTGGCCTGCCGGTCAGGTGGCGTGCGCGCGGAGGTCCTCGAAGCGGACGACCTCGAGCGCCCGCGCGTGGCTGGCCTCCAGCACGACGGGAGGGGCGACGCCGTCGTCGAAGGCCTGCTGCCAGCGCGGCGCGCAGAGGCACCAGCGGTCGCCGGGCCGCAGGCCGGCGAAGCCCGGGCGCGGGGTCGAGAGGTCGTTGCCCTGCGCCGCGGTGTAGCGCAGGAAGCGCTCGTCCACGACGGCGCACACGGTGTGGGAGCCGGTGTCCTGCGGGCCCGTCTCGCAGCAGCCGCTGCGCGTCCAGCCCGTGATGGGATCGGTGCCGCAGACCTCGAGCGGCCCGCCGAGCACGTTGCGTGCGTCGCTCATGGGGCGAGCATGCCCGGTCCTCCCGTCGCCGGCACCCGCCCGCGGCAGGCGGATGCGGCCGTTGCGCGACGGTCCGCCGCACGCCGGCCGGAGGGCGGGCGACTAGGCCACCCGCGCGGCGCTCCCACCCGGGGGGCGGGCCGCGCGGCGGTGCTCCTGCGGGCTCACGCCGCGCACCCGCTTGAACGCCGAGCTCAGCGCGAACGGGCTCCCGTAGCCCACGCAGGCCGCGACCGAGCCGATCGTCGCTCCCGGCTCGAGCAGCAGGTCGGCGGCGAGGGCGATCCGCCAGCCCGTGAGGAAGCTCATGGGCGGCTCGCCGACGAGCTCGGTGAAGCGGCGGGCGAGCGCCGCGCGCGAGACGCCGACCCGGTCCGCCAGCCCCGCGACCGTCCACGGATGCGCCGGGTTGTGGTGCAGGAGCTGCAGGGCGGGCCCCACGATCGGGTCGCCCGCCGCGCGGTACCACCCGGGCGCGTCGGCCTCGGGGCGTGCGAACCAGGCGCGGAGCACCGCGATGAGCAGCAGGTCCAGGAGGCGGTCGAGGACCGCCTCCTGCCCCGGCCGGTCCTTCACCACCTCGTCGGCCAGCAGCGGGACCAGCGGCGAGTCGAGGTGCGCCGCCGGGACGACGAGCAGCGCGGGAAGCGCGCGCAGGAGGCGCCGGCTCACGTCGCCGTCGAACCCGTAGGTGCCCGTGAGCATCACGGTCTGCCCCCGCTGGGCGTTGCCCCAGGAACGCACGCCGAGCGACATCTCCTCGGCGACGTGCACCCCGGCCGGGGTGGCGCAGACCTGGCCCGGGTGGATGACCACCTGCGGCGGCGTCGTCGGGCTGTCGGCCACGGGGTACGGGCGCTCGCCCACCACGACGGCGACGTCGCCCGGGGCGAGGTGGGTCGCCGCCCCGCCGTCCGGGACGACGCACGCGGTGCCGCGCACCATGGCCACGACCGTGAGGGGCGCCTCGTCGCGGACGTGGAGGGACCACGGCGGGTCCATGCTCGAGCGCATGAGGAAGGCCCCGCGAGCGCGCGGCCCGTCGAGCAGCCCGGCGACGGCGTCCATGGGGCGCACGGTACGCATCGCCGTCGAGCGCGTCCATGGCCGGGCGGCGCGGATCCATGCGCGAGGCGCCCGCCGAGCACCGTGGACGATCGCGCATGGCTTTGCGCTGCTCAGCCATGGACCGTCCACCGGCGCCGGCGTTCAATGGCGCCATGACCGACCTGCACCCCACCACCGCACCGCCGCCCGCCGTCGTCCCCGGGCAGGTGCTCGAGAACGTCGTGACCGGCGAGCGCTTCACGTTCACCACGACCGCGGCGACCAGCGGCGGCGAGCTTCTCGCGTTCGACCTCGGCCTGCGCGCCGGCGGCGCGGTGCCCGTCGTGCACGTCCATCCGCGCCAGACCGAGCGCTTCGAGGTCGTGGCCGGCCGCGTGCGCTTCCGCCTGGGCTGGCGCACCCTCCTCGCCCGGCCGGGCGACGTGGTCGAGGTGGCGCCCGGCGTGGTCCACGGCTTCGCCAACGCGGGCGGCGGCGATGCGCAGCTGCGCATCGAGGTGCGCCCGGCGCTCGCCATGGAGCGGATGCTCGCCGAGGTCGTCGCGCTCGCCGACGCCGGCCGCCTGAGCCGCCGCGGGCTTCCGCGCCGGCTCGGCGACCTGGCGAGCCTCGCCTGCCGCTACGAGCGCGAGGCGCACGCGCCGCTGCTCGGCGCCGGGCTCCAGCGCCTGCTCCTCGCGCCGTTCGCGCGGCCGCTCGCGTTCTGAGCGCGCCGGCGCGGGCGCTCGGGGGCAGTCGCGGGCCCCGCGTGCAGACGGCCGAGGCGCTGCCTCGCCGGTGACTCTGGTGGACTGCGCCTCGTGCGCGCCGCCCGCGATCCCGACTCCTCCCGCGTGGCCGTGGTGACCGGCGTCAGCCGTCGTGCGGGGATCGGCTTCGCGGTGGCCCATCGCCATCTCGCGGCCGGCGGCCGTGTGCTGATCCACTCCTGGTCCCCGCACGACGCGTCCGGACCGGCCGGCGCGGACGTCGGGGGGATGGCGTCGGTGATCGAGGCCCTGGGCGGCCTGGGCGATCGGCTCGCGCACCTGGAGGCCGATCTCGCCGGCCCGGGCGCGCCCGAGCGGGTGCTGGCCGAAGCGCACCGCGCCTTCGGCGCCGTCGACATCCTCGTCGCCAACCACGCGCACGACTCCGAGCAGAGACTCGGGAGCTTGACGGCCGACGAGCTCGACCGGGCCTGGGCGGTCAACGCCCGCGCGGTCGCCCTGCTCGTCCAGGCCTTCGCGGCGGGCCACGACGACACCCGCCCCGACGGCCGGGTGGTGCTCTTCACCTCGGGCCAGCACCTGGCGCCGATGGCCGACGAGCTGCCCTACGCGATCAGCAAGGGCGCGGTGCACCAGATGACCCGCTCGCTCGCCGACGCCCTCGCCGACCGCGGCATCACCGTCAACGCGGTCAACCCCGGCCCCGTCGACACCGGGTGGCCGTCGCCCTCCCTGCGGCTCGCCCTCCGCGCGTCGTTCCCCGCGGGCCGGTGGGGACGACCCGAGGACATCGCCGCGGTCGTCGGCTGGCTGTGCTCCCCCGAGAGCGCGTGGATCACCGGGCAGGTGATCGACGCCGAGGGCGGCTTCCGCCGCTCGGCCCGCGGCGGCTAGCTCCCGCGCCGACGACGGTGGCGGACGGCGCGACCACCGGAGCCGGGCCTCACCGCTCGAGGCCGTGCCCCCGGGCCTCATCGCCGTGGCGGGCCGGCGAGCGTGCGGCGCAGGATCAGCTCGGGCTGGAAGACCGTGCGCCGGATCCCGCCGCGGCCCGCCCGGCCCTCGATCCTGTCGACGAGCATCCGCGCCGCCGAGCGCGCCATGTCGTCCATCGGTTGCCGGACCGTCGTGAGCTGGACGAGCTCCCAGGCGGCGATCGGGAGGTCATCGAAGCCGACGACCGACACGTCGGCGGGCACGTCGAGCCCTCGCGCGCGCGCCGCGTTCAGCGCTCCGATCGCGATCGAGTCGTTGCCGCAGATGATCGCGGTCGGAGGAAGCGCGGCGGCCATGAGGCGGTGGACCGCCTCGTAGCCCGTCTCGGGGACGAAGGGCCCATGGGAGAGGTCGAGCGTCGCGACGTCGACGCCGGCGGCCTGCAGGGCGACCACCACGCGCGGGCGCGCTCCGGAGCCGCCTGCGCTCGCGGGAGCTCCTCCGGGGGCTCATCGTCAAGATGCCGGCCCTCGCGAGCATCGAGCTCGCCGCGGGCGCCCTCGACCTCGTCGTGGTCGACCTCGAGCACGGGCCGCGGGACGACCTGGCCCTGGCCCACCACCTGCGCGCCGCCGACGCGGCCGGGGTCGCCGCGCTCGTCCGGGTCGGGTCGGGCGATGCGGCGACGATCGGCAACGTGCTCGACGCGGGCGCGGCCGGCGTCGTCGTCCCGCACGTCGAGGACGCCGCCGCGGCCGCGGCGGTGGTGCGGGCCGTGCGCTACCCGCCCGAGGGAGAGCGCGGGTGGGCGCGTTCGACCCGGGCGGCCGGTCACGGCCGGGTGAGCGTGCAGGACCATCT
>CAXSFZ010000043.1:14038-26361 GCA_964236905.1 uncultured Solirubrobacteraceae bacterium | reverse complement strand
CCATCTCGCCGCCGCGCGCGAGGTCTGCGTCGTCGTGCAGGTCGAGAGCGTCGCGGGAAGCCGCCGGGCGGGCGAGATCGCCGGCGTGCCGGGCGTCGACGCCCTGTTCCCCGGAGCCGCCGACATCGCCGTGGCCGCGGGGCTCCCGGGACAGAGCAGCGGGGTGGTCGGCGAGGCCGTCGACGCCGTGCTCGCCGCCGCCGCCGCGGGCGGCCTGGCGGGCGTCGTGGTCGCCGAGGACGGCGAGCAGGCCGTGCGGCTGCAGGAGCGCGGAGCCTCGGTGACGCTCGCCGTGGAGGCGACCGTCGCACTGCGGGCGATCGACGCCGTCGCCGGCTGGGGAGCACCGCACGCTGCGCAGCGACTCACGCCGGGCCCCGTCGTGCTCGTCCCCGGGATGCAGGAGGACGAGGCGGTCTGGTCGAGCTGGGCCGAGCGGCTCCCGCGCGGCTGGCGTCCCCGTCCGGCGCGCATCGACCTCGACGCGAGCATCGCGGAGATGGCCGAGACCCTGCTCTGCACCGCTCCCGACCGGTTCGTCCTCGCCGCGCACTCCCTCGGCGGCGTCGTGGCGCTCGAGGCGCTCCGCCGGGCTCCCGAGCGCATCCGCGGCGCCATGCTCGTGTGCTCCCCCGCGCGCGCCCCCGCCGAGGAGCAGGTCGCGGCGTGGGACGCGCTCGAGCGGCGCGTCGAGGACGGCGACCACGCGGCCGTCGTCGGCGAGCAGCCGGACCTCGTGCTCGGCCCGCACGCGCGCGCGGCGCCCGCGACGCGCGCCCTCGTCGAGGAGATGGCGCGCCGCGTCGGGCCGGCGGGCCTTCGGCGCCAGCTCGCCGCCCAGCGCGGCCGCGAGGACCTGCGGGCGTCGCTGCCGGCGATCGCGGTCCCGATCCTGGTCGTCTCGGGCGGGCACGATGCGATCTGCCCGCCACCACGCCAGGAGGAGATCGTGGAGCTGTGCGGCTCGGCGACGCACGTGAGGATCCCGGACGCCGGCCACCTCGTGCCCGCCGAACGGCCCGCCGAGCTGATGGACGCGTTCCTGGCCTGGGCCGCCGGGCCCGGGAGCGGTCGCGCGGAGGTCCACCCGCCGACCGCCTGACCCGAGCCGATGAGTTCGCTCCCGCGGGGACGTCCCTCACGGTTCGTGGTCAGCGAGTTCGACGCCGCCATCACTCACCCGTGCCGCTGGGGTCGGCTGCCGCCCGACCCCTAGGTTCGACCCGTGAGCGTCCTGCTGGACTCCGCTGTCGCGCTGCTGTTGCTCGGCACCTTCGCCGGCGCGGTCTTGGTCATCCGTGCGGTCAGGTACGGCGTCCGGGCCCAGCTCGAGCGGTTGCCGGCTGCGCGACGACGACGCGGGGTCGTGGCGGGCGTCTCGACCGCCGTCGGCATCATCGCCGCCTCAGCCGTTTCCATAGCTGAGCCCTTCGGGCCGAACACCGCGCTCTACGTCATGGCGTTCGGCGGAGGCCCGGCCGTCCTGCTCGGACCCGTGATCGCCGTCGTCGCCATCCGGGACGGGCGACGCAGGCGCCGGCGCAACACCCGGTAGCGCGGATGGGTCGGTCATCGATCGGACCGGCTGCTCACCCGAGCTGGCGCAACCGGCCGCCGCTTCCGTCAGGGCGTATCCGCTCGACAAGGTCGTCATGAAGACCTACCGTCGCGTCGAGGCGTCTGCGACGTCCGGCCCCCTCGCTGACCTGCGCGCCAAAGCGGCGGCGAGAGCCGCAGCAACAGCCGGCAGGAGCGTGGGCGCGGCGTTCGAACTGACCGCGGCGAAGGCAGCGAGGGCGGTGAGCGCGGCGCCTCCCAGAGCGCCCGCCGCCACGAGTCGGGCGCTGGCGGCGGAGGCGTGCCGCGCGTCGAGCGTCTGGAGGCCTGCGCTGATCATCTGGGCGTAGCACGGGCCGCAGGCGATGACCGCGAGCGCGGTGACGGCGAGCCCCAAGCCGGGTGCAGGGCCGGTGAGTGCACTCGCGAGGAGCAGGAACGCCGCGACGGCCATGAGACTCCGTCTGGCCAGTGTCAACGGGTCGGCACCACGCTGCAGCGACACCCGGGCCAGCAGACGTCCGACCGTGAGAAGCAGCCAGAAGGCCGAGGTGCCGAAGGCCGCCGTCGCGGCTGTGAGGTGCAGCCGGCGATGCGGGAGCTCGGCCGACCAGCCGGCCAGGATGCTCTCGGCGCCGACGTAGCAGAACAGGGCGGCGGCCGGCCACACCAGGCGACCGAGGTCGGCCGTCGGAGGCGGCTTGGCGCTCATCGAGGCTCCTGGCGTGCGCTCCCGCCTGTTGAGCCACCCGACCGCCGCGAGATGCGGGACCGCGAGGAACGCGACGGCAAGGCGAGCCGCACCGGCCGCTGAGAGCGCGACGATCAGCAGCGGGGCGACTGCGGCCGTGGCCGCGACCCAGGCGGTGAGTGCTGCGAGCAGGCGCGCGTCCTCACCCGGAGCCTCCACCCGTGCCAGAGCGGCTCCGCTCGACTCCACGACGCCGAAGCCGATCCCGAGCAGTGCCGAGGATCCCATGAACACGATCGGCGAAGGGGCGGCCGCGGCCACGAGAAGTGCGAGCGCTTGGCCGGCGGCGCCGAGCGCCACCACGCGAACCACCACGATATGGGTTGCGAGCAGAGAGCTCACCACGACGCCCGCGAGCAGCCCGGCGAAGAGGAGCGGCACGGCGGGAAGGATCTGGGAGGTGGGGACGCCGAGCTCGGCAGCCATGGCGGGCACGGAGGCAGGCAGCCCGGCTCCTGAGGCACCCAGTCCGACGAAGGCCGGCGCCAGACCAGCGACCCGCCCAGCGGCGGGTCGGCTCGTGCTCCTCAGGTGGTCTCGGTGATCTTGCGAAGTCCGCGGGGGGCATCGGGATCACCGCCCCGAGCGACGGCCACGTGGAGCGCGAGCAGCTGAAGGGGGAGGATCTCGTCAGAGGACCTGCGACCCGGTGAGGCAGCGGGCGGAGCACCGCGGTGAACTTCCGCCCGGAGCTCGCCGCTGCGGTCCGCGGCGGCGCCGGCGACCGACCGTGCACGACGTGCTCGCCGTCCTGCAGTCCATCTTGGGGACCTCGCGCTCGTCGAAGGGCGTGTGGAGGTCAAGGCTGCGGCGCTCGTGCGCCGGCCGCCACAGCACGTCAGCCGGGAGGTCTCGCCGATCGAGCCCGAGCGCGTCGAGCGCCTCCGCGCGGGTTGAGGCATACGCGACTCCACCATGGCCTCGCTGTTGGCCTACCTCGGTGTCAGGCCCCAGGAGCTCCTCGCCCTTGAGGTGGAGGACTTCGGGCCCGGCGGCGTGCGGATCCGCCGCAAGAACGTTCGATGGGCAACTGCTCGACTACATGAAGACTAGGCGCAACCGCACCGCCCCGCTCTTCCGCGTCGTCGCCGAGGACGTCCGCGAGTACAAGCTCGCCGAGGGCCTCCGCTCCGGCCTGCTCTTCCCCACGCCGGCCGGGGAGCCGTGGCGCGACCACGACTTCCGCACCTGGCGCGCCGCGTCTTCCAGCACGCCGGCACGCTCGAGGCCGCCGGACTGCTCCCGGGCGCGGTCCCCTACGACCTGCGCGCCGCGTCGGTGACCCTGCAGTCATGGCCGGGCGCACGATGCTCGAAGTGGCACGCAACCACGGGCACTCCGTCGAGATCTGTGACCGCCACTACGCCGGCATCTTCGAGCTCGTCGACCCCGAGAAGCGCACCGACGAGGACACCGCGATCCGTGCCGCGCGGCGCAAGCTCAGCGGCGCTCAGACCCTGTTCGGGGACGCGACGTCTCGATGAGCCGTACCCCGGAAGTACCCCGCAGCACGGCGTAGGGCTCGCGCCAGCCGCTCTCGCGCGGGTCGGATGTACCTCGTAAGCAGGTAGATCGGGGCCAAGCCGTCGAGCGGATTCGAACCGCTGACCCCTTCATTACGAGTGAAGTGCTCTACCAGCTGAGCTACGACGGCGGGGACGCCGAGTCTAGCCAGCGATCTGGGCGGGCGCCGCCAGACGCCGGGTGCACGCATCCAAGGTGCCTGACCCCTTTCATGCGCGCGGCCCTCAGGCCGGCGGCACGGGCGCGGGCGCATAGCTCCGCCGGGGCGTGCAGGAGCCGAGGTAGCAGCGCACGACCCGGAGCTCGGGGCGCTCGCGGCCGTCCGGGCCGATGACGCCGGAGTCCCAGTTGGCGTCGGTCGCCGAGGTGCTCCAGGAGTAGAGGTAGACGCGGGTGAGGCGGCGGGGGTCGACCCGGACGATCCGGTCGAGGAGGAACTCGGTCGCCTGGGCGGCATGGGCCGAGCCCGCGCCGAGGAAGCGCACGCCGGGGCGCCGGCGCGACACCACGCCGCCCGTCTCGGTCAGCCACACGTCCCCGTGGGTCGCCCGCAGGAACGCGCGGGTGTTCCGGGTCGAGAACGTGTTGGCGTCGACGTAGTTGTGCAGGCCCCACACCCGCGGCGAGCGGCCGGCGGCCCGGACGAAGCGCTGGACCCAGGAGACGGCGTTGCGGCGGTCGACGACGTCGGCGCCGACCACGGTGCAGGTCGGGCAGGCGCGGCGGATCGCCCGGTACCACTGCGCGACCAGCGCGGGCGACTTCCCGAGGTTCGGCTCGTTCCAGGTCGAGAGCTGGCGGATCTGGCCGGGCCAGCGGCGGCGCCAACGGCGCACCTGCGTGGCCAGGGCGCCGGCGGTCGGGTCGCGGTGCTCGAGGCCGGGGCGCCGGGAGTGGTTGATCGTGACCATCGGCGTGAAGCGCCCGATCCGGGCGGCCCGCATCCACGCGTCGACCTGCGCCAGGGTGGCCGGGTCCTGAAGGGCGTCCCAGGGCAGGTTGAGGCGGACCTGGTGGATGTGCAGGTCGACGAAGCGCCGGTCGGCGAACATCGAGGCCTTCTGGTCGGCGAAGCCCAGCACCGGCCTGGCCCGGGCGCCGGCGGGGGCGAGTGCGGCGAGGCCGAGCAGGATCGCGAGGACGAGCCGGGCGCGCATGCGCGGCCGACAGTACCCGCGGGCCACGGCGCGGGGAGCCGGTCCTCGACGCCCGCGCCGACCGCGGTGATCGTCGGCCGCGCAAGGCCCGAGGCATCAGCGGCGGGCGAGGGCCAGCGCGGCGAGGTGGCGGGCCGGCTCGCGGTAGAGCGGGTAGAGCGGCCCGACGACCCGGCGGACCGCCTCGGGGTCGAGCCACGCGCCACGGCGCCCGTCGCGCTCGGGGAGCGCGAGCGGCAGGGCCGCGGACGGCGGGCTCCCGACCCCGACCAGGCCGAGGTCGCGCTCCAGGAGGCGGTCGAGGTTGCGGGTGCCGCAGCGGCCGTAGCTGAGCGTCTCCACCTCGAGGCCGGGCACGATGACCTTCAGGACATGGACGCCGGCGCCGGGCGGCGAGAGGTCGACCACGAGGATCTCGAAGCCGCGCTCGACGAGCAGCTCGCGGGCGGTGCGCCCCGGCGCGTGCGGGAGCTCGGCGGGGCCGATGGTGCGAGTGACCCGCGTGCTCTGCGCGGTGAGCGCCCGGAGCTCCTCCGGGGTTCGCTGCAGCCACTCGAGCATGGCCGCGAGGGCCCGCGGCTCCTCCGCCGCGACGTCCAGGGCCAGGACGTGCTCGCGGTAGCGCTCCGGGGCGAGGGCGAACACCGGCTCGAGCGGGCCGTGGTTGAACGCCTTGCGGACGTGGGAGGCGGCGAACTCGCGCAGCGCCTTGGCGATCGCCTCGTCGCGGTCGGGCCCCGCCGCCTCGCCGCAGGCCGTGACGCTCAGCGGATGCGGCGGGTCCGCGTCGTCCCCGACCACGTAGACGTTGGTCATCCCGAGGTCGCACTCCGCGGCCTTGAGGATCGGCCGGATCCCGGGCGCCGGCGGCTCGAGGGCGACCTCCACGCCGATCCCCCGGTCCAGCGCGCGGTAGCTCACGGCGTTGCCGTCGCGCTGCACGAGCTCGCGCAGGCCGTGCTCGAGGGCCGCCTCCCGGTCCGGGTGGGCGCCGAGGCCGTTCGTGACGGGGGTGATGAGCGGCGCATAGCCCGCGGGCAGGTCGGCGCTCGTGTGGGCGGCCCACTCCAGCGGCACGAGCACCTCGTCGCCCTGCGGCAGGCGCTGCGCGCGCACCCACAGGCGCTCGGAACCGAGATCGGCGCCGGCGTCGGGGACGAGCTCCCGCGGATCGACCGCGCGCGTCGGCGCGAACGGCTCGGGCGCGGGGAGCTCCGTGGTGCCGCAGAGCACCTCCGCGCACTCCCCGAGCGCGCTGGCCTCGGCCGCCGCCTGGCTCGCGCCGTACCCGACGCCGTTGCGCAGCCGACCCCCCGGGAGGAACGCGGCGACCGTGTGGACCGGCAGCCCGGTGCGGTCGAGGCCGGCGATGCCGAACTCGACGAGCTCGGCGCCCGAGCGCGCGAGCAGCTCGCGGTAGGCGGCCCCCGCGTCCTCCGCGCTCACCGCGACCCCGGCGTCCTCGGCGCTCACCGAGGGCCCCGCGGCGGCACGCCGCGCGCCGTGCGGCCCGCGGCGCCGCCGCCCGCTCGCGTGCGCTCCATGACGGCCCCTTCTCCGGGGCGGCGGCCCCGGACACCCGCGCGGGCGCTGCCGCCGCTGCTGCGTACGATGCCCCCTTGCCGCTCGCGCCGAGATTCGACCTGCAGTCGCACTCCCGCTGGTCGGACGGCGAGCTCGGCGCCGCCGAGGTGGTCGCGGCGGCCGCCGCCGCGGGGGTCGAGCTGCTGGCCCTGACCGATCACGACAGCGTCGACGGGGTCGGCGAGGCGCTCGCCGCCGCGCGCGCGCAGGGCATCCGGCTCGTCGCCGGGACGGAGCTCTCGGTCCTCGACGGCACCCACGAGGACCTGCACATGTGCGCCTACCTCCTCGATCACACGAGCCCGGCGCTGCTCGCCGCCCTGCGCGAGTTCCGGGAGGACCGCAACGCCCGTGGCGGGCGGATGCTCGTGGCCCTGGAGGCCTGCGGCCTCGCGCTGCAGCGAGAGGCGGTCGACGCCCGCGCGACCCGCGGCGAGCCGGTCGGCCGGCCACACCTCGCGCAGGCGGTCTGGAGCCACCCGGCCAACGCGCGGCGCCTCGCCGACGAGGGGCTCACCGACGTGAGCGCGGTGCTCGAGGCCTACCTCGTCCCCGGGAGGCCGGGGTACCGGCGGCGGACGCTCCCGACCGTCGAGGAGGCCGTCGGCGTCATCCACGACGCGGGCGGCGTGGCGGTGTGGGCGCACCCGTTCTGGGACGTCGCGGACCCCGAGGACGTCCGGGCGACGCTCAGGCGCTTCGCCGCCCTGGGCGTCGACGGCGCCGAGTGCTTCTACATCACGCACACCGAGGAGCAGACGCGCCTGCTCGCCGGGGAGTGCGCCCGCGGCGGGCTCCTGAGCACGGGGTCGGCCGACTTCCACGGCCCGAACCACCGGCGCTTCCGCGCCTTCCGCGCGTTCAGCACCTTCGGCCTGGCGCCCGAGCTCGGGCCGATCGACGCCGACTAGAGCCGGACCGCGGTCCGCACGTGGCACCATGGAGAGCATGCCCGCCACCGCTCACGCCGCCCTCACGCTCGCCCCCGAGGCGCAGGCCCTGCTGTTCACGGAGGCGCGCACCGCGAACGCCTTCACCCCCGAGCCCGTCACCGACGAGCAGCTCGAGGCGATCTTCGCCCTCTCCCAGTGGCCCCCGACGCTCGCCAACACGAACCCGCTGCGCTGGCTCGTGGTCCGCTCGCCCGAGGCCAAGGAGCGCCTGGACCGCCACATGCACGGCGGCAACAAGGCCAAGACGATGGCCGCCCCGGCGAGCGTGGTGCTCGCCGCCGACGTCGACTTCCACGAGTGGGTGCCGCAGCTCATGCCGCACAAGCCGCAGATGCGCGACATGTTCGCCGGCGACGCGGCGATCCGCGAGGCCATCGCGCGCAACAACGCGTGGCTGCAGACCGGCTACTTCATCCTCGCCGCCCGCGCGAGCGGCCTGGCCGCGGGGCCGATGGCCGGCTTCGATCCCGTGGGCCTCGACGCGGAGTTCTTCGCCGACACGAGCTGGCGCTCCATCGTCGTCATCAACCTGGGCCGCCCGGCGGCGGAGGGCGCCTGGTTCGACCGCCTCCCGCGCGTGCCGCGCGAGGAGGTCGTCCGCGAGGCCTAGCCGGGCGCGGTCGGGAGGGCGTCGCCCGGCGGGCCACTAGGGTCCCGCCGCACATGGACGCCCTCCAGGCCATCCTCCTCGGCATCGTGCAGGGGCTCACCGAGTTCCTGCCGATCTCGAGCACCGGCCACCTGCGCATCGTCCCGGCGTTCCTCGGCTGGGAGGATCCCGGCGCCGCGTTCACCGCCGTGACGCAGCTCGGGACGATGCTCGCCGTGGTCGTGTTCTTCCGCGAGGACCTCGTGCGGATCGCCCGCACCTGGCTCGCCTCCCTGCGCGAGCCGACGCTCCGCGCCGACCTCGACGCCCGCATGGGCTGGTACATCATCCTCGGCACGATCCCCATCGCGCTGGTCGGCGTGGCGCTGCACAACCAGATCGAGGACGGGGCGCGCGACCTCTACCTCATCGGCATCGCGCTGATCGTCTTCTCGGTGGTGATCGTGGCCGCCGAGCGCGTCGCCCGCCGCGAGCGCGGGCTCGACCAGCTCACGCGACGCGACGGCCTCGTGATCGGCTGCGCCCAGGCCATCGCGCTCATCCCGGGCGTCTCGCGCTCCGGCGCGACGATCTCCGCGGGCCTCTTCCTCGGCCTCGAGCGCCCGGCGGCCGCCCGGTACTCGTTCCTGCTCTCGATCCCCGCGGTGGTGCTCAGCGGCCTCTTCGAGCTGCGGAACCTGGGTGACGGGAACGGCGCGAGCGCGGGGGCGACCGCGATCGCGACCGTCCTCGCCTTCCTCGTCGGCTACGCCTCGATCGCCTTCCTGCTGCGGTTCCTCGTGGGCCACACGCTGTCGGTCTTCGTGACCTACCGCGTGGTCGTCGGCGCCCTCGTGCTCGTGCTCGTGGGCAGCGGCGCGATCTCCTGAGGGCTTCAGCTCCGCAGGCCGCGCTCCAGGCGGTAGGCGAGCGCCTCGAGCGCCAGCTCCTCGGTCGCGTTGACGAGCCGCAGGGCCGCGCGCGTCTCGTCGACCTGGGCCACGGCGGCCCGGGCGCGGTGCGCGCCGACGGCCTGTGCGTCCTCGGCGAGCGCCGCGGAGCGGTCGGCGGCGTGGGCGAGCTCCGGCGCGCCGTCGGCCACCACGGCCACGTCGCGGAACCAGAGCCCGACGAGCTGCAGCGCCTGGTCGAGGGCCTCGGTGCGTGCGCGCCGGCCCGCGCGCTTGGCCGTCTCGGCCGCCTCCCGCCGCGCGCGCCCCTGCTCCTTGACGGGCAGGAACGGCAGGTCGTCGGCCAGGCGCTCCTCGACGGCTGCGGAGGCGGCCGTCCCGCGGTCGCCCGCCCGGGCCAGCAGCGCGGTCCACGGGCGCTCCCCCGTCCGGCCCTGGAGCGCGGCGCGCGCGTAGGCCTCGGCGCCCGCGCGCAGCGCGGGGCCCTCGTCGAGCGCCAGGGCGAGCGCCCGCTCGCCGTCCCCCAGGCCCAGCCGGGCGCAGGCGTCCGCCGTGGCGGCCGGGACGCCCCGGTCCTCGAGCCGCTGCGCGAGCGCCGCGACCCCCGGCGCCTCGAAGCGCACGAGCTGACAGCGCGAGAGGATCGTCGGGAGGACGTCGCCGAGGCGGTCGGTGAGCAGCAGCAGGTGGACGTAGGGCGCCGGCTCCTCGAGCGTCTTGAGCATGCGGTTGGCGGCCGCGTCGTTGAGCGTCTCGACCCGCTCGATGACGAAGACGCGGCGCGTGGACTCGAACGGCGTGCGGGTGGCGGCGGCGACCACGGGCTCCTCGATGTCGGCCCGGAGCATCTCCGCGGCGCCGCTTGGGCGCACCCAGGCGAGGTCGGGATGCACGCCCGCGGCCACGCGGCGCGCGGCGCCGTCCGGATCCGCGCTCCCCTCGGCGAGCAGGACCGCCGCGAACGCGCGCGCGGTCTCGCGCTTGCCCGCGCCCGCGGGGCCGTGGAAGAGGTAGGCGTGGCTCGGGGCGCCACCGGGCGGGAGCGCGGCGCCGAGGACCGCGCGCGCGTGCGGGTGATCCGCGGTGGCGGGGAGCGACTCGGCGACCGGCACTGGATGGCAAGCTAGCGCGGTGGCCGGCCGGCTCATCACCCTCGAGGGGCTCGACGGCTCGGGGAAGTCGACGCTCGCGGCCGGGCTCGTCGCGGCGTTCGGCGGCCTCGAGCTGCTGCGCGAGCCCGGGGGCGTCGCCCTGGCCGAGCGGATCCGCGCGCTGGTCACCGATCCGGCCCTCGAGGTCGGTCCCCGCGCCGAGGCGCTGCTCTACGCCGCCGCCCGGGCGCAGCTCGTGGCCGAGGCGCTCGGGCCGCGGCTGGCCGCCGGGCGCGACGTGCTCCTGGATCGCTTCCTGGACTCCTCCCTGGCCTACCAGGGCGCCGGCCGCGCGCTCGGGGTCGAGGCGATCCGCGAGCTGAACCGCTTCGCCACCGGGGACCTCGCGCCCGACTTGACCCTGCTGCTGCGCATCGACCCCGCGACGGGCCGCGCGCGGCAGGCGGGCCGCGGCGCGGCCGACCGGCTGGAGCGCGAGCCCGCGAGCTTCTTCGCCAGGGTCGGCGCCGCCTACGACGCGCTGGCGGCCGCCGAGCCGCGGCGGTTCGTCGTGCTCGACGCGGCGGCGGCGCCGGACGCCGTGCTGGCCGCCGCGGTCGCCGCGCTCGCGCCGCTGCTGGAGCGCTGATCCCGCTCAGGGCGCCGACGGGCCGGTCGTGCCGGATCCCTCCCCGAGCGCCGGGAGCGCCACCGGCGGCGCCGGCACGGGGGCCGGGGTGAGCGGCGTGCCGACCGCGGTGGCCGAGGCGCCCGGGGGCGCTGCGTAGGCCACCGCGAGCCGGGCGGTGGCGAGCGCCGCGGGCGAGCGCGGGTCGAGCTCGAGGGCGCGGGTCGCGGCACGCTCGAAGCCGGGCCGATCGGCGAGCCGGTAGGCCGCGAGGGCGAGTCCGCGCCACGCCTGCGCGGACTCGGGCTGGCGCCCGACGGCCTCGAGCAGGCGCGCGCGGGCCTCGAGCGGCCGGCCGCGCCGCTGGGCGATGGCGGCGGCGGCGAGGAGCGGACGGGTGGCGACGGGGTCGAGCCGGGCGGCCAGCTCGGCCTGGGCCGCCGCCGCGCGCAGTGCCTCCGCGTCGGCGCGCGGCCCCGCCGCGGCCTCGGCGTCAGCCGCCTTGCCGTCCGCCCAGGCGGGCAGCAGGGCCGAGGCCGCCGCGACGCTGAGCACGAGCGCCGCCGCCGCCGCGCCGAGCGCCGGGGAGAGCACCCGCGGCGTCGCGAGCAGCGCCGGGCGGGCGCCCGCAGCGGCCAGCACGCTGCCCAGGGCGTCCGGCGCCCGCGCGCGGCGCGCGCTCCCACCGGCGAGCACGCCGAGCAGCACGAGCGCCGGGAGGCTCGCCCCGGGAAGCTCCCAGTCGACGTCGAGGAGGCCGTGCCCGAGCCACGCGGCGACGCCCGCCAGCGCCGCCGCGCCGAGGTCGCGCTCGCGCCCGCCCGGCAGCGCGCGCAGGCGGGCGAGACCGGCGAGCACGAGCGCCGAGAGGGCCGCGAGCGCGAGGCCGAGCCCGACCAAGCCCGTCCCGGCCAGCAGCTCGAGCGGGGCCGAGTGCACCCGGGTGGCGGCCTGCCCGTCGTCCCGGTAGCGCAGGTGGAGCACCGGGAAGGCGCCCGCGCCCCAGCCGCCCACGGGCCGGTCGAGCCACGCGTCACCTGCCTCGCGCCACCGGGCCAGCTCATCGCCGCTGGTCGCGCCGGCCCGGCGCGGGCCGGCGGCGGGGCTCCGCTCGCGCACCACGTCGACCTGGTGGCGGAGGCTTCCGGACAGGCCGCGGTCGGAGCGCGCGAGGGCGGCGGCGGCGGCCAGGAGGGCCAGGAGCGCGAGCCCGCCGGCGAGGCGGGCGGCGAGGCGCGAGCGCCCGGCCGTCCACCGCCCGCGCCCCTCGGTGCGCCAGGCGACCCGCGCGAGCACGGCGAGGACCGCGAGGCCGGCGAGGAGGGCCAGGCCGAAGAGCAGGCCGTCGTCCTGCCGGGCCGCCGGCGCGGCGCCGTCCGCCGAGGTGCCGGCCCGCGTGAGGGCCAGCACCAGCGCGGGCGCGACGGCCAGCCCGGCGGCCGCGAGCGCGAGCAGCCCGCGCAGCCGCGCGCCGCCCAGGACGGTGAGCACCACCACGGCGAGGCCGGCGGCGAGGGGCCCGTCGCGGGTCTCGGTCAACCCGATGGCGCAGATCAGCAGGGCCGCCGCCACGATCGC
>CAXSFZ010000043.1:0-14028 GCA_964236905.1 uncultured Solirubrobacteraceae bacterium | reverse complement strand
GAGCGATCGCCGGCCACCCGCAGGGCGAGCGGCAGGCCGACGGCGCAGACCACCGCCAGGGCGCCGGCCGAGCCGAGCGGCGCGCGAACCGCGCTCGTCGGGCCGGCCTGGTCGAGGTCGAGCAGGCCCGGCCCGAGGTCGACGCCGGGCAGCGCCTTGCTCGCCACGGCGTAGGCGGCCACGAGCCCGGCGCCGCCGAGCACCAGCGTCACGGTGCGCGCGAGCGCCCGGGGGTCGCTCGCGCCCGCGAGGAGGCCGAGCCCGATGGCGAGTGCGTACGCCGTCACGCGGTTGGCCTCGATCCAGGTGCGGTCGGGGCTGGCGCTCCACAGGATCGAGAGCGCGGTGAAGCCCGCGAGGGCGACGACCAGGCCGAAGCCGAGCGTCGCGGTCCGGGAGGCCGGCCAGCGCACGGAGCCCCGCGCCCACGCCGCCGCGGCGCCGAGGGCACCGAGCAGCAGGACGACCTGCAGGTGCGTCTCCTGCGGGAAGCGCGCTGCGCCGGCGGCGAACGCCCCGTAGCTCGCCGCGACGGCCAGGAGCAGCGTGAGCACTGCCGGCGCGTCCGGCCGGCGACGCCCCGGGCGCCGCTCCGCGGGCGTCGCTGCGGGGGTCGTGACGGCCATGGAGACGGGCGCCGACGCTAGCATCCCGGCCCTCATGCGGCCCCCGCGCACCGCCCTCGCCCTGGCGCTCGCCGTGGGCCTGCTCGCGCCGGGCCTCGCCTCCCCGGCCGGCGCGGCGGGCTCCCCGCGGCCCGCGCTCGTCGCCCAGGTCGGCGCGACGGGGGCGAGCGGCGCGACCGGGACCGCCACCACCCCGGCACCCGCGCCCGAGGCCGGCGCGGCGCCGGCGGCGGCCGACGGGTCGGTGGCCCGGGCGGCCGACAGGGCCCCGGGCGCGACCGACCCCGACGACGCGCCGCTCGCCCTCGTCCTGCTCGCGGTGCTGGCGGGCCTCGCGGTGCTGGCCCTGCTGGCCTGGGCCCTTGTGCGCGCGCTCGCGGTCGACCCGCCGTGGCTGGCCCGGACCCGTCACGCGGCCGGCGAGGCGGGGTGGCGCACCTCGGCGGCCTGGGCGGAGTTCACGGACTGGATGCGGCTCGGGCGCTAGAGCGGGCGGTGGTTCGCAGTAGGGTCGCTCCCGGATGGAGGACGACACCATGCGCCGGTTCGGCACGAACGAGGCGGCCTTCCGCAAGGTCAACGAGTCCCTGCGCGCGGGCAAGGTCCTGGCCGACGCCGCCGAGCGGTTCCCGTTCCGCTGCGAGTGCGGCGTGCTGGGCTGCAACATGCTGGTGGAGCTGACCCTCCCGGAGTACGAGGAGGTCCGCCGCTTCCCGACCCGCTTCTTCATGGTGGACGGCCACCAGATGCCCGAGACCGAGCACGTCGTCGCGCGCACCGATCGCTACATCGTCGCCGAGAAGGAGGAGGCCGCCGCCTCCGTGGCGCGCGACGCCGACCCGCGGCGCTGAGCGCCGCGTACCGGCGGGTCCGCGCCCGGCCGGGCGTCGGAAAGGCCGTAGAATGCGGGTTGGATCGTTCCGTCCGGCCGGGCGTGTCACCTACCGTGCCCCACCCGCTGAACGACGCCGCGCACCCCGAGCGCGCGAAGGAGACCGCTCCAAGATGGAAGGCGCCCCGCAGACCCTGACCCACGACGCCATCGCCGGTGAGGCCCTCGCCGTGCCGCGGTACTTCACCAGTCCCGGGGTCCACCCCTTCGACTCGGTGGAGTGGGAGCTGCGCGACGCGCGGATCGGCTTCGGCGACAACGTCTCCTTTGTGCAGGAGGGCGTCGAGTTCCCGAGCACCTGGTCGCAGAACGCGACGAACATCGTCGCCCAGAAGTACTTCCGCGGGAAGCTCGACTCCCCCGCGCGCGAGCGATCGGTCAAGCAGATGATCGGCCGCGTCTCGGGCACCATCGCCGACTGGGGGCGCCAACGCGGCTACTTCGCCTCCGCCGAGGACGGCGACGCCTTCGAGGCCGAGCTCACCTACATCCTCCTCCACCAGATGGCGGCCTTCAACAGCCCCGTCTGGTTCAACGTGGGCTTCGAGGAGCAGCCGCAGTGCTCGGCGTGCTTCATCCTCTCCGTGGAGGACACGATGGACTCGATCCTCGACTGGAACACGCGCGAGGGGCGCATCTTCCGCGGCGGCTCGGGCTCGGGCATCAACCTGTCGAACATCCGCGGGTCGATGGAGCCGCTCTCCAAGGGCGGCACGGCCTCCGGCCCGGTGTCCTTCATGCGCGGCGCGGACGCCTGGGCGGGCACCATCAAGTCCGGCGGCAAGACGCGGCGGGCGGCCAAGATGGTGGTCCTGGACGTGGACCACCCGGACATCCGCGAGTTCATCTGGTGCAAGGCCAAGGAGGAGGACAAGGCCCGCGCCCTGGCCAAGGCGGGCTTCGACATGTCGCTCGACGGCGACGGGATGAAGTCGATCCAGTACCAGAACGCGAACAACTCGGTCCGCCTCACCGACGCGTTCATGCACGCCGTGGAGAACGGCGAGGACTGGCACCTTCGGGCGCGGGCGACGGGCGAGCCGATCGGGGAGCCGATCGACGCGCGCGAGCTCATGCGCGAGATCGCCGAGGCGGCCTGGCAGTGCGCCGACCCGGGCGTCCAGTACGACACCATCATCAACGCCTGGCACACCTCGCCGAACTCGGGCCGCATCAACGCCTCGAACCCGTGCTCGGAGTACATGCACGTCGACGACTCGGCCTGCAACCTCTCGTCCCTGAACCTCATGAGGTTCCGCCGGCCCGACGGCAGCTTCGACGTGCGGACCTTCGAGCACGCCGTCGACGTCATGTTCCTCGCGCAGGAGATCATCGTCGGGCCCTCGAGCTACCCGACCGAGGAGATCGGCGTGAACGCCCGCGCGTTCCGCCAGCTCGGCCTGGGCTACGCGAACCTCGGGGCGTTCCTGATGGCCAACGGGCTGCCCTACGACTCCGAGGAGGGCCGCGGCGCCGCGGCCGCGATCACGGCGCTCATGACCGGCCGCGGGTACCTGCAGTCCGCGAGGGTCGCCGCGGCGATCGGCCCCTACGAGCGCTACGCGGAGAACGCGAGCGCCCACAACGCCGTCATGCGGATGCACCGCGACGCGGCCTACGCGATCGCCGACGACTCGTGCACCGACACGGCCCTGCTGGAGGCCTCGCGCGCGGTCTGGGACGAGGCGGTGAGCGCCGGCGAGCGCCACGGCTACCGCAACGCCCAGGCGACGGTGCTCGCGCCGACGGGCACCATCTCGTTCCTCATGGACTGCGACACGACCGGGGTCGAGCCCGACTTCTCGCTCGTGAAGTACAAGACGCTCGTGGGCGGCGGCACGATGACGATCGCCAACCGGACGGTGCCGCTCGCCCTGCGGACCCTCGGCTACTCCCCGGAGGAGGTCGAGCAGATCGAGGCGCACGTGGCCGAGCACAACTCGATGACCGGCGCGCCCGGCCTGAAGGCCGAGCACATGCCCGTCTTCGACGTGGCGGTCGGGGAGAACGCGATCTCCTACATGGGCCACATCACGATGATGGGCGCGGTCCAGCCGTTCCTGTCCGGCGCGATCTCCAAGACGGTCAACATGCCGGGCGACTCCACGGTCGAGGACATCGCCGACGCCTACGCGCAGGCCTGGCGCCTCGGCGTCAAGGCCCTGGCGATCTACCGCGACGGCTCGAAGAACACGCAGGTGCTCGGCAACACCGAGGCCGCCGAGGCGATCGTCGACGTGGCCGAGCTGGCCGCGCAGGCGGGGCTCATGACCCCCGAGGAGGTCGAGGCGAAGATCGCGATGGCCGTGTCCGAGGTCACGGCGAAGGCGGCCGAGCAGGCGCTCGCCGCTCCCGCCGCGCCGGCGGTGGCCGCCGGGCACGTCGCCGAGCGGCGCCGCATGCAGCGCGAGCGCGAGTCGATCACCCACAAGTTCTCGATCGGCGGCCACGAGGGCTACATCACCGCCGGCAAGTACGAGGACGGCTCGGTCGGGGAGATCTTCCTCACCGACATCGGCAAGGAGGGCTCGACGATGCGGGGGATGATGAACTCCTTCGCGACGGCGATCTCCATCGCGCTCCAGTACGGCGTGCCGCTCGAGACCCTCGTGCAGAAGTTCGCCTACATGCGCTTCGAGCCCGAGGGGATCACGCAGAACCCGGAGATCCCGTTCGCGAAGTCGATGCCGGACTACATCATGCGCTGGCTCGCCTCCCGCTTCCTCGACGCCGACGACCAGGAGGAGCTCGGCATCCTCACCCCGGAGGTCCGCCGGCGCAAGGAGGCGCAGGAGCTCGGCCTCGGCGGCGGCCCGGAGGCCGGCGGCCCGCAGACCGGCGGCCCGCAGACCGGCGATCTGCGGGTCGGCGGCCCGGAGCCCTCGGGGCTCGCGGCGCCGGCGATCCCGCTGGCACCGGCCGCCCCGGGCACGGGCATCGCCGGCGCGGCGGTGCCCGCCGCCTCGGGGCTGACCGACGCCGCGCCCGCCCTCCCACCGGCGGCGAGCCGCACGAGGACGAGCTTCGGCGCCCTCGAGCTCGGCCCGGCCTGCGGCCAGTGCGGCGGGATGATGCAGCGCACGGGCTCCTGCTACACCTGCCCGAGCTGCGGCAACAACACGGGCTGCGGCTGAGCGCGGGCTCTCCCGTCCTGTGTCCGGCCGCGGCGTGGCTCCCTCGCCGCGGGCGTGCCCCGCGGCGGCCACGGGCAGAGGGACGCGATGCAGACACGCACGCTCGGCGACTCCGATCTCGAGGTCTCCGAGATCTCCCTCGGCTCCTGGCTCACGTACTCGGGCGGGGTGGAGCGCGAGCAGACCGTCGCGTGCACCAGGGCGGCCTTCGACGCCGGGATCACGTTCTTCGACACCGCGAACGCCTACGGCCGCGGCGCGGCCGAGAGCGCCTGGGGCGACATCCTCAAGGACTACCCCCGGGACTCCTTCGTCCTGGCGACCAAGCTGTTCTTCGACATGTCCGACACGGACGGCGGCCTGTCGGCGGCGCAGGTGCACAAGCAGGTCGACGCCTCCCTGGAGCGGCTCCAGACCGACTGGATCGACCTCTACCAGTGCCACCGCTTCGACGTCACGGTGCCCGTGGAGGAGACCATGGAGGCGCTCGGCGAGATCGTCGCCGCCGGGAAGGTGCGCCATCTCGGCTTCAGCGAGTGGACGCCGGAGCAGATCGAGGCGGCGCTCGCCGTGCCCGGCGCACCGCGCTTCGTCTCGAGCCAGCCGCAGTACTCCATGCTCTGGCGCGCCCCGGAGGCCGAGCTCTTCCCGCTGACCGCGGCCAACGGCATCGGCCACGTGGTCTGGTCGCCGCTGGCGGAAGGCGTGCTCACCGGCAAGTACCGGCCCGGGGAGCCGCTGCCCACCGGCTCGCGAGCCACGAGCGACGCGATGAGCGCCTTCATCAAGCAGCGGCTCACCGACGCGACGCTCGAGGCCGTCCAGCGGCTGGTCCCGATCGCCGAGGGTGCCGGCCTGACGATGCCGCAGCTCGCCCTGGCCTGGGTGCTCCGACGTCCGGAGGTCGCCTCGGCCATCGTCGGCTCCTCCCGCCCCGAGCAGGTGCACCAGAACGCCGCCGCGGCGGGCGTCACCCTCGGTCCAGACGTGCTCGAGGCGATCGACGATGCGCTCGGCGACGTCCCGATCACCGGGCCGCAGCTGGCCCCGGGCGCCCGTGACGGCGTGCTGCACCGCTGAGCCGCGGCGTCGAGGACCGCCCGCCGGCCGGGCGCGCGCCGACGTGAGCTGAGCGCAGCGGGATAGTAGTCTGGCTGGATGGTTGACCAACGCAACGTTTCCGCCGAGCCGAGCCGTTGGGCGGTGCTGGCGCTGCTCGGCGTCGCCCAGCTCATGGTGGTCCTCGACGCGACCATCGTGAACATCGCGCTCCCGTCGGCGCAGAAGGCGCTCGGCTTCTCGACCGAGAACCGTCAGTGGATCATCACCGCCTACGCGCTGGCCTTCGGGAGCCTGCTGCTGCTCGGCGGCAAGCTCGGCGACCTGTTCGGGCGCAAGTGGACCTTCATCGTCGGCCTGATCGGCTTCGCGGTGGCCTCCTTCCTCGGCGGGCTCGCCCAGTCGTTCGGCGTCCTGGTCGCCGCGCGCGCGCTCCAGGGCGTCTTCGGAGCGCTGCTCGCCCCCTCGGCGCTCTCGCTGCTCACCGTGACCTTCGCCGGCTCGCCCGACCGTGCCAAGGCGTTCGGCATCTTCGGCGCCATCGCCGGCGGTGGCGCGTCCGTCGGCCTCATCCTGGGTGGCGCGCTGACCGAGGCGCTCTCGTGGCGCTGGTGCCTCTACGTCAACCTGGCCATCGCCCTGCCGGCCGCGGTCGTCGCGCTGCGACTGCTGCGCAACCAGGCCGACCCGCAGCGCCCGCGCATCGACCTCCCCGGTGCCGTGGTCGCCTCGGTCGGCCTCTTCGCCCTCGTCTACGGGTTCTCCAACGCGGAGACCGACGCGTGGACGGCGCCCGTCACCATCGTGGCGCTCGTGGTCAGCGCCGTCCTGCTCGCCGCCTTCGTCGCGATCGAGCGGCGCACGGACCACCCGCTGCTGCCGCTGCACATCGTCGCCGACCGGGCGCGCGGCGGGGCCTACGCGTCGATCGCGCTGGCCGGCTCCGGCGTCTTCGGCGTCTTCCTCTTCCTCACCTTCTACATGCAGCAGACGCTCGGCTTCTCGCCGATCAAGACCGGGCTGGCGTTCCTCCCCATGACCGCGATGATCGTCGTCACCGCCACCACGGTGCAGACCAAGCTGCTCGCGCGGGTCGGCGCGAAGCCGCTGGTCACGGCCGGCATGGCGCTCGGGGTGCTGGCCATGCTGATCTTCACCCGGCTGACCCCCGACGGCGGCTACGCCACCCACGTGCTCCCCGGCCTCGTGATCATCGGGTTCGGCATGGGCTGCATCTTCGCCCCGGCGTTCGGCACGGCGACCCTCGGGGTCGGGCGCCAGGAGGCCGGCGTGGCCTCGGCGATGGTCAACACCTCCCAGCAGGTCGGGGGTTCGATCGGCACCGCGCTGCTCAGCACCCTCTTCGCGAGCGCGGCCACGAGCTACGCCTCGAGCCACGCGGGCGGAGCCGGGCTGCGGCAGGCCGCCACCGTCCATGGGTACACCACGGCGTTCTGGTGGGCGGCCGGCATCTTCGCGCTGGGCCTGCTCGTCGCCTCGACGGTGCTGCCGAGCCTGCAGGAGTCGCGCGCTCAGGCCACTGATGTGAGCGCCCCGGCGGCCGCGCCGGCCGTCGCGCACGCCGACTGACGCGCCCCGGGCATCGCCGCCGCCGACTTGTGGCGAAGCTACAACTTCTGCGGCGGCGGTCGCCGACCAAGCCACAAGAGCGCGCCGAAGTTGGCTGCGAACCTCAAGACATGTCGCGCGCCGAACGTTACGCCAACCTCGCCGGGGTGCTGGTGCCCTTCGTGGGGGTCCTGCTCGCCGTCGTGCTGCTCTGGAACTCATGGGTCGACGGCGTCGATCTTGCGATCTTCGCCGCCATGTACCTCGTCACCGCGGGCGGCATCACGGTCGGCTTCCACCGGATGCTGACCCATCGCTCGTTCCAGACCCGAAGCTGGCTGCGCTACACGTTCGCCGTCGCCGGCTCGCTCTCGGTGCAGGGCTCGGTCCTCGACTGGGTCGCCGACCACCGCAAGCACCACGCCCACACCGATCAGGAGGGCGACCCGCACTCCCCGCACGTCGGCCACGGCTCGGGCCTGCGAGGCCTCTGGCACGCGCACACGGGCTGGCTGACCGAGACCCAGGGGCAGGCCGACTGGAAGCGCTACGCCAAGGACCTCTACGAGGACCGCATCATGAAGCAGATCGGCAAGCGCTTCCCGCTGCTGGTCCTGGTCTCGCTCGCGATCCCGACGCTCCTCGGCTTCCTGCTGCACGGCTTCACGCTCGAGGGTGCGGTCCGCGGCTACGTCTGGGGCGGCCTGGTCCGCATCTTCCTCGTGCACCACGTGACCTGGTCGGTCAACTCGATCTGCCACTTCTTCGGGTCACGGCGCTTCGACGTCGAGGACAAGTCCACGAACGTCGCCTGGCTCGCGATCCCCTCGCTCGGCGAGTCGTGGCACCACAACCATCACGCCTTCCCGCGCTCCGCCGTCCACGGGCTCAAGTGGTACGAGGTCGACCCGTCCGCGGCCTTCATCCGCGGCCTGGAGCGCGTCGGCCTCGCCTGGGACGTCGTGCGCATCGCCCCGGAGCGCCAGGAGGCCAAGCTCGTCGGCGCCACCCCGGCGCCCGAGCGCGAGCTCAGCCGGGTCTGAGCCGCCTCGGCCCCTGAGCCCCGCCGACCCCGCCCCGAGGCGCGAGGCGGCGAGCGGGCGATCGCGGCGATGCGGTTGACCGGCATAGGACGCGGAGGGGCGCGTTCGGATCTCGGGTCGCTGAGCGGGCTGCGATCCGAAAGCCTTGGGCGCGTGGGCGTCGAGGGGGCGTGAGCGCCTCGCATGCGTCGGCCGGCCCGGGAGGGCGCGGGCGCCGAGGATCCGGCGCGTTCGGATCTCCGCTCGCTGAGCGGGCTGCGATCCGAACGCCTCGGGTGGCTCGATGTCGCGCACGCGTGGCGCTCAAGGGGCGCGCGGCGACCCGTCGGCGCCCTGGGCAAGGATTCAGTGCCTGGGCGATCGGGGCACGGAGGGCGGCGTGTCGGGGCTCGCGGGCGTCCACCAGGCCGGCCCGCGCTCGCCGAGGGCGACCTTCGCCGCGTGGACCCGGTCGCGCGCTGCGCGCTCGGCCTCCGGGTCAGCCGTGCGCTTGGCCGCGCCGACGGCGCGCCGGGCGGACATCAGCTCGCTCACGAGCTCCTGCCGACGCGCCTCGGGAAGCGATGGGTCGCTGGCGCGCCAGCGCCGCCCGTCGATGACGACGTGGTGGCCGTCCGGGGTGCGTTCGACCTCACGGCTCACGCGCCGCGGACCAGGCCGGGCAGCTTGGCGAGCAGGCCGGGCACGTCGCGGCGCGAGCGGTCGAGCGCGCGCTCGAGGGCAGCGGCCGTACTCGGGCCGCTGACGGGGGCGCCATGGCCGACCAGCAACACCTCCGGCTCGTAGGGCCGGAGCGCACCGACGCCGAAGAGCCGCAGCATCGGGTGGACGCCGACGGGGGCGTCCCCCACCGCAAAGGCCGCGCCGGTGCCCACGGACTCCGGGACGACGAGCACCCGGCGCTCCATCCACCAGAGCCCGACCTCCCGCCACTTCGGCTTGTCGAGCACCCCGAGGACCGTGAACGGGGTGCCGGGCAGCGCGGCCGGCAGCCGGTGCAGGGGGACGCCGAGGCGGCCGGCGAGCGTGGCGCCGTCACGGCCGTGACGGTCGAGGAGCTGGAGGACGCCGACCACCTCGCCGAGCTCGGCGGCACGCGGGAGCAGATCGGGGACGTCGACCGGGTCGACGAGCCACACCCGCCCGGCGTCGGCGAGGGCGTGCCAGGCACGGGCCGCGACGGTGCGCTCGACCCAGGTCAGGCCCGCGGGGTGCTCGTGGACCTCGGCGACGACGTCGGGCATGCCCCGGCTCTACCCCGGCGCCCGGGCGGCCGATCCTTAGGTGCGCTTGACCGCCCTCACAGGGTGAGTTGAGGGCACGGTGTGAGAGTGCCGGCCATGACCACCGCCGCCACGCCCACCGACCCTCGCATCGAGCTCGCCCGCACCCGCCGCATGCTCGAGGACACCGCCCTGGCCGCCGTCCCCGGCACGCTCGTGGCGCTCCACGCCCACCCGGCTGCAGACCACCTGTGGACCGCCGAGGTGCGCAGCATCGGCGGCCGGCACCTGACCGTCGAGCTCGACCGGCTGCTGCAGACCGTCGCGGTCCACCCGGTCGCCGTCGCGCGCGCCGCCTGACCCACGGCCCGGGCCGGTGAGGCCGTCCCGGGCCGGCGGGGGGATCGACTTCCCTCAGCCGACCGCGCGGTCGAGGCGCTCGAGCTCGTCGGCGGCGAGGACCAGGCCGTCGACCGGCAGCAGCTCCTGCAGCTGCTCCACCGTCCGGGCGCTGGCGATCGGCGCCGTCACGGTCTCCTGCGCGCCGAGCCACGCGAGCGACACCGCGGCCACGGACACGGAGTGCGCGGCCGCGACCTCGTCGAGCACGGCGAGCACCGCCGCGCCACCCTGCTCGAGATAGGCCGACGCCGCCGAGGCGCGCGGGGAGTCGACCGCCTCGCCGCCCGCCCGGTACTTGCCGGTCAGGAAGCCCTTCGCCAGCCCGAAGTAGGGAACGACCGCGACCTCCCGGGCCGCGCACAGATCCTGCAGCTCACCTTCGAACTCGCCGCGCTCGACGAGGTTGTAGTGCGGCTGCAGCGCGACGTACCGGGCGAGCCCCTCGCGCTCGGAGAGCTCGAGCGCGGCGCTCAGCCGCTCGGCGGTGTAGTTCGAGGCCGCGAGGTGGCGGACCTTCCCGGCCCGCACCAGCTCGTCGAACGCGGCGAGCGTCTCCTCCAGGGGGGTGTCGGCGTCGTCGACGTGCGCGTAGTAGAGGTCGATGCGGTCGGTTTGCAGCCGCTCGAGCGACGCGTCGGCCGCAGCGGCGATGGTGTCCGCGCCGAGGCCGGAGGCGTCGGGCTTCATGCCGACCTTCGTGGCGATCACGAGCTCGTCGCGATTGCCCCGTTCGGCCATCCAGCGGCCGAGCACCGACTCGCTCTCGCCACCGTGATGGCCGGGCGCCCAGGCCGAGTAGGCGTCGGCGGTGTCGATGAAGTTGCCGCCCGCCGCCGCGTAGGCGTCCAGGACCGCGAACGAGTGCTCCTCGTCAGCGGTCCACCCGAAGACGTTGCCGCCCAGGCAGAGCGCGTGCACGTCGAGGCCGGTGGTTCCGAGGACGGGCATCGCCTCGACGCTAGCAAGCGGCTCGCGCGGCGCGCGGCCCGCGCGGCGTCGCCGTGGTGGGCACTGGTGCCGGCGACCGGCGTACGCCATGCTGCACCCATGCGCGGGGACGAGGCGCGAGCGCTCGGCGCGGTGGGAGGCGAGGCGCTCGGCGCGGGCGCCGCCTGCGTCGAGGAGCTCCACCGGGCGGTCGCCCGCCGCGCCTTCGGCGCCGGCGGGCCGGGCGTCGTTCCGGTGCGTGCCGCGCACGACGCGATCGCCGGCGGCGTCTACGCCACGGTCCGCACCGTGGGAGGCGTCATCAGCCGCGCGGGTGGCGCGGCCGCGGCGGCGACGCGTCCCGCGGACGCCGTGTCGCTCGGGGCCACGCCGCGCGGCGCGGCGCTGCTCGGCGCGCTCAACGGCGCCTTCGGCGACACGATCCACGCGCGCCACCGCGCGCTCTCGCCGGCGCTGGCGGTGCGCGTCGGCGGCGCCGACGTCCCGCTCGCCCGCGAGGGGCTGCGTGCCGCCTTCCCCGTCGCCGGGCCGCGGCTCGTCGTCCTGCTGCACGGCCTCGGGGAGAGCGAGCGCTCGTGGCATCGGCGCGAGCGCACCCACGGGCGTACCCTGCCCGCGAGCTACGGGACGCTGCTGGAGCGCGACCTCGGCCTCACGCCGGTGGTGCTGCGCTGCAACACGGGCCGCCACATCTCCGAGAACGGGGAGGAGCTCGCGGGGCTGCTCGGCGACCTCCTCGCGGCGTGGCCGACGCGGGTGCGATCCCTCTCGCTGGTCGGCCACTCCATGGGCGGCATGATCGTCCGCTCAGCGCTGCACCACGCGCAGCGCGGCGAGGCGGACTGGGTCTCGCGCGTCGAGCACGTGGTCTCCCTCGGCTCCCCCTACCTCGGCGCGCCGCTCGAACGCGCGACCAACCGGGTGACGTGGGCGCTGGCCAAGGTGCCCGAGACCGCCCCGATCGCCCGCCTGGTGAACGCGCGGGCCGCGGGCGTGAAGGACCTCCGCTACGGCGCGCTGCTGCGCGAGGACTGGGAGGGCGCCGACCCGGACGCGCTCGGGCGCGACACCGCGGGCGACGTGCACCACCTGACGAGCGCCGAGCACTACTGCGTCTCGGCCACCCTCGGCGCCCGCGAGCGCCACCCGCTCGGCCGGCTGCTCGGCGACGTGCTGGTGCCGCCGGCGAGCGCCACGGGCAGCGGGCGCAGCGCGCGTCGCACGCCGCTGGCCTTCGACGACGCGGCGCACTTCCCGGGCCTCAGCCACTTCGACCTGCTGAATCACCCGGCGGTCTACGCCCGGCTGCAGAGGTGGCTCGCACCCGTGCAGCCCCAGCTCGCCGCCGCTTCCGCCCCCGCCCCCGCCCGGCTCGCGCCCTGATCGTCCCCACGCCCTTCGGCGAGGCCGAGGTCGCCCCCGAGCCGGGGCGGCCGTGGCGGGTGCTGCTGCGGCTGGACGGGGAGGACTGCTCGTTCGTCGACCTCCGCGACCCGGCGCACCTCGAGTTCGCCTACGTCCGCCGCCTCGGCGACGTCGCCGACCTCGTGGCACCGCCCCGCCGGCCGGTCGTGGCGCTCCACCTGGGCGGCGGCGGCTTCACGCTGCCGCGCTACGTCGCGCACACCCGGCCCGGCTCGCGACAGACGGTCGCCGAGATCGACCCGATCCTCGTCGACCTGGCGCGCCAGCACCTCGGGCTCGTGACGGGGCGCGCGCTGAGGGTCCGCCTCGCCGACGCCGGGCTCCTGCTCGAGCGGCGCTCGAACGCCTCGGCGGACCTGCTCGTGCTCGACTGCTTCCGCGGCACCGAGGTCCCGGCGCACCTCCTCACGGCGGCCGCGATGGCGCACGCCCGGCGGGTGCTGCGCCCGGGAGGGCTCTTCGCGGCGAACCTCATCGACGTGCCCCCGCTTCCCGTCGCCCGGGCCCTGGCCCGTGTCCTCGCCGACACCTTCCCGCACCTCGCGGTGGTCGCGGCGCGGAAGGTGCTGCGCGGCCGCCAGGGCGGCAACGTCGTACTGGTCGCCGCCGACCGCGGCCTGCCCGAGCGCGAGCTCGCCGCCCGGGCGCTGCGCGGCGCCGCACCCGAGCTCGTGCTGAGCGGCCCTGACGCCGCGGCCTTCGCCGCCTGAGCGGGCTCAGGCAGCGCGCTCGAGGGCGAGGAGCGCGCGCTTGGCGGGCAGGCCGCCGCCGTAGCCCGTCAGGGCGCCGGCGGCCCCGACGACACGGTGGCACGGGCGGATGATCGAGAGGGGATTGCGGGCGTTCGCGCCCCCGACCGCGCGGACCGCCCGCGGGACGCCGAGCGCGGCGGCCAGCGCGCCGTAGCTCGTGGTGGCGCCGTAGGGCAGGCGCTCGAGCGCGGCCCAGACGCGACGCTGGAACGGCGTGCCGGCCGCCGGAGCCAGGCGCAGCGCGAACTCCCGGCGACGGCCGGCCAGGTACTCGTCGAGCTGCCTGACCACCTCGGCGAACGGCGCCGGGTCGCGGAGCCATCCCGTGCGGTCGGCCGGCGCGTGGCGGTGGCCGGCGGGATACAGGCCGGTGAGGCCCTCGCGGGTGGCGGTGAGCGTCAGCGGCCCGAGGGCCGCGGTCGGGTGCACGAGGTAGGCGGTGCGCATGGAGGTGTGACGTCCGGAGGGCCTGCCGCGTGAGACCCTACGGCGCATGAGCGACCTCAGCATGGGCGAGGCGGCGCGGGCGCTCGACGTGAGCCTCGACACGCTGCGGCGCTGGGACGCCGCGGGCACGCTGGCCACGACGCGCGACGCGCGCAACCGCCGGCGCGTGCCGCTGGCGGAGATCGAGCGACTCGGGCGGCGACCGCGCAAGCGCGCGCCCCAGCCCGGCGCAACGCGCGGCTCGGCGCGCAACCGCCTGCCCGGGGTGGTGCGCTCGGTGGAGGCGGACGGCGTGATGGCCCTCGTGGAGGTGGAGGCCGGCCCCTTCACCGTGGTCGCGGCGGTGACCCGCGACGCGATCGAGGATCTCGCCCTCGTGCCCGGCAGCGCCATCACCGCCGTGGTCAAGGCGACGTCGGTGATGCTCCAGCGGGAGCCGTGAGCGGCGATCGGCGCCGCGAGGCCCGTCCGGCGCGGACGGCGTAGAGGAGCGCGGAGAGACCGAGGA
>CAXSFZ010000042.1:0-32300 GCA_964236905.1 uncultured Solirubrobacteraceae bacterium | reverse complement strand
CAAGGAGGCCCGGATGAACTACCTCAACAACGTGCTCACGAACTACAGCTAGCCGACGTCGAGTACCCGGGGCGGGAGTCGAACCCGCACGCCCGAAGGCAGGGCCTTTTGAGGGCCCCATGGCTGCCGTTTCATCACCCGGGCGGGCGGTGGGGAGTCTAGGGAGCCGGGCGTAGCATGTCCCCGCCCCCAGACCAAGGAGCCACCGCCATGCCCCGGACCACGCTGGACGACCGCGACCGCGAGCTGCTGTCCGCGCCGAACTTCTGCCACGTCTCGACCACCCGCGAGGACGGGACGATCCACACCGTCCCGATCTGGGTCGACGTCGAGGGCGACACGGTCGTCCTCAACACCGAGAAGGACCGGACGTGGCCGCGCAACCTGCGCCGGACCGGGCACACGACGCTCACGGTGCTCAACCTGGAGAACCCGTACGAGTACCTGACGATCACCGGGCACGTGGCCGAGGAGACCGAGGTCGGGGCGCTCGAGCACGCCGACGCGATGGCCAAGAAGTACCTCGGGAGGGACAGCTACCCCTTCCATCGGGACGGCGACGTGCGGGTGCTCTTCCGCATCGCGCCCGACCGCGTGCACCGCCACGGCACGGGCTGAGGCGCTAGGCGACGAGCGCGCGGAGGCCGTCGGCCAGCCCCGGCGGCGCGGCGAGGATGCCGCGGGGCAGCCCGTCGTGCGCCGGGAGCTCCTCGACCTGCAGCCCCGCGCCCGCGCAGAGCAGCACGCCGGCGGCGATGTCCCACGGCTTGACGCCGTGCTCGTAGTAGGCGTCGAGCCGACCGGCCGCCGCCCAGGCGAGGTCGAGGGCGGCGCTTCCGGCGCGCCGCACGTCGCGGACCGCCGGCAGCAGGCGCGCGAGGACCTTCGCCTGCGCCGCGCGCACCTCGGCGGCGTAGCCGAAGCCGGTGGCCACGAGCGCGGAGCCGAGCTCCGCGCGGGTGCCGGCGGGGCGGAGCGGCGCGCCGTTGAGCGACGGCGCCTCGCCGGCGACGGCCGCCCACAGCTCGTCGCGCAGCGGGTCGAAGACCACGCCGGCCCGGCCCTCGCAGGCCACCGAGATGCACCACTGCGGGTGGCCGAAGAGGTAGTTGATCGTCCCGTCGAGCGGGTCGACGACCCACCGCAGCCCCGTGGTCCCGGGCGTGTCGTCGCCCTCCTCCCCCAGGATGGCGTCGTCGGGGCGCTCGCGCGCGAGGAGCTCGCGGATCGTCCGCTCCGCGACGAGATCGGCCTCGGAGACCAGGTCGGTCGCGGTCGACTTCGAGCTCACGTTGACCGCCCCGCGCCCGAAGCGCGCCACGAGCTCCGGCGCGGCCGCCCGCGCCGCCGCCTCGGCGACCCGCAGCAGCTCGGCGCTCACGACACCGCCGGACGGCGCTGGGCCCACGGGCGCGCGCGCTCGAGCTGGGCGGCGAGCGACAGGAGCGTCGCCTCGTCGTCGGGGCGGGCGACGAGCTGGACGGCGAGCGGCAGGCCGTCCGCGTCGAAGCCCGCCGGGACGCTGGCGGCCGGCTGGCCCGTCGCGTTGAACGGCGCGTACCACGGCACGCGCGCGAGCATCGCGTTGAGCGTCCACACCGCGCTGCGGCCCTGGAGCGCGCCGACCGCGAAGGGAGGCCCTGCCGGCCCCGGCGTCAGCACGACGTCGGCTTGGGCGAAGGTGCGCTCGACGCGAGCGAGGAGCTCGGCACCGGTGGCGACGGCCCGCTCGACGAGCCCGCGCGGGATCGCGCGGCCGAGGCGGGCGAAGCCGCGCGTGCGGCGCTCGGTCCGCTCGGGGTGCGGGAGCGCGTCGAACTCCTGCGCGATCCCGGCCAGGTAGCGCGCGAGGACGGCCGGGCCCGCCGCCGCGCCGTAGTCGAGCTCGGTCCGGGTCACGACGTGCCCGAGCTCGCGCAGCGCCTTCCCCGTCTCCTCGACGGCGCGCAGCGCGTCCTCGCTGGCGCGCGCCGGCACCCCCGGCGGCAGGTTGGTGGCCAGCGCGATCCGCAGCCTCCCGGGCTCCCGCGCGGCCGCCGCGGCGTACCCGCGCGTGTCGGTGGTCGCGTCGAGGAGGAGCGCGGCGTCGGCGACCGTCCGCGCGATCGGGCCGTAGACGCTCAAGCCGTGCCAGCCGTCCTGCGCCGGAGCGAGCGGGATGCGGTCGCGCTGGGGCTTCAGGCCGAAGAGCCCGCACCACGCGGCCGGGATGCGGATCGAGCCGGCCCCGTCGGAGCCGAGCGCCACGCCGCAGAGCCCGGCCGCGACCGCCGCCCCCGCACCGCCGCTGGAGCCGCCCGGGGTGCGGCTCGGGTCCCAGGGGTTGCGGGTCGCGCCGAAGCTGAGGCTCTCGGTGACGCAGCAGATGCAGAGCTCGGGCACCTGCGTCTTGCCGAGGACGACGGCGCCCGCGGCCCGCAGGCGCGCGACGACGAGGGCGTCGGCGTGCTTGCGGCCGCTCGTCGCGCCGGTGCCCGAGGGCGTCTCCTGCCCCGCCACGTCGACGTTGTCCTTGATCGCCACGGGCACCCCGGCCAGGATGCCGGCCGTCGGGCTGCCGCGGCGCGCGTCGGCGGCGTCGGCCTCGGCCAGCGCCTGCTCGCCGAGCACGACGCGGAAGGCGTTCAGCTGCGGATCGAGCCGCGCGATGCGCTCGAGGTGGAGCTCGGTCAGCTCCCGCGAGCTGACCTCGCCCGCGGCGATGAGCTCCGCCTGGCGGGCGGCGCCGGCGAGCGCGAGCCCGGTGGCGTCGAGGGTCGAGCTCATCCCGCCACCCTACGCGGCGGGCCCCGGGCGCCGTCTAGGCTCGCCCGTGATGGATCCGGTTGCGCTGGCCACCCGCGTCGCGATGATCGAACGGCGGCGCGCGGGCTCCGACGCCGAGCGGCGCGCGGCGCTGCTGCTCGCCGCGGAGCTCCGCGGGGTGAGCCGGCGGCGGCGGCGCACCACCGAGCTCCTCACCCTGTGGGTCCGTCCGCATCACGGGCCGGTCCACGCGCTCCTCGCGGGGCTCGCGGTGGCGGGGAGCATCGCGGCGGTGGCGCACCCGTCCGTCGGCCTCGCGCTCACGACGCTGGCCCTCGTCCTGCTGCTCGGCGACCTCGCGGGCCGCCTCACCCCCGTGCGGCGGCTCACCCCGGCGCGCGCGACCCAGCTCGTGCTCGCGCGGGACCCGCGGGAGGCGCGCGTGCGCCTCGTGATCACCGCCGCGGTCGACGTCCCGGTGGTGGGGCTCCTCGGCCGGGGCCGGCCGGCGCGCGCCGAGGCCCGGCTGCGCCGCGCGCTGCGGGGCCACCTGCCCGGGCCCCACGGCGTGCTGGTCGCGGCGCTCGCGGCGCTCGTGGCCTGCACCGCGGCGCGGGTGCTCGGGGCGCAGGGCGTCGGGCTGGGCGCCGTCCAGCTCGCGCCGACCGTCGTCGCGCTGCTCGGGGTGGGCGCCGGGCTCGACCAGGCGAGCGCGGCCCCGCCGCGCGCGGGCGCGGGCGCCGAGGCCAGCGCCGCGGCGGTCGCGGTGGCGCTCGTCGCGGCGCTCGACGCCGACCCGCCGCAGGAGCTCGCCGTCGACTGCGTGCTGGCCGGCGCGGGCGGCGCGCACGCGCTCGGCCTCCGGCGCTGGATCGCCCGCGAGCGCCGCGCCGGCCGGCGGGCCGAGGAGGTCGCCGTGCTGCACGTGGCGGCCTGCGGCGCCGGGCGACCCGTGGTCTGGGAGCGCGACGGGCTGGTCCTGCCGCTCCGCTTCCACCCGCGGCTCGTCGCCCTCGCCCGCGCCGCCGGCTTCGCGCCGCACAGCTCGCGCGGGAGCACCGGCGCGCGCGCCGCGCGGGCCGCGCGCTGGCCCGCCGTCGCGATCGGCTGCCTGGACGCCGACGGCGTCGTCCCGCGCCGTGGCACCGACGCGGACACTTCCGAGCGCCTCGACCCCGCGGCGCTCGCGGCGACGCTCGCCGGGGGCCTCGCGCTCGTGCGCGCGCTGGACGCCGAGCTCCGCGCCGAGGGGAGCGGAGCGCCGGGACGCGAGGCGGCGCGGGCGGGCTCGCGCCCGCGGCTGCCGGCACGCTCGCTGCTGCCGTCGCGCCCGCGGCTGCCGGCGCGCCCGCGGCTGCCGGCGCGCTCGCGCCCGCCCGTGGAGCAGCCCCCGCCCGACGGGTGGCGCGAGCGACCGCCCGCCGCGCCGCCGCTCGCGTCCGCGCGGGCCGCCCGCCGCGCCGCGGCGGCGCAGGAGCCGGCCGAGCGCGGCTAGGAGCCGCCCGGCCGCAGGACGCCGGCGCATCCCCCGGCCGCCCGTATGCTTCGCCCGCTCCGTCCTGCGATCCCGAGGAGCCGACGACGTGTCCGCCTACCCCGTCCTCTACGACGCCGATTACGTCGAGCCGCGCAGCCGCCTCACGACGTTCTTCCGCGCGCTCCTGGTCATCCCGCACGCCATCGTCGCGGTCGCCGTCGGGATCGTCCTCTTCTTCACGGTGATCGGCGCGTGGTTCGCGGTGGTCCTCACGGGCCGCTACCCGCAGGGCCTCTACGACGTCAACGCCGGCGGGGTGCGCTGGCTCTCACGGGTCTCCGCCTACGCCTACCTCCAGGTCGACGCGTTCCCGCCGTTCGGCTTCGACGACGTCGAGTCCTACCCGCTGCGCGTGCGCTTCGCCGGGCCGCTCCCGCGCTACTCGCGGCTCAAGGCGCTCTTCCGCATCGTCCTCGCGATCCCGATCCTCGTGGCCCTCTACGTGGTGCAGCTCGGCTACCAGCTCTGCGCGATCGCGGCCTGGGTCGTCGGCGTGTTGCTCGGCCGGCAGCCGCGCGGACTCTTCGACGCCCTGGACTTCACGCTTTCCTTCCAGGCGAAGGCCACGGCCTACCTGACCCTGCTCACCGAGACCTACCCGCCGTTCTCCAACGAGGGCGCCACGCTGGAGCCCGTCGGCCCGGCCGCCACGATCGAGACCGGCGGCGGGAGCTTCGCACCGCCCGGGAGCTCCCTGCGCACGGACGCCCCGGGCGGACGCGAGGGCTAGGAGCGATGGGAGCGGACCTCGCGCGCCTGGGCCCGCGGTTCGCGGCCTTCCTGCTCGACGCCCTGCCGGTGGTGCTCGTCGCCTTCGTGGCGGCCGCCGTCACCGACTCGCGCGACGACGCGAGCTACGCCGTGATCGGCGCCGCGGTGCTGACGAGCCTGCTCTACTCCCCGCCCTTCCTGTGCCGCTCGGGCGCGCACAACGGGCAGACGCCGGGCAAGCAGGCGCTCGGGATCCGGGTGGTCCGGGCCGACGCGGCGCCGATGACCGCCTCGCCGGCGCTGCTGCGCGAGTTCGTCGGCAAGGGCGTCCTCGGGCTGATCCCCTTCTTCTCGCTCGTCGACCTCCTCTTCCCGCTCGGCGATCCGCGGCGCCAGGCCCTCCACGACAAGCTCGCCACGACCTTCGTCGTCCGCGCGGACGCGGTCCCCGACCTCCCGCCCGAGGCCGGCGCGCCCGCGTTCGGCCGGCCGTCGCCCGAGCGCTAGCGCCACGGCAGCGGGGCCGGCGGCTCCTCCTGGCCAAGCGGCTCCGGCGGGGCCGGCGTGGTCGGGCGCAGGCCGACCCCCAGCAGGACCGCGGCGGCCAGCGCCAGGACGAGCGGCCACCCGAGCAGCGTCCCCGGGGCGGTGCCGGCCGCGGAGGCCACCCACGCCGCGAGCACGAGGAGGCCGACGAGCACCGGCCCGCGCTGGCGGTCCATGGCACCGTAGGCGAGCAGCCCGAAGCCGCCGACGAGCAGCGGGACCTCCCACCCCCACCCCACCCCACCGCCGCGGGCCGCCGCGGCGGCGCCGAGGCCGCCGCCCGGCACCAGCGTGGTGACCAGGGCGCCGAGCAGGGGCGCGGCGCCGATCGCGGCCAGGGCCAGGCCGCCGGCGTTCGCGAGCTGCGCCGCGTGGCTCGGCCGCCGGTCCCGCCGGCTGACCGCGGCGAGCGCCAGGCCGACCGCCGTCACGAGCAGGAGCAGCCGCGCCACGCCCCCGGACGGGTCGCTCACCCAGGCGAAGAAGCTGAGCGGCACGAAGGCGAGGGCCAGGCCGGCCAGGAGCGTCGCGGCGGCCGCGTCGTGGCTCCGGGCCAGGGCCGCGGCCGCGAGCCCGAGCACCGCGAGCTTCCAGGTGAGCGCCCCGGGTCCGCCGACCGGCCCGTCCACGCCGAGCACCTCCCCGAGGCGGGCGAGGCTCACGAGCAGCAGGAGCAGCGCCGCGGTGACGATGGCGCTCACGTAGGGCAGCGACTCGCGGGGGCAGCCCGCGACCAGCAGCCCGACGCCCGCCGTGGCGGTCGCCGCGGCGGCGAGATGGGCGCCGACCGGCCAGCTCATGCGGAGCTGGAGCAGGACGACGAGCGCGGTGAGGACGACGACGCCCGCGGCCACCTGGGCGCCGCGGAAGGGCGGGACCCGCAGCACCCCGCGGCGGCCTATCCACGCTCCTGCGCGAGCGCCACGAAGGGCTCGAGCGCCGCGGGGTCGGCCAGGGCGTCGCGCGCCACGGCCCGCTCGACCGGGACGCCCATGAGGATGCGCTTGACCGGCACCTCGAGGACCTTCCCGCTCAGCGTGCGCGGGACCGCGGCCACCGCGCGCACCTCGTCGGGGACGTGGCGCGGCGAGGTCGCCGCCCGGATCGCCCGGCCGAGCTCCTTCTCGAGCTCGGGGGTGAGCTCCGTCCCCTCCCGCAGGACGACGAAGAGCGGCATCCACGCCTCGGCGTCCTCCTGGGGCACGTCGACCACCAGCGCGTCGACGACCTCGTCGAGCGCGAGCACCGCGCGGTAGACCTCGGCCGTGCCGATGCGGATGCCGCCGCGGTTGATCGTCGAGTCCGAGCGGCCGTGGAGGATCGCCGTCCCGCGCGCGGTGATCTCGATCCAGTCGCCGTGGCGCCAGACGCCCGGGTACATGTCGAAGTAGGCCTCCCGCAGCCGCTCGCCGTCCGGGTCGTTCCAGAAGCGGACCGGCATGGACGGCAGCGGCTGGGTGAGGACGAGCTCCCCCACCTCGCCGACCAGGGTGTTGCGCTCCTCGTCCCAGGCCTCCACGGCGCAGCCCAGCCCGCGGCCCTGCAGCTCGCCGCGATGGACGGGGAGGAGCGGGACGCCGCCCACGAAGGCGGTGCAGACGTCGGTGCCGCCGCTCGTGGAGTAGAGCCAGAGGTCGGCGCCGACCTGCGCGTAGACCCACTCGAAGCCCTCGGGCGAGAGCGGCGAGCCCGTCGAGCCGACGGCGCGCAGGTGCGAGAGGTCGTGGTCGGCCGCGGGGGTCAGCTCCGCCTTCTGGCAGGCGGCGAGGAAGGCGGCGCTCGTCCCGAACGTCGTGGCCCGCGTCTCCGCGGCCAGCGCCCACAGCGTGCCGAGGTCCGGGGTCCCGGGGTTGCCGTCGAAGAGCACGATCTCCGCGCCGGTGAGCAGCGCGCCGACCAGGAAGTTCCACATCATCCAGCCCGTGGTGGTGAACCAGAGGATGCGGTCGCCGGGCTGGGCGTCGACGTGCAGCCCGAGCTTGCGCAGGTGCTCGAGCAGGATCCCGCCCTGGCCGTGGACGATCGCCTTGGGCAGCCCGGTCGTGCCGCTCGAGTAGAGGACCCAGAGCGGGTGGTCGAAGGGCAGCGGGGCGAAGGCGAGCGGCGGCGGCTCCTCCTCGCCGAGCCACGCCTCCCAGCCGACGGTGCCCTCGAGCGTGGCCTCCGGGTCGAGGTAGGGCAGCAGCACGGTGCGCCGGAGCCCGGGCATGGCCTCGCGCAGCGTCGTGACCACCTCGCGACGGTCGAAGTCCCTGCCGCCGTAGCGGTAGCCGTCGACGGCCAGCAGCACCGCCGGCTCGATCTGGGCGAAGCGGTCGACGACCGCACCGGGCCCGAAGTCCGGCGAGGAGCTCGACCACGTGGCGCCGATCGCGGCGCAGGCCAGCAGCGCCGCGACCGCCTCGGCGATGTTCGGCAGGTAGGCGACCACGCGGTCCCCCTCTCCCACGCCCTCGCGCTGCAGCGCCGCGGCGATGCGGGCGCTCAGGCGCTCGAGCTCGCCCCAGGTCAGCGTGCTGAGCGGGCGGAGCTCCGAGGCGTGGTGCACCGCCGGGGCGTCGGGGTCGCGGTCGCGGAAGACGTGCTCGGCGTAGGAGACGCGCGCCCCGGGGCACCAGCGCGCGCCCGGCATCGTGGCGTCGGCCAGGAAGCGCTCCGGCGCGACCTCCCAGCGGACCGCGAAGAAGTCGCTGATCGCGCGCCAGAACGCGTCGGGCTCGGCGACCGACCACCGCCAGGCGGCGTCGTAGTCCTCGAGGCCGTTGGCCTGCAGGAAGCGCCACATCGTCGTGGCCTCGATCTGCTCCCGTGAGGGCTCCCACAGGACGGGCGGCGCGTCGCTGCTCATGGCGCGAACGTACCCTGCCCGGCGCTGCAGTGGCGTCCATCTCCGCACCGCCGCGCGCATCAGGGGGGCCTGACCCCTTTCATGCGTCCGGCGCGCACGAAAGGTGCCTGGCACCTTTCGTGCGTGGCGCCGAAGGGCGGCGGGCGCCCTGGCGCCGGGCTCCCGGCGGCGGAGGCGCCCACCCGCGACCCCATATGATCGGCCGCTGTGTCGGAGACCGTCTCGATCATCGGCGGCTCGGGCGCCCTGGGCTTCGGCCTCGCGGTGCGCCTGGGCCGGGCCGGCGCGTCCGTGGTCATCGGCTCCCGCGAGGCGGGGCGCGCGCAGGAGGCCGCGGCCCGCGCCGCCGCCGCCGTCCCGGAGGCGAACTTCGAGGGCGCGGACAACGCGACGGCGGCCCAACGGGCCGAGCTCCTGGTGCTCTCCGTGCCGTTCCGCTCGCAGTCCGAGACGCTCACGAACCTCAAGGCGCACCTGCGCGAGGGGCAGCTGCTCGTCGATGCGAGCGTCCCGCTGGCGGCGGCGATCTCGGGCCGGGCCACGCGGACGATCGGCGTGTGGCAGGGCTCCGCGGCCCAGCAGGCGCAGGAGATGGTGCCCGAGGGCGTGCGCGTCGTCTCGGCGCTCCACACGGTGAGCGCCGCGCTGCTCGGCGACCTCGGCCACGCGCTGGACGAGGACGTCCTGGTGTGCGGCGATCGCCGGGCCGACAAGGAGCGGGTGATCGCGCTGCTCGAGCGGATCGAGGGCCTGCGCTGCGTCGACTGCGGGAGGCTCGAGACGGCACGCCTGACCGAGCAGCTCACGCCGCTCCTGATCGGCATCAACGCCCGCTACAAGACGCACGCCGGCATCCGCATCACCGGCCTGCCCGTCCCGGGATGAGCGCCGTGGTGGTCCTCGCCGGCGGCACCGGCGGGGCCAAGCTCGCGCGCGGGATGCTCGGCGTGGTCGGCGCGGAGCTCGTGGTGGTGGCCAACACGGCCGACGACGTCGAGCTTCACGGCGCCCACGTGAGCCCGGACCCGGACCTCTGCACCTTCTGGCTCGCCGACCGCATCGACGACCGGGGCTGGGGCCTCCGGGGCGACACCTTCCAGGTCATGGACGGGCTGCGCGAGCTCGGGGCGGACGTCTGGTTCAACCTGGGCGACCGCGACCTCGCGATCGGGCTCGAACGGGCCCGGCGGCTCGCGACGGGCGAGAGGCTGACCGCGGCGCTGCGGGCGCTCACCGACGCCCTCGGTGTCCCGGCGCGCGTGCTGCCGATGAGCGACGCCGCGGTCCGCACGCGCGTCCGCACGGCGGAACGCTGGTGGCCGTTCCAGGAGTTCATGATCCGCAACCGCGCCGAGGGTCCCGTCGAGGACGTCGTCTTCGACGGGATCGAGGCCGCGTCGCCGAGCCCCGAGGTGCTCGCCGCGATCGCCGGCGCCCGCGCGATCGTCCTCGGTCCGTCCAACCCGGTGATCTCGATCCGGCCGATCCTCGCGCTCCCCGGGCTCGCCGACGCGCTGCATGCCGCCGCCGCGCCGGTGGTGGCCGTCTCCCCCGTGGTGGGCGGCGCGGTGCTGAAGGGCCCGACCGCGGCGTTCCTCGCCTGGGCGGGCGTGCGCGCCGACGCCGCGGGCGTCGCCGGCTACTACGGCGACCTGCTCGACGGCCTGGTCACCGACGAGGCGCTCCCCGCCGCGGGCCTGCCGACGCTCCGCACCGACACGCTCATGGCCGACGCCACCGCGCGCGAGCGGGTGGCGCGCGAGACCCTCGACTTCGCGGTCTCCCTGGCGTGAGCGCCCAGCTGCGCACCATCGCGGTCCTGCCGGTGAAGCGCTTCGCCTCGGCCAAGACGCGCCTCGCGGAGGACCTCTCGGCCGGGACGCGGCGGGCGATCGTCGAGGCGATGGTCACCGACGTCCTGATCGCCCTGCGGCGATGCACGGAGGTCGACCAGGTCCTCGTCGTCACCCGTGACGTCACCGTGGAGGCGCTCGCCCACGGCTACGACGCCCACACCGTCGGCGACCCCGAGGAGCGCTCCCACTCCGAGGCGGCGATGCTCGGCGTGCGCGAGGCCGTCACGCGCGGCGCCCGCCGCGTCGTCCTCGTGCCGGGGGACACGCCGGCCCTCGACCCCAAGCAGCTCGACGCGCTGCTCCAGCGTGCGGCCGGCGGCCCGGAGCCGGCGGTGGTCGTGGTGCCCGACCGCCACGGCGACGGCACGAACGCGCTCGTGCTCACGCCCCCCGGGGCGATCTCACCGAGCTTCGGCACCGGCTCCCGGCGTCGCCACGTCGGCGCGGCGGAGGAGTCGGGCGTGCAGGTGAGCGTGGACGAGGTGCCCTCGCTCGGGCTCGACGTCGACACCGCCGACGACCTCGAGGCGCTCCGCCTCGCGCTCGGCGACTGGCACGGCAACGCGGCGCACACGCGCGGCATGCTCTCGCGTCTCGGCCGGCTCTAGAGCGCGACGTGGCGGCCCGGGTCGAGGTCGAGGCGATCGCCGGGCTGCCCGAGGTGCGCCCCGGAGACGATCTCGCGGCCCTGCTGGCGACGAGCACGCGCTTCGCGGCCGGCGACGTCCTGGTGGTCGCGCACAAGGTCGTCTCGAAGGCCGAGGGACGGGTCGTGGCGCTCGGTGACGTGGTGCCCTCGGCGCGGGCGGTGGAGCTCGCCACGCCGTGGGGCAAGGATCCGCGGCAGGTCGAGGTGGTGCTCCGGGAGAGCGCCGAGGTCGTGCGCGCCGATCGCGGCGTGCTGATCTGCCGCACGCGCCACGGCTTCGTCTGCGCCAACGCGGGGGTCGACGCCTCGAACGCCGGAGCGCGGGGGGAGCTCGTGCTCCTCCCGCTCGACCCCGACGCGAGCGCCCGCCGGCTGCGGGCGCGGCTGCCCAACCGGCCCGCGGTGGTCATCACCGACTCCTTCGGGCGGGCGTGGCGCCACGGGCAGGTCGACGTGGCGATCGGCATCGCCGGGCTGGCCCCGCTCGAGGACTGGCGCGGGCGGCCCGACGCCGCCGGCCGGCTGATGCGCGCCTCGTGGGTCGCCGTCGCCGACGAGGCGGCCGCCGCCGCCGACCTCGTGCGCACCAAGGACGGCGGGGTGCCGGCGGCGGTCGTGCGCGGGCTCGCACGCCACGTCGCCCCGGAGGACGGGCCCGGCGCCCGGCCGCTGCTCCGAGACACGGACGAGGACCTGTTCCGCTAGGGAGCCCCGCCGCCGGGGACCGCGGCCGCGCCGGCCGGGCGGTGCGCAGGGCGGGACCGCCCTGCTCAGCTGATCGCGGCCACCCGCAGCCGCCGCACGCCCTTCGGCGTCTGCACCTCCGCCACCTCGCCGGTCGCCTTGCCCATGAGCGCGCGGGCGATCGGCGACTCCGCCGACAGCTTGCGCAGCTTGATGTCGGCCTCGGTCGGGCCGACGATGGTCCAGGTCATGCCGGGCCCACCGTCCTCGTCGACCAGCTCCACCGTGGAGCCGAAGAGGACCGTGTCGGCGCCGCTCGGCGCCGCGACCACGACCGCCGCGCGCAGGCGGGCCTGGAGACGGAGGATCTTCGTCTCCATGTGCCCCTGGTCCTCCTTGGCGATGTGGTACTCGGCGTTCTCCTTGAGGTCGCCCATCTCGCGGGCGACCGCGATCCGCTTGGCGATCTCGGCGCGACCGGCCGTCTCGAGCCCGTGGAGCTCGGCCCGCAGCGCCTCGAGCCCCTCCGCCGTGATCGCCTCACCGCTCTGGTCCTGGCCGCTCATGCCCCGATCGCCTCCCGCACCGGGTGCCGCCTGCGGATGCCGTACAGCGTGGTGCGCTCGGCGGCGGGCCGGCCGGCGCGATGCGCGGCCGCGATGAGGTCGGCGGGATCCAGGCGGGTGCCGTGGTGGGAGCCGGCCATGCGCGAGATGCTCTCCTCCATGAGGGTGCCGCCGAGGTCGTTGACGCCCCAGCGCAGGCTCTCGGTGGCGGCGTCGAGGCCCATCTTCACCCACGACGCCTGCACGTTGGGGATCGAGCGTCCGAGCGCGAGGCGGAAGACGGCGGTGTGCTTCAGGTTCTCCTCGCGCGAGAGCTCCTCCACGCCGTGGGTGCGCCCGAGCAGCGTGTGGAACGGGATGAAGCTGAGCGGCACGAACTCGGTGATGCCGCCCGTGCGCTCCTGCAGCTCGCGCACCACCCGCAGGTGCTCGGCGAGCTCCCACGGCTCCTCGACGTGCCCGAACATCACCGTCGAGGTGGAGCGCAGGCCCGCGGCGTGGGAGGCCTCGATGACCTCCACCCAGCGATCCACCGGCAGCTTGTTCGGCGAGATCCGCTCCCGCACGCCGTCGTGGAGCACCTCGGCGGCGGTGCCGGGCGTCGAGTCGAGGCCCGCGTCGGCCAGGCGGGCGAAGAGCTCCGCGAGCGGCAGGCCGGAGATCGTGGCCATGTGGTCGATCTCCATCGGCGAGTAGGCGTGGAGGTGGAGCTCGGGCGCGGTGGCCCTCGCGAGCCGCAGCCAGCCCTCGTAGTCCTCGAGCGTCCAGTCGGGGTGGATGCCGGACTGCAGGCACAGCTCCGTGGCGCCGTAGGCGACGGCGTCGCGGACGCGGGCGACGAAGTCCTCCGGGGAGTGCTCGTAGGCCTCGGGGGAGCGCTTGCCCTGACCGAAGCCGCAGAAGGCGCAGCCCACGATGCAGACGTTCGAGACGTTGATGTTGCGGTTGACGACGAAGGTCACCTCCTCGCCCGCCAGCTCGGCGCGGAGCTCGTCGGCGGCGGCGCGGAGCTCCTCGATCGCCCCGGGGCGCCGCTCGGCGAACAGCGCGGTGAGCTCCTCCTCGCGCAGCGCGACGCCGTCGCGGCCCTTGGCGATGGCGGCCGGGACGAGGTCACTCTGGATGGCGCGCGCCTCGGTACGGCCCGAGCCGCGACGCGGGATGAAGCTCCAGTACCGCTGCCGGACGACGTCGAGCACGCCCTGGCTGAGCCACCCGCGCTCGAGGTACTGCGGGTAGACGCAGAGCCGCTCGGTCAGCGCGAAGCCGAGCGGCTGGAGCACCTTGCGGACCTGGTGGGGCCCGGGGAACGGGTGCTCCGGCGAGATGTGGTCGCCGTTGGCGGAGAGGCCGCCGAGGTCGGTCGCGCCGGCGGCGACCAGGTCGGGCCACCAGTCTGCGAGGTTCGGCGGCACCTGGATGCCGACGCCGGGCATCAGCTCGTGGGCGACCGCGACGAGGTCGCGCATCTCCTCGATCGAGACCGGCGTGGCCCACGCGGGCAGGCCGTGCGACGGCTGCTCCCCGATGCCGGTCCGCCAGTAGGCCTGCGCCGCCGCGTCGGCGATCTGCGCGGGCTCCTGGCCGTAGTAGCTCTCGTGCGGGACGAAGTTCTGCAGGATGACCTCCTGCAGATGGCCGAACTCGGCGTGGAGGGCGGCCAGCGCCTCCAGCGCCCGGACCCGGTCGGCGGGCGCCTCGCCGATGCCGACCAGGATGCCGCTGGTGAACGGGATCTGCAGCTCCCCGGCCCAGCGGATGGTCTCCAACCGGCGCGCCGGGTGCTTGGTCGGCGAGCCCTGGTGCGCGACGAGGTCGGTGCGGGTGGACTCGAGCATCAGCCCCTGCGAGGCGCTCACCTCGCGCAGCCGGGCGAGGTCCTCCCGGGAGAGGACGCCGAGGTTCGTGTGCGGCAGCAGCCCGCGCTCCAGCGCCCGTTCGCAGGCCGACACGACGTACGCGGTGAAGTCCTCGTGGCCGTACTCGGCCAGCTTGGCCCGGACCCCCGGGCTCACCTCCGGGCGCTCCCCGGTGAGGATCAGCAGCTCCTTCGCGTTGCGCCGCACCGCCTGCTCGATGACGGCGTCGACCTGCTCGGGGCTGTGGAGGTGCGCCTGGTGCGTCTTGAACGCGCAGTACTTGCAGAAGCACTGGCACGTCCGGGAGAGCGACAGCGTGTGATTGCGCGAGAAGGTGATGCGGCGCCGCATCGGCCCATCCTAGGGAGCGCCCCGCCTCGCCCGGAACGCCGACCGGACGGGTTTGCCGGACCGCGGTCCGCGGGGAGGCTCGGAGCTCACGTCCCCGCTCCCGGAGGTCTGCATGAAGCTCGGTTCCCTGCTCATCCGCTGGCTCGTCGGCCCGTTGTTCGTCGGCCACGGCACCCAGAAGCTCTTCGGCTGGTTCGGTGGCCACGGCCTGGAGGGCACCGGCGGCTTCTTCGAGAGCCTCGGCCTGCGGCCCGGGCGCCGCCACGCCACGGCCGCGGGCGCCGCCGAGACCGCCGGCGGCGCGCTCCTCGTGCTGGGCCTGGCCACGCCGGTCGCCGCCGCGGTGGTGACCGGCACCATGGTCACCGCGATCCGGAAGGTCCATCTCAAGGCCGGCCCGTGGGCGACCAACGGCGGCTGGGAGTACAACGCCGTCCTCATCGCCGCGATGGCGGCGGTGGCCGACGCCGGCCCCGGCCCGCTCTCCGTCGACGCCCGCCGCTTCCCGGGCTTCCACGGGCCGGCGCTCGCCGCGCTCGCCGTCGGCGCGGGCGTCGCCGGCTCCTACGCCGGCACCCACCCGGCGCTCAACCCGCCCGGTCCCGCGCCGCTCGAGGGCGAGGGCGCCGTCACCGGCGACCCGGCGATGGAGGGCGCGGCGCCGAGCTGAGCCCACCCGCGAGGCTGCGGGCGGCGCTCCGGCACTCGACGCATGAAAGGGGCCTGACCCCTTTCATGCGTGGGCGCACCGAAGGAGCGTGACCCCTTTGATGCGGGTGAGCGGGCGGAGGCGCGGTCGACGCTCGGCGTGCCCGCCCCGCGCGCCGGGCCGCGAGGAGGCGGGTCCGGGCCCGGCCTCCCGCGGGGCGGGTCGGGGCCGGCCTACGATGGCGGCGTGCCGGCGCGCCTCGCCATCCTCGCGGCGCTCGTCTGCTGTGCGCTTCCCGGGTGCGGCGCGGTCGGGGAGGATCGCCCGGCTCGTCCTCGACGCTCCGCCGAGCGCGATCCACGCCGGGATCTACCTCGCGCAGGCGCGCGGCTTCACCGAGGCGGAAGGCGTCGACCTGCGGGTCGAGGCGCCCGACACGCCGAGCTCCGGGCTCCGGCTGCTCGAGGCCGGGCGCGCGCAGTTCGCGGTGCTCGACCTCCACGACCTCGCCCTCGCCCGCGAGGGCGGACACGACCTCGTCGCGGTGCTCGCCCTCACCCAGCGCCCGCGGGCGACGGTGCTCGCCGGGCCGCGCGTCGCCTCGGCGCGGGCGCTGGCGGGGGCCCGGGTGGGCGTGACGGGTCGCCTGTCCGACGCCGCGGTGCTGCGCGCGATCGTCCGCGCCACCGGCGGGCGGGCCGGGAGCCCGCGGCGCGTCCGGACGGGGTTCGGCGGCGTGCGCGCGCTCGAGCGCGGGCGGGTGGCGGCGATCACGGCGCTCGGGACGGGCGCGGCGACCGCCGTGCGCGCCCGCGTGCCCCGCTCGCACGCCTTCGGCGTGGAGGACGCCGGCGCGCCGGCCTACCCCGAGCTGGTGCTGGTGACCCGGCGCGAGACGATCCAGGACACCCCCGCCCTCGTCCAGGCGACGGTGACGGCGCTCCGGCGCGGGTACCGCGAGGTGCTGCTCGGCCCCGAGGAAGCCGTCGGCGCGCTCGTCGACCGCGCGGACGGCCTCGACCGGCGCACGGTGCAGGCCGACATGGACGCGGTGCTGCCGGACCTCGACGCGGGCGGCCACGGCTTCGGCGCGCTCGACCTCCCGACGCTCCAGCGGTGGGCGACCTGGGAGCGGCACGCCGGCATCACCCGCCGGCGCCCGGCTCGCCGCGCCCCGGTTCGCGACCCAGGGCACGATCTCCGGCTGAGCGAGCCACCCGGCGAGCGGCTCGCAGGGCCGGCTACTGGTTGCGGATGCGCAGGTACTCCTGGCGCACTGACTCGGGCCGGTTCGGCATGTACTGCGTCTCGAAGCGGCCGACGCGGACCTGACGGACGACGACCTCCGCGTCGATGCCGGCGTCGTCGAGCAGCTTGAAGGTGCCGTGGGTGGCCTGCGAGCTGGCCGCGTGGCCGAAGCGGTGCGCGATGAGGATCCGCCAGTGCCAGTCGTGCTTGGAGTAGGGCTGCGCGTTGACCTGCACCAGGAAGGAGGCGGCGTCGATGTAGCGCTCCTCGTCGAGGATGCGCAGGTCCAGCTCGAGGTCGGTCCAGTCGTCGGGCAGGGAGGCGACGATCGCGGCGTAGGTGTCGGCGAGGGCCATGGCCGGAGCGTACCCGGCCCGTCGCGCGCCTCCGCCCGCCGCGTGGCCGCCTGCCGCCGGGCGCGACGTCGGCCCGCGGCGCGTCGCCGCGGCGGGGGGGCCGAGGCCCGCTGCTCGCTACCGTCGGGTCATGGCCGCGACCGTCCGCACCGCCCACGACGTCCTCACCACCGGCTGCGGCCTCGTGGACCGCTCCGAGCGGGGGAAGCTGGCGCTCTCCGGAGCCGAGGCGGCGGGGCTGCTCACCGGGCAGGTGACCAACGACATCGCGGCGCTCGGCGACGGCGAGGGCTGCTACGCGGCGCTGCTGACCAACAAGGGCAAGATGCTCGGGGACCTCCGTGTGCTGCGCGTCGGCGGCGCCGCGCCCGAGCTGCACCTCGACTGCGAACGCGTCGCCCTGCAGGCGCTCTTCGACCAGCTGCGTCGCGCGGGGATCGGCTGGCAGGCCGAGCTCCACAAGCGGACGGTCCAGGAGGCGCTGCTCTCGCTCGTCGGGCCGACCGCGCGCGAGGTGCTCCGTGCCGCCGCGGACGGCGGCACGCCGGCCTCCGCTGCGCGCGAGGAGGATGCGGCGCTCCCGCCGCGCACCGAGCACGCCCACGTCCCGGTCAGCGTCGGCGGCGCGCCGGCGCGGGCGATCACGACGGACCTGGGCCTCGACCTCCTCTGCGCCGCCGAGGATGTGGACCGCGTGCGGGAGGCCCTGCTCGGCGGCGGCGCCGAGGTGGTGGACGAGGCCGACGCGGAGGTGGAGCGCGTCGCGTCGGGGCGGCCGCGCTACGGCGTCGATCTCGACGACGGCGTCATCCCGCAGGAGGCCGGGCTCAACGACCGCGCCGTCTCCTTCACCAAGGGCTGCTACGTCGGCCAGGAGACCGTCGCCCGGCTGCACTGGCGCGGGAAGCCGAACCGGCATCTGCGGGGCCTGCGGCTCGACGGCCCGGCCGCCGCCGGCGCGACCCTCGCCTCGCCGACGGGCAGGGCGGTCGGCACGCTCTCCTCCGTGGTCGAACATCCCGAGCTGGGCTGGATCGCCCTGGCGCTCCTCCGCCGCGAAGTCGAGCCGGGCGCACGCCTGAGCTTCGACGGCGAGGGCGCGGCCACGGTGGTCACGCTGCCGTTCAGCTGACCACCTCCGCCGCGGGCCGCGCCGGCGGCCCAAAGGTGCCTGGCACCTTTGGCCCGCCGTGCTGGGCGGGTGCGCGCCCGCCCAGCACCCGCGCGTGGAAGCGCGCCACGCGCTCCGGGTCCGGCGCCGGGCGCAGCGCGAGCTCGCGCGGCTCCTCGCGGGCGGCCCAGCTCGTGACGATCCGCGCCGCGGCGGCTTCCGCGGCCGTGAGCGAGGGCACCTCCGTCGGGCGCGGCGCGTGGGCGAGCGCGCGGGCCGTCCGGCGCGCGAGCGACGCCGCGTCGCCGACCTCCCCCCAGTCGACGACCCGTCCTCCGACGAGGAAGACCGCGTCGGCCCGGCCACCGTCGGGGTGCTCGGCGAGCACGAGCCGCGGACGCACGTGGGTCGCCTCCACCGCGGTGCCCAGCCGCTCCAGCAGCTCGCGCAGCCGCGCCCCCCGGCGGCGGAGCCACGTCGCGCGCTCGTAGGCCCGCGCGGCCGCCGCGGCCCGCATCTCGCGCTCGACGTGCGCCAGCAGCGGCCGGCCGGCCTCGCCGCCGCCCACCAGCGCGAGCGCCTGGTCCAGGCGCCGCCGGTAGGCGTTGGGGTCGAGGTCGCGCAGGCACGGCGATAGGCAGCGGCCCATCTGCCCGTAGGCGCTCGGCCACGCCCGCCGCGGGAGGGCCCGCCCGCAGTGGCGCAGGCCGAAGAGCGAGTTGAGCTGCTCGACCAGCTCGAGCGCGGCGTGCCTGCCCCGCAGGGGCCCCACGTTCACCGCGCGACCCGCGGCGGGCTCGGCGGCCACCTCGAGGATCGGGAACGCGATGTCGAGCCGGCAGCGCAGCCACACGCCCTCCTCGAGGTGCTTGAGGCGGGCGTTCCCCGGCGGCTTGAGCTCCCCCACGCGCTGCTGCTCGAGCAGGAGCGCACCGAGCTCGGATGCGGTCGTCTCGTACTCGACGACCTCGGCCTGGGCGACCCAGGCGCCGTCGGGCGAGGAGGCGGCGAAATGCGCGCGGGCGCGCGCGCGAAGGTCCACGGACTTGCCGACGTAGAGCGGCTGGCCCGCGGCGTTGCGGAACACGTAGACGCCGGGCTCCCGCGGGAGGTGGGAGCAGTCGAGCGCCCGGCGGCGGACCCCGGCCAGCCGTCCGACGCCGTCGGTCGCGCCCGCCCGCGCGCGCCGCGGCCGCGCCGAGCCGAGCAGTGCCGAGGCCTCCTCGAGCGTGCTCGCGTGGGCGCAGAGGCGCGGCAGCAGCGCGCAGAACACCCGCGCGCAGGTCTCCGCGTCGGCCAGGGCGCGGTGGGTCACCCCCACCTCGATCCCCAGGTGCTCGGCCAGCGGGCCGAGCCTCCGCTGCCGGGCCAGCGGCGCGAGCCGCCGGGCGAGCGCCACCGTGCAGAGGACGGGCGGCGCCGGCCAGGGCGCCCCCTCGCGGGCGAAGGCCTGGCGCAGGACGCGGACGTCGAACGGCGCGGAGTGCGCCACGAGCACCCGGCCCTCCAGCAGGCCCGCGAGCTCCGGCAGCATGGCCTCGGCGGGCGGCGCCTCGTCGACCATGCCCTGGGAGATGCCGGTGAAGCGCTGGATGCCCCGCCCGAGCGGCGCCCGGACGGCCAGCAGCGTCTCCCAGCGCTCGTGCAGCTCGCCCCCGCCGACGAGCACCGCCCCGACCTCCGTGATCTCGCACTCCGGCCCCGACCGTCCGTTGGTCTCCGTGTCCAGGACGAGGTACTCGGCGGTCCGCAGCGGCGTCGTGGGCAGCATCGAACAGGTGTTCTACGCCGGGCGCCGGACGGATGCCGACCGGGCACTCGCGTACCGTCGCCGGGACCACCCGCTCACCAAGGAGGCAGTCCATGGCCACGTCGGTCACCGACCCCAGCACCCTGGCCGCGCTCGAGCAGCGCGTGCGCGCGGCGTGGGGCACCTACCGCGAGAACCTGGTCGACCTGGACGGCGTCGCCTACCGGGAGGCGGAGCGCGCCGAGTGGGAGCACCTCGAGACCGAGCTCCGCGAGATCGCGGCCGCGCGGAGCGCCCTCCGCGCGGCCGCGCGCACGGCCGGACCGAGCTGAGCGGGGAGCACGTGGCCCGGGCGGGGGAGAACGCCCGGCCACGCGCTCGTCCGTCGACGGGACGAGCGGTTAGGGTGCCGGCGAGGCGCTGAGGGGCGCCGCGGACCGAGCATGGCGCGCACGGGTCGACACCTCCGCAGGACCGCCGCCGTCACCGCGAGTGGGCTCAGCCTGCTCGCCGCGGGCTGCGGCGAGGATCGGGGCTACTCCGACCGCGCGCGCCCGCCCTCGCCCATCGTGCTCACGGCCGCGATCACGAAGGACGCGGTCGCGGTCTCCCCCGGGCGCTTCGGGGCCGGGCCGGTCTCGCTCGTGATCACGAACCAGACCGACGCGGCGCAGCAGATCACCTTCGAGACCGCGGGCAGCGAGGCGGGATTCATGCAAGAGACCGGGCCGATCAACCCCGGCGACACGGCGACGCTGAAGGCCGACGTCCCGCGGGGCCGCGTCACCGTGAAGGTCCAGGGCGACGGGATCGACCCCGCCGAGCTCCGGGTGGGGCGGCGGCGCGCAAGCGCGCAGGACGAGCTGCTGCAGCCCTGATTGCACGGGCGACCCCCCGGCCCCGGCCTGGCAGGATCGCTCGATGGCCCCTCCTCGGCCCCGGCGCCTCGCCGCCCGCCTGCGTGCGGTCACGCTCGCCGTCGCCGTGGCGACCCCGGCCGTGCTCGTGCCGGCGGCCTCCCACGGGCAGGCGGCGCCCCCGGAGGCGCCGGACTTCGCCGCCGTCCTGACCGCCGACGCGCGGGTGACGCCGGCGATCAAGGGCGCCCTGGCCGACGGCCGGGCCGTCGCCCGCGCCGCGGCCTTCGGCGACCTCACCGCCGACGGCACCTCCGACGCGGTCGTGCTCGTCACCACGCCGGGCGCCGCGGGAGCCGTCGCGGCCTACGTGCTGAGCGCCGACGGCGCCGACGGCGGCGCGCTCCGGGTCGTCCACCGCACCCAGCGGCTCTACCGCGGAGCCGTGCGGGTGGCGGACGGCGCCCTGGTGGTGCTCACCGCGGCCTACGTGCGCGGCGACGACGTCTGCTGCCCGGCGGCCCGCCTCCAGCGCACCTACCGCTTCGACCGCGGCGCGCGCGCCTTCCGCCGCACCGCCACGCGGCGGCTCCCGCGCAGCCCGTCCTGAGCGCCCCGTAGCGTGCGCGGCCGTGCGCTCGCTCACCACGCTGGACACCGAGGCCATCGCGGAGCTGCGGGCCCGCGAGGAGTTCTTCTGGCTCGACCTCCGCGACACGGACGAGGTGATCGTCGACGAGCTCGGGCGCCTCTTCGGCTTCGCCGAGCTCGCGATGGAGGACTCGCGCGAGTTCGGCCAGCGCCCCAAGGTGGACGACTACGGCGACCACGCCCTGATCGTCTACTACGGCATGGACGGCCAGGAGCTCGTCGAGGTCCACGTGTACATCACCGGCCAGGTCATCGTGACGCTGCGCCACGGCCACTGCTCCACGCTGACCGTCGCCCACGAGCGCCTGGCCAGCGTCGACGCCCGCTCGGAGGAGGAGGCCATCTACCGCGTCCTCGACGCGCTCACCGACTCGTTCCTGCCCGCCCTGACCGACACCGGCGAGGAGATCGAGCACCTCCAGGACCTCGCGCTCGAGTCCGCCCACCGCGACATCCGCTCGCGCATCCTCGAGCTGCGCCGCCGCCTCGGCGCCATCCGGCGCGTCGTGCTCCCGCAGCGCGACATGTTCGCGCAGGCCGCCACGGTGCTCGACCGCCTCCCCGGGCTGAGCGGCGACGAGGCGCACGACTACTTCCGCGACATCTCCGACCACCTCATCCGCATCGCCGAGCACCTCGAGGTCAACCGCGACCAGCTCTCCAACGCCCTGGACCTGCACTCCTCCTCGGTCTCCGAGCGCGCGAACCAGGTGACCGAGCGGCTGACGCTCATCTCGACCATCTTCCTCCCGCTCACCTTCCTCACCGGCTTCTTCGGCCAGAACTTCGGCTGGATGGTCGACGGCGTGGACACGGAGGGCGACTTCCTCCTCTTCGGCATCGGCGGCCTGGTGCTCGCCACCGTGCTGATCGTCGTCTCCTTCCTGCGCAGCGGCTACTTCGAGGACTGACCCCTATGATCCCGCGCCGGACGACGGACCCGAGGGGGGAAGGACGGAGCGCATGGCAGTGGACCTCACGCAGGTGGCGCAGGTGGACACCGAGCCGGGCGCCCTGCCGGCGAGGATGGCCGCCTGGGTCATCCGGCCGGAGCGCTTCGGCGAGCCGCGCGACGCCTTCCGGCTCGAGGAGGTCGAGGTCCCGGAGCCCGCCGCCTTCGAGGTGGTCGTCCGGGTGATGGCGGCCGGCGTGAACTACAACAACGTCTGGGCCGCGCTGGGCGAGCCGGTGTCGATCATGAAGTACGGCGACCATCCGGAGTTCGGGCACCACATCGGCGGCTCGGACGCCGCGGGCGTGGTCTGGAAGGTCGGTCCCGGCGTGACGCGGTGGAAGGCCGGCGACGAGGTGGTCGTGCACTGCAACCAGGCCTCCTACGAGGACGTGGAGGTCCACGGCCTGGATCCGATGGCCGCACCCTCCCAGCGCATCTGGGGCTACGAGACCACCTGGGGCTCCTTCGCGCAGTTCACCAAGGTGCAGGCCCAGCAGCTCCTGCCCAAGCCGAAGGCGCTCTCCTGGGAGGAGGCCGCCTCCTACGGCCTCGTCTACTTCACCGCCTGGCGCATGCTCATCACCCGCGCGCGCATCCAGGCCGGCTCCAAGGTGCTCATCTGGGGCGCCGCGGGCGGCCTCGGCGTCTTCGCCACCCAGATCTGCGCCGCCGCCGGCGCCGAGTCCGTCGGCGTGGTCTCGAGCGCCGAGAAGGGCGAGCTGGTCCTCCAGCTCGGCGCCAAGGGCTACATCGACCGCGGCGAGTTCGCGGGCATGATGCGGACCACCCCGCCGCAGACCGGCGTGGAGGAGCGGGAGCGCTTCAAGGCCTCCCGGGCCTTCGGCCGGGCGGTCGGCGAGCTCCTCGGCGACGCGCCGGACGTGGTCTTCGAGCACGTCGGCACGCAGACCTTCCCGACCTCCGTGCTGACGGTGAAGCCGTTCGGCAAGGTCGTCATCTGCGCCGGCACCACGGGCTTCAACCTGGACTTCGACGTCCGCTACCTGTGGATGAAGCAGAAGGAGATCCTCGGCTCGCACTTCGCGAACGCGTACGAGTGCACCAAGGCCAACGAGCTCATCGAGTCCGGCCGGGTCCGGACGGTCCTCTGGCGCACGTTCGGCTTCGACGGGGTCGCCGAGGCCCACCAGCTCATGCGGGACAACAAGCACTCGGGCAAGATCGCGATCCTCGTCGGCGCCGCCGAGGAGGGCCAGGGCCGCACGGCCGAGGGCCCTGGCGCCATCCACGCCGAAGTGGGAGCCTGAAGCGATGGCCTACTCCGTCCACGTGCCCTGGTACGCCACGGCGTTCCGCCCCGACAAGCTCGAGGCGGCGCTCGCCGAGGTCGCCCCGACCGCGCTGCGCTACGGCGCCTTCCACTACGCCGTCTACCGCTCGCAGGACGACCGGTACAAGTTCAACCACGTCTCGGACTTCCCGTCGAAGAAGCACTGGGTCGCCTTCTGGGAGGGGCCGGAGATGACGCGCTTCCGCGTCCTCTGCTCGGGCTGGTACCAGGTGCCCGTGCTCTACCAGGCGATGGACATCGCCGCCGAGGGCTCGATGCCGGGCCTCGTGCCGAGCGGCGAGCTCGACCCCGCCGCCTGACACGGCGAGCGCGCTAGCCCTGCTCGAGCGGGGCCATCGTGAGCCCCTCGGCCCGCAGGAGCTCCCAGTAGTGCTCGGCGAGCTCCTGGTGACCGCTCCAGACGATCGCCAGGCCGGCGCGGTGGATGCGCTCGGCCAGGGCGTAGCCCCGGTCGAGGTCCATGCCCGGCAGGTGGCGGGCCAGCGCACCGGCCACCCCGTCGAAGGTGTTGTGGTCGTCGTTGAGCACGATGACCTTCCAGGCGCCGCCGACCCCCGTCCCGGGCCCGCCGACGCGGGGCTTCTCGATGGTCAGGCCCATCGCGCCCTAGGCCCCTCTCCCCTGCTGCTCCCAGTAGCGGGCCAGGCCGGCGTGGAGCGTTCCGGGCGGGTTCGCCTGCTCGTAGGCCGCCCGGGAGAGCGCGCCGCTCGTGCGCTCGGTGACCCAGGCGCGCACCGCGTCGGCGAACCGGTCGTCGTCGAGGTCGCGGGCCAGGGCGGCGAACGCGTCGAGCGTCGTGCGCAGCTGCTCCAGGTGGGTCGCCACGTCGGGGAAGCGGCCGAAGTGCGCCAGGGCGAGGGAGGCGGGCGCCCACGCCTCCACGCGCTCGATCGACCCGTGCCAGAGGGCGACGTCGACGTCGGGCGGCGGGGTCGGCGGGAAGACGGGGCCGTCGAGGATCCGCACCCCCGCGACGTCGCCGCAGAAGGCGGTGCCGCTGCCCGTGTGCAGGTAGGCGACGTGGTGGCGGGCGTGGCCCGGCGTGGCGGCGACCTCCCAGCCCGCGAGCGACTCCCCGCCGCCGAGCACGCGCAGCGCGGACTCGGGCACCGGCACCACCTCGCCCCACAGGGCCTCGAAGCGCTCGCCGTAGAGCCGCCGGGCGCTCGCCACCAGGCGCGTCGGGTCGACCAGGTGCCGGGCGCCGAGCTCGTGGACCCACACCTCGGCGCCCGGGAAGCGCTCGAGCAGGCGGCCCGTGGCGCCGGCGTGGTCGAAGTGGATGTGGGTGAGCAGGATCCGCTCCGGCACCCAGCCCTCGGGCAGCGCGGCCAGCAGCGTGCGGTGGGTCGACTCGGGGCCCGGGTCGACGAGCCAGCGCTCCTCGGGGTGCGCGAAGCAGCAGATCGCCCGCGGCACGCCGCCGTGCTCGAGGTCGACCTCCAGGAGCGGGTCAGGCACGGGGCGCAGGCGAGGCGGCGGCGGGCACGCGCGTGAGGCTAGCTGGCACCGGCGTCCGTAGAATCCGCGCGATGAGCCACCGCCTGCCCGAGCGCGACCGTCCGTGGATCATGCGGACGTACGCGGGGCACTCGACGGCGAGGACGTCGAACGCGCTCTACCGCGCGAACCTCGCGAAGGGGCAGACCGGCCTGTCGGTGGCCTTCGACCTCCCCACCCAGACGGGCTACGACCCCGACCACGAGCTCGCCCGCGGCGAGGTCGGGAAGGTCGGCGTGCCCGTCGCCCACCGGGGCGACATGGAGGCGCTCATGGACGGCATCCCGCTCGGCCGGATGAACACCTCGATGACGATCAACGCGACGGCCGCCTGGATGCTCGCCCTGTACATCGTCGCCGCCGAGGGGCAGGGCGTCGCGCGCTCCGAGCTCTCCGGCACGACCCAGAACGACATCATCAAGGAGTTCCTCGCGCGCGGCACCTACGCCTTCCCGCCCGCGCCGAGCATGCGGCTGATCGCGGACATGGTCGCCTACGCGGTGCAGGAGGTCCCGCGGTGGAACCCGATCAACATCTGCTCATACCACCTGCAGGAGGCCGGGGCCACGCCCGTGCAGGAGATCGCCTACGCGATGGCCAACGCGATCGCCGTGCTCGACGCGGTGCGCGAGCGGGTGCCGCAGGAGGACATGGGCGCGGTCTTCGGCCGCATCTCGTTCTTCGTCAACGCCGGGGTGCGCTTCGTCGAGGAGCACGCGAAGCTCCGCGCCATGGTCGTGCTCTGGGAGGAGCTCGGCCGCGGCCGCTACGGCGTCGGCGATCCCAAGCACCTGCGGCTGCGCTACGGCGTGCAGGTCAACTCGCTCGGGCTCACCGAATCTCAGCCCGAGAACAACGTGCAGCGGATCGTGCTCGAGATGCTCGCGGTCACCCTCGGCCGCGACGCCCGCGCCCGCGCCGTGCAGCTGCCGGCCTGGAACGAGGCGCTCGGCCTCCCCCGCCCGTGGGACCAGCAGTGGGCCCTGCGCATGCAGCAGGTGCTCGCCTTCGAGTCGGACATCCTCGACTACCCGGACATCTTCGAGGGCTCGAGGGTCATGGACGGGCTCGTCGCCGAGCTGCTCGAGGGTGCCCGCGCCGAGATGGCCGTGGTGGCCGAGCACGGCGGCGCGGTAGCCGGCGTCGACTACATGAAGGCCGCCCTCGTGGACAGCCACCGCGCGCGGATCGCGCGCATCGAGTCGGGCGAGCAGGTCGTGGTCGGGATCAACCGCTACACCGAGACCGAGCCCAGCCCGCTCACCTCCGAGCGGGGGTCGATCATGACCGTCGACCCCGCGGTGGAGCAGGAGGCGGTCGACGCGCTCTCCGGCTGGCGGGCCGCGCGCGACGGCCCGGGGGTGGAGGCCGCCCTCGCGCGGCTCCGCGCGGCGGCCGCGGGCGAGGAGAACATCATGGCGGCGACCATCGAGGCGGCCCGCGCGGGCGCGACCACGGGTGAGTGGAGCCAGGCGCTGCGCGACGCCTTCGGGGAGTTCCGGGCGCCCACCGGCGTCGGCGCGGCGGCGGCCGGCCTGCCGGGCGCCACGCACGAGACCGAGGCCGTGCGCGAGGAGGTCGAGCGCGTGAGCGAGGCGCTCGGGCGCCGCATCAAGATCCTCGTGGGCAAGCCCGGCCTGGACGGGCACTCCAACGGCGCCGAGCAGATCGCGGTGCGCGCCCGCGACGTCGGCATGGACGTCGTCTACGAGGGCATCCGCCTCACCCCGTCGCAGATCGCGGCCAGCGCCGAGCAGGAGGGCGTGCACGTCGTCGGGCTCTCGATCCTGAGCGGTTCGCACAACTCGCTCATCCCCGACGTGGTCCGCGCCCTGCGCGAGCGGGGGGTCGAGGTGCCCGTGGTCGTCGGCGGGATCATCCCCGAGGCCGATCTGCAGCCGCTCCGGGAGGCGGGCGTCGCGGCGGTCTACACCCCGAAGGACTACGACCTCACGCGCATCATGGCCGACATCGTGGCCGTGGTGGCCGACGCCCACGGGGTGGCCGCGCCCGTCGCCGCCGCCCTCGCCGACGGCGTCGCCGCGAGCTCCGCGTGAGCGCACCCGGTCCGCGGACGGGCCGAGGCCCATGGGCGTCCGGCGCGTGAGGCCGCCGCTCCCACGCGGCGGGGAGCTGGCCGAGCGGTTGGCGGCCGGGGACCTGGGCGCGGCGCCGGCGGTGCTGAACCTCGTGGAGAACCGCACGGACGACGCGCGCGAGCAGACGGCGGCGCTATTGCGCGGCGTGGCGCCCGGCGCGCTCGGCGCCGAGGCGCGCGGCCACCTCGTGGGGGTCACGGGCCCCCCCGGCGCCGGCAAGTCCTCGCTGCTCTCCGCCCTCCTGCGGAGCTGGCGCGCGGCCGGGCGGAGCGTCGCGGTGCTGGCCGTGGACCCCTCCTCGCGCCGCACGGGCGGCGCCCTGCTCGGGGACCGCGCCCGGATCGCCTTCGACCCGGGCGACCCCGCCGTCTTCGTCCGCTCGACGGCCGCCGACGGGCGCCTCGGCGGCCTCGCCCCGGCCACCCGCGCCGCCGCCCACGCGCTCGCGGCCGCGTTCGACGTGGTGGTCGTCGAGACGGTCGGCGTCGGGCAGAGCGAGGTGGAGGTCGCCGACGTCGTCGATACCGTCGCGGTGGTCGTCCAGCCGGGCTCGGGCGACGCGCTCCAGTTCCTCAAGTCGGGGATCATGGAGGTCCCGGACGTCCTGGTCGTCACCAAGGCGGACCTGGGCGAGGTCGCCCAGCGCGCCCGCCGCGACCTCGCCGCCGCGCTGCGCTCGCTCGGCGAGCGCGGCACCCGCGTCGTGCTCGCCTCGAGCGTCTCCCCGGTGCGCGGCATCCCCGAGCTCGTGGCCGCCCTCGACGCCCACCGCGCGGGCCTCGACCTCCCCGCCGCGCGCCGCGACAAGCGCCGCGCGAGCGCGCTGGCCGACTTCGCCGCCGAGCACGGCGAGCGCGGCCTGCGCGCCCTGGGCGGGCGGCGGGCCGCGGGCCGCGTGCTCGACGGGGAGCCCGCGCACGCCGACGTCCCGACCCTGCTCGCCGTCCTGGAGGAGCACGCCCATGCGCGCTGACCTGCTGCTCATCGTCGCCTCGTTCTTCGCGGCGACGCTCTTGGCCGAGCTGGCCGGGGCGCCGAACACGGCGCAGGCCGCGACCTACGGCGTCATCGCCTTCGCCATCACCACCGTGCTCGTGATGGTCCGCCGGCCCTAGCCGCCGCCGCGGCGCGGGGATGACGGGCGGCGCCCGGGTAGCCTCAGGCGATGGAGCGCGAGCCCCTCGTCGACGGCCACGGTCGTCGGATCGACGACCTGCGGGTCTCGGTGACCGACCGCTGCAACTTCCGCTGCCAGTACTGCATGCCGGCCGAGGGCCTCCCGTGGCTGGACCGCGCGGGGGTGCTGCGCTTCGAGGAGATCACCCGGCTCGTCGCGCTCTTCGCCGCGCTCGGGGTGAAGAGCGTGCGCCTGACGGGCGGGGAGCCGCTCGTGCGCCGCGGCTTCCCGGAGCTCTGCGCCATGCTCGCGCGGATCCCGGCGCTGCAGGAGCTCTCCGTCACGACCAACGGCTTCCTGCTCGAGCGTGACGCGGCCGCGCTGGTGGCGGCGGGCGTGCAGCGCTTCAACGTCTCCATCGACTCCCTCCAGCGCGACCGCTTCTTCGCCATGACCCGCCGCGACGCCCTCCCCCGGGTCCTCGCCGGCCTGCACGCGCTGGCCGCGCAGCCCGGGGTGGGCACGGTGAAGGTCAACGCGGTCGCGCTTCGCGGCTTCACCGAGGAGGAGGTGCTCCCGTTCGCCCGCTTCGCCCGCGAGCACCCCTACGAGGTGCGCTTCATCGAGGTCATGCCGCTCGACGCCGACCAGGCCTGGACGCCCGGGAGCGTCCTGCGCGGCGCCGAGGTCAGGGCGCTGGTGGGAGCCGAGTTCCCCCTGGTCGAGGAGCCGCGACGCGCGAGCGCGACCGCCCGCACCTACCGCTTCGCCGACGGCGCGCCCGGGCGCCTGGGGTTCGTCGACCCGGTCTCCGATCCGTTCTGCGCGGACTGCAACCGCATCCGGCTGACCGCCGACGGGAAGCTTCGCACCTGCCTCTTCTCGCTCGGGGAGACCGACCTGCTGACGCCGCTGCGCGACGGCGCCGGCGACGACGAGCTCGAGGTGATCGTGCGCGACGCGGTCTGGCGCAAGGAGCTCAAGCACCGGGTCAACGAGCCGGGCTTCCGCCAGCCGGCCAGGTCGATGAGCGCCATCGGCGGCTGACCGGCCACGCGCCACCTCCCGGCGTAACGCCCCCGTAAGCATCCGCGCGGAGCGGAGCACCGAAGATGCTCCCGGATGGTCCTGCTCACCCTGTTCGCGTTCGTCGCCGGCGCGGGAACCGCCCTGAGCCCCTGCTCGCTGCCGGTGCTCCCCGCGCTGCTCAGCGCGGGCGCGACGGGAGGTCGGCGCCGGCCGGTGGGGATCGTGCTGGGCCTCGCCACGACCTTCACGCTGACGATCGTCGGCCTGGCGAGCGTGGTCGACGGCGTGGGCCTCGGGACCTCGGTGACCCGCGATCTGGCGATCGCCGCGCTCGCCCTCTTCGGGGTGGCGCTCCTGGTGCCGCCCCTGGGGCGCCGCCTGGAGGCGCCGCTCGCCCGGCTGAGCCGCCTCGGCCCGCGCGGGCGGGGCGACGGCTTCGCCTCGGGGCTGGCCGTCGGCGCCGCGCTCGGCTTCGTCCACGCGCCGTGCGCGGGCCCGGTGCTCGCGGCGGTCATCGCGGTCAGCGCCGCGTCGGGCTCGACCGTCGCCCTCGGGATCGCCTTCTCCGCCGGCACGGCCACCACGCTGCTCGTCGTCGCCGTCACCGGCCGGAGACTCGTCGGGCGCTTCGCGGGCGCGGCCGGCGGCCTGCGCCTGCAGCGTGCGCTCGGCGCCGTGCTGGTCCTCACCGCCGTCGCCATGGTCCTCTCCGTCGACGTCCGCTTCCAGCAGGAGGTGGCGCAGCACGCCCCCGCCTTCGTCATCAACCCGACGAGCGCCCTGGAGCGCTCGCACGCGGTGGAGGACCGGCTCGCCGACCTGCGGGGCGCGCCGAAGTTCCCCGAGATCCACGCGGAGCTCGCGCCGGCCGCGGGGCACGCGGCCGTGGCGCCGGTGGGCAAGCGGCTGCCGGTGCTCGGCACCGCCCCCGAGTTCACCGGCATCACCAAGTGGCTCAACGGGGCCGCGGTGAGCATCAAGGGCCAGATCGCCCAGCACAAGGTGACCCTGGTCGACTTCTGGACCTACACCTGCATCAACTGCCTGCGCACGACGCCGTACCTGAAGGCCTGGGAGAGCCGCTACGCCGACAAGGGGCTGACCATCGTCGGGGTCCACGCGCCCGAGTTCGGCTTCGAGAAGCGCACGGGCAACGTGGAGGCCGCGATCAGGCGGCTCGGGCTCCGCTACCCCGTCGCCCAGGACAACGACATGGCGACCTGGGACGCCTGGGGGAACCAGTACTGGCCGTCGAAGTACCTGATCGACGCGCAGGGCCGGGTCCGCTACGCGCACTTCGGGGAGGGCGGCTACGGCACGACGGAGAAGGCGATCCGCTCCCTGCTGAGCGAGGCGGGTCGCGGCGGCCTCGCGACCGACGTGGCCAAGCCGGCCGGCACCCTCGCGCCGACCGCGCGCGTGACGGCGGAGACCTACCTCGGCACGGAGCGCGCCATGGGCTTCCGGGTCGCGCCCGTCGCGGGGACCACCCGGTACGCGACGGCGCCGGCCACCCTCGCACCGAACGAGTTCGCGCTCGGCGGGACGTGGACGGTGGGCGCGCAGGCCGCGACGGCGCGGCGCGCGGCCCGCATCGACGTCCGGTTCTCCGCGCGTGCGGTCTACCTCGTGCTCTCACCGCCGCCCGGGCGCACGGGCCGCGTTCGCGTGCTGCTCGACGGTCGTCCCCACGGGACGGTCAGGGTCGACTCCCAGCGCCTCTACCCGCTCGTCACGCTCCCGCGGGCGGGCGAGCACCGGCTCACGCTCGAGCTCAGCCGCGGGGTCGCAGGCTACGCCTTCACGTTCGGGTAGGCCGCGAGCTCTGCGAGGGTGTTGAGGTTGGTGAACGGCCGGGCGTCCTCGAACGGGACGCGACGGGCCCCGACGGCCGCGATCACCGCGTGCATCGCCGCCCCGGCCGGCTGGTCCTCGAGCACGGCGAGCGCCGCGGGCCGCCACAGCGCGCAGAGCGGCTCCGGCCGGCCGGCGACCCACGGGACGACCACGCCGGCGCCTCCCGGGTCGGCGTCGAGCAGGCGCTGCAGCGTGGCGCCGTCGAGCAGCGGGAGGTCGAGCGCGCAGCAGAGGACGGGCTCGCCGCCGGCGCGGCGCAGTGCGTGCACGATCCCGACGAGGGGGTGGTGCGCCGTCGCGGGCTCGTTCCACCGCTCCACGCCCGGCGGCAGGGCCGGCAGGCGGGTGGTGGGCTTGGCCACCACCGCCCGGCGCGCGCTCACCGCGGCCAGCGCCCGCAGGGGCAGGTGCAGCAGGGGCACGCCGCCGGCCCGCGCGCGGGCCTTGTCGCCGCCCATCCGCCGCGCCGCCCCACCCGCCAGCACCACCCCCACGACGGCCATGACCGGAGCCTAGACTGGGACGGGAATGGACCAGGAACAGCAGACACGCCCCTGGCTGCGGTGCTACCGCTGCTGGTCGGAGGACCTCGAGGTGCAGGTGCACTACGAGGGGATCCACAAGATCGACTCGGTCACCGGGGAGCGCTCGGAGGTCGTCGACGAGCTCCAGGAGGCCGTCGTCCAGTGCCTGGACTGCATGCACGACCAGCCGCACCTGCAGTTCGCCGGGGGGCGCGTCGAGCCCGTCGAGGACCGCTGGGAGCGCATGGTCGCCGGGACCCCCTGGGTCGCCTCCTGCACCGTGACGGTCGACGCCGACGAGGTCGAGAACTGCTCGGGGCCCGAGGCGGGGGACGCGCTGAGCTTCGCCGCCTTCGGCGACCACGGCACCCGCGAGTTCTTCACCCACGTCCGTTTCCACAAGCACGAGGACGACGGGCGCATCGTCGTCCACCTGCTCGTCGAGCTCTACGCGCGGAGCATCGAGGAGGCCACCGAGGTCCTCGAGGAGGCGGCCCGCGGCAACCTCACGATCACCTCGCTGGCCGAGGAGTCACGCCCGCCGGCCGCCTCCCGCGACGATCGCCACTAGCTGAACGCGGCGAGGTGCTGGGTGGCGAACGCCTCCCACGAGCCCGGGCGCCGGCCGAGCACGTGCTCGACGTCGGGGCTCACCTCGGCGGCCAGCCCGTCGGCGTAGAGGGCGAACAGCTCGCCGAGCCCGTCGACGGTCCAGGGGTCGAGGCCGTAGCCCGCGAGCTGCTGCTTGACCGCGTCGATCGGGACCTCCTCGGCGGCGAGCTCGCGGCCGAGGGCCTCGGCCAGCGCGGCGACGCGCTCGCGCGGGGTGCGCGCCTGCGGCCCGGTGACGGTGATGCGCGCGCCCGCGTGCTCGTCGGGCACGGTGAGCGCCGCGACCGCCACCGCGGCGACGTCGACGACGTCCACGATCGA
>CAXSFZ010000041.1:3812-32809 GCA_964236905.1 uncultured Solirubrobacteraceae bacterium | reverse complement strand
CTCGCCGCCTGAACAGCACCCGACCAGCAACTACACCACTACACGCGACTTGACTTCGACGAACGGGTCGAGCGCGATGGCTCGAGAGGCCAGCGCCGCTGCGTCAAGCGGCGCGCCTGCCGCGAGCGCTCCCAGCGAGGCCTCGCGCAGGACCGCCTCGCACATGCCCGCCATGCGCCGGCGTTCGACCAGCAGCCATGCGTCGAAGACCGGGCCGGCACCGGCATCGACCCCTTCCAGCAGTTCGCCCCGAACGAGCCCGGGATCGACGTCCCCGCCGCGCAGCGCAACGACGTCCACGCGGCATCCGTCCGGTGAGCCGGCTTGGAGCGGATCTCCGCGCAGGAACCCGGGCACATCGACGGCGCGGCGCAGCTGGGCCAGGGTCCAGCGCAGAGCGCCGAGGGGGTCTTCGGCGTCGGAGAACAGGAGCTCGGCGAGCCGCGCCCGTGAGACGGTGCGCTCCGCGAGCACCAGGTACGCGAGGACTCCCCATGCCTTGTGACCCCGCGGTGGAGCGACGACAGCACCATCGCGCAGGATCGCCGGACGTCCCAGCAGGTGAATCGCGACCGCTGGCACGATCGCGGCAGCCTATTGCGTCCCCATCACCCCGAGATCCACCCCGAGCCTACGGGCGCGCGCCCCGGGAGGCACGGACTCAGCTGAGGCGGCCACGGAGAACGCGCGCGGCCTGACGCCTCGGGCCACCAGCAGGCAGCCGCAGGCCGCGTGGTGCGCCGCGGGCCTGACCCGGGCTTGCTGGAAGCGGCAATTACTGCGGTCTCACGCCGGCGTGTCGGCCTTCGGGAGAGCAGGCTTCCCGGCCGCAGCGTCAGCCGGTGCCCTCGTTGAGGATGTCGAGATAGTTCCCGTAGGCCCAGACCTTGCCGCGTTGGCGTCCGGTGGTCTCGGTCAGGACTCCGAGCTCTTCCAAGCGGCGGAACGCAGCGTAGATCGGTGGGTCAGTTAGCCCGGTGTCGGCGGCGACCCGGCGCGGAGTCAGCACCACCGACCGCACCGCGATCTCGTGGACGCGCAACGCGCTCGCTGCTCCGCGACCGACCTGGCCGATGCGTTGACGGTCGCGCTCGATCATCTGCACGATGCGAGTGGTGGTCTCGGTGGCCGTCCGGGCCACCTCGGCGATGCCACGAAGGAAGAAGCTCAGCCACTCCTCCCACTCGCCGTGAGTGCGCACGCGCTGCAGACGTTCGTAGTACTCGTCCCGATGCTGCTTGAAGTAGAGGCTGAGGTACAGCAGGGGCTCGCGGAGGAGATCCTCCGCACACAGCACGAGGGTGATGAGCAGCCGGCCGACGCGTCCGTTGCCGTCGAGGAACGGGTGGATGGTCGCGAAGTGCGCGTGCGCGACACCCACCCGCACCAGCAACGGCTCCTCCGCGTGGTGCAGGTACCGCTCGAGGTTCGCGACGGCATCGGGGACGAGGTTCCACGGCGGCGGGACGAAACGGGCGTCGGACGGGCTCGAACCCCCGATCCAGTTCTGGTCGCGCCGAAAGCGCCCAGGGGCCTTGTCGGTCCCTCGCACTCCGTCGAGCAGCAGGCCGTGCATCTCGCGGAGCAGACGAGATGAGACGGGCAGGCGCCCGGTTCGGACAGACGCAACGCCGTGATTCAGTGCGGTGATGTAGTTGGCGGTCTCTGCCGCATCGCCGACCGGAACGCCAGGAGCCGCCTCGTTCTCGAAGAGCAGCAGATCCGACAGAGAGGACTGGGTGCCCTCGATCTGCGACGACAGGACCGCCTCCTTGCGCACGTAGGTGTACCGCAGCGTCTGCGGATCCGGCAGGAGCGTGGTGATGCCGTCGAGCCGGCCCAATTCCTGGTAGGCCAAGTCGAGCAGCCCGTGCGTGGGCGGCAACAGCGCGATCGGCGGGCGCACGGGAAGCGTCGCCGGATGAAATGCCGCGAAGCCCTCGGGGCCGCTCTGGGCAACGATGAACCTGCCGCTGCGCTCGGTGGCTGTCGTGAGGGAGAGGTTGATTGCCGATCGCTTCCTTGACCCACGCGTAGATGAGCGTTGCGCCCTCAAAGCTAAAACACGTGGCTGGACGGTGCGCGCGTCCGGCGCCTGGGATCAAGGGGCCCGCAGCTCGCACAGCACGATCGTGCCGTCGGCCACCCCGGCCGCGAGGCGACGGCCGTCGGGCGACCAGGCCGCGCAGGTGAGCGGCTCGTCGAGGGCGATCTCCGCCACGGGCTCGGTCCCGCCACCGGGGCTCCAGATCAGCAGGGCTCCGTCGTCGCCGGCGGAGGCCAGCAGGGGCCCGGCCGGCTGGAAGCCGAGCCAGGCGATCTGTCCGTCGTGGCCGTCGAGCTCGATCGGCGTGGAGTTCTCCGGCCCCTTCCCGGCGAAGTCCCACACGGTCGCGGTGCTGCCGCCGCCCGTGGCCAGGTAGCGCCCGTCGCGGCGCCAGGCGAGCTCGCGGACCTTGGCCTCGTAGCCCCACATGTGCAGCTCCCGGCGCTTGGCGATCTCCCAGAAGTGCACCGAGGAGTCCTGGTTGCCGTGGGCCAGGCGCTTGCCGTCGGGGCTGATGGCGAGCTCGAGGACCGACCCCTTCCACGCGAGCTCGGTCTCGGGGCGCCCGTCGCGGGCACGGAGGAGCTGCACGCCGCCGTAGGAGCCGGCGGCCACCCCGACGCCGCGGGGCTGCCACTGCAGGCAGGTGACCGTCGCCTCGAACTCCGGGGAGAGCGCCGAGGGTGCTCCGTCGGGTTCGAGCACATGCACCCGGCGGCCGTGCGCGGCGGCCAGGCGCCCGCCGTCGGGCCGCCAGGCGACGCGCTCGACCCAGCCGCTCCCCAGTGCCACGGAGCGGCCGTCGACGATGACCGTGCCGTCGTGTCCGCCGGACGCCAGCCGCCCGTCGGGGCTCAGGGCCAGGCAGGTGGCCGGCCCGTCGTGGCGGTGGGCCCGCACGGTGGCGCCGTCGGCGGCCTGGACGCCGAGGACGACGCCGTTGGCGGCGACGGCCAGCACCCCGTCGCCGTCCGGGCTCCAGGCGATCTGGTTGACCCAGTCGCCCGCGTCGGCCCACGTGGTGATCTGGAGGCCGTCGTGGGTGCCGGTCAGGCCAGGCACGCCGTGAACCCCGCGTTGAGCTCGGCGCGGTCGAGGTCGCGGCCGATGAAGATCAGCTTGTTGGTCCGCTCCTCCTCCTCACCCCAGGGGCGGTCGGGCTGGCCGGTGAAGAGCATGTGCACGCCCTGGAAGACGTAGCGCTCGTCCATCCCGGCGATCGACAGGACGCCCTAGGAGCGGAAGATGTCCTGGCCCTTCTCCTGCAGCAGCTTGCTCAGCCAGGCGTTCAGCCGCTCGGGCTCGAGCTCCCCGCCGGCCTCGATGCCGACCGAGCTGATGTCGTCGTCGTGCTCGTGGTCCGGGGCGATCTGGCGATCGACCACCAGGCGGGCCGGTACGCCGTCGGGATCCAGGAGCGTCAGGCCGAGCTCCGCTGCGCCGTGCTCGGTGAACAGGCCGTAGGCCCCCGCCGCGTCGAGGTCGACCGCCGTGCTCGTCCCGCCCGGTGCGAGCTCGATGGTGGCGAGCGACGACCCGGGCCGCAGCGCGAGGCCGGCGGCCAGCGGCGCGGGCCGCGCGGAGAACGCGAGGGTCGCCTCGCGCAGGTGACCGTCGATGGCGGCGTCGGAGGCGACGTCGAGCGCGAGGAGCAGCAGGTCGACGCTGGGATCCGGGGCCTCGGCGAAGCTCAGGGTGTGCCGGCCGGCCTGGAGGTCGTAGACGCCGAGCCACTCGAACGGGTAGCTCGGCGTCAGGAGCCCGGGCTCGAGCTGCAACCCGCGGGTGATGTCGAAGCCCCCGACGCCGACCACGGCCTCCACCGGGACCTCGGCGTCGCGGACGCGATGGATGCTCGCCACCGCGTTCAGGCGCCGGATGCGGGTCTCGAGCTCGTCGAGGTCGGTCTCGCTGACGAGGTCGATCTTGTTGAGGACGATGACGTCGGCGAAGGCGATCTGCTCGCGCGCCTCGGGCGAGTCCTCGAGGTGGAGGGCGACGTGCTTGGCGTCGATGAGGGTCACGACGCCGTCGAGATCGAGGCGGTCCTGCATCTCCTCGTCGACGAAGAAGGTCTGGATGACGGGGCCGGGGTCCGCGAGGCCGGTGGTCTCGATGAGGATGTGGTCGAAGCGGTCCTTGCGGCGCATCAGCTGCCCGAGGATCCGGATGAGGTCTCCGCGGACGGTGCAGCAGATGCAGCCGTTGTTCATCTCGAAGATCTCCTCCTCGGCGTCGACGACCAGGTCGTTGTCGACGCCGACCTCGCCGAACTCGTTTTCGATGACGGCGATCTTCTTGCCGTGCTGCTCGGTGAGGATCCGGTTCAGCAGCGTCGTCTTGCCGGCGCCCAGGAAGCCGGTCAGGACGGTCACGGGGACCTTCGTGACCTCGGTGGAGGTGGTCATGTCAGCGGGTTCCTTGCGAGTCGATGGCGGCTAGGAGATCGGTGCGCCGGACCTCGCCGGCGGGCTTCGCGAGCTTCACCTGGAGGGTGGGCTCGCCCGCACGGGCGATGAGCACGACGGTCTCGTGCGGCGGGCAGTCGGGCTCGGCGCACGACAGCTCGGTGACGCTCACGGAGTCCTCGGGCGCCAGGCGGAGGAGGTCGATCGCCCACTCCCTGACCTGCTTGAGCGCGGGGCGATCGCTGCGCCGGCGTCCGAAGAGCTCCATGCCGCCACGCTACAACAAACGAGACGCGATCTCATCAAGTTGCTACGTTCCCGCCGCCATGGACCTTCTGACCACGCCCTCGTCACGGCACGTCGCCGTCGCCGTCTCCTCGATCGCCCTCGGCCTGCTGGCGACCGGGTGCGCTGACGAGTCGCCCGCCCGCAGCGCCGGCCCGGGCGCGGCGAAGCTGCCGGTCACCACGAACTTCTACCCCGTCGAGGAGGCGGCCCGCCGGATCGGCGGAGACCGCGTGCGCGTCACCGACCTGACCCCCGTCGGCGGGGAGCCCCACGACCTCGAGCTCAGGCCGCCGCAGCTGGCGGCGATGGAGCGCTCCAAGCTCGTGCTCTACCTCGGCACCGGCTTCCAGCCGCAGGTCGAGAAGGCGGTCTCCTCGCTGCCTCCGGCGGTGCGCCGGGTCGACCTGCTGCAGGGGATCGAGCTGCGCCCGGCGCAGATCGGCATCCCGGGGGTGCGCGGGCAGGTCGACGGCGGCTCGGGCGGCAAGGAGGCGCTCAAGGGCAACCGGGATCCGCACGTGTGGGTCGATCCGGCGCGCTTCATCGCGATGGCCACGCGGGTCCGCAACGCGTTGATCGCCACCGACCCGAGCGGGCGCGCGACCTACACCGCCAACGCGGCACGCTACCTCGCGGGCCTGCGGCGCCTCGACGGCCGGTTCAGGCGAGGGCTGCGGGGCTGCCGAGCTCCCGTGCTGGTGACCAGCCACGCCGCGTTCGGCTACCTGGCGGACCGCTACGGCCTGACGCAGGCGGCGATCGCCGGGATCTCCCCCGAGGCCGAACCCGACCCGAAGTCGCTCGCGGCCACCGCCGACTACGCCAAGGCCCACGGCGTGCGGACCGTCTTCTTCGAGACCCTCGTCCCGCGCAAGCTCTCCCAGACGGTCGCCGCGACGATCGGCGCACGCACCGACGCGCTGAACCCCGTCGAGGGCCTCACCCGGGCCGAGCTGGATCGGGGCACCGACTACAGCTCCGTCCAGCGCGCGAACCTCGCCTCCCTCGAGAAGGGGCTGCGGTGCACGGGCGCCTAGACCAGCCGACCCTGGACGTCCGCGAGCTGGGGGTCCGCTACGGCACGGTCGCCGCGCTGCGGGCGGTCAGCCTCCATGTGCACCCGGGTGAGGTCGTCGCCCTCCTGGGACCCAACGGCGCCGGCAAGACCTCGCTGCTGCGCGCCGTCATGGGACTGGTGCCGCACAGCGGGACGGTGACGGTGCACACCACGCGGCCGGGCCGCACGGGGGTGGCGTTCGTGCCACAGCGCGCCGACGTCGACCTGCAGTTCCCGATCACCGTCGAGCAGGTCGTGTGCGACGGGCGGCGGCCGTTCCTCGCCCCGTGGCGCCCGCGGCGCCACGCCGACCGCACCGCGGTCGCGCGGGCGCTCAGCACCGTCGGCCTGGACGGCCTGGAGCAGCGCGGCATCGGCGAGCTCTCGGGCGGCCAGCTGCAACGCGCCTTCCTCGCCCGGGCGCTCGCCCAGGAGGCCGACGTGCTGCTGCTCGACGAGCCGCTGGCCGGCGTCGACGCCCTGACCGCGGCGTCGCTGACCGAGCTGCTGCACGCACTCGCGGGAGCCGGGCGGACCGTCGTGCTCTCCACCCACGACCTCGCGCACGTGCGCGACCGGTACGCCCGCTGCGTGATCTTGAACCGAACGCTGGTGGCCGACGGCGCGCCGAGCGAGGTGCTACGCGCCGAGCAGCTGGAGCGCTCGTTCCTCGGTGCGCCGTGATGCTCCACTGGCTGAGCGAGCCGTACTCCTACGACTTCATGCGTCGCGCCCTCGGTGCGGCGGTGGTCGTCGGCGCCGTCGCGCCGCTGGTCGGGACGTGGATCGTGCTGCGTCGCCTCGCCTACCTGGGTGACGCGATGAGCCACGCCACCGTGGGCGGCGTGGCGGTCGCCTACCTCGGTGGCTGGTCGATCACGGTCGGCGCGATCGGCGCGGGCCTCGCGATGGCGGGGCTGATGGGCGTCCTGGCCGCGCACCCGCGGCTGCGCGAGGACGCGATCATCGGCGCCGTCGAGGCCGCGCTCTTCGCGGCGGGCATCGTGGTCATCTCCTCGAGCAGCGACGTCTCCATCGACCTCACCCACCTGCTGTTCGGATCGATCACCACCGTGACCGACGCCGACCTCGAGCGGAGCCTCGTGCTCGGCGGAGGGTCGGTGGCCCTGCTCACCCTCCTCTTCCGTGACCTGCGTGCCGCGACGTTCGACCCGCAGCACGCCGCCCTGGTCGGGATCCGCACGGGGCCGTTGCGCTATGCGCTCTACGCGCTGCTGGCGGTGACCGTCGTCCTCGGGCTGCAGTCCGTCGGCCTGCTGATGTCCGTCGCGCTCTTCGTCATCCCGCCCGCCGCCGCCCGCCTGTGGTGCGCCACGGTCGGGCGCATGGCCGCACTCGCCGCCGCGTTCGGCGTCGCCGCCTCGACGGTCGGCCTCACCCTCTCCTACCACGCCGGAAGCGCCCCGGGGGCGACCATCGCGCTGTGCGCCGTCGCCGTCCTGGTCGTCTCGTTCCTCGCCACGCTGCCCCGCCGGGCCACCGCGCCGCTGGGCCACGCGGCGACGTAGCCGCGGCCACCGCACCGGGTGAGAGCGAGTCCTGTCATCGCCTGCTGTGGCGGACGGCGCGCCGGGCGTACCGTGGCTCGCATGTCCCACGACCACACCGTCCACGCCCCTCACCCGCACGTCCACGCCCCGGGCTGCGGCCACACCGCCGTGCAGCACGACGACCACGTCGACTACCTCCACGACGGCCACCTGCACCACCCGCACGCCGATCACGTCGACGAGCACGCCATCGAGGTCAGCCCCTCGCACCCCGACGGGCACACCCGGCCGGCGGAGGGCCACCCGGCCGACCACGTCCACGGCTCGGAGTGCGGGCACGATCCGGTCCCGCACGGCGACCACGTCGACTACCTGGTCGACGGCACGCTGCACCACGCCCACCAGGACCACTGCGACGACCACGGAGCGCTGCCCCTCGCCTGAGCGCCGCCGGCTCGGCCCCGGCCGATCACCGCCGGCAGCGCTCGCAGGTCCCGCGGAGGACCACGTCGTGGGCGCGCACCTCGTAGGGCGAGGAGCGCTCGACCGCGTGGATCGCCTGCTCGAGCCTCGTGTCCACGAAGACGTCCGTGCGGCCGCAGCGGTCGCAGACGAGGTGGTGGTGGTGCGCACCGTCGCCGAGCACGAGCTCGTGGCGCGCGTGCCCGCGGCCGGCGCTGAAGCCAACGCGCCGCACGGCGCCGACACGCTCCAGGTCGGCGAGGATGCGGTAGGCGCTCGCCAGCCCGACCGCGTTCCCGCGCGCCGCGGCCTCGTCGAGCACGCCCTGCGCGGTGAGGCCGCCGCCGGTGGCCGCCAGCACCGCCAGCACCGCCTCGCGGGCTCCGCCGGTGCGCAGGCCCGCGTCGCGCAGGGCGACGTGCGCCCGCTCGAGCCAGTCCGCTCGCTCGGGCGGCAGGCTCACCCGCCGATGCTCCCGCGCACACCGCCCGCGAGGGCCGCGACGACGTAGACCCCGACGAGCACGGCGGCGATCGACGCGCCCGCGGCGGTCCCTGCGTAGAAGGACAGGTAGATGCCGCCGATCGCGCCCGCGACGGCGACCGCGGCGGAGACGGCGAGCATCGGCGCCATGCGGCGGGTCACGAGGCGAGCGGCGGAGGCCGGCGCGATGAGGACCGCCACCACCAGCAGGTTCCCGAGGCCCTGGACGGCGACCAGCAGCGCCACGGCCAGGCCCGTGAGGAGGGCCACGTCCACGGGGAGCGTGCGGACCCCGAGCGCCGGGGCGCTCAGGCGGTCGAAGCCCACCACCAGCAGCCGCTGGTGGCCGAGGCCCAGCGCCCCGAGCAGGGTGACGACGAGGCCCCCCGCGAGCGCGAGGTCGGTGTCGCTGACCCCGAGGACGTCGCCGAAGAGCAGCCCCTGCAGGCCGGCGGGGGACTCGGGGCTGAGCGCCAGCAGCACCCCGAGACCGAAGAGCCCGGTGACCGCCACCCCCACCGCGGTGTCGCGGCCGATGCCCTCGATGCGGCTCGCGAGCGCCACCGCCAGCGCGCCCACGGCCAGGCCGGCCGCGCCGCCGAATAGCAGCGGGACCCCGAGCAGCGCGGCGCCGACGAGGCCCGGCAGCAGGGAGTGGGCGAGCGACTCGGCGGAGTAGGCGAGGTTGTAGAAGACGAGCCAGCACCCGAGGGTGCCGCCCGCGACGCCGAGCAGGACGACCTCCAGCAGCGCACGCCGCCCCAGGGCCTGCGCCCAGGGCTCGGTCAGCCAGTGCAGGGCGGCGAGCGGCACCCGAGCTCAGTGCACGTGATGGTGCGCGGGGAGGATCCTGCGCTCCGCGCCGTGATCGGGGCAGTCAACGTCGACGAGATCGGCGCCGTAGGTCGCCTCGAGCACCTCGAGCGAGAGCGTGGAGGCGGGCGGGCCGTAGGCGATCTGGCGCCGGTTGAGGCACAGCACCTGATCGAAGCGCCTCGCCTGCTCGACGTCGTGGGTGGCGATCAGCAGGCACCGCCCACCCACGGCGAGGTCGGCGAGCAGCGCCTCCAGCCGATCGGCGCTGTGGCGGTCCAGGCCGCTGAACGGCTCGTCGAGCAGGACGACCGGCGCGTCCTGCACGAGCGCGCGGGCGACCAGCACGCGCTGGCGCTGGCCGCCCGAGAGGTCACCGAAGGTCCGGTCGGCCTCGTCGGCCAACCCGACCTGCGCCAGGGCCGCTCTGGCCTGGGCCCGGTCGGCACGGGTGGGCCGCTGCCACCAGGCCCGCCGCGAGACGGCGCCCATCACCGCGACGTCGGCCGCCGAAACGGGGAAGTCCAGGCGCGAGCGCTCCGTCTGCGGGACCACCGCGCAGCGCTCGCTCACCACGCGGCCGCCGAGCGGCGCGAGCTGGCCGAGGAGCGTCTTGAACAGCGTGGTCTTGCCGCCGCCGTTGGGCCCGAGCACCGCGACACGCTGTCCGCTGCGGGCCTCGAAGGAGACGTCGCTGAGGACCACGGTCTGTCCGTAGCCGGCCAGCAACCCGCTCGCCGTGACGCCTACAGCCCCGCGATCGAGCACCCCTGCGCCCCTCCCGTGAAGCCCTTGACCATCGCGTCGGCGTTGGCCTGCTCCATGCCCAGGTAGGTGGCCCCGGGCGAGCCGGCCGGGCCGAGCGTGTCCCCGTAGAGCGTGTACTTCGCGCTGGCCCCCGTCTGCTTGGCGATGGCCTGGGAGATCTTGGGGTTGATCGAGCTCTCCGGGAAGACCGCCTTGACCCCCTCGCGCTCGATGACGCTCGCGAGCTTGGCGATGTCGCCCGCGGACGCCTGGGCCTGGGTGGTCTGCGACGGGATCACGGCCCCCACGACCGTGATCGCGTAGTGGTCGGCGAAGTAGCCGAAGGCGTCGTGGTCGGTCACCAGCTTGCGCTGCGCGCTCGGCACCCCCGCGAAGCAGCCGGCGATGCCCTTGTCGAGCTGCTGCAGCTTGGACAGGTAGGCCGTGGCGTTGGCCTGGTAGGTGCCTCTGGCCGCCGGGTTGGCGGCGCTGAGGGCGTCGCGGATCTCCCCGACCGCGGTCTCGGCGTTGCGCGGGTCGTGCCACCAGTGCGGGTCGTACTTCGACGCCTCCGCGCCCGAGCTCTCGCCCGGCCGCGTCACCTTCAGGCCGGTCGAGACGTCGACCGCCTTCGCGTCGGTGCCGCTCTCTTTGATCACGTCGCCCATCCACTTGTCGAGGTTGTCCCCCGAGAGCAGGACGAGCTTGGAGCCGGAGGTCTCGCTGACGTCCTTGGGCCGCGGCTCGTAGTCGTGCGGGTCGGAGTTCGGCTTGAGGATCTGCGTCACGTCGACGGCCTTCCCGCCGACCGTCCGTGCGAAGTCGCCGAGCTGCGTCGTGGTGGCCACCACCTTGATCGCCGGCGGCGGTGAGGAGCCGGCGCCGGCCGTGGCGGAAGTGCCCGTCGACGCGGTGTCGTCGCTCCCGCACCCGGCCACCGCGACCGCCAGGCCGACCAGCGCCGTGGCCGTCAGCCCCTGCCGAGCTCCGGGCCGGGTGGCGAGCGCCCGTGCCACCGCCACCAGCGCGAAGACGGAGGAGGCGAGGACGGCGATCGCCGCCCCCGGAGGCGCGTTGGTGCGCACGGACAGCCACAGCCCGAGGCTGCCCTCGGCCGCCACGAGCACGACCGTGGCCAGCTGCCAGGCGCGCAGGCGCGAGCACAGCAGCCGGGTGGTCGCGGCGGGGACGACGAGCAGCGCGGTGGACAGCAGCGCACCCAGGGTCGCCAGCGCGGCCACGGCAAGCCCGGAGATCGCCGCGAGCAGCACCACGTCGGGCAGCGCGGACCGCACGCCGAGCGCGGGGGCGGTGTCCGGGTCGAAGCCCGTGACCAACCAGCGCTGCTCCAGCAGGTGGGCCAGGACGACGGCGACCCCGCTGGCCACGCCCGCCAGCACCAGGTCGCCGCGGTCCACGAGCAGCAGGGAGCCGAACAGCAGGGACTCCACGTTCGCGCCCGAGCCGAAGACGTCCGAGGCCAGGATGACGCCCGTGGCGAGCGCGCCGACGAGCACGAGCGCCGTCAGCGAGTCGTAGCGCTCCCGCGCACCGGGCCGCCGCCCGAGCACCCCCACGCAGACCGCCACGAGCGCGCCGACGGCACCAGCGCCGACCGTGGCGGCGAACCCGAGGCCGTCCGCGAGCACCAGCCCGGGGAACGCGGCGGTGCCGACCGCGTGGGCGAAGAAGGCCAGCCCCCGCAGCACGATCCACGTGCCGATGACGCCGGCTCCGAAGGAGAGGAGCACCACCTCGAGGAGGCCGCGCTGGACGTAGGGCAGGGAGAAGGGCTCGAACATGAGACCGGATCCTACACGTGATGGGAACAGGTCTCACTCCCGCGGACCGGGGTGGCGTCACGACAGACCGCGGTACCGGCCTCCCGCGCGCGTCGCGCTACGCGACCGCGCTGCGGACGAGCGCCGCGGCAGCGGCCCGGGCGGCCCTTCCGGGAGCCGAACCGGCATCGAGGTGCGCACCCACCATCGAGCCGTCGTACAGGAGCACGAGCTGCTCGGAGAGCGCGGCGGGATCCGAGACCCCGGCTTCGTCCGCCAGAGCCGAGAAGAGCGCGCGGACCCAGGCCCGGTGGCGATCGCGCACCTCTCCGACGGCGGTGCTCGCGCCGGCTTCCGCGCTGGCGTTGATGAACGGGCACCCGCGGTATCCGGGGACGCCGAACCACTCCTCCAGCAGCTCGAAGATCCCGACGATGCGATCCGCAGCGGCCTCCCACCGGACCGGGAGCACCTCGGCGACCGTCGCCTGCCACGCCTCGCTGCGGTGCTCGAGGTAGGCGCGGACGAGCTCGTCCTTCGAGCCGTAGGTCGTGTAGAGCGAGGCGCGCGCGACGTCCGCTCGTCGGACGAGCCGATCGACGCCGACCGTGCAGATGCCCTCCTCGTAGAAGAGCTCGTCGGCGGCCGCGAGGAGCCGCTCGCGCGGAGCGGGACGGTCGACGGCGGGATCGGACATGACCTCCACGATAGACCGACCGTTCTGGTCGAGTGCTACGTTCCAGACCGATCGTTCTATCTACTCACTTGGAGACACCATGGACCTCACGCACCAGACCGCCCTCGTCACCGGCGCGACCTCGGGCATCGGCCGGGCGATCGCGCTCGAGCTCGCGCGCGACGGCGCTTCGGTGATCGTGTCGGGACGGGACGCCGCGAGGGGCGCCGCGACGGTCGCCGCCGTCGAGGACGAGGGGGGCAGCGCGCGCTTCGTCGCCGCCGACCTCGGTGACCTCGCGTCGGTCGCGCAGCTCGCCGAGGAGGCCGGCGACGCGGACGTGCTCGTCAACAACGCGGGTGCGTTCGCGTTCGCCCCGACCGCCGAGCAGGACGTCGCATCCTTCGAGGCGATGTTCGACGTCAACGTGCGCGGGCCGTTCTTCCTCACCGCCGCCCTCGCGCCCCGGATGGCCGCCCGCGGGCGGGGCAGCGTCGTGAACATCACGACGATGGCCGCCGAGTTCGGGATGGCCGGCGCCGCGGCCTACGGCGCGTCGAAGGCCGCCGTGGTCGCCCTCACCCGCACCTGGGCGGCCGAGTTCGCCGCGGGCAACGTACGGGTCAACGCGGTCTCCCCCGGACCGACCACCACCGAGGGCACCACCGCCGCGATGGGCCCCGACGGGATCGCCGAGGTAGGTGCCGGCGTCCCCCTCAACCGGGCGGCCGCCGTCGAGGAGATCGCCCGTGTCGTCGCGTTCGTCGCCTCGCCCCGGGCCAGCTACGTGACCGGCGCGATCCTGGCCGCCGACGGCGGCCGCACCGCGGTCTGAGCCGCCGCACGCAGCCCGGTCGCCTGCCTCCCGACGCTGCTGCGCCCGGCCCCGAGGATGGTCGCGGCGGGCCACTCGGGCTCGGCGCCGGCCGGCTCAGGCGCTGCCGGGCGCGCAGTCTCGCTCGAGCCCGCAGAACCGCAGCACGAGCTCGCTGAAGAGCGAGTTCGCCCACGAGAACCAGGGGCGGGTGTAGGTCGCCGGGTCGTCGGCGTGGAAGCTCTCGTGCATGAGGCGGGTGCCGGCGTCCGTCCGGGCGAGCGTGTCCAGGAGCCGTTCCTGCTCGTCGCGGTCGACGCTCGTGAGGCCCTGGATCGCGAGCGCCATGGGCCAGATGTGGCCCGGCGGCGTGTGCGGGCTGCCGATCCCGGCCGCCGCGGCACCGCGGCGGTACTGCGGGTTCTGCTCGGAGAGGACGAACGCGCGCGTCGCCAGGTACAGGGGATCGTCCGCCTCGCACCAGCCGAGGTACGGGAGCGAGAGGAGGCTCGGGACGTTCGCGTCGTCCATGAGCTCGTGGTGGCCCAGCCCGTCGGTCTCGTAGGCCCAGATGCGGCCGAACTCCGGATGCTCCACGCTCGCGTGGCGACGCAGGCCCTCGCGGATCTCGAGCGCCAGCGTCCGCGCGTGCTCGGCCATGGCGGGCCGGCGGAGGACCTGCTCGGCCATGGCGGCCAGACCGTCGAGCACGACGGCGGCGAACATGTTGGCGGGCACGAGGTAGCCGAAGCGGCACGCGTCGTCGCTCGGCCGGAAGCCGGACCACGTCATGCCCGTCACCGCGACCGCGGAGCCGCGCCCCGCCCGCCCGAGCGTGTCGCTCGGTGCCCCGTCGTCGCGCTCGAAGCGGTAGCCCGAGCCGTCGTGGTCCTGCTCGCGGCGCCACAGCTCCAGGATGAGGCCCGCGGCCGTCGCGAACTCCCCGTCGAGGTGGTCGGTGCGCCCGGTCACCCGCCACAGGTCGTGCGCGAACTGCAGCGGATAGCAGAGCGAGTCGAGCTCGTACTTGCGCTCCCACACCCAGGCCCTCGCCGCCAGGCCGCTGTCGTCGGTGCGATCGGCAGCGTGCCAGTGGGCGTCGTTGGGCGCCGCGTTGAACGCGTTGGCGTACGGGTCGATCGCCGCGTAGCGCATCTGCTGGCGCACCGCGCCCGCCAGGACGTCGGCGACCTCGGTGTCGTTCGCGGCGAGATGGAGGTAGGGCCGCAGCTGGGCGGAGGAGTCGCGCAGCCACATCGCCGGGATGTCGCCCGTGATCACGAACGTCGTGCCGTCGGGCCGTCGCTGCAGCGTCGTGCGCCAGGCGTTGAGGTAGCAGTTCTCGAAGATCTGCGCGACGCGGCTGCCGGGGCCCAGCCGGCTCGACACCTCGTCGATCAGGGCCAGGCCGGCCTCCGGTGGCCCTGACCGCGCCGACGTGGTCACCGCGGAGCCGCCGCCTCGAACCGGTGGGGTCGTCGCGGAGTGCCTCTGGGGATGAAGGCTGACGTTGTCATGGCGGTCACCATAGGACAGAGCGGAGCGCGGAGACAAGCACGCGACCAGGATCGGCACCGCTCGCCTGGGCGTCAGATGGGTTCCAACGGTTGGACCTTGACATCGCTCGCCGGACGCGGTTACGGTCGATCCCAGATGCTCGACAACGTTGTCAACCGCGCCAGCTCCGGTGGCCACCCGAGGATCGTCGGGCGATGACGGCCATGGCGCCGGCCCGTCCGACGATGCGCGACGTCGCCGACGCCGCCGGGGTCGGGATCAAGACGGTCTCGCGCTACGTCAACGGCGAGCCCGGCCTGCGGCCCGAGACCGCCGCGCGGGTCCTGCGGGCGATCGAGGCCACGGGCTTCCGTCGCAACGAGGTCGCCCGGAGCATGCGGGCGGGTCAGCGGTCCTCGATGCTCGCGCTCGTCCTGGGCGACCTGACGAACCCGTTCTACGCGCACATCGCCCGCGCCGTCGTCTCCGTCGCCGAGCAGCACGACCACGCGGTGCTCGTCTCGAGCTCCGACGAGGATCCCCAGCTCGAGCGCAAGATCCTGAACGTGCTGGTCGGGCGCCAGGTCGACGGCCTGCTCGTGGTCCCCGACGGCAGCGACCAGAGCTACCTGCTGCCCGAGATCATCCGGGGGACGCCGATGGTCTTCCTCGACCGCCCGCCCGTCGGGGTCATCGGGGACATCGTCGTCCTCGACAACCTCGACGGCGGCCGTCAGGCCGTCAACCACCTGCTCGACCACGGTCACCGCCGCGTGGCCGCCCTCGTCGCCTCGTCGTACTACACGACGGGCACCCGCCTGTCGGGGTACCGCGCGGCGATCGTGGAGCGCTACGGCGCCGACGCGGTCGACGAGTCGCTCGTGTGTCGACTGCAGTCGGGCAGCGTGGACGAGGCCGAGGAGGTCACCGCCGCCCTGCTGGCCCGCGAGGACGCCCCCACGGCGATCTTCGCCACCACCGGCTTCCTCAGCCAGGGGGCCGTGCGCGCGATCAACCGCGCCGGGGCCGCCACCGCGCTCGTCGGCTTCGACGACTTCCCCATGGCCGATCAGCTCGCCGTCCCGGTGACGGTCGTCGACGGGGACGCCGACGCGCTCGGCCGGCAGGCCGCCGAGCTCATCCTCGCGCGGCTGGCGGGCGACGCCGGCCCGCCCCGCCGCCTCCAGCTGCCGACCCAGCTCATCGCGCGCGGCTCCGGCGAGCTGCGGCCGGCATGAGCACCGCCCTCGCCCGGCCACCCGCGGGCCCCGTCCCGCTGCTGGAGGTCCGCGGCGCCACCAAGAGCTACGGCCAGGTGCAGGCGCTGCGCGGCGCCGACCTCAGCGTGTACCCCGGCGAGGTCATGGCCCTCGTCGGCGACAACGGCGCGGGAAAGAGCACCCTGGTCAAGACGCTCTCCGGCGTGATCGAGCCCGACGGCGGCGAGATCCTCGTCGACGGGGAGGCCGTGCGCTTCACGAGCCCGGTCGACGCGCGCGCCGCGGGCATCGAGACGGTCTACCAGGACCTCGCCCTGGCGCCCGACCTCGACCCGGCGCAGAACCTGTTCCTCGGCCGCGAGGTGCTGCGCAAGGGGCTGCGCGGCCGCTTCGGGGTGCTCGACCGGGCGGCGATGCGGCGCCAGGCCGCCGAGGCCTTCTCCACCCTCGGCGTCGGCCTGCAGGACGCGGGCTCCTCGGTGGTCGGCATGTCCGGCGGCCAGCGCCAGGGCATCGCGGTCAGCCGCGCGGTCCTCTGGGCCTCGAAGGTCGTGCTGATGGACGAGCCCACCGCGGCGCTCGGCGTCATCCAGTCCGACCGGGTGCGCGACCTGATCGAGCGCGTCCGCTCCTCCGGGGTCGCCGTCGTGCTCATCAGCCACAACCTCCCGTTCGTCTTCGAGGTGGCCGACCGGATCGAGGTCCTGCGGCTGGGTCAGCGCGTGGCCACCCTCGCCGGCCCCACCGCGACCGCCGAGAACGTCCTCGCCGCGATGACGGGCATCTCCACGAGCCGCGGCCGGCCCGGCGTCCGCGCCTCCGCCGACATCGAGGAGACCGCATGAGCGTGTCCCATCCGCCCGTCGCCCCGGCCGGCGCCGCGCCGCCCACCGAGGGATCCACGGCGCCGCCCGGCCTCCGGCAGCGCGTCCGCCGGAGGGTGGCCGGCACCCGCAGCCTCGTGCTCGTCGTCCTGCTCGTGCTCGTCGCGATCTTCGCGGCGGCCGCCCCGCACGAGTTCGCCACCTCCTACAACCTGCGCAGCGTCGCGATCGAGGCCTCGAGCTACCTGATCCTGGCCGTGGGGATGACCTTCGTCATCACGACCGCCGGCATCGACCTCTCGGTCGGCTCCGTGCTCGTCTTCTCCGGGGTCATCGGGGTCAAGGTCATGACGGCGCTGGGCTCGGGAGGCTGGCCGGTGATCGGCGTCGGCCTCCTGGCCTGCCTGCTCACGGGCGCGGCCTGGGGCCTGATCAACGGCGTGCTGGTCGCCCGGGCCGGGCTGCCCTCGCTCATCGTGACGCTCGGCTCCTTCTCGGCGGCCTACGGCGGCGCGCTGGTCGTCACGGGCGGGCTCGACCTGCGCGGCGTCCCGCCCAAGCTCACGAGCCAGCTCGGCTTCGGGCGGCTCTTCGGCGTCTTCCCCTACCCCGTGCTCATCGCGATCGCCCTCACGCTCGCCGGCGCCTACACGCTCGCGCGCACCCGCTTCGGGCTCTACACCTCGGCGATCGGCTCGAACAGCGAGGCCGCCCGCCGCGCCGGGATCCGGGTGGACCGGCACCTGATCCGGGTGTACATGCTCTCGGGGACGCTCGCGGGCCTCGCGGGCTTCGTGAGCCTCGCGCGGTTCTCGACCACCTCGATCGCCGGCCACCAGACCGACAACCTGCAGGCGATCGTGGCGACCGTCCTCGGCGGCACGAGCCTCTTCGGCGGCGTCGGGACGGTGATCGGCACGGCGTTCGGCTCGCTGATCCCGGCGGTGCTCAACAACGGCTTCGTGATCATCGGCCTGCAGCCCTTCTGGCAGCAGGTCGCCGTCGGAACCGTGCTCGTCAGCGTCGTCTACATCGACCAGCGCGCCCGTCGACGCCGCACCCAGCGCTGATGCCCCCCTTGTCCTAAGTCCCTCAAGCTCCAGGAGGAGAAGATGTCCGTTTCGTCAGGACGGCGACCGCGTCGCCGCGATGGTCTGCGCCTCACCATCGCCGTCTGCACCGTGTCGGCGGCGATCGCCGGCGCCGGATGCGGCAGCGACGATGACACGTCGTCGGGCTCCACGGGCGCCGCGGCGTCGCCGAAGCCCGCCAAGAAGGTCGACGTCACCCTGATCCAGGGTGTGGCGACCGACGAGTTCTACATCACGCTCGCCTGCGGGGCCAGGCAGGAGGCGGCCAAGCTCGGCGTCAACCTCGACGTCCAGGGGGCGACGACCTTCGACCCCGCCACCCAGACGCCGATCCTCACCAGCGCGATCGCCAAGCACCCCGACGCCATCGTGATCGCGCCGACGGACTCCAAGGCGCTGGCCGGCCCGCTGCAGGAGGCCAAGGCCGCCGGCATCAAGGTGGTGCTCGTCGACACCGGTCTCGACGACACGTCGATCGCCTCGGCGGCGGTCTCCTCCAACAACGTCGAGGGCGGGCGCCAGGCGGCGCGCACGATCGCCGAGCAGGTCGGCGACAAGGGCAAGGTCATCACGATCGGCGGCACGCCGGGCGTCACGACCGTCGACCAGCGCCTCAAGGGCTTCGCGGAGGAGATGAAGAAGCACACGGGCATCACCTACCTGGGCAACCAGCCCACGCCGACCGGCGGGGTGCAGCAGGCCGCGTCGGTGACCGCCTCCTCGCTCTCGAAGAACCCCGACCTCGCCGGCGTCTTCGCGATCTCCACGCCCGCGAGCGAAGGGGCCAACAACGCCATCCGCGACGCGGGCGACAAGGGCAAGATCAAGGTGGTGGGCTTCGACGCCGGGCCGGCACAGGTCGAGCAGCTCCAGAAGGGCCTGGTCTCCGCGCTCATCGCCCAGAAGGCCGGCGACATCGGCGCCCAGGGCGTCGCCCAGGCCCGCAAGGCCATCGACGGCCAGCCGACCACGAAGACGATCGGGACGGGCTTCGTGGCGCTGACGGCCGCCACCATCGACGACCCCGACAAGAGGCCGTACGTCTACGTCAACAGCTGCGGGTGACCCACACGGCCGTCTCGACCACGCGGCCGGTGCCGCTCGGGCCCAACCAGCCCGAGCGGTTCTACCGCGGCGGCTCCCGGATCGCACGCTTCCGGGGGCTCGCCGCGGGGTCGGCCTCCCAGCCCGAGGACTGGGTCGCCTCCGCGACCCCGCTCCTCGGGGAGGCCGAGCTCGGCCTCACGCGCCTGCCGGACGGCCGCCGGCTGCTCGACGCGGTGCGGGAGGACCCCGAGGGCTGGCTCGGGCGCTCGCACCTCTCGCGCTTCGGCCCGACGCCCGCGCTGCTCGTCAAGCTGCTGGACGCCGCGCAGCGGCTGCCGGTGCACGCCCACCCGGACCGGGCCTTCAGCCTGCGCCATCTCGACTGCCCGTTCGGCAAGACGGAGGCCTGGATCATCCTGGAGGCCGACCCGGGCGCCGTCGTCCACCTCGGCTTCCGCCGCGACGTCGACGCCGACGCGCTCGCGGAGTGGGTCGAGCACCAGGACCAGGACGCGATGCTCGAGGCGATGCACAGCGTCGCGGTCGGCGGCGGGGACGCGGTGCTCGTCCCCGCCGGGATGCCCCACGCGATCGGCGCGGGCGTCTTCCTCGCCGAGCTGCAGGAGCCCACCGACCTCTCCGTGCTGATGGAGTGGACCGGCTTCGGGCCCGCCGCCCGCCGGACCGGCCACCTCGGGCTGGGCTACGAGCAGGCGCTGCGCTGCGTCGACCGGCGGGCGGTCGCCCCCGGGCGCCTGCGCCACCTCGCGCGCGGCGCCGGCGGTGGCGACGACCCTGCGGCCGCGGCCTGCACGGCGCTGCTGGGCGCGGAGGCCGACCCGTTCTTCCGCGCCCACCGCCTGCGCCCCGCGGCGGCGCCGACCGGGGCCGTCGAGCTCGACGCGGGCTGGTGCGTCCTCGTCGTCCTGGCCGGCGAGGGCCACGCGCGCACGGGCGAGGACCTCCTGCCCCTGCGCGGCGGGCAGACGGTCCTCGTCCCCTACGGGGCCGGGCGCGTCGCGCTCACGGGCGAGGTCGAGCTGCTCTGCTGCCGCCCGCCGGCCTGAGCGGCAGCGGCCCTCAGGCCGCCTCGCCCAGCGCGAGCTCCGGCGCTCCGTCGGGCTCGGCCTCGTGCGCCACGGCGACGTTCGGGGCCGAGCGCAGCACCGTCGCCGCGACCGCGATGGCTCCGACGACCAGCGCGCCGGCGACGGTGAAGGCCAGCTGGTACCCCTCGGTCAGCGCGGCGGTCCGCGCCACGCCGTCGCCGAGCGCGCTGGTGGTCCGCGTCGTCGACAGGGTCGCCAGCAGCGAGAGGCCGAGCGCCCCGCCCACCTGCTGGGTCGTGTTGACGAGGCCGGAGGCGAGCCCGGCGTCCGACGGGTGGGCGCCGGACATCGCGAGCCCGACCATCGCGGGGAAGGCGAGGCCGGCACCGAGGCCCAGGAGGACGAAGGACGGCAGCACGTCGGGCAGGTAGCTGCCGTCCGCGGGCGCCAGCGAGAAGAGGAACAGCCCCGCGGCGACGCCCGACAGGCCGGCGATGAGGACCGGCTTGGCGCCGAAGCGGGTGTTCAACCGCTCCGCGAAGCCCAGCGACAGCGCGCCGATGAGCACCGGCACGGGCAGGAACGCGAGGCCGATCTCCAGCGCGTCGAGGCCGAGGACCCGCTGCAGGTAGAGCGAGCCGAGGAAGAACATCCCGAAGAGCCCGGCGATCATCAGCACCTGCACGAGGTTGGCCCCGGAGACGTTGCGCGAGCGGAAGATCCGCAGCGGCATCAGCGGCGCCGCGGCGCGGTCCTGGCGGACGACGAAGGCGGCGAGCAGCGCCGCCGAGACCGCGAGCAGCCCGAGCGTGTGCAGCGAGGCCCACCCGTGGTCGGTGACCGTCACGATCGCGTAGACGCCGAGCATCAGCGCGGCGGTCACCAGGACGGCGCCGAGCGCGTCGGCCCTTCCGCCCGTGCCCGCGTCGGCGGAGACCAGGCGGCGGGCGGCGAGCGCCGTCCCGATCCCGATCGGGACGTTGACCAGGAAGATCCAGTGCCAGTTGAGCGCCTGGGTCAGGACCCCGCCGGCGAGCAGGCCGATCGAGCCGCCCGCCGAGGCCACGAAGGCGAAGACGCCGATCGCCTTGGCCTGCTCCCGCGGCTCGGGGAACATGGTCACGATCATCCCCAGGATCACCGAGGAGGCCATCGCGCCGCCCGCGCCCTGGATCAGGCGGGCGCCGACGAGCTCGCCCTGGGTCTGGGCGACGCCGCACAGGACCGAGGCGAGGGTGAAGACGACCAGGCCGGCGAGGAAGATCCGCCGGCGGCCGAGCAGGTCGCCGAGCCGACCGGCGAGCAGGAGCAGGCCGCCGAAGGTGATGAGGTAGGCGTCGACGACCCAGGCCAGGCTCGACTGGGAGAAGCCGAGGTCGCTCTGGATGTTCGGCAGCGCGACGTTCACCACCGTCGAGTCCAGGATGACCATGAGCATCCCGGTGCAGAGCACGATGAGCGCCGACCAGCGGGCGCGGTCGATCTTGGGAGGGGCTTCGGTCGCGGCGGCGACGGCGGAGGTCATGCCGCCACCGTAGCAGACCGTTCCGTACGGAACTATCTCGTCCGAGACGAAGGGTGGACGCGGCGGTCAGGTCCTCCGCGGCTGCCGCTTGCGCTGCGGCGGCGAGCAGGTCACGGGCTCCGCCAGGCGGCCGGCGACCAGGCTGCGGAGGCTGCGCAGCAGCTCGGTGCGCTGCGCCTCGGGCAGGGTCGCGAGCACGTCGTCCTGGATCCTGGCGGCCACCTCGCGCGCCTGCCGGACCATGGCCCGCCCCGCCTCGGTGACCCCGATGACGCGCGCCCGGCGGTCGTGCTCGGAGGGCAGGCGCTCGGCCAGGCCGCCGGCCTCGAGCTCGTCCATGGTCACCACCATCGTGGTCTTGTCGAGCCCGGTCGCGTCGGCGATCTCGCTCTGGGTGAGCTCGCCCGTCAACGCCACCTCGAGCACGTGGTAGCCGCGGGGCGAGACGCCGAGCGGACCGAACGCGGCGTGGATCTCGCTGGCCAGCGCGTAGTAGGCCTGCTTGAGCAGCCAGCTGAGGTCGGCCTGGAGCAGGCAGGCGCGCGAGTCGAGCCGGCTGGGTGCAGCCGGAGCCTCGTCGTCCTTGACCCGAGTCGCCATCAGGCTCTCAGCGTAGACCTCGCGGCCGCAGGTCGGCGTCGAATCGCTCTCAGGGGTGGGTGGCGATCCGCGTCGGAGCGTCCCGAGGGCAAGCGCCACTCGGTGCGGTGAGCGGGGCGGGAGCCGCGCGGGCGACGGAGCGGCTACCGCGCCGCCGCCTCCGCGTCGGCGCGTCGCCGGTCGCTCGCGAGCACCCGCGGGCTGTCGGTGACGATGCCGCGGCGGCGCAGGCCGGCCAGGAAGCCCTCGCCGCCCTCGAAGCCGACGAGGACGACGTGGGCCGGCTCGAGCTCGAGCTCGAGCTGCGTGCCCTCGACCGCTCCGGGTTGGCCGTCGGCCTCCAGGCGGCGCCCGCCGAAGCCCGCCGCGACCTCCACCCGCAGGCGCGAGCTCGACGGGACCACGAGGGAGGGCGCGGAGCCGCCGTGCATCGCCAGCGGCGTGACCACGAGCGAGCGGCTGCCGGGCGCGAGCACCGGACCGCCGGCCGCCATGCCGTAGGCGCTCGAGCCGAGCGCGGTGGAGATCACCACGCCGTCCCCCGCGGCGCGCACGTAGAGCTCCTCGTCGACGAAGACGGTCGCCTTGACCTGGCCCGCGCCCTTGCGCACCACGCAGACGTCGTTGAGGGCGACGACCGTGGCGCCCGTCTCGTCGCGCACCCGCAGGCCGTCGAGCGGCACGGGCTGCCAGTCCCCGGCGGCGTGCCGGCTCAGCGACTCCTCGATCTGGCCCGGGCGCACCGCGGCGAGCGCCCCGAGGCTCCCGCAGGCGATGCCGATGACCGGCGGCGGGCTCGGCGCGGCGGCGGCCAGCCGGGCCCCGCCGAGGACCGTCCCGTCCCCGCCGATGGCCACCACGGCGTCGCAGGTCGCGGCGCCGGCGAGGAGCAGGCCGTCGTGACCGGGCACGTGGGCGCCGAGCGCCACGACCTCGACGTCGTGGCCGGCGGCCCAGCGCAGGAGCGTGTCCCGCGCCGCGCTCACGTCGCGCGAGGGATGCACGACCAGGCCGTAGCGGCGACTCACTTGAGCAGCCGGGACAGGCGGCGGTCCTTCAGGACCCTCCCGCCGGTCTGGTCGGTCGGGCAGTAGGCCATGACGTAGCTCTCGTAGTGGACGGCCTCGAGCGTGGTGCCGCACCGCGGACAGGGCTTGCCCTCGTGGCGGTGCACCTCGAGCGGAAGCGGGAGCTTGTCGGGGATCGGGAGCCGCACCACGGCCTCGTAGTGCTCCAGGGCCCCGCCCAGCTTGGCGAGGATCGCCGCCCGGAGCCGCTCGCCCTCCGGCGCCGCCAGGTCGTCGCCGCGCTTGAACGGCGAGAGCTCCGCGAGCCACAGCACCTCGTCGACCCAGGAGCGACCGATGCCGGCGATGACCCGCTGGTCGCGCAGCACCGCGTGGAGCGGCCGGGCGCCCGCCGGCCGCAGGAGCGCCGGCAGGTCGGCGGGCGGCTCGGGCCACGCCTCGGGGCCGAGCGTGGCGATCGCCGGGTCCTCGCGCACCGCCTGCTCCCCGCGCAGGAGCTTCACCCACGCCTGCTGGCGGGTGCCGAACTCCCGCAGGCGCAGCTCACGCTCGTCGGGGAGACGCAGCAGGAGCCGCGAGGTCCGGTCGCGCAGGCCCGCGCGCTTGTCGAAGAGCTGCAGGCGCCCCGCGCTCATGAGATGGCAGAGCAGGTGCAGCTCCTCGCCCAGGTCGACCACGAGGTGCTTGCCGATCCGCCGGACGCCCCGGATCGGCAGGCCCTCGAGCGCCGAGAGCGGCGGGTCGAAGGTCTTGAGCGCGTTGATGCCCGGCGCGCTCGCGCTCTCCACGCGCAGGCCGGCGAGGGCCTCGCCGAGGCGGCGCGCGGTGATCTCGACTTCGGGCAGCTCGGGCATCAGGTGAGGACGAGATCGTAGGCCCGCTGGGTACGGCGCAGGCGGCACGCGTCCGGCCCGCACGTCGCGGCCCGCAGCTCGACGGTGATCCGGCCGGAGCTCCCGGGAGCGCCGCCCAGCGCGACGGAGGCCGTGAACGGCAGCCGGGTGGCCGACCAGGCGGCCGGGCCGCGGAGCAGCTCGGGCGGGTCGGCCTCCAGGCGGACCCGGACCGGCGCACCGCCGGCGGGGTCGAGCGCGTCGCCCTCCAGCGGGAGGTCGAGGGCGACCTCGAGCCGGCCGCCCGCGCGGAGCACGAGCGTCTCGGCCACGACGGGGGCGCTCGCGTCGACCGAACCGGGGCGCCCGACGTCGACGCGCTCGGCGCCCGCGGTGACCGGGTCGACGACGAGGAGGCGGTGGTTGCCCGTGTCGGCGACGACGAGGCGCCCGTCGGGGAGCAGGTCGAGCCCACCCGGCTCGTCGAAGGCGGCGATCGGCACGCTCCACAGGTGGCCCTCCCGCCACACCCGCAGCCGGTCGTTGTAGGTGTCGGCCACCCACAGCGCGCCGTCCGGGCCCGCCGCGAGCCCCAGCGGGTGCTGCATGCTCGCGCGCCCCGGCCCGCCGTCCTCGGCGCCCCAGTCGAAGAGGCCCGCGCCGACCAGCGTGCGCACCGTCCCGCCCGGGCGGTCGAGCACGCGCAGCGCGCTGGCCTCCGCGTCGACCCAGGCGAGCTCCCCGCCCGCGGTCACCGCCAGCCCGCTGGGCTGAGCGAGCCCGGCCTGGAGCGCGGGCGCGTCGAAGAGCCCCTCGCCGCCCGTGCCCGCCAGGAGCTGCAGCTCCCCCGCGCCGTCGCGGACCCAGAGCCGGTGGCGGCCGGCCTCCGCCACGACGACGTGGCCGTGCCAGAGGACGACGTCCCAGGGGGAGGCGAGCCCGTCGGCCACGAGCGTCCGCTCCGTGCCGATCCGCCAGACGCGCCCCGCGCCCGTCTCGCAGACGAGCAGCGCGTCGCCGTCCCAGCGGACGCCCTGCGGCTGGTAGAGCCCCCCGTGCTCGGCCAGCACCTCGCCGTCGGGCGCGCAGACCAGCACGCGGTCGTGGCCGGTGTCCGAGAGCGCGAACCGCCCGTCCCCGGGATGGACGACGACCTTGCCCGGGAAGGCGAGCTCCCCCGTCCCGGCCGCCGCCACCTCTGCGTCGAGCCGCCCGCGCCGCAGGCTCCCGCGCGGCTCGTGCTCGCGCACGAGCGCCTCCACGGCGGAGGAGATCGCCACGGCGTGCCCCTCGCCCGACCAGCGCGCCACCTCGTAGCCCTCGGGGTCGACGAGCACGAGCGTGGGCCAGGCCCGGACGGCGTACTGATCCCAGGTCGCCAGGGCGGGGTCGTCGAGGACCGGGTGCTCGAGGCGCTGGCGGGCCACCGCCTGGCGCACCGCCTCGTGGTCGTGCTCGTGCGGGAACTTCGGGGAGTGGACGCCCAGGACCACGAGCTCGTCGGCCCACCGGCGCTCGAGGCCGCGCAGCTCCTCGGCGACCCGTTGGCAGTTGACGCAGCCCGAGGTCCAGAAGTCGAGCAGCACGATGCGGCCGCGCAGATCGGCCAGCTCGAGCTCCTCGACGCCGATCCATCCCCCGTCCCCCTGCAGCCGCGGCGCGCGGACCCGAGCCATCGCCCCACCCTACGCGCGCATCAAAGGGGTCTGACCCCTTTCATGCGCGGCGGGCGCCGGCGAGCGCGGCGAGCTCGCGTGGGCGCAGGAGCGCGATGAGCTCGCCGCCGACGGTGCCCTCCATGCGCACCGCCGCGACGCCGCCCTTCTTGAAGTCGACGCGGGCGCCCGTGAGGTCGTGGAGCACCTGGGAGAAGTCGGGCTCGTGGCCGACCACGAGCAGCCGCTCGTCGGCCTTGAGCGCGGCGACGAGCTCGAGCGCCTCGTCCCGGCCGAAGCCCTCGCCGAGCGCGGCGTGCTCGGCCGGCGTGAGCCCGAGCGGCTCCGCCGCCAGGCGCGCCGTGTCGCGGGCGCGGACCTTCGGGCTGGTCAGGAGCAGCGCGAAGGAGCACCCGAGCGCCCCGAGCGCGGCGCCCGCGCCGCGCGCCTGCTCCTCGCCGCGAGGGGTGAGCGCCCGGTCGGCGTCGGGCCGCGTGCCGTGCGGCTCGGCCTCCCCGTGTCGCAGGAACCAGAGCTGTCGAGCCATCGTGCGCGGGCAGCCTAGCGGCGCGGGCGCCGGAGGGTGCGAGCCTCAGCGCAGCGGGCGGATGGGGCCGCTCGCGCGCTCGACGCCCGCCGGCGAGCGCCAGCGCAGCCGGTACTGCCGGCCGGCGACGAAGGCGGTCCGGCGGCTGAGCGCGCCACGGGCATCCGTGCGCACCGTGGCGAGCGCCCGCCACGGGCCGCGGGCGCCGGCGCGCTCCTCCAGGCGGGCGGTGGTGACGGCGTGCGCCGGGCGCACGAGCCCCCACAGGCTCACCCGCGAGCCCGTGCGCAGTGCGCTCAGCACCACCCGGAACCCGTCGAGCGCCGGCTTGGCCCGCCCCGCCGCGGTCCTCAACCCCGACTCGAAGCCGGGGTAGCGCGCACTGCGCGGCCCGCTGCGGAGCGGCTCGTCGTCGCGCAGGAGGTACTGCGAGAAGGTCCGCACGCGGGGGTTCGCCCAGGCGATCCGCTCGCTGAGCGCGCGGTACTCCTCCTGGCGCTGCAGCGAGACGCCGAAGATCGGGTCGGGCGCCGACTGGATCCCGAACTCCGTCAGGTGGAGCGGCAGCCCGCGGGGCAGCGCCCCGGTGCGGCCCGCCGCGTCGACGAGCCGCGTGAGCCGGCCGAGGACCCCGATCGTGACGTCGTTCGGCCCCGGGGGCACGAACCGCGGCCCGGCGCGCGTGGTGTAGGCGTGGTGGGCGATCCCGGCCGCGGGGAGCCGGGCGCAGCCGCGCTGCCGCCGGTTGCGGCTGTCGAGGCAGAGCACCCCGCGCAGGAAGGTGAGCGGCGCGACCACCCTGCCCGTCCCCCGCGGTGAGGTCTCGCCGAGCAGCACGCGCGGGGCCCGGAGCCCGGCCGCCCCGAGGCCCTTCAGCCCCGCGAGGTAGAGCGCGCGGTAGAGCCGCGGGCAGACGGGGCGGTGCCGCGCGTCGTACTGCGGCAGGAGGAACTGCGGCTGGTTCGGCTCGTTCCAGATCGACCAGGTCGCCACGCGCCCGCCGAACTGTCGCCCGACGGCGGTCATGAACCGGGCGAACTCGGTGGGCCGGGGGCGCGTGAGCGTGTCCCTGCGCGCCTCGGTCGCCCACCGCGGCACCGGGCCCGAGACCGTGAGGAGGACCGACAGGCCCCGGGCTCGCGCGTCGGTGAGGAGCGCGTCGTACTGGCCCCAGGCGTAGAAGGCCGGGTCGGTCGCGTCCCCGGCGGGCTTGGTCGCCGAGAGCGCCGCGGGCGCCACCGCGCGCCAGGGCAGCACGACCCGCAGCGAGGTGACGCCGAGGCCCTCGATCTCGTCGAGCGCCCCGGAGCGCGTGGCCGGGTCGAGCAGGTCGCGCGGCGCCTCGAAGCTCGTCGTCTGGGCGTGCGAGGCGTGCGCGGGCGCGGCGAGCGCCAGGAGCGCGAGCAGGGCCAGGAGCAGCGTGCGGGGAAGGGTCGCGGGGGCGGCGGGCACGCCCCACGAACAAGGCGGGCGCGGCCGGAGTTGCGGGCCGCGCGGACTCTCACCTACCGTTGAGGACGTGAACGCGACCGGGACCGCCACGCGCGCCGTCGCCGCCGAGCGCACCCGGGGCCGCCTCCTCGACGCGGCGGTCGCCCGCGTCGCCGCCGACGGCCCGGAGGCCCCTCCGCTCCTGTCCCGCGTCATCGCCCTCCTGGAGGATCTCCTGCCATGAGCACCACCGTCGCCGGCGGCGCCATCGACTTCACGGTCCCGCCCGACCTCGCCGACCTGCTGCGCCGCGTCCGCGCCTTCGTGGAGGAGGACGTGCTCCCCGCCGAGGCCGAGATCGAGGACCCGCAGGACCTCCTCGGAAGCTGGCACGTCGTCGAGCGGCTGCGCGACCGGGCGCGCGAGCGCGGCATCTACACCCCGCACCTGCCGGAGGAGTGGGGCGGCCTGGGCGTCGGCGTGCTCGGGATGGCCCTCGTCTCGCAGGAGTGCGGGGTGAGCGGGCTGGCCTCGCTCGGCCTCAACGCGATGGCGCCCGACGAGGGCAACATGCACACGCTGCTGATCGCGGGGACCCCGGAGCAGCTCGAGACCTACCTGCGTCCGCTGGCCGAGGGGCGCACGCGCTCCTGCTTCGCGATGACCGAGCCCGACGTCGCGAGCTCGGACCCGACGAACCTCGAGACCACCGCGGTCCGCGACGGCGACTCCTGGGTGCTCAACGGGACGAAGTGGTGCATCACCGGCGCGGACGGCGCGGCCTTCGGCATCGTCGTGGCCAAGACGGGGAGCGACGACGCCGCGGGCCACCGCAACTACTCGCTGATCCTCGTGCCGACCGACACGCCGGGCTGGGCGGTGGCGCGGCACCCGGAGTGGATGGGCTCCCACGCCCCCGGCGGCCATCCGGTCATCACGCTCACCGACGTCCGCGTCCCGCTGGGCAATCTGCTGGGGCGCGAGGGCGAGGGGTTCGTCATCGCCCAGAAGCGCCTGGCCGGCGGCCGGCTGGCCCACGCCATGCGCTGGATCGGCGTCTCCCAGCGCGCACTCGACCTGACCTCCCAGCGGCTGCTCGAGCGCAAGGCGTTCGGCAAGGAGCTCGCGCGCCACCAGGCGCTCCAGTTCATGGTCGCCGACTCGGCGATGGACCTCTACGCCTCGCGGCTCATGGTCCTCCACACGGCCTGGAAGATCGAGCACGGCCTGCCGCACCGCCAGGAGGTCGCGATGACGAAGACCTTCGTCTCCGAGGCGTTCGGGCGGATCGTCGACCGGGCGGTGCAGATCCACGGCGCTGCCGGGATCGCCATGGACCTCCCGATCGCGCAGTGGTACGCCGACGCCCGGGCCGCGCGCATCTACGACGGCGCGAGCGAGGTGCACCGCATGACGATCGCCCGGGAGTGCCTGAAGCTCGCGACGCAGGGGCAGTCCACGCAGGCGGCCACCGGCGACCTGGCCGCGTGAGCTCCACCCACGGGCTGGCCCCCGACGACGTCGTCGCCACCTTTTTCACCGCCCTCGGCATCGACCCGAAAA
>CAXSFZ010000041.1:0-3794 GCA_964236905.1 uncultured Solirubrobacteraceae bacterium | reverse complement strand
CGACGACGTCGTCGCAACCCACGCCGAGGCGGCCGGTCAGGAGCGCGAGGCGCTGCTCGTGCTCGAGCCGCTCCTCGCCTTCCTCGCCGGGCACGGGATCGGCGACGGTCGGGCACCCGAGATCGCGCCGATCGGCGAGGGCCACTCGAACCACACGTTCCTGCTGCGCTTCGCGGACCGCGCGGTGGTCGTCCGCCGGCCGCCGCGCGGGCCGATCCCGCCGAGCGCCCACGACGTGCTGCGCGAGGCACGGGTCATCGCCGCCGTCGGCGAGCACGGCGTCCGGGTGCCGGAGGTGCTCGCCGTCGGGGAGGACCCGGCGCTCATCGGCGCGCCGTTCTTCGTCATGGAGGCGGTGGAGGGCGAGGTGATCACCACCGCGGTGCCGGCCGGGCTCGACACGCCGGGGGAGCGCCGCGCGCTCGCCCTCGAGCTCGTCGACGCGCTCGCGGAGCTCCACGCGGTCCCCTGGCGCGCGGCGGGCCTCGAGGGCTTCGGGAGGCCGTCGGGCTACGCCGAGCGGCAGGTGCGGCGCTTCCTCGGGCTCTGGGAGCTCAACAAGACCCGGGAGGTCCCCGAGGTGGAGCGGGTCGGCGCCTGGCTCAGGGACCACCTGCCCGAGAGCCCCGCGGCGACCATCGTGCACGGGGACTTCCGCCTGGGCAACGTCATGTACGGCGCGGCGGCCCCGGCCCGCCTGCGCGCGATCCTCGACTGGGAGATGTCCACGATCGGCGACCCCCTGGCCGACGTGGGCTACCTCTGCATGATGTGGAGCCAGGCCGGCGATCCCGACGGCGGGCTCTTCGAGCTCAACGCGGTGACGCGCGCGCCGGGCTTCCCGAGCCGCGAGGAGCTCGTGGCGCGCTACGAGGAGCGCTCCGGGCGCACGATGCGCGAGGTCCGCTGGTACACCGCCCTGGCCCTCTGGAAATCCGTCGTCTTCATGGAGGGCAACTACAAGCGGGCGGCCGGCGGCCTCTCCGACGACCCGTTCCTCAAGGGCTTCGGCGAGGGCGTCGTGGAGCTGGCCCGTCGCGCGGAGGAGGTCACCCGCGGCTAGCGGGCGGCCAGGCTCGTCGGGCTCACCGGGCTGGGCTTCCTGCTCCCGGCGGCGTGGGCGGCGTGGCTCAGCGGGGCTTGGGGCGCTGCATGCGCTTGCGGGCGTCGGCGATCTTCGCCCGCGTCTTGGGGTCCTTGGCGAGCTGCGAGGCATCGCGGAAGAGCTTCCTGCCCTGCGGGCTGCGGGCGAGCTTCGAGAGCGTCTGAGCGAATCCCATGGCGGCGACGCTACCCGGCGCCCGTCGCTTCGATGCGGCGCCGCAGCTCCGGCCCGCGCCCCGCGCCCACGGCCCGCGCCGCGCGCTCGGTGGTGAGCGGCACCCCGCGCTCCTGGGCGAAGTCGAGGAGCGCCTGGCGCTCCTCGGCCTCCCGCGCCGTCTTCAGGAAGAGCCAGCAGAAGAGCCCGAGGGTCAGGAGCGACTCCCAGACCATCATGATCGAGCCCGCCGCCACCTGGTCCGCGGCGGGCCGGATGTGCCAGGAGGCCTCGCCGCGGGCGTAGACGTCGTAGAAGGCGCCGCCGCCGAAGACGAAGACGTTGGCCAGCACGGCGCCGACCATCCGCACCGCGACGATGTAGGCCACCCGCGCTCCGTTGCCGAACCACACCGGCGTGGGCAGCGGCCCGAGGAGCGCCATCCAGACGCCGAAGCCGCCGCCGACGAAGCCCGCGTGCTGGAGGGCGTGGATCCCGGCGTGGCGGACCGCGGCGTCGTGCAGCGCCGGCAGGTGCCACAGGCCGAGGTTGAGCGTCCAGAGGACGAAGGCGACGACCGGGTGCCCGAGCAGCCTGAGCGGGCCGAGCAGCCCGCCGCGCAGCAGCGGCGCGAGCACGGGGCCGGTCAGGCCGAGCACGAGCAGCAGCGCGCCGACGTCGGCGAGGAGCAGGTGCTCGACCATGTGCGCGAGGAACAGCTCCTCGGAGATGTGCCCGAGCGGCGAGGCGAGCGCCGTGACGATGACGAGCAGCCCGCCGTAGAAGCAGGCCTGTCGCCCGCCGGGCACGGCGCGCGGGCCGTCGCGGAGCGTGTGGACCCGCAGCGCGTAGACGACGCCGCTGAGCGTCGCGGGCAGGAGCTGGAGGGGGGCGAAGGGCCCCGTGCCGACGTGCGCGAGCACGCGGCGAGCGTACTCCGGGCCCGGAGCGCCGGCGCCGCGCCGGGTCCCGGCGGGTCGATGGGTCCGGGGTCGGCGGCCCCGGCCCGTGCTACGCCGCTCCGGCCGGCTCGGCGTCCTCGTCGGCGACGCCATGGAGCGCGTGCAGCCGCTCCAGGCCGGCCGCCGCCCGGGCGGCCTTCCAGGTGTCGAAGGTGGCGAGCACCTCGGCGACGCTCGGGCCGTCGGTGCCGTCGCGCACCGCGCGGTCGTAGTCGGTCATGCGCAGCCGCTCGACGGCGCACCCGACGTCCGTGGCGACGGCCTGCAGGGCGGTGAACGCCTCCTGCTCGGCGACGGGCTCCGCGTCCTCGCGGCGCGCGGCGTTGGCCATGAAGCCACCCGTGCGGACCTCGTCGTCGGACTCCGTGCGGGCGCGGCCCACGCCCACCACCAGGCGGCAGCTCAGGCAGCGCCCGCCGCGGGTGTCGTCGTGGCCGGGCAGCTCCCCACCGCAGTGGGGGCAGTACAGCTGGCTCATCGGGCGAGGCTCCTCTCGGACGCGTCGTGGTCGAGCGCCACCCGGACGGGCGGTGCTCTCGGTCTACGCGCTTCTCCCGAGCGACGATCAGATCACGTCGCTTTCGAACGCGCCCGTCCGGGCCGGATCGCGCCGGGTGGCGCCGTTCAGCCGACACGACCGCGGCCGTACAGGAGCCCGATCGCCCGCTGCAGCCCCTTGGTGACGCCCTTCCGGTAGGGGTACATCTGCGGCTCGTCCTTGAGCGCGAACCGGGTGACCAGGATCGACTGGTGCTGGCAGAACTTGCGGATGCCGCCCTTGCCGTGCCGCGTGCCGAGCCCGCTGGCCTTCGCGCCGCCCATCGGCAGCTCGAGCGCCAGGTAGTTGACGAGCGCGTCGTTGACGCAGACCGCGCCGGCCTCCAGCCGCCGGGCGACCGCCTCCCCGTGCTTGACGTTCCCGGAGAAGACCGAGGCCCCCAGGCCGTAGGGCGAGTCGTTGGCCAGGCGGATCGCCTCCTCCTCGTCGGCGACCCTCATGATCGGCAGGGTCGGGCCGAAGGTCTCCTCGGTCATGCAGGCCATGGTGTGGTCGACGTCGACGAGGACCGTCGGCTCGTACCACGAGCCGCCCTCGCCCTCGTGGCCGCGCCGTCCGCCGACCAGGACGCGGGCCCCCTTGGCCTTGGCGTCCTCGACGTGGCGCTCCACGATCTCGACCTGCTTCGGGAACGTCATGGCGCCGACGTCCGCGGTGCCCGGGCCGGTCGAGACCCCGTGGCGGAGCGTGCGGGCCTTCGCGGTCACCTTGGCGACGAACTCGTCGTAGACCGGCGCCTCCACGTAGACGCGCTCGACCGAGATGCAGGTCTGCCCGCCGTTGAACATGGAGTACATGACCGCGAGGTTGGCCGCGCGGTCGACGTCGGCGTCGGCCAGCACCAGCATCGGGTCCTTGCCCCCGAGCTCCAGCGACACCGGCGTGAGCGTCTCGGCCGCCTTGGCCATCACGCGCTTGCCCGTCGCGGTCGAGCCCGTGAACATGATCATGTCGACCTCGTCCACGAGCGCCGCGCCCGTGTCGCCGTACCCCGTGGCGACCTGCAGGACGCCCT
>CAXSFZ010000040.1:0-32848 GCA_964236905.1 uncultured Solirubrobacteraceae bacterium | reverse complement strand
CCTCCAAGGAGGACCGGATGAACAACGCGCTCAGGAACTACACCTAGAGCGCCAGCACGGGGAGCAGCGCCTGCAGCTTCGTCTCGGTCTCCGCCAGCTCGGCGGCGGGATCGGAGCCCGCCACCACGCCGACGCCCGCGTAGCAGCGCGCCACGGGGCCGTCGAGCAGCGCGCACCGCAGCGCGACGCAGAACTCGCCGTCCTCGTTGAGGTCCGTCCAGCCCACGGGGCCGGCGTACCAGCCGCGATCGAATCCCTCGAGCGCCGGGATCAGCGGCCGCGCGGCCGCCCACGGCTCGCCGCCGACGGCGGGCGTCGGGTGCAGGAGGCCGGCGAGCTCGACCGCCGCCACGCGCTGGGCGAGCTGGGCGCGGATCGGCGTCGCGAGGTGCTGGATGTTGGCCATCTTGATGACCTGCGGCTCCTCCGCGGCGGTCACCCAGAGGGCGACGGGCGCGAGCGCGCGCTCGATCCGGCGCGTGACGATCGCCTGCTCGCCGCGATCCTTGTCGGAGCGCAGGAGCTGCTCGCCGAGGTGGTCGTCGACGGCCGGGTCGGCCGAGCGCCGGGTGGAGCCCGCCAGGGCGAGCGTGCCGGCCCGCAGCCCGTCGCGGCGCACGAGCAGCTCCGGGCTCGCGGCGAGGAACGTCGCCTCGCCGCGGCCGACCGCGAAGACGTAGTTCGACGGGAACGCCTCGCGCAGCACGCCGAGGACGGCGGCCGCGTCGTGGCGGCGGCCGCGGTCGAGGTGCACCTGCACCTCGCGGGCCAGCACCACCTTCTCGAGGCCGCCGGCGCGGATGCGCTCGACGCCCCGGGCGACCGCGTCCTCGTAGTGCTCGGGCGGCGCGGTGCTCGCGATCCGGAAGCGCCCCGCGGGCGCGGGGTCGAGCAGCGGGAGCGGCGCGAGCCGGAGCGCGTGGCAGCGCTCCTCCAGGGCGGCGAGCAGGGCACCCGCGTCGTCGCGCGGGCGGGCGAGCGCGTGGACCGTCATGCGCACGTCCTCGCCGCGGCGGGCGATCGCGACCTGCGGGACGTGGAGCGCGGCGGGCGCGAAGCCGCCCCAGTGCGGCGCCTGCCCGCCGGCGTCCGCGAAGGCGAACCCCCCGACCGCCACCGGACCGGAGCCGCGCGGGCGGAAGCGGTCGTCGTCGGCGTCGCAGCACGCCTCGGCCGCCAGCCGCCGCCACTGCGCCGCGACCTCGCGGAAGCGCCCGGGGCCCGTGGCCTCCAGCGCGCGGACGCAGCCGAGGGTCGCCAGGGCGGAGCGCTCCCGGTCCGGCTGCTCGAGCACGAACCACGGCTCGCCGGTCCGGCGCGACATCGCCACCACCGCCGTCGGGTCGGTGCGCGGGTCGAGCGCGACCGTGACCGCCGCGAGCGCGACCTGGTCGTGGCTCGCCCGGGCCCGCCGGATCGCCGCGTCGAGGTGCTGGCGGAGCCGCCCGCGGTCGGCGGGGTGGAGCGCGAAGGGCGGGCGGGCGGTGGTCGGCGTCGACATGACGGCTCGCCCAGGGTACGGGCCGAGCCGGCCCCCGGACCGCGCGGCGAGGCCCCGCGGTCAGGGGACCGCGCGGCTACGTCTCGCCGCGCCCGCGGGAGATGGCGATCTCCCCCGTGCGCATCATCTCGATGAGCCCGAACGGGCGCACGTTGCGCTCGAAGGCCTCGATCTTGTCGACCGTGCCGGTCACCTCGACGACGACCGAGCGCCTGGTCACGTCGACGACCTTGCCCCGGAAGATCTCGCAGAGCTGCAGCAGCTCGCCGCGCTGCGCCCCGTCGGCGGCGACCTTGAACATCGCGAGCTCGCGCGAGACCGCGTCGGAGGGCTCCAAGTCGCGGATCTTCAGGACGTTGACCAGCTTGTGCAGCTGCTTGGTGACCTGATCGATGGGGTGGTTCGCCCCGTCGAGGGTGATGGTGATGCGCGAGAGGTGCTCGTCGTCGGTCGGCCCGACCACGAGGGTGTCGATGTTGAACCCGCGGCGGGCGAACAGGCCCGCGACGCGGGTCAGGACGCCCGGCTTGTTCTCCACGAGGATCGAGAGGATGTGCTTGCGGCCGGTCCGCTGGGACCCCGCGGCCTCGAGGTCCTCGAGGGAGAGGACCTCCTTGACTCCGGGCTCGCCCATGGCCCTAGCCCACCATGTCGCGCGCGGCCTCGCCGGGCACGATCATCGGGTACGTGTTCTCCTCGCGGGTGACCCGGACGTCGATGACGACCGGGCCCGGGGTGGCCAGCGCGGCACGCAGGTCGTCGACCAGCGTCCCCTTCCGGGTCAGCCGCACCCCCGTGCACCCGTACGCCTCGGCGAGCTTCACGAAGTCCGGGAAGCTGCCCATGTCGACGCTCGAGTAGCGCTTCTCCCAGAAGAGCTCCTGCCACTGGCGCACCATGCCGAGGTAGCCGTTGTTGGAGATGACCACCTTGACCGGGATCCCCTCCTGCGCGCAGGTGGCGAACTCCTGCGCGTTCATCTGGATCGAGCCGTCCCCCGTGACGCAGACCACCGTCTTCTCCGGGCAGCCGACCGCCGCCCCCATCGCCGCGGGCAGGCCGAAGCCCATGGTCCCGAGGCCGCCGGAGGAGATCCACTGGCGCGGGAACTTGTAGTGGAAGTACTGCGCGGACCACATCTGGTGCTGGCCGACGTCGGTGGTGATGATCGCCTCGCCGCCCGTGGCCTCGTAGACCGCCTCGATCAGCCGCTGGGGCTTGATCTCGTCGTCCTCGCTGTCCGTGTAGCCCAGCGGGTGCTTGGCCCGCCAGCCCTCGATCCGCTGCCACCAGTCGCCGAGGCGGGCCGGGTCGGCGCCGAGCGCGTCGTACTCCACCTTGAGCTTCGCGAGGATGCCCTTCGCGTCGCCCACGATCGGGATGTGGGCCGGCACGTTCTTCGAGATCTCCGCCGGGTCCACGTCGATGTGGATGAACTTCGCGCGCGGGGCGAACTCGGAGAGCTTGCCGGTGATGCGGTCGTCGAAGCGCGCGCCGACGCAGCAGATGAGGTCGGCCTCGTCCATCGCGTAGTTCGCCGTCCGGGTCCCGTGCATCCCGAGCATGCCGAGCCACTGCGGGTCGGGCGCCGGGTAGGCGCCGAGGCCGTTGAGCGTCGTGGTGATCGGGAACCGGTCCGCACGGGCGAAGGCGACGAGCTCGTCGCCGGCCTCGGCGAGGATGACGCCGCCGCCCGCGTAGATGACCGGGCGGCGCGCGGCCGCGAGCGCCTTGGCCGCCTGGCGGATCTGCTTGACGTTGCCCTCGGTGGTCGGCTGGTAGCCGGGCAGCCGGATGTCCTCGATCGGCACGTAGTCGATGTCGGCCTTGGAGAGGTCCGTCGGGATGTCCACCACGACCGGGCCGGGGCGACCGGTCCGCGCGATGTGGAAGGCCTCCTTGATCGCCCGCGGGATCTCGGACGGGTGCTGGATCATGATCGAGTGCTTCACGGCCGGCATCGTGATGCCGATCACGTCGGCCTCCTGGAAGCCGTCGGTCCCGAGCAGGTCGGTGCGCACCTGGCCCGTGAGGAAGACCACGGGGATCGAGTCCATCATCGCGTCCATGATCGGCGTGACGAGGTTGGTCGCGCCCGGGCCGCTCGTGCCGAAGGCGACGCCCACCTTGCCCGTCGCCTTCGCGTAGCCCTCCGCGGCGTGGCCGCCGCCGGCCTCGTGACGCACGAGGATGTGCCGGATCCCGCCGTCGTAGAGCGCGTCGTAGGTGGGGATGTTCGCGCCGCCGGGAAGGCCGAATACGACATCGACACCCTCCGCCTTCAGGCACTCCATCACGGCATCGACTGCTCGCATCTGACTCCTCCTCCCGCACGTGTCGCGTCACCGCGCCGCGGGGCTCCGCAGGCGGCCAGCCTGGGATGGTAGCCCAGGCGCCGGCCGGGCCGGTCAGCCCGCCGGGTGCGCGCGGCGCTGGGCGTCGGCGACCGACTCGATGGCGACCTCCGGGAAGTCGAGCTCCGTCCCGCACCGCGTGCAGAGCGCGTCGTAGATCATGCAGATCCGGCCGCAGGACGGGCACGGCCGCCGCAGCTCCTCGGTCTCCCGGCGGTACAGCAGGACCCCGGCCAGCCCGAGCACGGGGAGGATGGCGCCGATCAACCCCCAGAGCAGCCCCGAGCTGCCCTTTCCCCGTGCCACCAGCCCCGTGACGACGCCGAAGACGACGCAGAGGCTGAGGTAGATCACCGTCGCAGCGTGGCGTACGCCCAGACGACGGCGGCCAGGGCGGCGACGATGACCAGCGTGAAGAAGATCCCGGAGAGGACGCCGACCACGACCTTCACCAGGATGACCGCGGCGATCAGGAGGACGACGAGCGCCAGGAGACGCTTGAGCAACGAGCTGGAGCGTGAGGTCTCGGGCATGACCCGGATGCTAGCCCCGGGAGCTCAACGCGACCTCAGTGGGCGCGGTCAGTCGTAGCTGCGCTTCAGGTAGGCGTAGCGCGGCTCGCCCCCGTCGCGCTGCGCCGCGTCCGGCCGCAGCCGCGCCAGGCGGTAGCGGCGGATCTTCGTGAGAGGGCTCGGCTGCGTCCCACGCGGCGGATCGGCGAAGAGCAGGAGGCGGGCGACGTCGGTGGCGGGCATGGCCCGCATGGTGGACGAGCCGCAGGCCCGTTCCCATGTCCCGCCGGTCCCAGGATCGCGGCGGGGGCCCGCCGCCCGGTCGAGCCGGCGTGTCCGCTTCAGCGCCGGGCCACCGCTCCGGCGCGGTCGAGCGCGGGCCGCAGCGCGGGGGGCAGCCGGCGGCGCACCCGCCAGCGCGCACCCGAGAAGGCGCAGTTGGCCACGGTGGCGAAGCCGGCCTCGTCGCAGCGCAGCGCGAGCAGCAGGTGCGCGATGCGGTCGCCGGCGGGGAGCTCCGGGTCGGGGACCCGCACGCAGTAGCAGGCGACCCGCCGGCCACCGGGCCGCACGAGCAGCGCGCCCGCCGGGCCCACGAGCCACGTCCCGAGCAGTCCGCGCTCCAACACGAGCCCGGTGTCGCGGTGCAGCTCCCGCGCCTCGTGGCCGACGAGGTCGCCGAGCAGCCCGACGGAGACCCGCTCGGCCTCGGCCGTCGCGCGGAAGCGCTTCGGGCGCACGACGTTGGCGCCGCGCGCCGCGTAGAGCTCGGGGATGACCCAGGCGTGCGCGAGGCTCGCAAGCGTCACGGGGAAGGCGAGCGGCTCGGCGGCGAGGAGCACGAACCCCGCAGCGGTGAACGGCACGACGTGGGCGACCGTGGTGAGCGTCCAGCCCCGGCCGATCCGGCGCAGCCGAGCCTCGTCGACCCGCGGGCGCCAGTGGACCGCCGCGAGCTCTGGCAGGACCTCGGTGATGCGCTCCCCGCTCCTAGCCGCCGGCGATCGGGCGCCGCATGATGACCAGCCCGGCGTCGAGGGGCAGCCGGCGGACCTGCTCGGCGTGGCCCTCGCCGGTGCTCACCATCGCGAACGAGCCCCGCTCGAGCTCGGCGTGGAAGGCGCGCACGGCCGCCTCGACGGCGGCGGGATCCTCGGCGGTCCACTCGGCGAGCGTCGAGTGCCCGGTGTGGTCCATGCGGATGAGGCGCGACATGAGGCGGATGGTACGCCCGCGGCGCGCTCCCGTGCAGCAGTCGCGGGCGCCATCTCGCGCGCCGGCGCCCCTAGGCTGGCGGGGTGGCTCCCGCGCCTCCCACGCCGACCGCCCGCCTCTCGGGCCGCGGGCTCACGGCGACGCTCGCCGGGGTGCTGGCCATGGGCCTGCTCGTGTGGTTCGTCCACCCGCTGCACGACGCCGCGGCCTTCGCCCTGCACGGCGACACGAAGGGGCTGCGGACCGAGCTGCGCGGGCTCGGCGCCGCGGGCGTGCTGGTGCTCTACGCGGTGATGGCGATCCACGCGATCATCCCGTACCCCGCCGAGATCCCGACGACCGCCGCGGGCTTCGTCTACGGCTTCGCCGGGGCGCTCCCGCTCATGCTCCTCGGCTGGGTGGTCTCCGGCCTGCTGACCTACGCCATGGGCCGCTACGCCGCCCGGCCGCTGCTGCACCGCCTCGCCGGGCAGGAGCGCTTCGAGCGGGCCGAGGACGCCGTCCGGCGCGGCGGCGCCTCCGTGCTGATCGTCGCCCGCCTGGTCCCCGTCGTGCCCTTCAGCCTCACGGGCTACGTGGCCGGTGCCGCCGGCGTGCCCGTCTGGCGCTTCGCCTGGACCACGGCCGTGGGCTTCCTGCCGCTGACCCTGGTCTTCACCCTGCTCGGCTCACGCCTGGAGAGCCTGTCGGTGAGCGACCCGCTCCTCTACCTCGCGCTGGCGCCCGTGGTCGCCCTGCTGCTCGCCGCCCGCCCGCTGGCCCGCAAGCTCGGCGGGCCCGTGGCCGGCTCGACCCCGGAGGAGGAGCCCGCGCGCAGGTAGGACTTCAGAGCCCGAGCTGCTCGCGCACCAGGCGGCTGACCTCCTTGCCGTCCGCGCGCCCCTTGGTCTCCTTCATGACCGCCCCGATGATCGCGCCCATCGGCTTGGGATCCCCGCCGCGCAGGCGCTCGGCCACGGCGGGCTGGGCCGCGAGCGCGGCGGCGACGACCGCGCCGAGCTCGTCGCCGTCGCCGAGCGCGGCCAGGTTCTCGGTCTCCACGATCGCCGTGGGGTCGCCGCCCTCCGCGACGAGCTTGTCGAGCACCGCCTTGCCGGCGCCCGAGGTGATCTTGCGCTGGCCGACGAGCGCCACCAGGCCGGCCAGCGCGGCGGGCCGGACCCGGGAGGTGGCGGGGTCCACGTCGCCGCCGAGCCGCTGCACGAGCTCGTTGACCGTCCAGTTGGCGAGCGGCACCGGCTCGGCGGTGCCCGCCCCCAGCGCCGCCTCGTAGAAGTCGCCGAGCTCACTGCGCCAGGCCAGGAGCCTCGCCACGTCGGGCCCCAGCCCGTGCTCGGCGGCGAAGCGCGCCTGCCGCGCGGCCGGGAGCTCCGGCAGCGCGGCCCGCGCGCGCTCGAGCATCGCGGGGGTGATCCGGACGGGCGTGAGGTCCGGCTCGGGGAAGTAGCGGTAGTCGTGCGCCTCCTCCTTGGAGCGCATCGAGGTGAGCCGCTCGGTCCGCGGATCGAAGTGCAGCGTCTCCTGCTCGACGGCCTGCCCGGCCCGCAGCAGCCCCTCCTGCCGGGCGACCTCGGCGCGGATGCCGCGCTCGATGAAGCGGAAGGAGTTCATGTTCTTGAGCTCGGTCTTCACCCCGAGCTCCTCGCGACCCTCGGGGCGGATCGAGATGTTCGCGTCGCAGCGCAGCGAGCCCTCCTCCATGTTCACGTCGGAGACGCCGATGCGCCGCATCGTGGTCCGCAGCAGCCGCAGGAACTCGCCGGCCTGCTCGGCCGAGGTGATGTCGGGCTCCGTGACGATCTCGCAGAGCGGCGTGCCGCCCCGGTTGAAGTCGACCACGGACTGCGCCGAGCCCTGGATCCGCCCGCCGCCGCCGCCGGCGTGGATCGTCTTGGCCGCGTCCTCCTCGAGGTGCGCGCGGTGGATCCGCACGCCGCCGAGCTCGCCGCCCGTGCAGAGCGGGTCGTCGTTCTGGGAGATCTGGTAGCCCTTGGGCGAGTCGGGGTAGAAGTAGTTCTTCCGGTCGAAGCGCGAGCGGTCGTTCAGCGTCGAGCCCAGGGCCAGGCCGATCATCAGCCCGAAGTGGATCGCCTCGGCGTTGATGACCGGGAGCGCCCCGGGCAGCGCCAGGCAGACCGGGCAGGTGCGCGTGTTGGGCTCCTCGCCGAAGCCGAGCGCGCAGGAGCAGAACATCTTCGTCCGCGTGCGCAGCTGCACGTGGATCTCCAGGCCGATCGTGGTCTCGTACCTCACCGCCGGACCGCCGAACCGTCGAAGCCGAGCGCGCCCTCGAGCGCGTGCGCCGCGTCGAGCAGCCGGTTCTCGCTGAACGCGGGCCCGGCGAGCTGCAGGCCGACCGGCAGCCCCTCGCTCAGCCCGCAGGGCAGCGAGAGCGCCGGGATGCCGGCCAGGGACATCGGGACGGTGAAGTAGTCGTTCAGGTACATCGCAAGCGGGTCGCCGGTCAGCGCGCCGAGGGCGAAGGCCACGCCGGGGCTCGTCGGGGTGAGAAGGAAGTCGACCTTCGCGAACGCCCGGGCGAAGTCCTCGGCGATGAGGGTGCGGACCTTCTGGGCCCGTGCGTAGTAGGCGTCGTAGAAGCCCGAGCTCAGCGCGTAGGTGCCGAGCATGATCCGCCGCTTGACCTCCGCGCCGAAGCCGTCGTGGCGGGTGCGGGTGTACATGCCGGTCAGGTCGGCCGCCTCGGAGCGCAGGCCGTAGCGGACGCCGTCGAAGCGCGCGAGGTTGCTCGAGCACTCCGCGGGCGCGAGCACGTAGTAGGCGCTGATGCCGTAGCCCGCGTGCGGCAGCGCCACCCGCTCCACCGAGGCCCCGAGCTCCTTCGCCGTCTCGAGCGCGGCCTCGAACGCGGCCAGCACCCCCGGCTCGACCCCCTCCCCCGTCAAGTCCTCCGGAACCCCCAGGCGGACGCCGGCGAGCTCCTGCGCCGTCGGCATCACGAGCTCCTCCGGATGCCCGACCGAGGTCGCGTCGCAGGGGTCCTGCCCCGCCATGTGGCGGTAGAGCAGGGCGGCGTCGGCGACGTCGCGCGCGAAGGGGCCGGCCTGGTCGAGGCTCGAGGCGAAGGCGATCATCCCGTAGCGCGAGCAGGTGCCGTACGTCGGCTTGAGGCCGACGATGCCGCAGAGCGCGGCGGGCTGGCGGATCGAGCCGCCCGTGTCGGTGCCCAGGGCCCAGGGCGCCAGGCCGGCGGCGACCGCCGCGGCGCTGCCGCCGCTCGAGCCGCCCGGCACCCGGGTGCGGTCCCAGGGGTTGAGGACCGGCCCGTAGGCGGAGTTCTCGGTGCTCGAGCCCATCGCGAACTCGTCCTGGTTGGTCTTGCCGAGGAGCGCGGCGCCCGCGTCGGTGAGCCGCTCGACGACGCTCGCGGTGTAGGGCGGGCGGTAGCCCTCGAGCACCTTCGAGCCGGCCTGGGAGGGGACGCCCTCGGTGCAGAAGAGGTCCTTCACGGCCAGCGGCACGCCGCCGAGCGCGCCGTCGACCGCGGCGGGCGCCTCCTCGGCGACCCAGGTGAAGGCGTTGAGCTCGTCGGCCGCGGCACGGGCGCGGTAGGCCTCGAAGTAGGCGCTCCGATCGAGCTCGCCGGCGGCGACGGCCTCGGCGGCGGCGCGGGCCGAGAGGGCGATGAGCTCCGGAGCGCTCACGCCTGCGGGCTGGGGACGCGGAAGCCGCCGTCGGCGACGTCGGGCGCGGAGGCGAGCGCGACGTCGTGCGGCAGCGACGGGCGAGGCTCGTCGGCCCGCAGCGCGACCTCGACCTCCACGACGTGGGAGGTCGGCGCGATGCGGTCGAGGTCGAGCTCGGCGAGCTTCTCGATGTGGCCGAGCACGTGCGAGAGCTCCTGGCTCATGCGCTCGGTCTCCGCGTCGGAGAGCTCGAGACGGGCCAGGCGCGCGACGTGCAGGACCTGCTGGCGGTCGATCATGAGCCGCGCATCCTAGAAGCCGCCCCGGGCCCGGGCGGCGCCGGCGCCGGCGCCGCGCGGCACCGCCGCGGCGGTTCGGAGTCGGCTCAGGCCTCCGCGGGTGGCGCCGGTCGGCGCGGCAGGTCCGGCGGGGCGGACTGGGGAGCGTCCCGTCGCTCGTCGGCCATGGCGATCCACCCGCCGACCGGGATCAGCAGCATGAGCCCGAGGCCGAGGTAGGCGCCGCCGAGCGCGTCGTCGAGCAGCACGACGCGCACCAGGAGCACGAGCACCACCACGGCGCCGACGGAGGTGGTGAGCACCGCCGCGCCGATCGGGATCGCGGCCGGCCGCCGGGTCACCGTGGCGAAGACGAGCGCGGCGGCGAAGCCGACGGCCACGACGAGGAGCACGTCCACCACGGGGCCGACCGCGCTCCAGCCCCGCAGCAGGCCACCGGGGTCACGCGCCGAGTGCAGGAAGAGCGCGGCGAGCAGGCCGAGCGCGGCCGCTCCCACGACGAGCTCCCCGAGGCGCAGCCGGCGCAGGTCCATGGCGCGGAACCTACCCCGCGTGCTGGAGCTCGGCCGCCCGCAGCGTGTTGCGCAGCAGGCAGGCGATGGTCATCGGCCCGACGCCGCCGGGGACCGGGGTGATTGCGCGGGCCACCTCGCGCACGGCCGCGAAGTCCACGTCGCCCGTCAGGCCGCTCTCCAGGCGGTTCATCCCGACGTCGACGACGACCGCGCCGGGCTTGATCCAGTCGCCCTGCACCAGGTGGGCGACGCCGACGGCGGCGATGAGCACGTCGGCCCGCCGACAGGTCGCGGCCAGGTCGGCCGTGCGGGAGTGGCAGGTCGTCACCGTCGCGTTCGCCGCCAGCAGCAGCTGCCCCATCGGCTTGCCGAACAGGTTCGAGCGGCCGACGACCACCGCCTCGGCACCCGCGAGCGCCACGCCCTGCTCCTCGAGCAGCAGCATCACGCCGCTCGGCGTGCACGGGCGGAGCCCCGGAAGCCCCAGCGCGAGCCGCCCGGCCGAGGCGACGGTGAGCCCGTCGACGTCCTTGTCCGGGGAGATCCGGTTCGTCAGCTCGACCCCGTCGAGGTGCGCGGGGACCGGCAGCTGGCAGATGATCCCGCTCACGGCGGGGTCCGCGTTCAGCCCGTCGAGCAGCGCCAGCACCTCCTCCCGCGGGGTGTCCGCCGCCGGGCGGTGGTCGAAGCCCCGGATGCCGACCTCGGCGCAGGCGCGCTGCTTGCCCGCGACGTAGACCTGCGAGCCCGGGTCCTCGCCGATCAGGACCGTGGCCAGGCCGGGCGGCCGGCCGTGCGCCGCCGCGAACGCCGCCACGTCCTCGGCCAGCCGCGCCCTGAGCGCCGCCGCGCTCGCCTTGCCGTCGATCAGGGTGGCCGCCATCGGCGCCGCAGGCTACCGGCGCGGCCGGCGCTCCCGTCCTCTTCGCCCCGCCCGTCCGCCGCGCCGCCCAGCCCGCCGGCCCGCCCGGGCCCGCCGGGAGCCCGGACGCGGACGCGGGACGCCTCAGCGCTTCGTGATCGGCGCGTACTCGGCCATGAGCTTGCGCTCGGAGCCGTCGGTGGCGAAGCGCACGACCACGATGCCCCCGGGCTCGACCGCGGTCACCACCCCGTCGCCGAAGGCGGCGTGCACCACGTCGTCGCCGGTGCGGAAGCTCGCGGTGCCCGCCGCCGGCGCCTCCGCGCTCCTCCCCCAGCCGCCGGCCGGGGCGCTCCACGAGGTCGCCCTGCCGCGGGCCGGCGCCCCCGCCAGCACCCCGGAGCCGGCCCAGGTCACCGCTCCGGACTCCTCGCGGTCGACGAGGTGGCTCGGCAGCTCGCCCAGGAAGCGGCTCGGGAGGCCGTAGTTCGGCGCCGAGCCGAAGACGGAGCGGCGGCGAGCGTGGGTCAGGTAGAGGTCGCACATCGCCCGGGTGATGCCGACGTACATGAGGCGCCGCTCCTCCTCGAGCGTCCCCTCGTCGATCGAGCGCGAGTGCGGGAAGACCCCCTCCTCGCAGCCCAGGATGAAGACGATCGGGTACTCGAGCCCCTTGGCGTTGTGGAGCGTCATGAGCGTCACCAGGCCCTCGTCGTCGCGGCGGCCGTCCGCGTCGGCGATCAGCGCCGTGCCCTGGAGGAAGACGTCGAGCGTGTCCTGCTCGGGCGGCGCGGCCGCGTCGAACTCCCGCGCGTACTCGACGAACTGCTCGAGGTTCTCCGTCCGCCCCTGCGCCTCGATCGTCCGCTCCGCCTCCAGCCAGTCGAGGTAGCCGGACTCCGTCAGCACGGCCTGGACCAGGTCGCCGACCGGCACGCCCTGCTCGAGCTGGCCGCGCAGCGAGAGCATCGTCGCCATGAACCGCTCGAACGCGCGGACGGCGGCGGTCCCGAGCCCGGGGACCGACGCCGGCTCCGCCGCGGCGTCCCACACCGAGATCCCGATTGTTCCAGCGTGGGAGATCACGCGGGAGAGCGACGTCTGCCCGATCCCGCGCCGCGGCGAGTTCGCGATGCGGGTGAACGACACGACGTCCTGCGGGTTCCCCAGCACGGTGAGGTAGGCGATCGCGTCCTTCACCTCCGCGCGCTCGAAGAACTTCGGGCCGCCGATCACCTGGTAGCCGACGTTCTTGTCCGTGAGCACCTGCTCGAGCACCCGCGACTGCGCGTTCGTCCGGTAGAAGCAGGCGATCTCCTGGCGGCTCACGCCCTCCTCGACGAGCCGCTCGATCTCCCCCACGACGTACCGCGCCTCGGCGTACTCGTCCTCGAGCTCGCGGACCTTGACGAGGTCCCCCTCGCCCAGGTCGGTCCACAGGTCCTTCTCCATCTGGTCGCGGTTGTGGGCGATCACGCCGTTGGCCGCGTCGAGGATCCTCTGGGTCGAGCGGTAGTTCTGCTCGAGCTTCACCACGCGCGCGTCGGGGTGGTCGCGGGAGAAGTCGAGGATGTTGCGGACGTCGGCGCCGCGGAAGGAGTAGACCGACTGCGCGTCGTCGCCGACCACCGCCAGGTTGCGGTGGGGGCTCTCGCCGCCGGCCAGCAGCTGGAGCATCCGGTACTGCGCGTGGTTCGTGTCCTGGTACTCGTCCACCAGCACGTGGCGGAAGGTCGCCTGGTAGCGCGCGCGGACCTCGGGGAAGAGCTCGAGGACGTTGACCGTGCGGACGAGGAGGTCGTCGAAGTCCATCGCGTTCATCCGGTGCATCTCGCGCTCGTAGAGCTCGAAGACGTCCGCGACGGTCTGCTCGAAGAAGCCCCCGACGAGCTGGCGGTAGGCCTCGGCGTCCCGGAGCTTGTTCTTCGCGTCGGAGATCTGGTGGTGCACCGCACCGGGGGTGAAGCGCTTCGGGTCGATCCCCAGGTCGTCGAGCCCCCGCTTCACCAGGCGGCGGGAGTCCGACTGGTCGTAGATCGTGAACTGCCGGGTGTAGCCGAGGCGCGGCGCCTCGGCGCGCAGGATGCGGGCGCAGGCGGCGTGGAAGGTCATGACCCACATCGCGCGGGTGGAGTGGCCGAGCAGCAGCTCGACCCGCTCGCGCATCTCCTGCGCGGCCTTGTTCGTGAAGGTGATGGCGAGGATCTCGCCCGGGCGCGCGCGGCCGGTGTGGATGAGGTGGGCGACGCGGTGCGTGAGCACCCGCGTCTTGCCCGAGCCCGCGCCCGCGAGGATCAGCAGCGGCCCGTCCCCGTGCACCACCGCCTCGCGCTGCGGCGCGTTCAGCCCCTCGAGCAGCTGCGCGACGCGGCCTTGGGCGGGGCTCTCCGGCATCCCCGCCGAGGATAGGTGCGCGACCGGCGGCGCCGCGGGCCCTCGGGACCTCCGGGTGCTCCGCCACCGCGGCGGGACCAGCGGGCCGAGACGGCTGCGGGACGACCGCCTCGGCCCTCCGCCCGGGCCCGTAGCCTCCTGGGGTGGCCCGCGCGACGCTTCCCGACGAGGTCCGCGCCCACGCCGCGGGCGTCGCCGCGCGCGCCCGGGCCGTGCGGATCGACCCGGAGCGGCTCGCGGCGCTCAGATGGCCGGCGAGCAGCGCGCCGCCGGCCCTCGCACCCCAGCTCGCGGGCTCCGAGGCGGACCTCGCCGCCCACCTCCTGGCCCTCGGCGCGGTGAACTTCGGCTCGGGCTGGTTCCCGACGCTGCGCAAGCGCCGCGGGAGCGACGGCCGCCCGCTCTCGGGCTCGCTCACCGTCGCGGGCGCCCTGGCCGACCGCTTCGCGGCGCACGGCCCCTGGACCCCGGCGCAGCTGCGGGCGATGCGGACCGAGGAGGTGGCGGCCACGCTCGGGCAGCGGCCCGACCACGAGCTCATGGCGCTCTACGCCCAGGCGCTGCGGGAGCTCGGGCGGTTCCTCGGCAACCGGACGGCCCTCGACCTCGTGCGGGAGGCGGGCGGCAGCGCCGCGGCGCTGGCGCGCACGGTGGCGACCGGCATGGCGCTGTGGGCCGACCGCGGCTTCTACAAGCGCGCGCAGCTGCTCCCGAGCGACCTGGCCCGCGCGGGGGTCGCGCACTTCGGCGACCTCGAGCGGCTCACGATCTTCGCCGACAACCTCGTGCCGCACGTGCTGCGCGGCGAGGGCGTCCTGGTCTACGAGCCCGTCCTGGCCGAGCACGTGGACCGCGGGCAGCTCCTGCCCTTCGGGCCGTGGGAGCGCGAGATCCGCGGGTGCGCCGTCCACGCCTGCGCCACGCTGGCCCCGCGGCTCGGCCTGAGCGAGCAGGAGCTCGACCACCGGCTGTGGAGCCGCGGCCAGGCGCCCGAGCACAAGTCCCGCCCCCGACACCGCTGCCGGACGGTCTACTACTAGCCCCCGGCGGGGTTCTGGCCGCGCACCGCGCGCAGCTCCCGCACGTTCGCCGGCGGCTCGGGGTCCTCGGCCGCCCCGAGGTCGGCCAGGCGCCGCTCCAGCGCCCCGAGTCGCGCGGAGAGCCCGCGGATCGCGTCGGCGACCGGGTCGGGCAGGTGGATCCAGTCCGCGTCGGGGCCCTCGGGACGACGCCCGTCCACGCGCACCGGGTGGCCGGGATTGCCGACGACCGTGGCGTTCGGCGGCACGTCGGTGATCACCACGCTGTTGGCCCCGATCTTCGCCCCGTGGCCGATGGTGATCGGGCCGAGCAGCTTGGCGCCCGAGCCGATCGTCACGTTGTCCTCGACCGTCGGGTGGCGCTTGCCCGTCGCGAAGCCGGTCCCGCCGAGCGTCACGCCCTGGTACAGGGTGACGTTCGCGCCGATGTCGGCGGTCTCCCCCACCACGACGCCCGTGCCGTGGTCGATGAACAGACCGTCGGCGATCTCGGCCGCCGGGTGCAGCTCGATGCCCGTGACGGCGCGCGAGGCGGTGGCGATCGCCCGCGGGAGGACCGGCACCCGTGCGGCGTGGAGCGTGTGGGCGACCCGGTGGGCGAGCAGTGCGTGGACGCCCGGCCAGAGCGCCAGCACCTCCAGCGAGGAGACCCCGCGCGCCGCGGGATCGCGGTCGTGGACGGCGTCGAGGTCACGACGGACTTCGCGCGCGACGCGCGCCAGCGTTCCGAGGCCGAGCATCTCCCGGGTACCGTACCCGGGTCGATGGCGCGGCCCCGGGTGCTCCTCCTCCACGGCTGGCAGGGCTCGGAACCCGGGCACTGGCAGCGCTGGCTTGACGAGGAGCTCACGACCGTCGGCGCGCAGGTCCGCTTCCCCGAGCTCCCCGAGTGCGACGTGCCCTGCCCCGACCGGTGGGGGGCCGTGCTCCACGCGGAGCTCGCCGCGCTCGCGGCGCTCCCGGGCAGCGGGGAGCGGGTCGTCTGCGCGCACTCGCTGGGCTGCGTGCTGTGGTTCCGGGAGGCGGCCCGTGTCGCGCCGGAGCTCCGGGTGGACCGCGTGGCGCTGGTCGCCCCGCCGTGTCCCGGGGCCCGTGTCGCCGCGCTCGCCCGCTTCTACCCGACCCGCGCGGACCGCGAGGCGGTCGCCGGGGCGGCGGGCCACACGCGCCTGGTCTGCGCCGACGACGACCCCTACTGCCCCGGCCGCGGTGCCCGGCAGCACTGGGGGGAGCCGCTGGGCCTCGCGGTGGACCTCCTCCCGGGCCGGGGCCACCTGAACGTCGAGGCGGGCTACGGCCCGTGGCCCGCGATGCGCGCCTGGGTGCTCGGCGGGCGCGCCGGCGCGCTCACCGCGTGAGCGGCCGCACGGCGTCCGCCGACCCGCAGGGGTTTAGAAGGCGAACCAGCTCGCGGAGACGTAGCGCTCCCCCGAGTCGGGGAGCACGCAGGCGATGCGCGCTCCCGCGTACTCGGGCCGCTGCGCCAGCTGGAGCGCGCCCCACAGCGCGGCGCCGCAGGAGATGCCGGCCAGGACCCCCTCGGTGCGCGCCGCCCGCCGCGCCGTCTCGATGGCGGCCTCGTCGGGGACGGCGATCACCTCGTCGAGGAGCTCCCGGTTGAGCACCGCCGGGACGAAGCCGGCGCCGATCCCCTGGATCTTGTGCGGCCCCGGCGGGCGGCCCGAGAGGACCGCGGAGGACCGGGGCTCGCAGGCGACCACCCGCAGCTTCGGGTTGCGGTGGCGCAGGTACTCGCCCGCCCCGGTGATGGTGCCGCCGGTGCCCACGCCGCAGCAGAGCACGTCCACCTTCCCGTCGAGCTGCTCCCAGATCTCCGGGCCCGTGTGCTCGCGGTGGGCGCGGGGGTTGGCCGGGTTGGAGAACTGGTCCGGGAGGAAGACGTCCTCGTGGGTGGCCAGCTCGCGCGCGGCGGCGACCGCCTCGGTCATGCCGCCGAGCGACTCGATGACCTCGACGCGCGCCCCGTAGAGGCGCAGGAGCCCCTCCCGCTCGCGGCTCATCCCCTGCGGGAGGGTGAGGACCAGCTCGTAGCCCTTCGCCGCGCAGACGAAGGCCAGGGCGATGCCCGTGTTGCCCGAGGTCGCCTCGACGATGGTGGTGCGCCCGGGCTCGATGCGGCCCTCGTCCTCGGCGGCCTGGATCATGGCCCGCCCGATGCGGTCCTTCACCGACCCGCCGGGGTTGAACGCCTCGATCTTCGCGTAGAGCTCCACCGCCGCGGGGGCCATGCGGGCGAGGCGCACCATGGGTGTCCGGCCGACCAGTTCGGAGATGTCGGTCGGGATTCGGGACATTGCCCTGGAGCCTACCGCCGCTCCCCAGGCGGGCCGGACGCCCGCGTTCGCTCCAGGCGGCCACGCCGATGCTCGTGTTAGCGTCGCGCCGGTCATGGATCGTCGGCGCTTCCTCTCGTCCAGTGCGGTCGGTGCCGGCACCCTGTTCTGCTCCCTGCAGAGCGTGGAGAACGCGTCGCGCTCGGACGTGCGCGCCGCCGACCGGGCCGCCTCGCGCCTGAAGCGGCCGAGCGGAGCGGCCGCCCTGGCCGCCGACCGGGTCGACCGGCTGCGCTTCGCGACCCCGGAGCCCCAGCCCGGCGGCAACGTGCGCGAGTACTGGATCGCCGCCGACACTCACGCCTGGGACATCACCCCGCAGCGTCGCGACGAGTGGATGGACATGCCCGTCCGCGGGCGCACGCGGTTCCGGGCGTTCACCTACCGGGAGTTCACCCCCGGGTTCGCGGCGCCCAAGAGCTCGGTCGCGATGCCCGGGCCCACGCTCTACGCGGAGGTCGGCGACGTGCTCCGGGTGCACGTGCGCAACGCGGCCGAGGACCTGGGCCAGGCGATCACCATGCACCCCCACGGACTGCGCTACACGCCGGACTACGACGGCACGTACATGGGCGAGCGCACGCGCGCGGGGGGCTTCATCGCGCCCGGCGAGGAGTTCACCTACACCTGGGAGGCGCTGCCCACCTCCGTCGGGGTGTGGCCGTACCACGACCACGGGCCCAACCACACGCTGAACCTCCTGCGCGGCCTGTTCGGCGCGATCATCGTCCGCCCCAGGGGCAGCCTGCCGCCCGACGTGGAGACCGTGCTCTTCCAGCACGCGCTCGCGCCGAACGTCACGGGCCTCGACACGCAGTGGCAGTGCTTCAACGGCCGCGCCTTCGCCGGCAACACCCCGACCGTGCGGGCGAAGGCCGGCCAACGCGTCGCCTTCCACGTGCTCGGCGGCGACGGGCAGTTCCACAACTTCCACGTCCACGGCCACCGCTGGCTCTCGCCGGCGGGCCTCCCGATCGACAACGCCTCCTTCGGGCCGCACGAGTCGATCACGGCCTCGTGGACCGAGGACAACCCGGGGCGGTGGCTCTACCACTGCCACGTCTTCAGCCACCAGGACGGCGGCATGGCCGGCTGGCTCCTGGTGGACCCGTAGGAGGAAGGAGAGCCGCATGATCCGCACCACCACCGCCGTCGGGGTCGCCACCGTCGCGCTCGGGCTCGCGCTCGTGCCGGGCGCCGCCGCGGTCGACTACCCGCCGCCGGCCAAGCCGTCGACGATCAAGAAGCCCAGGGGGCCGTTCAAGACGCTCCAGGTCGGCAGGACGAAGAAGTACAAGACGATCGGCGCCGCGGTGAGGGCCGCGAAGGCGGGCGACACGATCAAGGTCGCCGACGGCACCTACAGGGAGGGGGTCTCGATCAAGGGCTCCGCCAAGCGCTACCTCAAGCTGGTCGGCAACGTGCGCGACCCGAGGAGGGTGGTGCTCGAGGGCAGGGGCCTCACGGGCATCGGCGCGCAGAACGGGGTGAAGATCGACGGGGCCGCCGAGGTCACCGTGAAGGGCTTCACCGCCACCCACTACCGCTCCAACGGCTTCTTCGTGGTCAACGCCACGGGGTACACCATCGACCGGGTGCGCGCGATGCAGACGGGCGTCTACGGCGTCTACGCGTTCAACTCGCGCGGTGGAACGATGTCCCGCTCGGAGGCGGCCTGGAACAACGACTCGGGCTTCTACATCGGCCAGACCCCGCCGCAGACCAGGCCGATGCGCTCCATCGTCAGCGACGTGAGCTCCTACGGCAACGTGCTCGGCTTCTCGGGCACGAACATGCGCTACGTGACGATCACCCGGAGCCGGTGGTTCGACAACGGCCTCGGCATCGTCCCGAACGCCCTGGACTCCGAGAAGTACGCGCCGCCCGAGGACAACGTGATCACCGACAACGACGTCTTCTGGAACAACTTCGACTACTTCGCCGGGGCGCCGTTCCCGCTGCGCAAGAGCGCGACGGGCGAGGTCCCCTACCCCGTGGGGGTCGGCATCCTGCTCTTCGGCTCCCGGCGCACGAGGATCACGGGCAACCGCGTCTCGGGCAACTACCTTCTCGGCATCGGCGCGCTGCAGCAGCTCCTGCTCAAGCAGAAGGACGCGCAGGCGCTCCAGGACAACGAGATCTCGGGCAACACGCTCAGCGTCGGCGGCGAGGGCAACGGCCGCGACCTCTTCTACGACGGGGACGGCACGGGCAACTGCGTCGGCGGCAACGTCGGGGTGGCGAGGACCGTCCCGGCCGACGCCTCGACGATGCTCCCCTGCCCCTTCACCGGGGCCAACGCGTTCAGCGGCGCCGCCCAGGGCGAGGCGCTCGGCTGGGTGGCCGGAGGCGACCACGAGGCCGCGTGGATCCGCACGACGCAGCCGCCGCGGGCGGGGCTGGTGCCGCTCGAGCGCTACGCGAGCTACAAGGGCAAGAAGCCGTGAGGCCCGCGACTGCGGCGCGCGCCGCCTGCGCCCTGGCGGTCGTGCTCGTCCCCGCGGCCCTCGTCCTCCCGGCCACCGTGGCCGGGGCGGCGAAGTCGAGGAGCAGGACGGTGAGCATCGGGGACAACTTCTACGCGCCGACCAGGCTCACCGTGAAGGCCGGGACGACCGTCGTCTGGAGGTGGCCGGACGACACGGGCGACTCGCACGACGTGAAGCTCAAGTCCGCTCCCCGGGGCGTCAGGAAGTTCCACTCCGAGGAGGCGGGCTCGGCCTACGTGTTCAAGCGCAAGCTCACCACGCCGGGGACGTACAAGATCATCTGCACGCTCCACGCGGAGATGCGGCAGACGATCATCGTCAAGCGCTGAGAGTCGGCATGCTGGGGGGATGAGCCCGTCCCCCCGGCCGCGTGAGCACGACGTCGTGGTCTTCGGCGCCACCGGCTTCGTCGGCCGGCTCACCGCCGCCCACCTCGCCGCCCACGCTCCGGCCGGGACCCGCATCGCGCTCGGCGCGCGCTCCCGCGAGAAGCTCGAGCGCACGCGCGCCGCGCTCGGCCCCGCGGCGGCGCAGTGGCCGCTGGTCGTCGCCGACTCGGCCGACGAGGCCGCCCTGCGCGAGCTCGCGCGCGCGACGCGGGTGGTGCTGAGCACGGTCGGGCCCTATCTCCGCCACGGCCTCCCGCTCGTGCTGGCCTGCGCCGCCGAGGGAACCCACTACGCCGACCTCACCGGCGAGGTGCTCTTCATGCGTCGCGCGATCGACCAGGCGGACGCCGCCGCCGCCGGGAGCGGCGCGCGGATCGTGCACACCTGCGGCTTCGACTCGATCCCGTCCGACCTCGCCGTCTTCCTGCTGGCCGAGCACGCGCGGAAGGCGGGGCTCGGCCGGCTCGAGCAGACCACGTTCGTCCTCACGGGCGTCTCCGGCGGCGTGAGCGGCGGGACGGTCGACTCGCTGCGCGGCCAGATCGACGAGGCGCGCAGGGATCGCGCCGCCCGGAAGGTGATGCTCGACCCGTACGGCCTGAGCCCGGACCGCGCGGCCGAGCCGGAGCTCGGGAGCGAGCGCGATCCGGTGGGCGTCTCCCGCGATCCCGCGCTCGGCGGGTACCTCGCCCCCTTCGTGATGGGAACCGTCAACACCCGGGTGGTCCGGCGCTCCAACGCGCTCCTCGGCCACGCCTACGGGCGTGAGCTCCGCTACCGGGAGCTCGTGCTGGGCGGCGAGCTGCCGCTCGGGCCGGCGAAGGCGGCGGCGATCGCGGGCGGTGCCGGCGCCCTGGTGGCCGCGCTCGCCTTCCCGCCGACGCGCAGGCTGCTCGACCGTGTGCTCCCCGCCCCGGGGGAGGGACCGGACGCCGCGGCGCGCGAGAAGGGCTTCTTCCGGATCGCGGTGCACACCCGGACGAGCAGCGGCGCCCGGCTCGTCTGCGAGGTCGAGGCCCCGGGCGACCCGGGCTACAAGGCCACGGCGGTGATGCTCGGCGAGAGCGGGCTGGCGCTGGCCCTCGAGGAGGCGAGGCTGCCCGCGGCGGCGGGCGTCCTCACCCCGGCCACCGCGATGGGGCACGTGCTGGCCGAGCGCCTGCGCGCGGCGGGCCACCGCTACGACGTGCGCGCGGCCTGAGCGCAGCGCGGCCGCGCGCGAGCGCGGCGCCGCGAGCGCGGCGTCGAGTGGTCGATCGACCTCCGCGGGGACGGTGGATCGACCACTCGAGGCGGGCTCGCCGGAGATCAGGAGGTGTTCGGCGGGTCCCGGGCGGGGCGAAGCCGTTCGGTCACGGCGGTGAGCAGGTCGACGGGGAGCGGGAAGACCAGGATCGAGTTCCGCTCGGTGGCGACCTCGGCGAGCGTCTGCAGCGTGCGCAGCTGCAGGGCCCCGGGCGCGGCGGAGATGACCTCGGCGGCCTGACCCAGGCGTTCGGCGGCCTGGAACTCGCCCTCTGCGGCGATGATCTTCGCGCGGCGCTCACGCTCGGCCTCCGCCTGGCGGGCCATCGCTCGCTGCATCGACTCCGGCAGGTCGAGGTCCTTGGTCTCGACGGCGACCACCTGGACGCCCCACGCCTCGGTGGCGATGTCGATCTGGGTCTTCAGCTGCTCGTTGATCGTCTCCTGGTTGGCGAGCAGGTCGTCGAGTTCGTGCCGGCCCAGCGACGCGCGAAGAGTGGTCTGGGCGATCCGCGGGATCGCCTGCTCGTAGTCGCGGATGGCCACGATCGCCTTGACGGGATCGACCACGCGGTAGTAGACGACGGCCTCGATCCGGACGGTCACGTTGTCCTTCGTGATGATGTCCTGCGGCTGCACGTCGGCCGTCTCGACCTGCAGCGTGACCCACCGCGTGCGATCCACCAGCGGGACGATCAGGACGAGGCCCGGCCCCCGGGCGCCCCGAAGACGCCCCAGCCGAAAGACGATCAAGCGCTCGTACTCGCGCACGATGCGCACCGACGCGGCGAGCAGGGCCAGGACCACGACGCCAGCACCGGCAGCGATGACCAACCAGATCGGCATCCGGCGATCGTCCCAACCGGCCCGGACGCCTTCCGGGACCAGCGGCGCTCAGCGGCCCGCCCGCCCGCCGGTGGTGGCCGTCACAGCGCGAGGATCAGGTCGCGGACGGCGGCGGGTTGGGAGAGGAAGGGGTGATGGCCGGCGTCGAGCTCCACGACGCTGTCCGCCCGGGCGGCGAACTCGCGCTGCGCCTCGACGGGGGTGCCCCGGTCCTCGGTGCAGACGAGGTAGGAGGAGGGCACGTGCCGCCAGGCCGCTGAGCGCACGGGCTGCGCGAGCACCGCCAGGCTCTGGCGCGCCGTCCTGGTCAAGGCGGCGCGTTGGAGCTCCGGGTCGCAGTCCTGCAGGAACGTCCCGGCCAGGGCCTCGGGTCGGACGGTGAACGTGCCGCCGCCGGGGTCGACGTCGAGGAACGGGGCGGGCGCCTCCCCGCCGAACGAGGAGAGGCTCTGCCCGACCTCCGGCAGGTAGCTCGAGATGAGCAGCAGGTGGCGCACGGTGTCGACGCCCGCCGCCGCCTCCGCGGTGACGATCCCGCCGTAGCTGTGGGCGACCACCACCGTGGGCTCGTCGCTCGCGACCAAGGCGCGCCGGACCGCGGCGACGTCCCCGGCCAGCCCGGGCCCTCCCGCCTGCGTCGGCTCACCCGTCTCGCCGCAGCTCGGCAGCGCGGGCGCCTCGCTGGCCACGCCTCGCTCACGCAGCAGCTCGCCGGTCGGGTGCCACCACCACGCTCCGTCCTTCACACATGCCCCGTGCACGAAAACGACCCTCACCGTGACCTCCCCGTCGCGTCTCGATCTGCGTCGGGCCACAGTAGACGTACCGATCGTTACGTGAAAGGCTCGAGCAATGGGCCGACGGCGCCAGCCCCTCGTCAGGCAGCGGCTGCTCGACGCGTGCACCGATCACGCGCTCGAGCACGGGCTCCCGGACCGCCTCGGCCCGTTGGCCGCCGCCTCGGGCGCGTCCAGCCGGATGCTGATCTACCACTTCGGGACCCGGGACGGGCTGCTGCGCGAGGTCCTCGGACAGGCCCGCCGGCGCCAGGTCGAGGCGTTCACCGCCCTCATGCGCCTGCGCCCCGACGAGCCCTACCCGACCACGCTGGCTCGCGCCTGGACCGTGATCTCCGGGCCGCAGGGCGAGCCCTACCTGCGCATGTTCGGCCGCCTGCACGACAGCGCCGGCGAACCACTGTGGCCCGGCTTCCGGCGGGCCGCGACGACCGACTGGCTCCCGCCCCTCGAGGAGGGCATGCGCAGCCTCGGGCGGCCCGAGCTGGCGACGGTCGTGCTCGCCGTCATCCGCGGCCTGCTCAGGGACCTCGACGCCACGGGCGACACCGCCCGCGTCGACCGCGCCTTCGGCGACTTCCTCGCCACGATCGACGGCGCCTGACGCCCGGACGCTGCAGCAGGGTCGCTGGTGTCGGCTCCGGGCCTGCGCCGCCGGCCGCGGCTCGGTCGCTGCTCCGAGCTCGCGCTCGTCGGGTGCCCGCACGGTCAGGCCGAAGACCACGAGGAAGGCGCCGGCCAGGCGGAGGAGGGCTCCCCAGGCTGTGACCTGCCGCGCGTCGGTCGGGAGGTGCTGCTCGAAGCTGGAGAAGATGGTGCCGAGGACGGCGACTCCCAGGGAGGAGGAGAGCTGCGGGCGTGCCTCCAGGACCGCGACCATCAGGCCAGGGCGCCGGGGAGCGCCGCAGCCGGGACCCAGCCGCCCGCGCTCGCCGCTCGCCGGTGCACTCGGGCGACGAAGCGCGTCCATGAGCGATCGGATCGCCTGCTTGCGACAACGTTCGTCCAGAGAGGCGAAAAGCGCTTGAGCCTTCCCGCGCGACGCGCGATGGGGTCGGAATGTCGACCGAGATCGTGACCGCCGACCTCGATCTCGATCGCGAGCGGTTCCTCGCGACCCTGGTCACCGAGCTCGCCGGGGTGCTGCAGGACACCGTCGGCGAGGAGGACTCCCAGGGGTTCATCGGATTGGTGGGGTTGCGCATGGGACGCGCGATGGACGCCGACTACCGGCGCGCCGCCGGGGTCGATGTCCTCGACGCCGAGCAGGTCGCCGAGGTCCTCGTCGACCTCAAGCGCCGGATCGGCGGCACGTTCGAGGTCGTCGAGGCGACCCCCGAGCGCGTCGTGCTGACCAACAGCCGCTGCCCGTTCGCCCACCAGGTCGAGGGGCGCGAGTCGCTGTGCGCGATGACCTCCAACGTGTTCGGCACGATCACGGCGGACAACCTCGGCTACGCCAAGGTCGAGCTGCCCGAGACCATCGCCAAGGGCGACGGTCGCTGCCGCGTCGTGGTGCACCTGGCTCCCGGTGGCGCGGCGGACGCGGCGCCGGGGCACGAGTTCTTCGGCCCGGACGATGAGCGATGAGCTGATCGGCAGGCTGCTCGACGCCACCCGCGCGGCCGTGGTCGTCCTCGACGCGGCGGGGACGGTGCGCGCGAGCACGTCGACGGCGCGAGAGCTCTTCGGCGGCCCGCTCGACGCGCCGCTGGCCCAGCTCGTCTCCGCCCAGTCGCGGGTCGGCGTGCAGGAGGCGCTGCGCGACGCCGCCAGCGCCTCCTCGCCGCGGCCTGTCGCACTCACGCTCGGCGATCGCGCGGTCCGCGGCTGGCTCAGCCGGGTGAGCGCGCCGGGGGAGGACGTCCTGCTGGCGCTGCGACTCGAGCTCGCCGGTTCGCCCACCTCGCAGTTCGTCGCGCTGACGCGCCAGCACACCACGCTCGCCGCCGAGAACCGTCGGCGCAAGCTGCGCCTGCAGGCGTCCGAGCGTCGCTTCGCCACGATCTTCGCGCAGGCGCCGATCGGCGTCTGCCTGCTTGACGAGCAGCTGCGCATCCGCCAGAGCAACGCGGCGCTCACCAGGCTGCTGGGGCGCGGCGAGGAGGAGCTGCGCGGCCGCCCCTTCGACCACATCGCGCAGACCGGAGGCGTGCTCGGCGACGCGCTGACCCCGGCGACTGCCGGAGCCGAGGTCGAGCAGCGCTGGCCGGCGGCCGACGGCGCTGCGCGATGGGTCCGCTGCGTGGCCGCCCGCCTCCCCGCTGAGAAGGGCCTGGCCGCAGACGTCGTCGTCCACGTCCAGGACATCACCGCCCAGCGCGAGCGCGAGCGCGAGCTCGCCGACCGCGCCCGCCACGACCCGCTCACCGGCGCGCTGAACCGCACCGCCTTCGACGACGCCCTCTCGCAGGCGGCGGTCAGCGGACCCACTTGGTTGGTGCTCGGCGACCTGGACCGCTTCAAGCTCGTCAACGACACGCTCGGCCACCTCGCCGGCGACCGCGTCCTCATGGAGCTCGTCCGTGCCCTGCGCCGGGGAAGTCCGCCCGGTAGCGCGATCTGCCGCCTCGGCGGCGACGAGTTCGCGATCCTCGCCGAGCTGGAACCCGACGCCACGCCCGATCAGCTCGCCGGCGCCCTCCTAAAGGCCGTGCGCGACGCGCCGCTGCTGCGTGAGGAGGACCTGCGCCCGACGCTCAGCCTCGGCCTCGCACGCCTCACCAGCGCGTCCGAAGCCGACAGCGCCATGCTCCACGCCGACCGCGCGCTCTACCAGGCCAAGGACGCCGGACGCGACACCTACGTCGTCGTGGGCGACGCAGCAGTCCAGAGCCCGCTGGTCTGACTCGGCGGAGCACACGGCAGAATCACCGGCCCGCCGGGGGCCGACTAACTGCCTGACCGGCGGGGGCAGTCGGCGGGTTCGACCTGAACGTTCCACGCGCCGACGTCGGTCAGCGTGCTCGGGGCGGTTGGTGGCTCTTCGGTCGGATCCGGGAGGGGGAATGATGCCGCGATGGGGCAGGCGCTGGGGTTGCTCGAGCGTGCGGCGGTGTGGGCACGTCGCGGCCGGGACGGCGCGGTGCAGGCGCGCGGTGATGGGTCGCGGCGGCGGCGTCCACTCGCGCGCAGGCGGCGCGCTCCTGCGCCGACCTGAGTCAGCCGGGGTCGAGCCTCCTTCGAACCGGCCCACCCGGCGTCTTGGGGGCCGCCACCTGTGCGTCCCCGGGGACGCGGCGTGGACGCGAGACCGGAGAGTCCTCAGCATCCAAGCGGCTCATCGTCCGCAGGATCAGATGTACTACATCCTGCTCGGACTCAGGCTCCGCTTGCGTTTTCGGGCCAATGGTCTAGCCAGCCCGCGGCACGTGACGCTTGCGCCCTCTGCGGAGCGTCCATGGCCCGTGTCGGTGCGGGCTGTAGCGTCGGCTCGTGGCGTACTTCTGGTTCGCCATCACGTGCGCCCACCGGTGGACCGTCTCGTTCTTCCAGTCCGACTGCCCCCAGCCCGGATCACGTTGTCCGTCGACCGTGGCAACAGTCAGGCCTAGCCGCTTCAGGAGGTCTCCATGTTCCTTGGGCATGGCGTCGTCGCCGGTGATCAGGACGCACTCGGGGTGCGTCTCGTGCAGCTTCCGTAGGAGCGGAGGATCGATGATCGACCCGAGCCCGAGCCAGTCAATGCTCCGCGAGTAACGACCGCGCCGCTCCAGTTGCGAGGCGAGCCGCTTGTCGAGGCTTTCGTCGATCACAAGCAGCCGCCCTCCGGCGACGATCATGCGACGAGGTCTTGAACCTCGTGCCACCAACGCTTGGCGTCATAGATCTGGTGCTCATCGAGGCCGTAGCCCTCGGTGAGGGTCTCCAAGCCGTTGGGCTCGTCTGCGATCTCCGCGACGTCGCTCACGGCGATTCGCCGGCCGCGGATCGCCGGCCGGCCGCTCAGTCGGTCCGGATCTACCTCGACGTGCTGCAGGTCGGTGAGCTTTCGAACCGCCCAGCCGCCACGCTCAAGCTGGCTAGCGATCTTGCGGAGGTTCTCGTCGCTCATGACGCTCTGCTCGGGAGAGCCCTTGCCGCCGAGGTTCGTCGCGGTGCCGTCGTCAAGGTGCTCAACAACGACGCCGTGAACGGTGCCTAGCTTCGAGATGTGGTGCTGGAGGGGCCACGCCATCCCGTGCCGGTCTCGGAGGCGCTCGATGGTGCGCTTGATGGACTTCAGGTCAGCGCCAGCGTCTTCGAGCTCGTGGACGACCATTGCCTCGGCGACGTCCTGGAAGCTGTAGACCTTCGGGAACCCGTTGTCGTCCTGGGAGGCGCGGATGTAGCCGCGTCGGGACCACTGCCCGATCTTTTGACCTGAGACGCCCGCAAGCTGCCCCGCTTCCCAGGCGAGGTAGTGACCGCGGGGCGGCATTTGGGTCACGGCACCCACGGTGCGAGCGTAGTCCGTCTAGCTCACCCGCGCTCGTGCACTGCGGAACGGCGGTCAAGCCCCGCCATGCGCGCCTCCTGCAGCGTCGCATCGGCGGACTCGTCGCCGGGGAACAGGGCGGTTCTGCCGCGAGCACCACGGCGTGACCGTCCAGGACGTCGCGCAAGCTGTAGAAGCGTTCCTGCTGATGGGCTCCCAGCCCGAGCGGGCGGTCGGCATGCTACACGCGCTCTGTGACACGCGGCGCTGAGAGGCAGAGTCAACGGCGTCGGCCACGCACACCGCCGCGGATTAGGCTGCGGCGCGTGGCCAAGGCGGCGGACCATGCGGCGTCCACGACTCTCGTCACTGTCTTGGTCGGGGCCGTTGTGGCCGGCGTGCTGGCCGCGCTCGCGAGGCTCGCGCTGGACTGGCGGGCTGAGCGCCGCGAGCTCAAGGCGGCAGTCCGGGTGATCGTCGAGGACCTCATGAGGATGCAGCATCGCCTGCTCGAGGTGGAGCTATCAGGCCAGGCGATTGCTCCCAGAGAAAGCTGGCTGCTACTGGAAGGGTGGCCCCAGGTGCGACTGACGCTGGCGCGCGGGCTCAGGTCGGCCGAGTGGGAGAACCTGCGTGCCACCGTCGCCCACGCGGAACTCCTCCTCATCCGTGCGGAACGCCAAGACCGCAGCGACCCGATGTGGGTCGTAACCGGCATCAAGGGGCGCGACCACGCGCTAGCGGCAGTGCGGGCGTCGCTCTCCTCACTCGAGCGACGGGCGCAGCTCTATCGCCAGCCGTGGCACCAACGAGCGCTAGCGGCGTGTCGCGTCGGGCGGCACCGTTCGGGAGGACGGTGACCTTCCCGATGGTCCGCTGATGGTCCAGCGTGGGTGCTTCCCACAGCGAACTCCAGCGACCCGGAGCGGACCGGAGACCCAGCGTTCATGGCGCTTCGCGGGTGAAACCCGCATGGATGCGGACGCCGTTCTAGATGTAGTACATCGACACCCCGGCCTCGCGCGCCTCGCGCTCGACGACGTCGGCGATCGTGGTGCGGGCCAGGACGGAGCGGGCGGCGGCGGCGGCGTCGGCGAAGATGCCGTCGGCCTCCCGGCCGAGGGGACCGTCGAGGAGCTCGACGACCTCCAGCACCGTGATGTCCGCCGGCGGGCGGGCGAAGGAGTAGCCGCCCTTGACTCCCCGCTGGGACTTGAGGATCCCGGCCCGGCGGAGGGTCGCGAAGAGCTGCTCGAGGAACTGGACCGGGACCTCGCGGCGACGGGCCAGCTCGCCGATCGGGACGGGCCCGGCGTCGCCGGCGCGGCCGAGCTCGGTCAGGGCCTTGAGGGCGTAGGGGCTCTTCGTCGTGATCGAGATCATCGCCAGCTTCCGGGAGCCTACGGACTGGGTCGGAGGGTGCGGTGCGCAGGCAGGGCCATCTCGGGCAAGCTCTCCCCGTGTCGGTCACCCGGCGGGTCGACCGCTTCCAGCAGCGCCACCGCGTGATCGGGTTCCCGCTGGCGGTCGTCTACAAGTACTTCGACGATCAGGGCGCCTACCTCGCCGCCCTGATCACCTACTACGGGCTCATCGGCCTGTTCCCGCTGCTGCTGCTCGGCTCGACGATCCTCGGCTTCGTGCTGCAGGGCGACCCCGACCTGCAGCGGCGCGTGGTCGACTCCGCGCTCAACCAGTTCCCGGTGATCGGGCAGGACCTCGGCACCCCGGGGCGGATCGGCGGCGGGACGGGTGGCCTGGTGATCGGGATCGTCGGCTCGCTCTACGGCGGGCTCGGTGTCGCCCAGGCGGTGCAGAACGCGATGAACGCCGCCTGGGGGGTCCCGCGGAACTCGCGACCCAACCCGTTCAAGGCGCGCGGCATCAGCCTCCTGCTGCTCGCGACCGCCGGCCTGGGCGTCCTCGGGACGACGGCGCTGACGGCGGTCATCACCAACGGCGTCTTCGGGGAGCAGCTGAGCCGCGGGACCCTGCGGCTGCTCGTGCTCGCCGCGACCTCCGCGCTCAACACGTCCCTCTTCCTCACCGCCTTCCGCCTGGCGACCGCCCGGACGCTGCGCCTCGGGGAGGCGCTGCCGGGCGCGATGCTCGCGGCGCTCGTCTACCTGGGCCTCCAGCTCTTCGGCGCGAGCTACGTCGGGTGGATCGTGGACCGCTCCAGCGCGACGAGCAGCGCCTTCGCCCTCGTCCTCGGGCTGATCGCGTTCGTCTACCTGACGACGGTCGCGGTGCTGCTCTGCGTCGAGGTCAACGTCGTGCGCACCGAGCGGCTGTGGCCCCGCGCGCTGCTGACCCCGTTCACCGACCGTGTCGACCTCACGCCCGGCGACCGCCGCGCCTACACGCGGCAGGCCGAGGCGCAGCGCCTGAAGGGCTTCGAGGAGGTCGAGGTGCGGTTCGGCGCTCGCCCGCGCGGAGGCGGGGAGGACTAGAGCCAGCCGCGCTCGGTGGCCATCAGGACGGCCTGCGCGCGGTCCACCGCGCCGAGCTTGCCGTAGATGTTGTGCAGGTGCGTGCGGACCGTCGAGGTGCTCAGGGAGAGCTCGAGCGCGATCTGCTTGTAGACCTTGCCCTCGGCCAGGCGCTTCAGGACCTCCACCTCCCGGGTGGAGAGCGGGCACGGATCGATCTGGCGGGCGCGGCCCTGGACGGGGTAGGGCAGGTCGTACATCACCGTGCGCAGCTCGGACGGACCGATCCCGATCAGGCGCGCCGTCTTCAGGAGCTCCGTCGGAGAGACGGCGCCGCCCTGGGCGTAGTGGGCGAGCATGTCGGCCAGCCGGACGTAGGCCGCCTCGCCGGTCAGCTCCTCGGCGTGGTGGCGCTCGATCACCGAGGCGACCTGCTTCGGCAGCCCCCAGCGGCGGGCGAGCACGCCGCCGACGAGCGCGTGGTCGACGCCGAGCTCCCGCCGCTCGCGGTGGATGCGCTCCTCCGGCGTGCGCGCGTTCCCGTGGACCTGCTGGGGGTAGCCGGGGTAGGCGTGCATGAGCACGAGCTTGCCGATGTCGTGCAGGACCGCGGTGACCATCAGGCGGTCGCGGTGCTCGTAGCCGGTCTCGGTCGCCAGGCGGTCCGCCGCGCGCTGCGTGGCCACCCCGTGGAGGCGGAAGCGCTCGGGCGCCGCGTCCCAGACCGCGGAGCGCTCGAAGAAGTCGAACGTGCGCGCCCGGGTGGCCAACGACTGCACCGCCTCGGGGGAGAGGAGCTCGACCGCGGCGACGACCGACTCGACGCGACCGCGCGTCTTGCCCTCGACCTGGTTGGCCAGCCGCAGCACGGAGATGACGAGCGCGACGTCGGACTCCACGGCGTTGACCACGTCGTTGGTCGACGGGCGCTCCTCGGAGACCAGCCGCAGCAGCCGGTTGCGCGATTCCGCGAGGGCGGGGAAGGCCTCCAGCGCCTCGAACGCCGCGGTCAGCCGGCGGCCGTGGCCCTCGTTGTGGTTGCGCTGGGCGTCGGCGGTGGTCGGGGTCGGCTGGCTCAGTGCGGGGGTGCTCATCGGGCTTCGTCTCCTGGCGGGGTTGCCTCCTTCATCGGCAGGGGTGGACGAATGGTTGAGCCCTCTCCGGGCGATTGCCTCAGGCGACGGGCGCGAGAACCCGGTCGATGCGGGAGAGCGCGTCCTCACGCCCGAGCACCGCGAGCGACTCGGGCAGCCCGGGCGAGGCGGCGGTCCCCGCGATCGCCACCCGGACCGGCTGGAAGACGTCTCTGACCTTCACCTCGCGCGCGGCCGCGACGGCGCGCAGCGCCGCCTCCACGGGCTCCACCGCGAACGGCTCCACCGTGGCGAGTGCGGCGCGCGCCTCGGCCAGCGCGTCGAGGTAGGCGGGTGCCTCGAGCCACCGCTCGCGCGCGCTCGGGTCGTCGACCGGCCCGTCGTAGAGGAAGCCCGCGAGCGGCCAGAAGTCGGCGAGCGTCTGGATCTTCTCGGCTGCGATCGCCACCCCGGCGGCGAGCCCGTCGCGGCCCGTGAAGCGCTCGAGCTCGGCGGTGAGCACGTCCAGCGGGAGCTCGTGCAGGTAGCGGCCGTTCATCCAGCGGAGCTTCTGCTCGTCGAAGCGCGCGGGGTTGCGCGACACGCGCCCGAGGTCGAAGCGCCGGATGAGCTCGGGGGTGGCGATGAGGGTCTCGGAGTCGGCGTCGCCCCAGCCGAGCAGCGCGAGGTAGTTGCGCACGGCGGCCGGGAGGTAGCCGGCCGCCCGGAGCTCCTGGACGCTGGCCGCGCCGTGGCGCTTGGAGAGCTTCTTGCCGTCCTGGCCGTGGAGCAGCGGCAGGTGCGCGAAGGCCGGCGGCTCGGCGCCGAGCGCGGCGTAGACCAGCAGCTGCTTCGGCGTGTTGGAGAGGTGGTCCTCACCTCGGATGACCTGCGTGATGCGGGCGTCGTGATCGTCGACGGCGACCGCGAAGTTGTAGAGCGCGGAGAGATCGGCGCGGGCGATGACCGGCTCGTCGAGATGGGCGGCCAGGAACGTCGTGTCCCCGCGCACGAGGTCGCGGACCACGAGCTCCCCGTCGGGCACGCGCAGGCGGACCGCGCCCTCGCCGTCCCCGCTCGGCTCCCCGCGGTACCCCGCGGCGTCGCCGTGCTCGAGCTTGTAGGCCCTGACGTCCTCGGCGGTGGCGGTGGTGCGATAGGCGAGATCGCGCGCCAGTAGGTCGTCGAGCACCTCACGGTGCCGGTCGGAGCGCGCGAGCTGGCTGATCGGCCCCTCGTCCCAGTCGATCTCGAGCCAGCGCAGCGCGTCCAGGATCTGGTCCACGTTCTCGGGGGTCGAGCGCTCCCGGTCGGTGTCCTCGATGCGCAGCACCAGCGTGCCGCCCGCCCGGCGCGCGACGAGCCAGTTGTAGAGCGCCGCCCTAGCGCCGCCGAGGTGCAGCGCGCCGGTCGGGCTGGGGGCGAAGCGGACGCGCGTCTCGGGGGCCATTGCGGTTGACTCTAGGCAATGCCCCGCCGCCTTCGTCCCGTGCTTCCGGCGTGCTGATCGGCGCCCACGTCTCCCCCGCCGGAGGGCCCGCGAAGGCGGTGGGCCGCGGCGTCGAGCGCGGCGCGCGCAGCATCCAGATCTTCAATCAGAACCCCCGCGCCTGGAAGCCGACGGAGTACGCGCAGGAGGCCGTCGCGGCCTACCACGAGGCGCTCGCCGCCTCGGACGTCGACGCGCTCCTCATCCACGCGGTCTACCTCCTGAACGCCGGGTCGGAGGATCCGGAGATCCGGGCCAAGACGCTCACGTCGCTTCGGTCCTCGCTGCGCGCGGGCGACCGACTCGGCGCCCACTGCGTCGTCCTGCACCCCGGGAGTGCGCTGAAGGGCGACGTGGACGCGGCGATCGCCCGCGCGGGCGCCGTGATCGCCGAGGCGCTGGCCGAGAGCGACGCCTGCCCGCTGCACCTCGAGAACACGGCGGGCTCCGGCGGGACGCTCGGGCGCTCGTTCGCGGAGCTCGCGGCGCTGCTCGAGGCGGCGGGCGGGCACGAGCGGCTCGGGATCTGCCTCGACTCCTGTCACCTCTACGCGAGCGGCTACGACATCCGCACCGCGGAGGGCCTGACGGAGACGCTCGACGAGCACGACCGCCTGTGCGGCGCCGAGCGCCTCGGCTCCCTGCACCTCAACGACTCGAAGGTCACGCTCGGCTCCAACGTCGACCGCCACGCCCCGATCGGCGACGGGGAGCTCGGCGAGGACGGATGCGCCGTCTTCCTCTCCGAGCCGCGCTTCGACGGGCTCCCCGTCATCCTCGAGACCCTCCGCGACGCCAAGGCGGCCGACGACGCCGACATCCGCCAGTGCGTCGAGCTGCGCGAGCGCGGCCTCGCCGCGCGGGCCTGAGGCGCGGCGCGGCGCGGGGCGCGGCGAGGCGCGGCGGGGGCGCGGAGGGGACGAGCGACGGGTGACGGGTGGCGGGTGGCGAGCGACGGGTGACGGGTGGCGGCGAGGC
>CAXSFZ010000039.1:26115-33860 GCA_964236905.1 uncultured Solirubrobacteraceae bacterium | reverse complement strand
CCTGGGCGGCGCGGCGAGCGCCTGTGGGCTGAGCGGCGGCTCCGGCGGCTTTGGCCACCCGGTGCGCCGCCGGGTGGCCGGTGAGCGGGCGCTCGCGCCCGCTCACCGGTGCGGTCGCCAGTGTTAGCTCAGGCCGCCGTCGATGCCCAGCCGCGAAAGCGTGCCAGCATCGTCGACAGCATCATCGGCGAGCAGGCACCATGAAAGACGGTCGGGTCGTCGTCCTTCCACAGTCTCATCCATTGCTCACCGTCGTCGAGCGCGAGGGAAGTGAACAGCGCGTCCCTCAGAGGCGTGCCGACCAAATCGACCCGCAGAGACCAGCCGGGGTTGTCCAGTGTCCCGATTGTCACGCCAAACTCGTGCTCCCAGTCGCCATCACACTGTTGCTCGAACCACTCCGACAGCCACTCCAAGTCTGTCACGTCGGTGCTCACCTCGGCGTTTCGTTAGGGGCGGCCGGTCGTACCCCACCTGGGTACTCCGCGTCATGGACGTTCGGAGTGCTGACATACCCTCCGTTCGCCTTGTTGAAGTGCGGTTTCCCGTCACGGTCTAAGCGTAGATGAGGACGGAAAGCCTCGGGGTCGCGCGGGTCAGCCCGCCGGAAGGTCGTGTACTTCTTTACACGACCCGCCGCATCCCTTTCGAAGGTTGTGAATGCACCACCGAATCGGCGCGCCCCCTTCGCGGCGTCGAGAGCAACCTCGCCAAGGCGTCCCTCGGGTACCGCGAAACTTAGAGCGATCCCGGCCCTGGCCCATTTCCATACGCGACCGAGCAGTAGTTGACCGCCTCGTCAACGCCGATCGCTTGCCGAAGCTTCTGCGTGGCACCGAGCGTGAGGTTGTCGCCGAAGCTCGCGGCGAAGTCGCTCGCGCCTTGGAGTGACGGGAGCCCGTTGAGAACCCCGTTGAGGGTGATGAGTCCGGTGGGGTCGGTGTTGTTGGCGGGGTCGGCGTTCGCGTAGCCGTAGGGGTCGTTGGTGGTGGCTTCGAGCGGGTCGCGGGTGAGAAACTGCCCGGTTTGCGGGTCGTAGTAGCGGGCGCGGAGGTAGACCAGGCCGCTGTCTGGGTCGTTGTATTCGCCGGTGTAACCGAAGGCGATCGCAGGACCGCTGCTGCTGGTTTTGTTGCCGTGGGCGTCGAAGGTCTGATCGCTTACGCGTTGGCCGTCTGTGTCTATGACGGTGCGGATGCTGCCAAGGCGGTCGTGGTGGAAGTAGCGCACTTGGTCTTGGGAGTCGATCTGCTCGAACGGCAGTCCGCTTGGGTCATAGAGGTAGCTGGTGGTGTTCTCGGTGAGCAGCAGCGGGACCGCGGCGCTTTGATCCCAGACGTAGTGCAAGGAGTCGCTGCCCTGCACCTTGTCGGTGCGCAATCCATCGCCGTCGTAGGCGTAGTCGATCGGTGTCGAGCCGCTGGTGGTGAGGCTTGTCAGGTTGCCTGCGGTGTCGTAGGCGTACTGGGTCGTGTTGCCGTTGGCGGGCTGGCGTTGGGTGCGTTGGCCGACGGCGTCATAGGTGTAGTCGACGTTGCCTGCAGAGCTCGTTGAGGTTGTGAGCTGGCGTGCGTTGTCGTAGCTGAGCGTCCCGGCGCTCGCGAGGGCGGTGGTGTTGCCCGCGAGGTCGTAGGTGATCGCGAGCAGGTTCTCGCGGCTGAGGCGCCCGGCGAGGTCATAGCCGTGGGTTACGTTCTGGGCTCCGGTGAGGCCGGTGGCGTCGTCGTGGTCGACTTGGCCGCTGGTGGTGTAGGTGTAGTCGAGCTGGCCGCCGGCTTCGCCGAACTGGGTGCTCGTGAGCTGCCCCGCCATCAGCCAGCCGTGTATCAGATGGTTTTCCAATGACGGCACTTGGACGCGGTGACGCCGGATCTGCGAGCTGCCCAGCGCCTAGGCAGCCGACGCGGCCCGAGGGCGGCCAGCTCGCTGTCCCGGAAGTCGATCTGGCGTAGGCACCCCCTCCAAGCTCAGACGCCCATCGACGGGCAGCAGAGACGTGCGCAACCAGGACGTCCAGGACTTGGCGTCATAGGGCTTGTTCTGCGCGTTGGCTCGGTCGGCAGTGGCCGTGCGTGGTGCGCGCGGAGCGGACGGTGCAGCGCTGCCAGGGCGCGTCGAGGACGCGGGCGATCGTGTTCTTCTGACTCTGGTGATGGTCGGAGGTGACCGGCAGCAGGCCGGCTGCCTCGTCGCGGCGGGCGTGGCGCTGGCCGGCGCGCTGCTCGTGGCGCGCTACCTCCCGGCCCATCCGGCCGCCGGCGCACCGACCCCGCCGGTCGGCGTCCCGCTCCCCCTGCCGGCCTGACCGGGCGCCCGCGCTCCCCCGCGCTCCCCCGCGCCCGCCTCGTCGGCCGCGCCGGCCCCGGCACTAGCGTCAGTGGTTCCCCCGTGCCCGCCGCCGCCCCGCCCCTCCGCGCCCGCAACGCCCCCGAGCAGTACGACGACCTCGCGCACGCCTGGTGGGACGAGCAGGGCCCCTTCGCGGCGCTCCACTGGCTCGCCGTCGCGCGCGGCACGCTCGTGCCGGCGCCGTCGGCGCCCGGGGCGCTCCTGATCGACCTCGGCTGCGGCGGCGGGCTGATGGCGCCGCGGGTGCCGCCGGGCTTCCGCCACGTCGGGGTGGACCGCAACGGCGCCGCGCTGGAGGAGGCCGCGCGGCGCGGCGTGGAGCCCGTGCGCGCCGACGTGGCCGCGGTGCCGCTCCCGGACGGCTGCGCCGAGGTGGTCCTCGCGGGGGAGCTCATCGAGCACGTCGAGGACCTGCCGGCGCTCGTGGCGGAGATCGCGCGGCTGCTCGCGCCGGGCGGCGTCGTGGTCTACGACACGATCAACGCGACCCTCTGGGCGCGGCTGTCGCTCGTGTGGGTCGGGGAGCGGCTGCCGGGCGGCCCCCCGCGGCACATCCACGACCCGCGGCTCTTCGTCCCGCCGCGGCGGCTGGCCGCGCTGCTCGGCGCCCACGGGCTCGTGGTGGAGGAGCAGTTCGGCCTGCGGGTCCACGCCCCGAGCTACCTCCGCTTCCTCCGCGACCGGCGCGCGCCGGTGCACATGGAGCGGACCCGCTCGCTCGCCGCGCTCTACGCCGGGTACGCCCGGAGCCCGGCGTGAGCGCGACGCTCACCGCCTCGCGTTCGGCGTTCCCCGCCCAGCGCACCCAGCAGGAGCTGTGGGACGGGTTCTTCGCACGGCACTACGACGGCTCCGACCTGGCCCGCCGGGTTTTTGCCGGCACGGGCATCCAGACGCGCCACGGCGTGACCGACCCGCTGCTCGAGGACGTCTCGACCTGGAGCACGCAGCAGCGGATGGAGCGCTTCGCGGCCGAGGCGCTCCCCCTGGGGACCGAGGCCGTGCGGGGCGCGGTCGCGGCGGCCGGGCTCGCCCCCGGGGACGTCGACCTGCTCACGGTCGTCTCGTGCACGGGCTACGCGACGCCCGGGCTCGACATCCTGATCGCCCGCGACCTCGGCATGCCGGTGACGGTGCAGCGGCTGCACGTCGGGCACATGGGCTGCTACGCGGCGATCCCGGGGCTCGCGACGACCGCCGACGCCGTCGCCGCGCGGGGTCGCACGGCGGTCCTGCTCTGCCTCGAGCTCACCTCGCTGCACGTGCAGCCGCCGACCGACGACGCGGAGCAGGTCGTCGCCCACGCGCTCTTCGCCGACGCCGCCAACGCGGTCGTCGTGCAGCCGGGCGAGGAGCGGCACGGCCTGCGCCTGCTCGACGTGGCGGCGCGCACGGACACCGCCCGCGCGGGCCTCATGACCTGGGACGTCACCGACCTCGGCTTCCGCATGGGCCTCTCGCCGCGCGTGCCCGCGGTGCTGCGCAAGCACGTGGAGGCGACCCTCGCCGACCTGCTCGCGCCCCACGGCCTGAGCGCCGCCGACGTCCCGGGCTGGGCGATCCACCCCGGCGGGCCGCGCATCGTCGAGGTGGTGCAGAAGCGGCTCGCGCTCTCCGACGAGCAGGTCGCCGAGTCCCACGCCGTCCTGCGGGACATCGGCAACTGCTCCTCCCCGACGGTGATGGTCGTGCTCGAGCGCCTGCTCGCCTCAGGCCGCCTGGCCCCGGGCGACCACGTCGTGGCGATGGCCTTCGGGCCGGGCCTCACGCTGTACATGGCCCTGCTGCAGCTGACCTGAGCGGTCGCGACCGGCCCGGTCCGCCCTCAGGACGGGTCGATCCAGGCGCGGCCCTCGCGCTCGACGCCCTCGCCGCCGAGGACCACGCGGACGGTCCGCGCGACGATGCGCGCGTCGAGGCGCAGGGAGCGGTGCGCGACGTACCAGCGGTCGAGCTCGATCCGCTCGGGCCAGCTGAGCGCCGTGCGGCCGTGCACCTGGGCCCAGCCCGTGACCCCGGGCTTCACGAGCAGCCGCTCGCGCTGCCGGGCGTCGTAGCTCGCGACCTGGTGCGGCAGGGTCGGGCGCGGGCCGACCAGCGTCATCTCGCCGCGCAGGATGTTGACCAGCTGCGGGAGCTCGTCGATCGAGCTGCGGCGCAGGAGCCGCCCGAGCCGGGTGACCCGCGCGTCGCCCTTGTCGATCGCGAGGCCCGCCCCGATCCGCTCGGCGCCGTCGACCATGGTGCGGAGCTTCACCACCTCGAACTCCGCGCCGCCGAGGCCCGAGCGGCGCTGGCGGAAGATGGGGGAGCCGGGCGACTCGAGCCGCACGAGGAGCGCGACGAGCGCGAGCGGCAGGGCCAGGAGCAGCAGCGCCCCGCCCGCGACGAGCACATCGAGCCCGCGGCGCAGCGCCTCGGCGCCCGGGGTGCCCGCGCCGCGGGCGACCGGGCCGTCCGGGCCGACGAGCAGGCCCTCGGCCCGCATCCGCGCCCGCAGGGCCGCGTGGCGATCCTCAGCGGCGGGCGCAGGCGGCCCCGCACCGCTCACCGCGTGCCCTCCGGCGGCGCCCAGCCCGGGCTCGGCTCCCCCTCGCGCAGGCGGTCCAGGGCCCCGGCGGCGATCGAGGCGGTCATGAGGACGTAGTAGCGGCAGAGCAGGAACGGCCGCGCGCGGCTGGGCACCGCGGCGCCCGCGAGCACCGCGAGCTGCCCGGCGAGCGCGAGGCGGTCGAGCCTGCCGGCGCGCCCGCGGAGGTGGCGCCGGCCGCCCGCCCCGAGCGCCAGCACGTGCAGCGCCGGGCTCGCGTACCGCAGCCAGCGGTGGCTCGCGAGCGCGAGGAGGTAGCGGGGCGGCAGGCCGCGGGGGTCGAGCAGGCCGCCCGCCCGCGGGTCGCGCGCGACGATGCCCCACGTGCGGGCCATCATCCGCCGCTTGCGCCGCCACTCGCCCTCGAGCGTCGGGACCATCCGCTCGCTCGCCCGCGCGCCCGGGACGTCCACCGCCAGCAGGCCGCGGCGGACGACCTGGTGCGGGAGCGCGAGATCGTGACCGAGGTCGGTCCGCAGGAGCGGCCACAGCCCGGCGCGCAGCGCGTAGATGGCGCCGTTGCCCGCCGTCACGGAGTGCCACGGGCTCTCCAGGCGCCGTGTCGCGAGCTCGAGCGCCCAGTAGGCGCCCTCCTGGTTGGGGGCCGCGCCCGCCGCCGCGGCGCCCGGCGGAGGCGCGAAGGCGACGTGGCCGCAGGCGTAGCCGACGGCGGGGTCGGCGAAGGCGGCGGCCAGGGCGCCGAGCGCGTCGGGCGCCCAGATCGCGTTGGCGTCGCAGAAGGCGAGGAGCTCGCCGCTCGCGCGCGCGACCGCGGCGGCCTGGGCGGCGTGCTTGCCGCCGCGGGGCAGCTCGAGGACGAGGTGGGCGCCGGCCGCGCGGGCGCGGGCCGCGGTCGCGTCGGGCGAGCCGTCGCAGGCGACCACCACCTCGCACGGGTGCTCCTGCTCCCGGAGCGCCCGGACGGTCGCGGCGATCACCGGCTCCTCCGCGTAGGCCGCGACCACCACGGTGACCGAGGCGGGCGGGGCGGCGGGAGCCGCGGCCGGGGCCCCCGCTCCCGTGCGGCGGCCGAGCCCGGCCGGGACCGCAAGGCGCAAGAAGAGCGTCCACCCGGCGTGCGTCCAGGCGAGGAGGGCGAGGGCGATCAGCTGCACCGCGCCGGAGGATCGCACGGCGCACCGCCGCACTCCCGCCACCCCGGGCCTCCCGCGGCCCGGGCGTCGCAGCGCCCGGGCCGCACCGCGTCCGCGATGATCCGCCGCTTGGACGACCTGATCCCGCTGCCCGCCCGCACCGCCAAGCCGCGCACCATCGGCCTCACCCACGTGCTCGACGGCGGCCTCGGGCCCGCCGAGGTGGAGAGCCTGCTCGCCGTCGCCGGCTCCCACGTCGACCTGCTGCGCCTGGGCTGGGGCTCGGCGCTGGTCACCGACCACCTCGAGGAGAAGCTCGCGATCCTCGCGCGCCACGGCGTCCCGGTCATGCTCGGCGGCACGCTGACCGAGCTGGCCTGGCGCCACGGCCGCGTGCCGGCCCTCTGCGACCGGCTCGAGCGGCTCGGCATCGGCCTGGTGGAGGTCTCGAGCGGCACCGTGGCGATCCCGCCGGAGGAGAAGGCGCGGCTCGTGCGAGAGCTCAGCGCCCGCTTCACGGTCTACGCCGAGGTCGGTGAGAAGGCCGCCGACTCGATCATGGCCCCCTACGTCTGGGTCGAGGAGATCGGCCGGATGCTGGAGGCGGGCGCCGCCCTCGTGATCTGCGAGGGGCGCGCCGGGGGAACCGCCGGCCTGCACCGCACCACGGCGGAGATCCGCACCGGCCTGGTGGAGGAGATCGCCCACGGGCACGACGTCGCCCGCCTCGTCTTCGAGGCGCCGCGCGACGAGCAGCAGACCTGGTTCATCCGCCGCTTCGGCGCCGACGTCAACCTCGGCAACGTGCCGCCGGCGAGCGTCGTCTCGCTCGCGAGCCTCCGGCTCGGGCTCCGCTCGGACACCCTGGAGCACTTCCACGGTGCGTGAGGACTTCCCGACCGCCGTCCTGCTCACGGGCGTGGGCAAGCGCCACGACATCGTGAGCGCCTTCGCCCGCCACGCGTTCACCGTCGCCGCCGACCCGAACCCCCTGGCCCCCGCCCAGTACGCCGCGCACGTCCGGGTCGCGCCGCCGCGGATCGACGACGCGGGCTACGTGCCGTTCCTGCTCGAGCTCGTCGCCGAGCACCGCATCGGGGCGGTCGTGCCGCTCACCGACCTGGACATCCACGTCCTGGCCGCCGCGCCGGAGCTGCCGGCCTTCGTCGCGCCGGCGGAGGTCTGCGCCGCGATGTTCGACAAGTACCGCTGCCACGAGCTGCTGCTCGAGCTCGGCCTGCCGAGCCCGCCCACCGTGCTGCCGGGCACCGAGCCCGACCGCTACCCCGTGATCGTCAAGCCGCGTCAGGGCTCCGGCGCCCGCTCCATCCACCTCGCGCGGGATGCCGCCCAGGCCGCCTTCTTCGTCGACTACGTGGAGGAGCCGGTGATGGTGCAGCGCGCGATGGGCGGCGCGGAGTTCTCGATCGACTGCCTCAGCGACCTCGAGGGCCGCTGCCTGAACGCCATCCCGCGCTCCATGCTCGAGTCGCGCGGCGGCGAGTCGATCAAGGGCCAGGTGCTCCGCGACCCGGAGCTCAGCGAGCTGGCCCGCCGGGCCTGCGAGGCGCTCGGCTTCCGCGGCCCGAGCACGATCCAGGTCTTCCGCGACCCGGAGATCGGCATCGCGATCACCGACGTCAACCCGCGCTTCGGCGGCGCCTTCCCGGCTCCGATGTACGCCGCGCGGGCCGGCCGCACCTACCCCGAGC